>NZ_JBIAMW010000009.1:0-424378 GCF_042874315.1 Nocardia sp. NPDC004068
CCACCGACCAGGAGGAAACCACCCCAGCACTGACCGCCTGACCGAACAGGATCACGCGGCAATCACCCCGTTACACCACCCGTTTGGACTTGACCCCGCAAAAACTCGGGGATAACCGCACGAGAGCTTGCCAAGCGAGAGGGCTGGCACGAGTCGAAAGCATCCCGTATCGAGCACGGGCATTCCAACCCATCCCCTGGAGATATCAAGGCTTACTGCAAGCATTGCAGCGCATATGATCAGCTGAATGACCTGCTTGCGACGCTGCACAATATCGATAACGCCTATATGGAATACCGTCGGATGCTGAGTTCCGGTGTCGCCCGCGGGCAACAGCTATATGCAAGGCTCGAAGCTTCCGCCACGCTCATACGGAACTACGATCCGCAGATCATCCCCGGGCTTCTCCAAACCTCGGATTACGCCCGCGCGATACTCCGTGAGGTAATCGACTTCTATGAGCTTCCGGACGATTTGGACCGTGGTGCAATCAAACGCATGGACAGGCAGCGCGTTCTTTATGAGCGCGAACACCGGTTCCATTACATCATCAGCGAGAAATCTCTTTACACGACGGTTGGCGGGCCGGACGTCATGATCGGGCAACTGGATAGATTATATTCCATCATCGGGATGCCTCGGTTGACGTTCGGAATAGTTCCGATGTCTGCGCACGCCAAAGTCGTCGTGGAAAACTTTGTGATGTTCGATGACAAGTTGGTGAGAGTGGAAGGGCACACAGCCGAGTTGGCGATTACTCAGCCGAGAGAAATCGCGCTGTACGGCCGGGCCTTCGATGTCCTCGCCGGTCAGTCCGTGACCGGAGATGCCGCCCGAACACTCATCCGCCGAGCTTTGCAAGCCAGGGCCGCGACCTGAGCCCCCCCCCCCCGAAGGCTGACACACATTCTGTCCGAGCGGAGATAACCACGTTCGGTGACTTCCGCCCCTGACCCAAGTCCCCCCACCCGACGACCTTCGTCCCGATGTCGAGCCACGCCCCACTCGCAAGACTGGACGTGCGATCAACAGAACTCGGCCCCCGGAAGGACACGTCGTGACAGCAGCCACCCCGACCACCGCGCACCCGGCCGACGCCTACGAGAACCTCGAACCGTGGTTCGACAAGCTGGCCGCGCTCGACCCCGCCGATCCGGAACGCCCGATCCTGCGCGAGCACATCATCGAGACCGCGCTCCCGCTGGCCGACCATATCGCGCAACGGTATTCGGGCCGCGGCGAACAGGTCGACGATCTGCGGCAGGTCGCGCGGATCGGGCTGGTGCTCGCCGTCGACCGGTTCGAGGTCGGGCGCGGCACGAGCTTCCTGTCCTTCGCGGTGCCCACGATCATGGGCGAGGTGCGGCGGCACTTCCGCGACCACGTGTGGGCCGTGCGGGTGCCACGCCCGGTCAAGGAGGCGCAGACCCGCTTGGCCGCGGCCGTCGAACGGCTCATGCAGCGGCTCGAGCGACAGCCCACCCCGCGCGAGATCGCCGCCGAACTCGCCCTCGACGTGGACACCACCGTGCTCGCCCTGATGGCCAACAACGCCTTTCGCACCGACTCCATCGACCAGATTCCCCTCGACGACGAGCGCGGCTCGACCCTGAGCGACCGGCTCGGCCGCGAGGAGGGCTGCTACCGGCTCATCGAACGCTCCTCGGTGGCCCGCCCGCTCATCGCCCGGCTGCCCGCCGCGGACCGGGAACTGCTGTGCTGGCGCTACTTCGAGTCGCTGTCGCAGAGCCAGATCGCCGAGCGGCTGGGCTGCTCGCAGATGCAGGTCTCGCGACTGCTGACCCGCGTCCTCGAGCGGCTGCGCGAACAGGCCGATCTCACCCCCGCCGGACTGCCGAAAGCTGCCAGCTGAAAGTAAACATTTGTAAAGTGCCGGAGAACCACCCGTTTCGGAAGGTTCACCGGCGCCCCGGCACCCCGCTCCCCGAGCGGGGCTTTCCGGCGTCGGCGCAGGTCGAATCGGCACCGCGCGTCCCGCACAGCCCGACTGTGGTGAACGTGAGGTTTCTCCGCCCTCACAGCTCACCCCCGCGCCGGGAGCGTTGTGAGAGAGGGGTTTTGCGCTGCTCGGGGGCGTCCTTACTGTCGAGACCGACAGCATGGTGGCACTCTCGTCTGGGGGCGTTGTGGTTAGTTCTCCATCCCGTGGTTCGGCGCCCTCCGATCCCTCCGCCGGGGACGCGTTGCTGCGTCTGGGCCGCTACTTCGCGCGCGGCGAGGTGTCGGAGGATCTGCGCACGGTGCACCGGGTCGGCGGCCGCTCGGCCGACGACTTCTATCGCGAACGCTGGGCGCACGACAAGGTGGTGCGCTCGACCCACGGCGTCAACTGCACCGGCTCGTGTTCGTGGAAGATCTACGTCTCCGACGGCGTGATCACCTGGGAGTCGCAGCAGACCGACTACCCGTCGGTGGGCGCGGACAAGCCCGAGTACGAACCGCGCGGCTGCCCGCGCGGGGCGTCGTTCTCCTGGTACACGTATTCGCCCGCGCGCGTGCGCTATCCGTACGTGCGCGGCGTCCTGCTCGAGCTGTACCGCGAGGCCAAGACGCGGCTGAAGGATCCGGTGCTGGCGTGGGAGTCGATCGTCGAGGACCCCGAACTCGCCGCCCGCTACAAATCCGCCCGCGGCAAGGGCGGTTTCGTGCGCGCCGAGTGGTGGGAGGCCGCCGAGATCGCCGCCGCCGCGCACGTGCACACCATCAAGCGCTACGGCCCGGACCGGATCGCGGGCTTCTCCCCCATCCCGGCCATGTCGATGGTCTCGCACGCGGTCGGCGCGCGGTTCATCTCGCTGCTCGGCGGGTCGATGCTGTCGTTCTACGACTGGTACGCCGATCTGCCGGTGGCCTCGCCGCAGGTGTTCGGCGACCAGACCGACGTGCCGGAGTCCGCGGACTGGTTCGACGCGGGCTACCTGATCATGTGGGGCTCCAACGTTCCCGTCACCCGCACGCCCGACGCGCACTACATGACCGAGGCCCGCTACCGCGGCCAGAAGGTCGTCGTGGTCTCCCCCGACTACGCCGACAACACCAAATTCGCCGACGAGTGGGTGGCCGCGCGGCCCGGCACCGACGCCGCGCTGGCCATGGCGATGGGCCACGTGATCCTGCGCGAGTTCTTCGTCGAACGCGACACCCCGCGCTTCACCGACTACGTCAAGCGCTACACCGATCTGCCGTTCCTGGTCGAATTGGACGAGCGCGCGGGCGGATTCGACGCCGACGGCGAGTACGTCGCGCACACCTACGTTCCCGGCAAGTTCCTCACCGCCGCCGACCTCGGCCACGACGGCGAGGGCGTGGAGTTCCAGCCCGTGCTGCTGGACTCGTCGGGAAATCCCGTGGCGCCCAACGGTTCTCTCGGCCACCGCTTCACCGAGTCCGGGGCGGGCCGCTGGAATCTCGACCTCGGGGACACCGATCCCCTGCTGAGCCTGCACGGTCGCGCCGACGACGCCGCGCCCGTGCAGTTCCCCCGCTTCGACGGGCCGGAGGCGGGCGTGCTCACCCGCGGCGTGCCGACCACCGTCATCGCGGGCAAGCGCGTGACCACCGTCTTCGATCTACTGCTCGCCCAGTACGGCGTGTCCCGGCCCGGCCTGCCCGGCAACTGGCCCACCGGCTACGACGACCCCACCGAGCCCTACACCCCGGCGTGGCAGCAGGAGATCACCGGCGTGCCCGCCGGGCAGGCCGAACGCGTCGGCCGCGAATTCGCCGACAACGCCGAACGCACCGGCGGCCGGTCGATGATCCTCATGGGCGCGGGCACCAACCACTGGTTCCACTCCGACCAGATCTACCGCGCCTTCTTCACCCTCACCCTGCTCACCGGTAGCCAGGGCGTCAACGGCGGCGGCTGGGCGCACTACGTCGGCCAGGAGAAGTGCCGTCCCGTAACGGGTTGGTCCACACTGGCTTTCGGCCTGGACTGGCAGCGGCCGCCGCGGCAGATGCAGGGCACCGTGTTCTGGTATCTGGCCAACGACCAGTGGCGCTACGATCCGTTCACCTCCGAGGCGTTCGCCTCGCCGCTGGGCGCGGGCGCGTTCGCGGGCCGCGCCGCCGCCGACAATATCGCCCTGGCCACCCGGCTGGGCTGGATGCCGTCGTATCCGACCTTCGACCGCAACCCCCTCGATCTCGCCGACGAGGCCGAGGCCGCCGGGCGGACCGCCGCCGAACACGTTGTGGCGCAACTGAAATCGGGTGATCTCCGATTCGCCTGCGAGGATCCCGACGCACCGGAGAACTTCCCCCGCGTGCTGACGGTCTGGCGGGCGAATCTGCTCGGCTCCTCCGGCAAGGGCAACGAGTACTTCCATCGGCACCTGCTCGGCGCGGATTCGAACCTGCAAACCGGGGAGGCCACCGGGGTGCGCCCGCAGGAACTGGAATGGCGGGAGACCGCGGCCACCGGCAAGCTGGATCTGCTGCTGTCGCTGGACTTCCGGATGACCAGCACCACCCTGTTCTCCGATATCGTGCTGCCCGCCGCGACCTGGTACGAGAAGTACGACCTGTCCTCCACCGACATGCACCCGTTCGTGCACGCCTTCACCCCCGCGATCTCCCCGCCGTGGGAGGCCCGGACCGACTTCGAGGCGTTCCACCGCATCGCCCGCGGCTTCTCCTGGCTCGCGGAGAAACATCTGGGCAAGCGCTCCGACATCGTCGCGGTGCCGTTGCAGCACGACAGCCCCGACGCCCTCGCCCAGGCGGGCGGGCGCGTGCGGGACTGGAAGAAGGGCGAATGCGAGCCCATCCCCGGCAAGACCATGCCGAAACTCGTTGTGGTCGAACGCGATTACCCGCACATCGCGGAGAAGATGGCCGCGCTCGGCCCGCTCGTGGAAACCCTCGGCCTGACCACCAAGGGCGTCACCACGCTGCCCGACGCGGAGGTCGAGTACCTGAAGGGCGTCAACGGCGCGATCGTCTCCGGCGTCGCGCGGGGCCGCCCGTCGCTGGCCAAGGACACCCACGCCGCCGAGGCCATCCTCGCGCTGTCGGGCACCACCAACGGCCGCCTCGCGGTGGCGGGCTTCCACGCGCTCGAGCGGCGCACCGGGACCGAGCTCGCGGATCTGGCCGCGGAACACGAGGGCAAGCGAATCACCTTCGCCGACACCCAGGCCCGGCCCGTCCCCGTCATCACCTCACCCGAGTGGTCGGGCAGCGAGACCGGCGGGCGGCGCTACTCCCCGTTCACCATCAATGTCGAGCGCGCCAAGCCCTGGCACACCCTCACCGGCCGCCAGCACTTCTACCTCGACCACGACTGGATGATCGAACTCGGCGAGCAGCTGCCGGTGTACCGGCCGCCGCTGGACATGTCGGCGCTGTTCGCCGAGCCCGGCATCGGCGCGGTCGGCGCGAACGGGGTGACGGTGCGGTATCTGACCCCGCATTCCAAGTGGTCCATCCACTCCGCCTACCAGGACAACCTGCACATGCTCACGCTCTCGCGCGGCGGGCAGGCGATCTGGATGTCGGAGGTCGACGCCGCCAAGATCGGTGTGCGCGACAACGATTGGATCGAGGCGGTCAACCGCAACGGCATCGTCGTGGCGCGGGCCATCGTCTCGCACCGGATGCCCGAGGGCACGGTGTTCATGTACCACGCCCAGGACCGCGCGGTGAACGTGCCGCGCATCGAGGGCACCCCGGAGACCAACGGCGCCAAGGGCAAACGCGGCGGCATCCACAACGCGCTCACCCGCATCATGATCAAACCGTCGCACCTGGTCGGCGGCTACGCCCAGCAGTCGTTCGCCCTGAACTATCACGGCCCCACCGGAAATCAGCGCGACGAGGTCACCACGATCCGTAAGCGCTCGCAGGAAGTGGAGTACTGACATGCGTGTCATGGCGCAGCTTGCCATGGTGATGAACCTGGACAAGTGCATCGGCTGCCACACCTGTAGCGTCACCTGCAAACAGGCGTGGACCAACCGCTCGGGCACCGAGTACGTGTGGTTCAACAATGTGGAAACCCGTCCGGGACAGGGGTATCCGCGCCGCTACGAGGATCAGGAGAAGTGGAAGGGCGGCTGGACGCTGGACCGCCGGGGCCGCCTCACGCTGAAGTCCGGTTCCCGGATGAAGCGGCTGCTCAACCTCTTCGCCAATCCCGACCTGCCCACCATCGGTGACTACTACGACCCGTGGAGCTACGACTACGACACGCTGCTGTCCGCCCCGCGGATGGACACCACCCCGGTGGCGCGGCCCAAATCGCTGATCACCGGGGAGGACACCCAGGTCACCTGGGGCGCGAACTGGGACGACTCGCTGGGCTCGGGCCCGGAGCAGGTGGGCCGGGATCCGTTGCTGGCCAAGCTGTCCGACCAGGTGAAGCTCGAGTTCGAGCAGACGTTCATGTTCTACCTGCCGCGCATCTGCGAGCACTGCCTCAACCCGTCGTGCGCGGCGTCGTGTCCGTCGGGGGCGATCTACAAGCGGTCCGAGGACGGCATCGTGCTGGTCGACCAGGACGCCTGCCGCGGCTGGCGGCAGTGCGTCACCGGCTGCCCGTACAAGAAGATCTACTTCAACCACAAGACGGGCAAGGCCGAGAAGTGCACCTTCTGCTACCCACGGGTGGAGGTCGGCATCCCGACGGTGTGCTCGGAGACGTGCGTGGGGCGGCTGCGCTACATCGGGGTCATGCTCTACGACGCCGACAAGGTGCTCGAGGCGGCGTCGGTCACCGACGACACCGAGCTGTACCCGGCGCAGCTGGGGGTGTTCCTCAATCCGCACGATCCGCGCGTGATCGCCGAGGCCGAGCGGTCCGGCATCTCCCCGGAATGGATTGCCGCCGCGCAGGATTCGCCGGTGTACAAGCTCATCGTCGACTATCAGATCGCGCTGCCGCTGCATCCGGAGTACCGGACCATGCCGATGGTGTGGTACGTGCCCCCGCTGTCGCCGATGGTGGACGTGCTGTCGCAGACCGGGCACGACGGCGAGAACGCGAACAACCTGTTCGGGGCGATCGACGCGCTGCGCATCCCGGTGGAGTACCTCGCCGAACTGTTCACCGCCGGTGATCCCGGCCCGGTGCGCGCCGCGCTGCAACGGCTGGCCGGGATGCGCTCGTTCATGCGCTCGATCAACCTCGGCCAGGAACCGGACCTGACCATTCCGGAGTCGGTGCGGCTCGAGCCCGAGGAGATCGAGGCCATGTACCGGCTGCTCGCCATCGCCAAGTACGAGCACCGGTACGTGATCCCCACCGGCGCGACATCCCGTGCGCACGAACTGGATTCGCTGGCCACCGGGTGCAGCCTCGACGTCGACGGCGGGCCGGGGATGACCGCCTTCGACGTCATGGCCGAGAAGTTCCACCTCACCGACACGAACAACGCCGCGCCGCAGGAGAAGTCGAGCCGGATCAACCTGCTGGACTGGGACGGTAAACGCACCGACGGGCTCATGCCGACCGGCGACACGAACGGCAACGGGACCACGGCGAACGGAAACGGCCACGCGCCCGCCGACGCCCCGGCGGCCGTTCCCGGCGGAGAGCCGCGATGAACCTGCTGAAACCGCGCCGCCGCCCCGAACCGGTGGTGCCCATGCCCGACCGCGAACGGCGACTGGTCTGGCGCATCGCCGCGCTGCTGCTGGACTACCCGGGCGCGAAGACCCTCGGCCTGCTCGACGAATTGTCCGGCGCGACAGCGGAATTGCCCGAACCGGTGCGCCGGGAACTGGAACCGGTGCTGGCCTGGCTGCGCGACACCACCCCGATCGCGGCGGCCCAGCACTACGTCGAGACCTTCGACATGCGCCGCCGCGCCAGCCTGCACCTGACCTTCTACGCCTACGGCGACACCCGCAAACGCGGGATGGCGCTGTTGCGGTTCAAACAGACCTACCGGCAGGCCGGGGTCGAACTCGGCGATCACGAACTGCCCGACCATCTCGCGGTGCTGCTGGAGTTCGCCGCGACCGTCGATCCGATCGGCGGGGAACGGCTGCTCGGCGAGCACGTACCGGTGCTGGAGCTGTTGCGATTGTCGTTGTCCGACAGCGGTTCCCCGTACGCGGGGATCCTCGCGGCGGTGACCGCGACGCTGCCGCCGATCACCACCGCGGATCGCCGCCGCATCGCCGAACTGGCCGCGCAGGGCCCACCCGAGGAAGAGGTGGGCCTCGAGCCCTTCGCGATGGACCCGCTCACCCTCACCGGATCGGAATCCCGCCGATGACCACCACCCTGTGGACGACCCTGCCCTACATCGCGTTCACCTCGTTCGTGCTGGGCCACCTGTGGCGCTACCGCAACGACCAGTTCGGCTGGACCACCCGCTCCTCGCAGATCCACGAATCGCGGCTGCTGCGGCTGGGCAGTCCGCTGTTCCACTTCGGCATGCTCGGCGTGGTCGGCGGGCACGTGCTCGGCGTGCTGATCCCCGAGTCGTGGACCGCGGCGGTCGGGATCTCGGAGCGGTCCTACCACGTGCTCGCGGTCTCCGCGGGGTCGGTCGCGGGCGCGGCGGTGCTCGCCGGAATCGGCATCCTGCTGTACCGGCGCTGGACGGTTCCGGCCGTGCGCCGGGCGACCACCACCAACGACAAGGTGATGTACGCCCTGCTGGCGGGCGCGCTGCTGACCGGCGTGCTCAATACCGTCGGCAGCAATCTGCTGTGGGGGCGGCACAACTACCGCGAGACCGTATCCCCTTGGTTCCGAAGCCTTTTCACCGCTCACCCCGAGCCGGACCTCATGGTGGGCACGCCGTGGACGTTCCAGGCGCACGCGCTGATCGTGCTCGCCCTGATCGCCTTCTGGCCCTACACCCGGCTGGTGCACATGTTCAGCGCGCCGGTGGGGTATCTGGTGCGGCCGTACGTCGTGTATCGGAGCAAGGAGCTCGCCGCGCCGGACAAGCGGCGGTACGCGCGGGCGTGGGATTCGCCCGCGACTCCTCCATCGCGGTGAATTCGGGGCGTGGATTTCAGCTCACCGAAATTGCAGTTCCCCTTTATCACTAGAAGGCCGGTCGGTATCGACCGGCCTTTTCCTTTCATCCGGTATCTAATGGCCGGAAAGCTTTTCAATACGGAAGTGACCGGGTATTCTCGGCTGTGAACGGTTCAGCGACACGTGCCGTCGAAAAGGGGACATCCTTCTTCACCCGACCATGCTCTGTGATCGATGATTGGTGAAGCCGTGAATTTACGACCCACGTCCGTGCTCGATGCCGCCTTCCTTTTCGGCGACACCCCACAACATCCGATGCACGTTGCCACATTGCAATTGTTCGAACCGCCGCCGGACGCGAAAGACGATTATTTCCGAAAGCTTTTCGCGACCCTTTCCGTGCGCACCGACGCGACGCCGACATTTCTGCGGCACCCGGTCGCGCTGCCCGGGATCTCGCCGCTGCTGTGGACCCGGGACGAGAATCTGGACCTGTTCCGCCACCTCGTACACATCGCCCTGCCCGCCCCGGGCGGACAGGCCCAGCTGCTGGAGGTCGTCGACCGGCTGCACGGGCAGCCACTGGACCGGAATCTGCCGCTGTGGCAGGTATTCCTGATCGAGGGGCTGGCCGACGGGCGGTTCGCGGTGTACTGCAAATGGCATCACGCGCTGCTCGACGGCGCGGCCGCGCAGCGGCTGTTCGCGCGCACCCTCGACGCCGCGCCGACGAGCGCGCCACCCCGCGCGTTCTGGCAGCTCCCGCCCGCCAACGGGCATCGGCCCGAGCCGAATTCGCGGTCCGCGTCGCGACAGCTGCGGACGCTGCTCGACGCGGGCCGCAAGGTCGTGCTGGACCGGGCGCTCACCGTGCCGTTCGAGGCGCCGCGCTCCCCCTTCAACGTCCCCATCGGCACCGCACGGCGCTGCGCGGTGCTGTCCCTGCCGCGCGGGCGGATCGAGGCCGTGCGGCGGCGGACCGCGACCACCGCCAACGACGTCATCCTCACCGTCGTCGCCGGGGCGTTGCGCGGCTATCTCGATGAACGGCACCAATTGCCTGCTCGCCCTCTGGTTTCCATGGTGCCGATGACGCTGCGCTCGGCCGACGACCACAGCGGGGGCAACAAGGTCGGCGCGACCCTGTGCGCCCTGGGCACCGATATCGCCGATCCGCGGCGGCGGCTGGCGGCGATCAGCCGGTCCATGGCCGACAGCAAGAGCGTCTTCGCCGCACTGCCCACCCCGGGCGGTGTCGCGCTGTCGGGGCTCATGCTCAGCCCGCTGCTGATCGCGCTGCTCGCCGGGCGGCTGGCCACCCTGCTCCCGGCGTGCAATGTGGTGATCTCGAAAGTGCCCGGCACGCACGTGCCGCGCTATTGGGGCGACGCGCGGCTCGACGCGCTGTATCCGTTGTCGATCCCCCTGACCGGCCTGGCGCTCAACATCACGTTCACCACCACGAACGACCGGATCGATTTCGGCCTCGTGGCCTGTCCGACGGCCGTGCCCGAACTCGATCGGCTGCTCGAATTGTTCGAGGAATCCCTGGCCGAATTGGAGAAAGCGGCCGTCTGAATTCATTTCGGAAGGTGCCCGATGAGCACGAATCCCACGGCCTTGCCCGTGCATATCGCGACGCGGTTCGACATCGGTGAACCGCGCTGGCCCCGAACCCATTGGCGCGGCGACGTTTCCATTCGGGCGTCCGACGGGGAACTGCTGCTCGCCGATATCGGATTGCCCGCCGACGAACGGGGGGTGGTCGACGTGCCGGTCCCGGCGGTGGTCTGTTTCACCCCCTACAACAAAACGCTGATCCGGGCGTTCGGTTCGCGTCCCGCGCGAAACGCGCTGCGCGCCTGGGCGACCGCGACGGCGACCGGGCCACGCGGCGGGGTGGGCTTCCTGGATCTGATCGGCGGGATCGGTCGCGGCGCGCTGGACACGATCACCACCAACGACACCCTGGTGTCGCGCGGCTACGCCATCGTGCTGGTGGATGTGCGCGGCACGGGGTCCTCCACCGGGACGTGGGACTTCCACGGCGAACACGAACAACGCGACTACACCGACGTGCTGGCGTGGGTGCGCGCACAGCCCTGGTGCGACGGGCGGATCGCGGTGAGCGGCATCTCCTATCACGCCCAGGCCGCCCTGCTCGCCGCCGCGCGGCAACCCCCCGGGCTCGCGGCGGTGTTCGCGATCGAACCCTCGACCGATCCGACCCGCGAGATCGGGCTCAGCGGCGGGGTGCCCTCGCCGTTCATCCTCGCCTGGTCGGCGTCGATCAATCTCGCCAAACTGGTGCCGTCGCCGTCGGTGCTGCGGCGGCCCCGGCTGCTGGCCCGGCTGGTGCGCGACCGGCTCGCGCACCCGATCCCCTGGTTCGGCCTGATGCTGGCGGTCCTGGCCTCCGACCGCCACCCGCACAGCTATCTGAATGCCATGTGGGCGCGAAATGTGCCCGATGTCACCGCGATTCGCGTTCCCACCTTTCTCGTCGGCGCCTGGCACGACATCTACAGCGGTTCGGTGTGGCACATCTACGAGCGGCTGCCGCAGCCCCCGGGGGCGAAGCAGCTGCTCATCGGGCAGGGCTATCACCTGTCGCCGGTGCCCGAACTCGGCGGCCTCGCCGCGCCGCCCGCCCTCGACGAACTCCAGTGCGCGTGGTTCGACCGCTGGATCCGCGGCATCGACAACGGCATCGATCGCTACGGTCCGATCACGCTGCGCAGTCAGGGCGACGGCTGGGTGCGCCGCCGGGTCTTCCCCGATCCGGACGCCGGACGCCGGAAATTCCATCTCACCGCCGATGCCAGCGGCTCGGCCGGGCACGCGCACTTCGACGGCACGCTCGCCGCGCGGCCCCCGGACAGCGCGCGGCGGATCGAACTCGACGCGCACTCGCTCCCGGCCTCGGACAACGCCGCCCGCGCGACCGTGGGCCTGGCGACCCTGCTGGGCCGCGACTTCGGTCGTGACGAGCGGCGCGCCGAGCGGGCGGCGGCCACCTTCACCTCCCCGCCCCTCCGCGCCGACCTCACCCTCAGCGGCCCGGTCGCCCTGCACCTGTACGTCGAGGCGGGCTCCCGGGACGCGTTCTGGGCGGCCACCCTGAGCGATGTCGCCCCGGACGGCCGCTCGGTCGCTCTGTCCTCCGGCGCGCTGCGGTCCTCCATGCGCCGCCTCTCCCCCGACACCCCGCGCTACCCCGACGGCGATCCCGTCGAACCCGTCCACCCGCTCACCGCCGAGTCGGAGATCCCGGCCGAACCGCACCGCCCGCATTCGGTCGACATCGACCTGCACGCCACCGAGGCCCTCGTCCGGGCCGGGCACCGGCTGCGAATCTCGGTCACCCGCAACAGCTTTCCCCGCTATCTGCTCACCCCGTCCATCCGCCGCAACATCACCACCCAGGCGATCCTGCTCGACCCGGCCCACCCCGGCCATCTCACCGTGCGGGTCCTCCCCGCGGACCCGCCGACCGATCAGGAGGACGCATGACACGACGGACGACGGAACTCGACGACGTCACCGACATGCTCGTCGCGAGCGCGGCGACCCTGTCGATGGACATCGATGCCCTGGACTGGGAGCACGGCTTCGAACCCGGCAGGTACTTCCTGCCCGAGCACCGGCTCGCCCTGTACGGCACCGCCCTGTGGGACCGGCTCGACCGCGCGCAGCGAATCGCGTTCAGCGCGTACCAGTGCATCGACTGCGGCGCCTGCGCGCACGCCTGCCCGGTCGACGCGATCCGGCCGAGCGAGCGGCTGAGCCCTGAGCAGCAACCGTTCCGCATCACGAGCGCCGCGTATTTCCAGCGACACCCCGCCCACCGCGCGCGGCCCGTGAAACCTCCCGCGCCGCAACCGGTTCCCCTGGGCAGGCGCACCCTGGAGGTGGCGATAGTCGGGGCCGGTCCCGCCGGGATGTACGCCGCCGAGGAACTGCTCCGGCACCGCCGCGTTCGCGTCGTCGTCTTCGACCGCTCCCCCGAACCCGGCGGACTGGTGCGGTACGGTGTCGCGCCGGACCAGCGGGGCGTCAAGCGACTGCTGGACGAATTCGCCGCGGTGACCGCCGATCCGCGGGTGCGGCTGCGACTCGGGGTCGAGATCGGCCGCGACCTCGATCCGGCCGCGCTGCGCCGCCGCTTCCCCGCCGTCGTCCTCGCCACCGGCGCGGCGGGCGGCCGCACCCTCGACCTCCCCGGCGCGCGCCTGCCCGGGAACCTGACCGCCCACGACCTGGCCGCCTGGGCCAACGGCGCCCCGACCCACCACCACGTCGACCTGTCGCATCCGCGCGCCGTGATCATCGGCAACGGCAATGTCGCACTCGACGCCGCCCGACTGCTCCTGACCCACCCGGACGAACTAGACCCGACACGCGTCCCACCCGCCGTCCGGAACACGCTGGCGCACAGCGCCGTTCGCGAGGTCGTGGTGATCGGCCGCCGCGGCCCCGGCGAGGCGACGTTCACCGCCCCGGCGATCCGCGCCCTGACCCGACACCAACGAATCCGCAACGGCGGCCTGCGCTTCCGCTTCCACACCGCCCCCGCGACGATCCTGGGCACGAATCACGTTGCGGCACTGACGGTCACACCCACCCGCGACAGACCGACACCCGCCCCTGACCTCATCGAGACCGGTCTGGTGATCCACGCCGTCGGCGCGATCGCCCACGCGGCCGGACGCGTGCTCGCCCCCGACGGCCACCCCCGAACCGGCCTCTACATAACCGGATGGGCGGCCCGAGGCCCCCGCGGCAAGATCGGCACGAACCGCCCGCACGCCCAGGCGACCGTGCACGCGCTGCTCGACGATTTCGCCGCGGGTCGGTTGGGATGAGGGATTCCGTCGCGGCGCTCGCCCGGGTGCTGGCGGCACCCCACGAACCCTCGGAGTACGCGCGGTTGTTCGCCCCGGCCCGGGGCGCGGACCCGGTCGGCGCACGGGTACGGGCGGTGCGCCGGTGCGGGCCGGATGTCACCCGGCTGTGGCTCGAGGCGGACCGGCGGTGGCGCGGGCATCGCGCGGGCCAGTGGACGACGATCGGGATCGATGTCGACGGGGTGCGGCACCGGCGGCCGTTCTCGATATCGTCGGCGCCCCGGCTGGATCGGCTGCTCGAGGTGACCGTGCGGGCGGTCCCCGGCGGCGTGGTCTCGCCGAAACTGGTGTACGACACCGGCATCGGGGCCGTCGTGGAATTGACTCAGGCCGCCGGGGACTTCGTCGTGCCGGGACCGCGACGGCCGCTGCTGTTCATCACCGCGGGCAGCGGCGTCACGCCGGTGATGTCTATGCTGCGCGAACTGGCCACGGGGCCGCGCGCGGCCGCGACGGTGACGATGATCCATTCCGCGCGCCGGGCCGAGGAGGCGATCTTCGGACCCGAGCTGCGGACGCTGGCCGAGACGGTGCCGTGGTTCCGGTACATCGAGCGGAATACGCTGCGCGGCAACCGTTTCCGACCGGCGGAGCTGGACTCGCTGTGCCCGGACTGGCGGCGGCGCTCGGCCTACGCCTGCGGACCGAGCGGCCTGCTCGACGCGTGCGCCGACCACTGGGCGGCCGCCGATCTCGCCGACCGACTCGCGCTCGAACGCTTCGCTCTCCCCCCGCCCGCCGCCACCGAGGGCGGCACCGTGCGATTCCTGGTCAGCGCCAAGGAGTTTCGCGCGTCCGGTGGCCTCTCGTTGCTGGAGGCGAGGGAACGCGCCGGGATCGCCCCGCCGAGCGGATGCCGGATGGGCATCTGTTTCGCCTGCGCCGCGCGGCTGCGCGCGGGCCGGGTGCGGGATCTGCGGACGGGCCGGGTGCAGCACGGCGAGGGCCAGCCGATCCGGACCTGCACCACCACCGCCGCGGGCGACGTCGCCCTCGACCTGTAGGAGGATCGATGACCGAGCCGGACCTCGCGGCGGAGCTGGACGAACTCCGGCGCCGGATTCTCGACGACCTCGGCGCCGCCGACGCGCGCTACATCCGCACCGTGATCCGCACCCAGCGCACCCTCGAACTCGCCGGTCGCGCCGTCCTTTTCGGCTCGTTGTTCCCCCCGGCGTGGCTCGCGGGGGTCACCTGCCTGTCGCTGTCGAAGATCCTGGACAACTGGGAGATCGGCCACAATGTCCTGCACGGCCAATGGGATTGGCTGCGCGATCCCCGGATCCACTCCGCCGCCTGGGAGTGGGACATGTACATGCCCGCCGCGCAGTGGAAGGACAGCCACGTCCACCATCACCTCTACACCAATGTCGTGGACCGCGATCGCGACCTCGGTTTCGGCTATCTGCGGATCTCCCCCGAGCAGCCCTGGCACCCCCTCAACCTGGCGCAGCCGCTCTACGCGATCGGCCTGGCGGTGTGCTTCGACGCGATGCTCC
Source organism: Nocardia sp. NPDC004068 (assembly GCF_042874315.1). Taxonomy (NCBI): domain Bacteria; kingdom Bacillati; phylum Actinomycetota; class Actinomycetes; order Mycobacteriales; family Nocardiaceae; genus Nocardia; species Nocardia sp. NPDC004068. The sequence continues at coordinate 15,369 of NZ_JBIAMW010000009.1, forward strand.
TGCCCTACGACGCCGAACTCGAGCGAGTTCTCACCGGGCGCAAGGACATTCGCGAGATCGACGGCAAGCTCCGCGCGGGCGCGCGCAAGACGCTCACCCTCGCGACCAAGGAGTACCTGCTGTTCCCGCTGCTGACCGGGCCCTGCGCCGCGACGACGCTCACCGCGAACCTCGCCAGCGAACTGGTGCGCAACCTGTGGTCCGCCGCGATCGTGCTGTGCGGGCATCTGCCCGCCGGAATCGCCACCTTCCCCGAGCGATGTCTCGCGAACGAGAGCCGCGGCGACTGGTACGCCCGGCAACTGCGCGGTTCGGCCGACATCTCCGGCGGCCGGATCCTGCATGTCCTCTCCGGTCACCTGTCCTTCCAGATCGAGCACCACCTGTTCCCGGACCTGCCGAGCAACCGCTACCCGGAGATCGCGCCCGAGGTGCGGCGGATCTGCGCGCGGCACGGGCTGCCCTACCACCGCGGTCGCCTGGTCCCGCAACTGCTGACCGTGGTCGGAAAGATCCTGCGCTACTCGCTGCCCGCGCGAATCAGCAACGCCGCCTCCGTTTCCCGCAGCGCGGCGGCCAGCATTCCCGGGAAGCGGTTCAGGTCCGGGACCGTGGTGCGGCAGGCGACCATGCCGAAGTCGATGTGATCGTCGGCGATGGTGAGGGTGACGTTGAGGGCCTGGCCGTCGAAGGGGATCGAGAGGGGGTAGCTGGCGGTGAGGCGGGCGCCGTTGAGGTGCATGGGGCCGCGCGGGACGGGCATGCTCGAGACGACGATGTTGAACGGCGGGGTGATCCGCGCCAGCGGGCGCGGCAGGAAGGCCAGGGCCAGCGGGCTCACCAGCGCGGCGGTGAGCGCCATGGCGGCGGTGGCGGACAGCTCGCGGTAGATCTGCTTGTTGCGGCCCATCGCGGCCTTGATCCGGTCCAGGCGCAGGGCGGGATCGGCGGTGTCGGTGCCGAGCGGGCACAGCACCGCCGCGACCTTGACGCCGCCGGAGCTGCGCGCCTCCGTCCCGCTGCGCAGCGACACCGGCACCATCGCCACCAGTGACCGATCCGGAAGGGCGTTGCGGCACAGCAGGTATCGGCGCAGCGCCCCGCCCGTCACGGCCAGCACCACGTCGTTGATCGAGGCGTCGGCGGCGTCCGCGATCGCGGTGATCCGGTTCAGGTCGCAGGAGTACAGCTCGCAGCGGCGGTCGCCGCCCGCGGCCACGTTGAACAGGGTGGCGGGGGTTTCCCAGGGCCGCACCAGCGCCGCGTCGGTGATCACGGTCCGCGCCGCGCGGGCGAGCCGGGCCAGCGCGGTGCCCACCCCCGGCGATCCGGTGCGTCCCGCCGCCGCCCGTCGCGGGCGGGGCGGCTCGGCGTGCCACGGCCCGTACGCGACGGGCACGGGCTCGTGGTCGAGTCCGCGATGCAGCGCGTGCTGTCCCGCGACGCCGTCGGTGACCGCGTGGTGAATGCGCACGAACAACGCCAACTCGCCCCCGCGCAGCCCCTCGATCACATTGACGTCCCACAGCGGGCGGTCGGCGGGCAGGCGGCGGCTGTACAACCACGACACCAGGTCCAGCAGCTGTTCGGTGCCGCCGGGCCGCGCCGGAGCCCAGCGGGCGAGGTGCCGGGCGAGGTCCACCTCCCGGTCCCAGTGCCACAGCGGCATCGCGACGCCGCCGACCGACCGCGGACGTTTACGGAAGGTGCGATCGAACCGATTGTCCGACAACAGCTTTCGATACGTGTCGAGGCCGAAATCCGGGCCCGCGCCGGGCGGCGGCTCGAACAGCTGGATCGCGCCCACATGCATCGGGCGGTGGGGAGCCTCCCCGATCAGGAACAGGGCCTCGAGCGGAGATACCAGGTCGACCATGACGCGCGCCTCCGGAACGGGAGCGCCCGGCGAAGACCACGCTGTCCGGGAACGGGCGGTCGAAAAATGCTCTGAGCCAACAGATTACAACAGCCCCGTGGAAAACGGGCCGGTTTCACACCCGCTGATAGGCGCGCGTGACCGTACGATGCAACAGATCGTGCAACCACAGCGTGGTCGAGCCGTCGTCGGACCCCACCTGGTCGGACAGGCCCGATTCGAAACCCTCGTTGACCATGGTGTGCACCTCGTCGATCGGCACCCCGAGGCGCGCGCAGCGCAGGGCCGCGTCCTCGAGCCAGCGCAGCGTGAGCACCCCGGCGTCCTCGGCCGCGCCGACCACCGTGAGGGCCAGGCGGAACCCGGAGGCCATCGTGGCGATCGCCGGATCGGCCGCTGTGCCGACACTGTGTCCGTCCAGTTCCGAACGGCATCCATCAATGCTCACCTGTACCACCTCCCGCGAGGATTCCCCCGGCACTGACGGTACGGGTTACTGATCGGTAGCCCAACAAGGATTCAACGTTCTGTGAGCTGTAATAGAGCCCGGAGGACGCGTTTTCGCCACCCTCCCAGATTTGGCCGGGATTGCTGTGTATACGCGTCACGTCATTGTTACGGTGACACTCTGTACCGGTAATTTCCGCGGGGGGACTGGAAGAGGGAGTGTGCCGAGTGGCCGAATCCGCGCGACCCGTCGACGTACCCCCGACCCTGGCCGGACACCACGTGACCTCGCCCCTGCGGGACGTGCGCACCCTGTCGCGGAAGATGGTGGGGCACTTCCTCGACACCGTGGTGGCCTGCCGGACGATGCCCACCGACGCCATCAGCGGTGACTTCACCGCCACCACCCGGCTGTGCCTGGAACTGGCCGTGGCCATGTTCGACGGCGCGGACACCGGCGAGCAGATCGCCCGGCTCGAGGACGCCGCCGCCGGGTGGGCCCGGGAGGGCATCCCGCTGGGCGTGATCCACCACGCGGTGCACGAGGGATTCCGGCTCGGCGTCGATCTGGTCCAGGCGCATCTCACCGCCGCCGATCTCGAGGACATCAAGCTCGCCTCCCGGCGGCAGATCGACGTGCTCGAGATCATCACCGCCACCATCTCCGACGCCTATGTCCGCGAATTGCGCGCCGCCGCGGGCGAACACCACCACGCCGCGCACACCCTCATCACCGCGCTGCTGTCCGGGCACTCCACCTCGACCATGGCCCGCGAGTGCGGGATCGATATCGCGCCCTCGTATCACGTTGTGGCACTGGCGCTTCCGCCGCATCCCGACGAACACGACCCGACCCTGGACGGCCGGGTGGTGGCGCGGCGCAAGCTGCGCCGGGTGCAGGCGGCGCTCGCGGCCCGCTGCGGCGAGGCGGTGCTGTCGCTGTTGAGCGTGGACGGCGGAACGATTCTCGTGCCCACCACGAGCGTCGCGGACGCGGAACTGGACGAGTTCGTCGAGGCCCTGTCCGCGGCGGCCGGGGTGGCTGTCACCGCGACGGTCGTGGGCGCCGCACCCGAGGGTGTCCCCGAGGCCGCCAACCAGGCCCATCAGCTGCTCGACACCGTCCAGCATCTGCGCACCCGGCCCGGTCTGCACCGGCTCGACGATCTGGCGGTGGAGTATCAGATCACCCGGCCGGGACCGGGTCGCGAGGTGCTCGGCGCGCTGCTCGCGCCGCTGGACGCCCACCCCGAACTGTTGCAGACCCTGACCCGGCATCTGGCCAACAATCTCAACCGCCGGCTCACCGCGCGGGATCTGCACGTGCACGCGAACACCGTGGACTATCGCCTCAAGCGCATCGCCCAGCTCACCGGTTTCGATCCGAGCACCCCGGGCGGGCTGTGGTATCTGCGGTCGGCGATCGTGGCCCGCACCTACACCACCAACCGGGCGCGCGACGCCCGGGGCCGGGGCACTGTGCGCGGACCGAATCGGGGCGCGAAATCCTCGTGACTCGTCCCAGGATCGGCGAACCCGCCACGCGCGCAAGCGCATTCGCCGGTACTGTGACGGGAGGTAGGACGTCTGGGTGCATTGGCGTCCTACCTCCCCAATCCTCTTGTGGCCCAGCGTATCCCGTCAGTCGTCGCCGACGGTGATCGCCGCGGCCTCGGTGGCGCTGTGCGGCGCGGGTTCGTGGTCGTCGACGTGGGCCAGGGCCGAGCGTCCGGCCAGCAGCACCAGCACGCCGATCCCGGTGCAGGCCGCGCCGACCCAGAACGGCAACGCCATCCGGTGCTCACCGAGTTTGCCCGCCAGATAGGGCGCGGCCGCGCCGCCGACGAACCGCACGAAGCTGTAGGCGGCCGAGGCGGTCGAGCGCTCCACCGGCGCCGAGATCATGACGGCCTCGGTGATCAGCGTGTTGTTCACGCCCAGGAACAGCCCCGCGAGCACGGTGCCCACGATGAGCACGGGCCGGTGATCGGCCCAGATCGCCATGACGGCCAGGTCCGCGGCGAACAACGCCAGCGCGGTCGCGATCATCGGCACGGTGCCGAAGGCCGCCTGCAACCGCGGCGCGAACACCACCGACGCCAGCGCCAGCAGCAGACCCCAGCCGAAGAAGATGACGCCGATGGCGTAGGTGCCCATGTCCAGCGGGAACGGCGTGTAGGCCAGCAGCGTGAAGAACCCGTAGTTGTACAGCAGCGCGGTGACGCTCACCAGCAGCAGGCCGGGGAAGCGCAACGCCTTGAACGGCGCGGTGATCGAGGTCCGTTGCGCGGGCGGCGGCGTGTCCGGCAGCAGCACCACGATCGCGACGAACGCGACGGCCATCAGCACCGACACGCCGAAAAACGGTGCGCGCCAGCTGAATCCGCCGAGGAAGCCGCCGACCAGCGGCCCGGCCGCGATGCCGATCCCCAGCGCGGCCTCGTAGAGGATGATCGAGCGGGCGACGCCGCCGGTGGCCGCGCCCACGATGGTGGCCAGGGCGGTCGCGATGAACAGCGCGTTGCCCAGCCCCCAGCCCGCGCGGAAGCCGACGATCTGTCCGACCGTGCCGGAACTCCCCGCCAGCGCGGCGAAGGCCACGATGATCGCCAGTCCGGCCAGCAGCGTCCGCTTGGCGCCGAACCGGCTCGAGATCACGCCGGTGATGAGCATGGCGACGCCGGTGACCACCATGTAGCTGGTGAACAGCAGCGTCACCTGGGACGGTGAGGCGTGCAGCTGCTCGCCGATCGGTTTCAAAATGGGATCGACCAAGCCGATGCCCATGAAGGCGATGACCGAGGCGAAGGCCACCGCCCACACGGCCTTGGGTTGCTTGGTGCGTGTCGGCGCGTCGGTCTCGACGCGGGTGAGGGTGCTGGTCACAACGCTAACGCTCCTGTTCTTCGAATTCGGTTGCGGCGGTGGACACGAGGGCCGCGTGCAGGGCCCGCAGCTCGTCGCTCAGGCGAGCCAGCCGCTCGTGGTCGAACCCCGGGGACCGGGCGGCCAGAGCGGTGCCGATCGCGCGGCGGGACGCCGCCAGACGGGCGCGTCCCGCCGCGGTCGGCTCGACGACCACGGCTCTGGAGTCGCCGGGAACGGTGGCGCGGGCGACCAGTCCGGCCGCGACGAGGCGGCCGATCAGCGTCGTCGCCGTCGGCTGCGAACACCCGTCGATCCGGGCGAAGTCGCCGACCCGCATCGGGCCGTGCTCGTCGAGCACCGACAGCGCGCGCACCATCGCGCGCGGAAGCCCGTCACCACCGAAGCCGCTGGCCAGCCGGGACAGCCGCGCCACGATGACGGCGATATCCACCAACCGCCCCTCGACCGTCGCGCTCTCCTCGATCCGGCTCATCGACATGTTTTTAGTTTACATTTGCTAACTATCTATGTACATAGGCTAACTATCTCGGGACGCGTGAGGTCGCTCACCCATTCGTCCGACGAGCGGACTCTCTCGGGTGCCTGATCAGCGGGTGAGGGCCTGCTCGAACAGCGGCCACGAATCGTGCAGGTCCTGTTGCCAGTAACCCCACGAGTGGGTGCCGGTGGGACGCAGGTTGAAGGTGGCGGGGACGGCGAGGGCGGCGAGGCGGGTGCGCAGGGCCTGGGCGCACTGGTTGGTGATGGCCTCGATGACCAGGCCGGTGGTGATCTGGCTGAACAGCTTCTGCCCGTTGCCGTTGACGCCGGGGCCGTCGAGGGTGTCGAGCGGGCCGGGCAGGCCGGTGCCCGCGGAGACGTAGATCGCGGTGCCGCGCAACCGATCCGCGTGCAGGTAGGCGTCGTTGGCGGCCCAGGCCGGATCGCCCGGCGGGCCCCACATGTTGACCGAGTTGCCCGCGTAGCGCCCCACGACCGCGGTCACCATCGCCTCGCCCTGCGGGCTGCTGGTCTGCACGCACCCGCTGTAGGAGCCGAGCGCGCGATACAGACCCGGTGCGGCCAAGGCCAATTGGAACACCGAGGTGCCCGCCATCGAGATCCCCGCGATCGCGTTCGCGCCCGTGCCGTGGAAGGCCGAGTCGATGATGGGCGGCAGTTCCCGGGTCAGGAACGTCGTCCAGCGCTGCCGACCCAGCACCGGATCGTCGGCGCGCCAATCGGTGAAGTAGCTGCCGCGCCCGCCCATCGGGATGACGACGGTGACCTGCTTGTCGGCGAAGAAGTCCGCCACATCGGTCTGCTCGTTCCAGCTGCTCGCCTCGGTGCCGCCATTGGCCCCGTTGAGCAGGTACAGCACCGGCGCGGGCCGCGAATCATCCACGGGCAGCAGCACTTTCACGGTGATCACGGCGTCCATGGCGGCGGAGTGGATCGCCAGATCCACCGTCCGGCCCTGCCGCTCGCCGACCCCGACCAGGCGCGAACCGTCCGGCGATGCGGCCGCCGCGGCCATGATCTCACCGGGTTCGGCCACCGCGGCGGGCGCGACGACCAGCGCCACGGCCAGCGCGATCACCGCGGCGGACAGCCCGATTCGCGTGCGGGCGGCGTGCGCGTCCAACCGTCTCCTCCCTCGGGCCTGCGGATCGTGTGGTCACGGTAGGAGCGAATACCGCTGAGCGACAAGGCCGTCGAATCGACATTGGTCTTTCGACCGCCTGACGACCGACGCCGTTGGCACTAATCACAAGGTTGTCCGCCGAGGCTGGCCGACCCGGTGGTAACTGCCGTTAACTCCCAAGGGCGTGGTCGGTGATACCTACCGAAACACGCATCGGCGAACCCGTCGCCACCGAGGCGTGAATAGAGGGACCCGTGGTCAATTTCGGCTTCTTCGACGATTGGCATCCGCAACCGGGCCGGATCACCAGCTGGTCGGTGTCCGAGGCCGCCCGCGCGGCGATGGCGGCCGCGCCGCCGTATCCGACCCCGCCCTGCTACCAGCAGGAGGAATACCTCCGGGCCGCGCACCGGCAGGCGGGCACGCGAGCGCGCACCTCGCGGGTCACCATGATCTCCTTCGATATGCCGGGCGAGCCGGACGTGCCCGCGATGACCCGCGCGCTCACCGCGTTCGTGCGCCGCCACGACACCTTCGGCAGCCGGTTCGAGGTCCTGCCCGACGACCGCGTCGTCCGGCACGCGCTGCCGCCCGAGCGGATCGACCTCGTCGCCACCGACCACGGCGACTTCGCCGACGCCGCCGCGATTCGCGCGTTCGTGCAGGCGAATACGCCCGACGCGCGGCACTGGGACTGCTTCGGCTTCGGGGTGATCCGGCACGAGGGCTCGTTCACCGTGTACGCCGCGATCGACCATCTGCACACCGACGGCGTCGGCCAGGCGATCACCTGCGTCGATCTGCTCATGCTCTACGGCAGCGAACTCGGCGGCACGCCCGCCCCGCTCGCGGCGGTCGAGGGCCATCTCGGCTACTGCGACCGCGAACGCGCCCACAACGAGGCCCTCACCGAGGACTCCCCCGAGGTGCGCGCGTGGGTGGATCTGTTGCGCCGCAACGGCGGTGACATGCCGTCGTTCCCGCTGTATCTCGGCACCGCGGGCGGTTCGGCCTACACCCGCGGCGCCCAGATCACGCTGCCGCTGTTCGACGAGCCGGACGCGCAACGGTTCGAAGAGGTCTGCGAGGCCCGGGGCGGGCGGTTCGTCGGCGGCCTGTTCGCCGCCCTCGCGCTGACCGAACTCGAATTGACCGGCGCCGATTGGTATTTCGTGCTCACCCCCGTCAACACCCGCACCACGGCGGGCGAGGCGAATTCGATCGGCTGGTACACCAACCTGGTGCCGGTGGCGATCGAGGCGGGCACGGACAACCGCTTCACCGGCCTGGTCGCCGCCGCGCAGCGCGCCGCCGATTCGGCCCGGGAACTCGGCGGGGTGTCCCCGCACCGGGTGGTCGAACTCGCCGCGCAACGCCACGGCGTCCGGACCCGGCCGGGCTGGGCCGCGATGATGATGTCCTACATCGATCTGCGCAAATTCCCCGGCGTCGAGATGTTCGACCGGATCAACGGCGGCATGTTCGCCAACGACGACTCGCCCGGCGAGGTGTACGTGTGGGTGAACCGCTTCCCCGACGTCACCAAGCTCAGCCTGTTGTTCCCGGACACCCCCGAGGCCCGTCAGGCCGTGGACCAGTACATCAAGACGCTGCTGTCGATCGTGGGCGCGGTCGCGCACGACGGGGACTACACCGTCGGTGTCGCCGTCTGACCCATGACCGTTCGCACCCTCGGCGCCCACCGGGCCTGGCTGGCGCTCGGCGCGTGCCTGTTCGCGGTCTTCATGCAGATGCTCGATCTCACCATCGTCAACACCGCGCTGCCCGCCCTGGCCCACGAGCTGGCCGCCACCGAATCGCTGCAACTGCTCGTGGTCACCGGCTACGGGCTGTGCTTCGCCTGCGCGCTGCTCACCGCCGCGCGGCTCGGGGACCGATTCGGCCGTCGCACACTGTTTCTCGCGGGCATGGGCGTGTTCACCCTCGCCTCGGCGTGGTGCGCCGCCGCGCGCTGGCCCGCGGAACTCGCGGTCGCGCGCGCGGTGCAGGGCGTCGGCGCGGCGGCCGTGGCCGCGCAGACCATCGCCATCCTCACCACCGCCTTCCCGCCCCGGCGGCGGGCGCTGGCCTTCGGCGTCTACGGGGCGGTCGCGGGCGCGGCGGGGCTGGCGGGTCCGCTGCTGGGCGGGGCGCTGGTCACCGCGGACGTGGCCGGGCTGAGCTGGCGCGCGATCTTCGTGATCAATCCCCCGCTCGGGATCGCCGCGCTGCTCATGGCCCATCGCGCGGTCGGCAACGCGCGCGCGGAGCGACCCGAACCGGTCGACGTGCTGGGTGCCGCGTTATCGGCGGCCGGGCTGGGCCTGGTGCTGTTCCCGCTGGTCACCGCGCGCGAGGCGGGCTGGCCGCCGGGGTCGATCGTGATGCTGATCGCGGGACTGGTCGTGCTCGCCGCGTTCTGGCGGCGGCAGCGGTCCCGGGCCCGGATCGGGCAGGACGCCCTCGTGCCGCGAGAGTTGTTCGCGGACCGGCCGTTTCGGATCTGCGCGGTGCTGATGCTGGTGTTCTACGGGCTGTTCACGGCGCTGCTGTTCGTGGTGTCGGTGACCGCGCAGACCGGGCTGGGCTGGTCCGCGTGGCAGACCGGGCGGCTGATGCTGCCGTTCGCGGTCGGCGCGCTGCTCACCGCCGTCACCTCCCCGCTGCTCGTGGCCCGGCTCGGCGGCCGGACGCTGACCCTCGGCCTCGGCCTGTTCGCGCTGGGCATGGGCGCGCTGGCGCTGTGCCTGCATCCGCGCGCGGGGGGCCTGGATCCCGATTCGGTGGTGCTCCCCGCGCTGCTGGCCGGGGCCGGGATGGGCTGGTTCTCGCCGCCGCTGCCCGCGATCATGGTGGCCGGGCTCGGCGAGCGGTCCACGGGCGCGGCCTCCGGCGTCGCGCCGACCGTCCAGCAGCTCGGCAGCGCGCTCGGCACCGCGCTGCTGGGCACGGTGTTCTTCACCCGGGTCGGCGCCGATTCGGTGGAACCGCTCGGGCCGCAACGCTTTCTGGCCGCCTGCGGCACGGTGCTGTGGATCATCGCGGCGGTGGCCGCCGTGCTCACCGCGGTCACCGCGGCGCTGCCGACTTCCCGCTCGTCGACCCCCGCGGAGGTATCGCGATGATCGTCCCGAAGGCGCCCGGCTGGTTCGACCGGCCGTGGTCGATTCCCGAACTCGTCGAACGCAAGGACGGACGGACCGTCTCGGTGGTGCTGCCCGCACTGAACGAGGAGGCCACCGTCGCCGGGGTCGTGGCCTCGGTGCGGCCGCATCTGGGCGGGCTGGTCGACGAACTGCTCGTGATCGACTCCGGCTCCACCGATCACACCATCGCCCGCGCCCGCGCGGCCGGGGCCACCGTCTACACCCGCGAGGAGGCGCTGCCCGGGGTGCGCCCGCGGCCCGGCAAGGGCGAGGTGCTGTGGCGGTCGCTGGCGGTGGCCGCCGGGGATCTGATCGTGTTCGTCGACTCCGATCTGGTCTGTCCCAGTTCGGGATTCGTGCCCGCGCTGCTCGCGCCGCTGCTGTTCGATCCGAACCTGAAGCTGGTCAAGGGCTTCTACCGCCGCCCGCTGAGCGGGGACCGCGCGGGCGAGGCCGACGGCGGCGGCCGCGTCACCCAACTGGTGGCCCGGCCGCTGCTCACCGCGCTGGCGCCCGCGCTCGGCGGCGTCGTGCAGCCATTGGGCGGGGAGTACGCCGCCACCCGGGACCTGCTCACCGCCATCCCGTTCGCGCCGGGGTACGGGGTGGAGATCGGCATTCTCATCGACTGCTGGCGACGGCACGGCGTCGACGCCATCGGCCAGGTCGACCTCGGCACCCGGCGACACCGCAACCGGCCCACCCACGAACTGGCGGTGATGAGCCGTCAGGTGGTGGCCACCCTGCTGGATCGGCTCGGCGTCGCCGACTCCGGCGTCGGGCTGACCCAGTTCATCCCGGAGGGGGCCGCCTGGCGGCGGGTCACCACCGAACTCGACGCCGCCGACCGGCCCCCGATGGCGCGGGTGTCGGACCGGTTCCCCGAACTCGACATCGCCTGAAACATCGTCCACCCGAAGGATTCTCGTCATGCGCACACCCCGGAGCCGTAGACTCCCGTGGCGGCCGCCCGCCGTGGTGACGGCGATCGCGGCCCTCACGGCCGCCACCGCGATCGCCCTGACCGGACCCGCGGCCGCCGCACCGGACGGCTCCCGTCTGGACCACCTCGAGGACGGGCCGGGCCGGGTCACGGACATGTACGTCTACTCCGCGGCCATGCGCACGGTCGTGCGCGCCCAGGTGCTGCGCGCCGCCGACCCCGACCGGCCCGCGCCGACGCTGTACCTGCTCAACGGCGCCAACGGCGGCGTCGGCGGCGGCTGGTACGACGAGACCGACGTGTCCCGGTTCTTCGCGGGCGAACAGGTCAACGTGGTGATCCCGATCGGCGGCGCGGGCAGCTACTTCACCGATTGGCGCACCGACGATCCCGTGCTCGGCCGCCCGCGCTGGAAGACGTTCCTCACCGAGGAGCTGCCGCCGATCGTGGACGCCACGCTGAACGGCAACGGCGCCAACGCGATCGCGGGATTGTCCATGGCCGCGACCGCCGTGTTCCACCTCGCCGAGACCGCGCCCGGACTCTACCGGGCGATCGGCGCGTACAGCGGTTGCGTGCGCACCAGCGATCCGGAGGGGCAGGCCATGGTGACCGCCGTGGTGGGCCGCTGGGCGGGCAACGCGACGAACATGTGGGGGCCGCCCGGCGATCCGGCGTGGGCGGCCAACGACCCGTATCTGCACGCGGACCTGTTGCGCGACACCACGATCTACGTGTCCAGCGGCACCGGCGTCCCCGGCGCGCTGGACACCCTCGAGGGCGTGCACGGCGATCCGACGCAACTCGCCTGGCAGCTGATGTTCGGCGCGCCGCTCGAGGCGGTGATGCACCACTGCACGGTGAACCTGCGGGATCGCCTGGCGCAGTTGGGTATTCCCGCCACCTTCGACTTCCGGCCGGACGGCACCCACTCCTGGGGTTACTGGGAGCAGGATCTGCACCGGTCGTGGCCGATCATCGAGGCGGCGTTGAATCGGCCCTGACCCGCAGCGCGATCAGGCCGGACCGCAGATACCAGGCCGCGCGGGGATCGGCGGGCGGCAGCCCGGTGAGCTCCTCCACCCGGCGCAGCCGCCGCCGCACCGAACTCGGGGAGATGCCGAGGTGGCGCGAGGCCGCCTCGGGACGGTCCTGCGCGGCGAAGTGGGCGCGCAGGGTCTCCAGCAGCTCCGGTTCGTCGCGCAGCGGTTCCAGCAGCGCCCGCAGCCGGGTGCGGCCGGGGCCGGGGCGGGTGAGCTGATACTCGCAGGCCAGATCCTCGAACCGGTGCAGCCCCGGCCCCCGGCGCAGGGTCAGCACCAGATCCAGCACCTCGTGCGCGCGTTCGCCCGCGCGCTCCAGGTCCCCGCCCGTCGCCTCCAAATAGGTTGCGGTGACCGGGGTTTCGGCGGCCCGCGCGAGGCGGGCGACCAGCGCCGAGAGCCACGAGTGGACCGGCTCGGCGGCGGCCGCCCGGGGCACGGTCACGGTGCCGCCCACCCCGCTCAGCGTGGCCGACACCGCGCCGGGCACGGCCCGGCCGAGTTCGCGGCGCACCCGCGCGGCGCGGCGGCGCGCGACCACCCGCGCGTCGAGTCCCGGATCGCGGTCGTCGGGATGCGGGGCGAATTCCATTGCCAGCACGAGGAATCGGCCGGTCCGCTCGGTCGTGTCGCGGGGGGTGTCGATCGGTCCGGCGGCCAGCCGGGTCCCGGCCGTGTAACCGCGCGACACCGCCGCCGACAGCGCGCCCAGCGCGTCCAGCAGCGCCGAACCGTTGCGGCGCACGGCATCCGGGCTCGACCACTCCAGCGTGGGGGCCGTGGCCTCGAAGCCGCGATCGATCGCGATGCGCACGGTGCGGTGCAGCACCGCGACCGGCGCGGCGCGCTCGGCCCAGCGGGCCGCGACGCGTTCGAGCACGAGCAGCGTGTCCGGTGCGATCGCGTCGTTCGCGCAGACCCGCGCGAGCGCGGTCAGGCAGCCGCGGGCCACCGCCGTCAGGTCGCCGCGCGCGCCGGAACCGTCCGGCCCGCAATCGGATTCGATCTCGTCCACGATCGCCCGCAGCAGCGCGCGCGGCGCCGGTTCGGTTCTCGCGTCGAGCACCGCTGTCATGACACACCTCGTTCGGGCACACGTCCGGTCTTCGCAGTTCGGCAACTCTATCGGGGATGTCCGCCCGGGGAACGGGCCGAAGCGCACAATCTCCGGGGCCGCCGATGTGCACTGTGGCCAAGGCGCGCCGCGGCGTTGTGAGAGTTCAGGAAACCGGCGCGGTCCGGCCGAGAACGCTCACGATCTCCAGTGCCAGGCCGACCTGCAACGCGCTGTGCTCGAGCGGGCGGGGCAGCAGGGCGCGGGCGCGGTCGAGCCGGTAGACGATGGTGTTGCGGTGCGCGAACAGTATCCGCGCGGTGCGGGCGGCGTTCCAGCCCTGTTGCAGATACACCCGCAGCGTTTGCAGCAGTTCGGGTTCCGCGCCGATCAGATCGCCCAGGGTGCGGGTGACGAACTCGTGCGCGCGTTCCTCGTCGTCGGTGGTGAGCGCCACCACCTCCACCTCATCGTAGGTCGCCAGCCGGGTGGGCGCGCGCAGCCGCCGCATGAGCCGCTGGGTGGCGACCGCGTCGAGATGGCTGCGCCGGAAACCGGCGGTGCCGGAACCGATGGAGCCCAACGCCATTCGGGTGCCCGGCGCGCCCTCCAGCGCCTTGTGCACGAGATCGGGGTCCGGCCGGGTGGCGGCGGGGACCCACACCCACAGCGTGGCCGGGCTCGGCGTCACGGTGAGCGGGTGGGCCGCGCCGGTCATCCGGGCCAGCGCGTCGGCCGCGGCGTCCAGCGCCTCGGGCACCAGCGGATACGAATCGCTCCACACGATCGCGGCCAGTTGCGGTCCGTCCAGCGGATAACCCAGCCGCCGGGCGGCGCGGTCGGCCCCGATCGGGGCCCCGGCCAGCACCAGGTTGATCGTCTCCATCCGCTCGGTGTGGTCGAGGTCGGCGAGCTGGCGGCGTTCGCGCTGGATCAGGTCGAAAACGCCGGTGAGGGTGGCGTCGACGAAGGCGAAGATGGACGCCATCATGAGGTCGAGCAGTTCGCGGATCTCGTGCGGATCGCTGCTGAGCAGGAACGCGAACTGGGTGAAGGTGCGCACGGCGGCGTTCTGCCCGGCGTGGAAATTGGTCACCAGCATCTCGTCGAACCCGTGCCGCACCACCGCGCGGGCCAGATCCACGTTCTCCGCCGACAGATTCGCGCTCACCGGCACGCCCGGCGCGTGCAGATTCGCCGCGCACCAGTGCCCGAGGTTGGCGCGCACGCAGGCCCGGATCGCCTCGGCCACACCGGGTTCGAGCGCCACCGGCGGACCGGCCGCCGCCAGCGACGCCTCGTCGATCACCCGATACACGGCCTCGGGATCGATCAGCACCATCTCCACGGCCGTGCGCAACAGTTCGGCGACGCGCGGCGTGGGCGGCTCCCAGTACTGGGAGCCGCTGCCGTACGGTTCACCTGCCATCTCCCCCGACGCTACGGCACGAGTTCGGCCGTGCGAGCGCGCTTGTCCGCCGTTCGTGGCGCGGCACAATCTCCCCGCGCCGGATCGGGAGATGTCACAGTCGCGCGGCGCGGCGGCGACCGGATTTCCGAATCGCGCTGCGCGCGTGGATGATCGACGGCGGTCCGGCCTACGGTTCGGGCATGGGCATGGTGAGTGTCGCCGAGTGGGCGGTGCGGCGGTTCGGCCGCGGTCGGGTGCGGGCGCTGGTCTACGCCGTGGGCTGGACGGTGGCGGTGGTGGCCAGCGTCATCGGGTTGTGGATCATCGTCGCGCTGTTGCCGCCGGGCGACGATCCGGCGGCGGTGGCGCGGTTCTTCCACGACTACAACGGGTGGCTGCGGGGCGCGGCCTTCGTGGTGGCCTGCGCGGTGGTCTATGTGGTGTGGTTCAGCGCGGAGCTGACCAGTCGAATGCTGGCCGCGGACAGCAGCTCTCGCGGTCGGCTGGGGCGGTTGTTGTGGACCAGCGAGATCGTCTTCTACGCGGTGTTCGCCGTGGAGGCTGGGGTCTTCGCCGCGCTGCCGCTGTCCAGCCCGCACGTCGGCGCGGAGGCGCTCACCGCGCTACACGTCGCGGTGCTGGTGGCGGCCGCCCCGCTGGGCCTGCTCGGGGTGCCGTATCTGCTGGCGCTGTATCTGATCGCGCGGCGCGACGCCGTGTTCCCCCGCTGGCTGCGCGGCACGGTGCTGGTGTGCCTGGTACTGAATCTGTCGCTGGCGACCGGCTTCTTCACCCTGCGCGGCCCGTTCAGCGCGGTCGACGGGGTGGTATGCATGGGCGGCAATCTCATCGCGTTCTTCGTGCTGCCCGCCGTGCTCACCTCCTGGCTGGTGGACCGCTGGCTCGACGAGACGGTGTCGTCCGCGTGATCACTTGCCGCCCAACGCCCCGTCGAGGCCGCCGACGTCGGTGACCTTCCAGCCCGCGGCGCGGTCGACGGTGACGTTGTAGGTGACGGTGGTGTGGCCGCCGTCGGGGGTCTGGGCGTTGGTGGAGGAGACGGTGAGGAAGACGTCGATCTTGTAGACCCCGCCCGCGTCGCCGAGCGTCTCGGCCGCGATGGGGGTGGCGGTGGAGGTCCATTTCAGCGGCAGCAGGATATCGCGCAGCTTGGGGGCGGTGGCGTCGAACTTGTTCGCCAGCTGCGGGGAGGTGTTGGCCTTCAGGCGGGTGAACCAGTCCTCGACGTGGTTGTAGTCGATGGTGGACGCGCCGAGCGCGTAGTCGGTGGCGACCTGTTCGGCGTGGCGCTGGTCGGCGGCCGCGGCGTCGCGGTCGCGCAACTCGCCGCGCGCGCCGAGCCAGGCGACCGCGAATCCGACGATCAGCGCCACGGCGAGCGCCAGCACGGCGGCGGCGAGGACCGTGGACATTCGGATCGACACGCTCAGCGAGCGCCCGCGGCGGGGCGATTCCGGTTGCGCGGCAGCGGTTTCGGTGTCCGGCTCCGGATTCGATCCGGTGCGTTCGGGTGTTTCGGTGGTCATGGATCTCCTCCCACTGGGCGTCAGCGCACGCCGACGCGCACGTGTACGGCGTCCTCGTCCAGGCCGAGCAGGACCTGGGAGATGAGGGCGCTCAGGTCGATTCGCGGGAACGCCCGGACCGCGATGTCGCGCAGCGGCACCAACATGGGGGCCAGCGGCGCGAGATCGGGTCCGATGGCGTCGATGCGGGCGGTGAGCTTGTCCAGGAACGGCACCAGGCCGTTGCCCTCGAGGTACATGCGCGGGGAGTCCCCAGTGGTGAACAGCCGTCCCACCGCGTCGGCGATGGCGTCCACCCGCTGCCCGAATTCGATGAACGGCGGCGAGGCGGTCGTCATCGCCGGACCGGTCCAGTCCATATCGGGGGCGATGGACTGCAACGCGGTGATCGTGCGGCCCAGCGCCGCGGAACGATCGCCGATCAGCGCCGCCAGCAGATCGGTCGAGCGCGCCAGATCGGGGACCACGGCGGCGTTCCCGGCGTACGCGGTGACCACGGTGTCGATCAACCGGCCCACCGCGTCCGGGCGCAGCTGGCGCAGCAGTTCGGCCGCCATTCGCGCCATCCGCGCGATCGAGATCGCCGGGCGGACGCGATCGGGCGGAATCGCCTGTCCGTCGGCCAGATACGGGCCGTCCGCCGTGCGCGGGACGATCTCCACATAGGGTTCGCCGAGCACCGACAGGTTCTCGATGACGACCCGGCTGTCCAGCGGCACCCGATGCTCCGCGTCCAGCCGCAGCCGCACCCGCACCCCGGCGGGCGCGGTGTCCACCGCGGCCACGGTCCCGATCCTGACGCCGGTGAGCAGGACCGCCGAACCTTCGCCGAGCCCGCCCGCGTCGGGCAGGTCCATGAGCGCGGTGGTGTGGTCGGCGAACGCGTCCCGGTTCACCACGCCGAAGTCGAGATACGCGCTGCCCAGCACCGCCACCGCGACGATCGCGCCCAGCGACAGCAGCGAGCCGATCCTCATCGCACCACTCCGATCATGCGCAGGCTGTCGATGATGCGGCCCACCTGGTCGTCGGCCGATACGGGCGCTCCGGCGGCGGTCACCGCGGCACGGGTGATGTTCACCTTCGGTCCGTGTTCGACGAACGGAATCACCTTGTCGCGCAACCACGCCACGAGCGCGTTGAGATTCGAGGGGGCGTCCAGATCCAGCGGGCGGCTGGTGAACAGCAGCGGCACGAACGCCTCGGCCGCCTTGTCGCCCGCGTCGGCGATCGGGGCCAGCCACAGCAGCGCGTGCGCGACCGACCCGAGCGCGCCCAGCACCCCGATGACCCCGACGATCGAGGACACCGCGTCGGTGATGTGCTGCACCTCCTGCTCGGTGAGCATGGTGGCGAGCACATCGATCTGATCGTGCATGACCTGCGAGTCCGCGGTGAACCCGTTCAGCAGCGCATCCACCTCGTCGAGATTGCGGGCCAGATCCATGGTGTCCGCGCCGACCGTGTTCGCCAGCCGCGCGGTCTCCTGCGGGGTGGGCGGCAGGATGGCGTTGAACCGATCCACGATGTCCTGCAACTGATGCACCGCGCCGCCCTCGAGGAACGTCGCCAAACCCGCGAGGGTGTCCTCGATCTGGATGGGCCGCCGGGCCTGCCGCAGCGGGATCAGCCCGCCGTCGCCGAGGGCCGGGGCCGCGTCGTCGGCGGGGAAGGCCAGCGCCAGATGCATATCACCCAGCAGCGTGGTCTGCCGCAGTTCGGCGGTCGAATCCGCGGGCAGCCGAACCGATTTCGCGATATCGGCGTAGACGACCACGTGCCCGCCCGCGCCCGGCTCGGCGGCCCCGGGATCCACCACGGCCACCCGCGCGACGGTGCCGACCCGGGTGCCGTTGACGATGACCTTGGCCTTCGCCGGCAGATTCAGGGCGCTGGCCAGTTCGACGCGAACGGTGTAGGTCGGCTCGGCGGTGGTGGGCACCGGGATCGGCACGCTGCCCGGATCGATGCCGCAGCCGCAGCCGAGCAGGGCCACCGTTCCCAGCACGCCCCAGCGGGCGCGGCGGAACACGCTGTGTGCCATGGTCATCGGGCGCTCACCGTCCCCAGTACCAGGGTCACCAAATCCACGTCGGCCATCCCGTTCTCGGTCCCGGTGCAGCGGCCGGGGGCCACGGCGTTCACGGCCCCGCACACGGCGTTCGCGTCCGGTGCGGGCAGCGCCACCCGGCGCGGCCGGTAGGTCACGCCGGGCTGGCCGCTGTTCGGGTCGAAGACCGTGCGCAACGCGTCGAGCAGCGGCGGGATCATGGCGAGGATGTCGCCGATGACGCGGATGTTCGCGCCGATGAATCGGGTCAGCGGCACGGTCGCGTCGAGCAGGGTGAGAATGGCGCTGCCGAACATGGTGGTGATGTCGTTGATCATGGGCAGCACCCGTCGGAAACCGTCGATGATGACCACGGTCTCGGTGAACAGTTCGTTGTTCACCTGATCGAGTACCTGGGCCAGCCGGGTCAGCATGGATTTGATGTCGCCCCAGTGCGCGGCCACGGCCTCTGACAGCCGCGACAGCGAATCCACCACTCCCGCAAGGTGACCGAGGGCCGCGTCCGGGGAATCCAGCGCCACCCCCAACCGCCGGATGAGGTCGTTGATCTGCTGACCGGTCCCCGCGGTGGCGTTATCCAGGCCCGCGACCGCGCGGCCCAGCGGGGGCGCGGCGGTGCCGTCGGGGCCGACGACCTGTTCGGCGAGCCGGGTGAGCGCGTCGAAGGTTTCGCTGATGCTCTTGGGGGTGAGCGTCTTCGTGACGCACCCATCACGCGGGGTAGTGGGCCAATCCTCTTGCAGCACGGCCAATTCCCGGTCCGCGACCACCGTGCGCGCGACCGTGGTGGCCGCGGCGTCCTCGCCGACCGGATAGCGGGTGTCAACGGTGAAGTCGACGCGGACCTTGTCCCCCTGCGGGGCCACCCCGGTCACCTGCCCGACCGTGATACCGCGCATGGTGACGTGATTGCCCGGATACAGGCCGATGGCGTCGGGCATGAGCGCGCAGTAGGCATGGGCCGGTCGCGGCGGCTCGACCACCAGATATCCGGCGGCGGTGACGGCGCACAAGGCCAGCGCGCCGACGGCGGACATGAATCCGCGCGAGGCGAGCAGGCGGCGCGTGGACGGTCCGACCATCAGCACGCCTTCCCCGGCACCGGAACGCACACCTCGGACACCAGGCGTTCGCCGGAGTCGTCGATCCCCACGGTTCCGTCGGGTCCGATCAGCGCGGTGAGCTTGCGCCCGATCTCGTGGACCGAATTCACCATGGCGACAAGCTTTTCCCCGATGGACTCGAGTTCGTGCAGCGCGTCCGCCAAGGGCTGGGCTATGGGTTTGAACGTCCCCTCCCAGGCCGGTTGCAACGCGCCGATCCGGTTGATGACGCGGTTGAGCGCGCGCACGGCCTCGCGCACCTCGTCGCGTTTGTCGCTGATCATGGTCTCGAGCAGATCCACCTTCTCCACCAACCGCCGCAGCTCCGACTTCCCGGTGGTGACCGCGTCGAGGTATTCGTCGGCGATCGCGGTGGCCTTGGACACGTCCGCGCGCTGTTGTTCGAGCACCTCGACGAAATGCCCGACGCCGTCGAGCACCCGGCGCACGCTCTCGGGTCCGGTTTGCAGCCCATCGGCCAGCGAGGCGAGGTTCGCGCGCAGCGTGTTGCCATCGATCTCGCGGACCGGGGCCACCGCGTCGTCGAACACCTGCATCAGGTTGTACGGCAGTCGCACCCGGTCCGCGGGAATCGGCATGCGCCCCAGCGGTTGTGACCCCGCGGGCGTCACCGCGACATAGTGTCCGCCGACCACGGTGAGCATCCGGATGTCGAGGGTGGTCTCGCTGCCGAGGAACACGCTCGAGTCGACCGCGAACCGCATCTCGACCCAGCGCGGGCGCAGCTCCAGCGAACGCACCGACCCGACCGTGATACCCGCGATGCGCACGTCGTCGCCCGCGCGCACCGACTGCCCGTCGGCGAGATAGGCGGTGTAGACGGTCTGCCCGACCGGCACCGCGTACAGCACCGACACCGCCAGCAGCAGCGCCGCCACCGCCAGCGCCCCGCCGATGCCGAGCCACAGCTGTCGTCGCCGCTCCCGCGCGGCCGCGGGCAGCGTCCGCCGAATCAACGTCCGCCGAATCCTCAACGCTTGCATACCGATACCCTCCGGCCGTCGACGAGCACCCGCAGCGGCGCGGGCACCTCGGCGTCACCCTTCGCGCAGACCCGCGTCGACCCCGGAATGGGCGACGGGATCGCGGCGTCCAGTCCCTCCAGCAGCGCGGGCAGCCCGGCCAGCAGATCGGCGATCGCCTTCGGGTCGGGGATGTAGCGCCGCACGATCTCGTTCACGTCCGGGTTCTCCCCCACCGTCAGCCCGATCGTGGCCAGCAGCCGGTCGGCCGGGTACAGCACCGGCGGCGCGGTCAGCGCGAAGTCGATCAGGCCCTCGAGATTCTTCTGGAGGGATTCGAAGACGTCGGAGACCTTGCCGAGGAAGTTCACCAATTGCGGTGAGCGCCCGCCGATCCGGTCCGCGATCTCGGACAGATTGCGCACCAGCGTGGTGAGCACCCGTTGCCGGTCGCCGACGTAGGCGCTGAGTTCGCCGATCGACGCCAGCGCCGGGCCGATGCCCTTGCCCTCCCCCTCGAGCACGGCCAGCATGCTCGTGGTGAACCGGTTCAGCGCGTCCGGCGACAGGGTTCGCAGCACCGGTTCCAGGCCGTTGAACAGGGCGGTGATATCGAACGAGGGCACGGTGTGGTCGGCGGGCACGAGCGCGCCGGGCCGGATCCGCGCGCCCGGGGCCGGGTCGTGCTGGATGTCGACATACCGTTGGCCGGTGAGGTTCTGGTAGCGGATGGCCAGGCGGGTGTTGTCGTAGAGCGGGGTGTCGGTCTTCACCGTCAGCCGCACCCGCGCCAGCGTCCCGTCCAATCGGATGCCCTCCACCTTGCCGACCTGCACGCCGTAGACGCGCACGTCGTCGCCGATGCGCAGCCCGTTGGCGTCGGTGAACAGCGCGTCGTGCGTTTCCGTGGCCCCGGCGACCGGACGCTGAATCATGGTGAGCACCAACGCGAATGCCGCGATCATGGCGATGGTGAACAGCGCCAGCCGCCACAGCGAACCGGAGGTGGTCGTCATCGCGGACCTCCCGGCAGGCCCAGCGGCACCGCCACGGCCGGGACGCCGGACAGGTCGAGATCCAGATTCAACACCGGCCCGTCCGGGGTGTCGGGCATGGCGGAGCGGAGCCGCCGGATGATCTCCCCGACCTCCGCGCCGGACCGTTGCGGTGTCGGCACCATCTGGGCGAGCACGGTGAGAAACGGCACCACCAGATCGGTGAATCCGGCGAAGGACGCGCCCGCGTGGTTCAGCGTCGTCTCCAGCGTGGGGAACAGTTGGTGCACGACCATGGCGATCCCGGCGTCGACCTTGTCACGTTCGGTGCGCAACGCCTGGTTGGTGTCGAGGCTGTAGAGCACCTTGATGATCGCCCCGATCAGATCGGCCCCACCGGTCAGCGCCTCCCCGAACCGCCCGACCACCAGCGACAATTCCTCGCGCTGAGTGTCCGACACGGTGCGCGCGAGCACCACCATCGACTCCAGCAGCGGTGTGAACGAGCGCAGGTCCGAGCCGAAACGCGCGATGACACCGGCCAGTTCGGGAGTGAAGACGCGATCGCCGACCTGGGACAGCCCGCGCAGCAGCGAACCCATGGTGGCGTCGTCCACATCGCCGGGCCGGGCGGTGAGATCCACGACCGTGCCCGCGCGCAGCGGGGCGCCGCCGGGCCCCCGGTGCAGCTCGATCTCACTGACGCCGAACAGGTTTCCCGGCGCGTACTGCACGCGCAGACTGTCGTCGAGCCCGTGCAGCCGGGAACCGTCCAGCCGCAGCGTGATTCGCTGCGACCCGGCGGCGGCGGGCTCGATCGCCACGACATCGCCGACCGGCACCCCGTCCATCCGCACCCGCGCCCCCGCCACGATGCCGTCACCGACCTGCTTGGCGCGCAATGTGATGCGCAACCCGTCCGGCGGCCGCAGCGCCTGATATCCGGCGATACCCCCGGCCACGAGCGCGGCCACCAGCACCGCCGCCAGCCCGGTCGATCGCGCGCGGCCCCGGCCCACCGTCACACCGGGCATTCCGTAATACGGCATCGGCTACCCCTTGAACTCGATCGCGGTGTGAAAACCCCACAGCGCCAACGTCATCGCCATGTCCAGGGCGATGATCGCCACCGACGAGGCGCGCACCGCCCGCCCCGAGGCGATGCCCACCCCCTCCGGACCGCCCGCGGCGAAGTAGCCGTAGTAGCTGTACACCAGGATCACCGCCGTGGTGAAGATCGCGACCTTGACCACCGCGGCGAGCACGTCGAACCCGGACACGAACTGGAAGAAGTAGTGGTCGTACACTCCCGCGGACTGGTTGTGCACCACCGTGATCAGGCCGCGGCAGGCCAGATAGCTCAGGATCAGCCCGATCAGGAAGGTGGGCACCATCGCGACCGCCCCCGCGATCACCCGGGTGGTCACCACGAACGGCGCCGACCGCAGCCCGAGCGCCTCGAGCGCGTCGATCTCCTCGGAGATCCGCATGGCCCCGATCTCGGCGGTCATCCGGCAGCCCGCCTGCCCGGCGAAACCGATCGCCGCCGCGATGGGCGCGAGTTCGCGGGTGATCGCGTACGCCGACACCACCCCGGTGACCGGGCCCATGCCCAACATGTCGAGCGTGGTGAACGATTCGACCGCGACCGACGCGCCCATGACCAGCCCGAGCACGATCATCATCGGCACCGTGCCGCCGCCCACGATGACCGAGCCCGCGCCCCAGGTCATATCGGTGACCGCGCGCAGCGTCTCGGCGCGGTAGCGCCGCAGCGTGAGCGGGATCGCGGTCAACACCTGCCACACGAAGGCCAGCGCGAACCCGATCGACTCCACCCACCCCAGCGGCGAAACCCGGTGCGGCGCCGCGGTTCTCATGCCAGCCTCGTCGGCAGGAACATGGCGGTGAGCTGGGTGGCCGCCAGATTCACCACCACGATCGACACCATCGACAGCACGACCGCCGCGTTCACCGCGTCGGCCACCCCGCGCGGGCCGCCGCGGGCCTCGAGACCGCGCTGACAGGCGACCACCACCACCAGGAACCCGAAGACCACCGCCTTGAGCAGCGACAGCCACACGTCGGCGACGGTGGTGAACGCCCCGAAGGTCGCCCAGTAGCTGCCCGGGGTGACGTCCTGCCCGCCGATGGCCACCGCGTAGCCGGACAGGATGCCGACGAAGATGATCAGCACGTTCAGCAACGGCGCCACGAACAGCATCGCCGCCATGCGCGGAATCACCAGGTGCCGAACGGGATCGATGCCCATGGTGTCGAGCGCGTCGATCTCCTCCCGGATCGTGCGCGCCCCCAGATCCGCGGCGATGGCCGCCGCGCCCGCCCCGCCGAGCAGGAACCCGGTCGCCAGCGGCGCGCCCTGCTTGATCACGCCCAGTCCCCCGGTCGCGCCCAGCAGCGAGTCCGCGCCCAGCGCGTGCACGAGATTGCCCACCTGCACCGAGACGATCACCCCGAACGGAATCGCCATCAGCACAGCGGGAATCGCGGTCACCGCCACCAGCCGCCACGCCTGCCGGACCGCCTCGCGCCACGGGAACCGGCGGGCGACGGCCTCGGTCACGCACCCGGCGGCGGCCCCCTGCGCCACCCCGACCGCGCGGCCGAAGGTCCGCAACGAGGCCACCACCGTGTCCGAGACATTGGCCCGCAGCACCCCCGAGATCCCGGCGTCCGCCACAGCCGCCACACCTCCATCCGTCCCGGCATCGTCGCAGTGCCAGGTATTACAGCCGGACGGAAACCGCAGCCCAGGGCTTCGCGGCGGGCTTGCCGAGAATTCACAACCGGTGGCGGCGGTCGTGACCGGGCGTCACAGGAGGCCGGACGGTCTCATTCCTCGCGCGACTCGTCGGGTTCGGTCAGCTCCGGCGCGAGTTCGCGCGTGGCCATACCGCCGTCGCGGCCCTGATCGGTCGGCCCGGGGCGGCCGCCCCGCGGCTCCTTCGAACGATCCTTCTCCTCGTGCTCGTCACGCGGCATGATCTCCCCTTTCGTCGCCGAGGAGAGCTACCCGGCCCGGCCGATTCCAATCGTGGCCGGAAATATGGATTTTCTGACCCCGAGTGTGAGTCGTCCCGGCTGGTCCAGGGCTTAGCGTTGTGGGCATGAGCACACCTTCGATCGTCATCATCGGCACCGGATTCGGGGGGCTCGGTGTGGCGATGGAACTCCAGCGGGCGGGGCTGAGCGAGTTCACGTTGCTGGAGCGGGCCTCGGATGTGGGCGGCGTGTGGCGGGAGAACACCTATCCGGGGGCGGGCTGCGACATCCCCTCGCCGCTGTACTCCTACTCCTACGCGCCGCGCACCGACTGGCCCAAGCGGTTCTCCGAGCAGCCGGACATCCTCGCGTATCTGCGCCGGGTCGCGCGCGACCACGGGCTGTTGCCGCACATCCGGTTCGACACCGAGGTCACCGCGGCCGAGTTCGACGAGGCCGCCGGGCGGTGGACCGTGCGCACCGCCGACGGCTCCGAATCGCGCTGCGACATCCTGATCTCCGCGGTCGGGCAGTTGTCGCGGCCCGCGCTGCCCGACATCCCGGGCGTGGAGACCTTCCGCGGCACCGCCTTCCACTCCGCGCAGTGGGATCACGACGCGGATCTGACGGGCAAACGGGTCGCGGTCATCGGCACCGGCGCGAGCGCGGTGCAGTTCGTGCCCGCGATCGCCCCGCGGGTGGCGCATCTGACGCTGTTCCAGCGGTCGGCCGCGTGGGTCATGCCCAAACCCGATGTGCGGTACAAGGATTGGCATCATCGGGCGTTCCGGCTGCTGCCGATCACCCGGCTGACCGAGCGGTTCGCGTTCTGGCTGTTCTGCGAGTTCCTCGCGCTGGCCATCGTCGACGTCCCGCTCATCCGGCGGCTGGTGACCTGGATCGGCCTGCGGCACTTGGCGAATCAGGTGCCCGATCCGGCGCTGCGCGCGAAGCTGACCCCCGACTATCCGGCGGGCTGCAAGCGGGCGTTGTTCTCCAACGACTACCTGCCCGCGCTCACCCGCCCGAACGTGACGGTCGAGACCACCGCCATCACCGAGATCACCCCCACGGGGGTGCGCACCGCCGACGGCGCGCTGCACGAGGTGGACGCGATCGTCTACGGCACCGGCTTCAAGGGCACCGAATTCCTCTGGCCCATGCGGATTTCCGGGCGCGGCGGCCGCAAGCTGTCCGACGAGTGGACGGGCGGCGCGCGGGCGTTCAAGGGCATGACCGTGCCGGGTTTTCCGAATCTGTTCCTGGTGTACGGCCCCAACACCAATCTCGGCGTCGGCTCGATCGTGTACATGATCGAAGCGCAGGCCCGCTACATCCGTCAGGCCGTCCAGACCCTGGCCGCCCGCCCGGGACGGCTGCTCGAGGTCCGGCCCGAGGCGGCCGCCGACTTCGACCGCCGCGTCCAGCGCCGCCTGGACCGCAGCCCGTGGACCTTCTGCTCGAGCTGGTACCGCGACGCCGCCGGGCGGATCACCAACAACTGGCCCGGCACCGTGACCGCCTACCGGTGGACCACCCGCCGGATGGACCCCGCTGACTACGAACTGGTGGAGAGCAGATGAGTTTCGACTACGACGTGGTGGTCGTCGGATCCGGCTTCGGCGGCAGCGTCACCGCGCTGCGCCTGACCGAGAAGGGGTATCGGGTCGGCGTGCTCGAGGCGGGCCGCCGCTTCGCCGACGACGAGTTCGCCGAGACCTCCTGGAAGGCGCGGCGCTACCTGTGGGCTCCGGCGCTGGGCTGCTTCGGGATTCAGCGCCTGACCCTGTTGAAGGACACCTTCATCATGGCCGGGGCGGGCGTGGGCGGCGGCTCGCTGGTCTACGCCAACACCCTCTACGAACCGCCGGACCGGTTCTACCGCGACCGCCAGTGGGCGCACATCACCGACTGGAAGGCCGAACTCGCCCCGCACTACGACCAGGCCAAGCGCATGCTGGGCGTCACCACCAACCCCGCGACGACCCCGTCGGACCGGGTGCTGGCCGAGATCGCCGAGGACATGGGCGTGGGCGCCACCTACCGCAGCACCCCGGTGGGAGTCCTGTTCGGCGGCAAGGACACCCGGCCCGGCCAACCTGTACCCGACCCGTATTTCGGCGGCGTGGGCCCCGAGCGCGCGACCTGCACGCACTGCGGCGAGTGCATGACCGGCTGCCGCCACAACGCCAAGAACACCCTCGTCAAGAACTACCTGTACCTCGCGGAAAAGGCCGGGGCCCAGGTGCTTCCGCTGACCACGGTCACCGATGTGCGGCCGCTGCCCGGCGGCGGCTACGAGGTCGCGACCGTGCGCACCGGCCGCTGGGTGCGCAAGGTCCCGCGCACCGTCACCGCCGAACAGGTGGTCTTCGCCGCCGCGGCGCTGGGCACCCAGAAACTCCTGCACCGGCTGCGCGACCGCGGCTCGCTGCCGGACATCTCCCCGCGCCTGGGCGAGCTGTCGCGCACCAACTCCGAGGAGCTGCTGTCGGTGCGCAGCCGCCGCACCGACGTCGACTTCACCAAGGGCGTGGCCATCACCTCCTCGATCCACCCCGACGCCGACACCCACATCGAACCGGTCCGATACGGCAAGGGCAGCAACGCGATCGGCCTGATCGGCACCGCCATGATCGATCCGGACGGCCGCACCGGCAAGGTCCGGCTGTGGGCGCGCACCATGCGCCGGATCGGATTCCGCGACGCCGCCCACCTCCAGAACCCGCACCGCTGGTCGGAGCAGATGATCGGGCTGCTGGTGATGCAGTCGGTGGACAACTCCATCACCACCTACACCAAGCGCGGCCTGTTCGGACGCCGGATGACCACCAAACAGGGTGTGGGCGAACCGAATCCGACCTGGCTGCCCGCCGGGCACGAGGTCGCCCACCGGGTCGCCGACAAGATCGACGGCATCCCCGGCGCGGGCTGGAGCGCTCTGTTCGACATCCCGATGACCGGCCACTTCATCGGCGGCTGCGTCATCGGCGACTCCCCCGCCACCGGCGTGGTCGACCCCTACCACCGCATGTACGGCTACCGCGGCCTACACATCATCGACGGCTCGACCATCTCCGCGAACCTCGGCGTGAACCCGTCGCTGACCATCACCGCCCAGGCCGAGCGCGCGGTCGCACTGTGGCCCAACAAGGGCGAGCCCGATCCTCGGCCGGAGCCGGGCGAGCCCTACCGGCGCGTCTCCCCGGTCCCGCCCCGCGCGCCGGTCGTTCCGGCGAGCGCGCCGGGCGCGCTGCGTCTGCCTATTGTCGAGATCACCGGTCCGGCAACGGAATCCGACGACGCTACACGCCCTTGACCGCGGCCCGGTCCATGAATCCGAACAGATACCCCGCCACCCGCCGCATCTGGATCTCCTCCGCGCCCTCGGTGATCCGGTAGCGGCGGTGGTGGCGGTAGATGTGCTCGAACGGCGTGTGCCGGGAGTAGCCGAGCCCGCCGTGCACCTGCATGGCGCGGTCGGCGGCCTCGCAGCACAGCCGGTTGGCCCAGTAGTTGCACATCGACACCTGCTCCGACGCCGCGAAGGTGCCGTGGGTGTCCATGGTCCAGGCGGTCTGGCGGATCAGCGCGCGCAGCATGGCGCACTGGGTGTGCAGTTCGACGAGCGGGAACTGGATGGCCTGGTTCGCGGCCAGCGGCTTGCCGAACGGCTTGCGCTCCTTGGCGTACGCGACCGCCCGGTCGATACAGTATTGCGCCGCACCGAGACTCGACGCCGCCTGCCGGATCCGGTTCTCGTTGAAGAAGTGTTGCACCACGCCCAGGCCGCGCCCCTCCTGCCCGAAGACCGCCGCGTGCGGGACCCGCACGTCGGTGAGTGAGACGCGGGCGTGGTCGGTGGGCATGTTGAACGTCCACAGGTATTCCTCGACCACGAAGCCGGGGGCGTCGGTGGGCACCAAAAACGCGGTGATGCCCGTGCCGTCACCCGCCCGCCCGGCGGTGCGGGCGAAGATCAGATCGGCCTCGGCGATGTGCACGCCGGTGTTGAAGGTCTTGGCCCCGTTGATGATCCACTCGTCGCCGTCGCGCACGGCGGTGGTCTCCATGTGGGTGGCGTCGGAGCCGTGCTCGGGTTCGGTGATGCCGAAGGCGAAGAACTTCGTCCCCGCCGCGAGGCCGTCCACCCAGTGCCGCTTCTGCTCCTCGGAACCGTACTCGAGCATGAGCAGCAGGCCCACGTTGTTGGCGACGATGGCGTGCTCGTTCTGGAGATCGCAGTGCAGGCCCAGCCCGCGATGGGCCAGGTGTTCGCGGATGACGGCCATGCCGAGGTTGGTGCCGTCGCGCCCGCCGAACTCCGCCGGGAAGGCATAGCGGTAGTGGCCCGCCGCGTCGGCCCGGCGACGCGATTCGGCCAGCAGCGCCTCCCAGTCCGCGGCGGGCAGGCCGCCGCGGTCCCAGTCGGTGCGGGCGTCCTCGCGGCGGTGGTCGAAGAAGCGGATGTTGTCCTCGGCCTGTTCCAGCGGCGTGATCTCGGCGTCGATGAACTCGTCCAGCTCCCGCAGGTACGCGCGCAGGTCCTCGGGCAGGTCGAAATCCATACTGTCTCCTGGCTTTTCGCGTCGTTCGATCGCCGGCCTAGATGAGCGGTTTGCCCTTGCGGATTCGGCGGCGGACGTCGCGCATGAGGTTGTAGGTGCCGCCGAAGCGGATGAAGCGGGGGATGAAGCGGTTGACGAAGCCGACGAACAGGAACAGGTGCTCGAATCGGCGCTGGTCGGTGGCGGTCCAGGTGATGTCCATCTGCTCGCGGAAGTAGGGCGCGAGGAAGCCCGCGGTGAGGAAGCGCAGCAGCCCGCCGAACACCACGCGGAAGTACCAGGGGATCATTCGCAGGTGCAACAGGTCGTCGACGTAGGCGCGCACCTTGTCGTCGAGCACGGCCTGTTCGGCGGCCTCGTTCCAGTACACGTCGAACTCCGCGCGGCTGGCGGGCCACATGTCCTGCGGCACTTGCAGAGTCGTGCCGAGCGTGGCGGAGGTGCGGTAGAACGCCTCGGCCTGTTCGGGATTCAGCTTGCCGTGCAGCAGCTGGTAGGAGTCCTCGAACCCGATGTAGAGGCAGGCCGCCACCCACAGTTGCAGTTCCCGGTCGAAGGCGTTGTAGCGCACCGGCGCTCCGGGTTCGGAGCGCACCTGCCGGTGCGCGACGTTCACCGCCTCCCGGAACTCCCGCTTGTCCTCGTCGGAACCGAGCACGGCCACCGCGAGATAGGACGCGGTGGTGCGCAACCGTTTCCACGGATGCACCATCAGCGCACCGGATTCCACCTTGCTGTCCGCCACGCCGTGCCCGACGCCGGGACGCGCCATCTGCATGGCGACATTCGCGGCCGCCCCGGCGAACTGCCAGAAATCCAGCGCGTCCTGC
This sequence comes from Nocardia sp. NPDC004068, assembly GCF_042874315.1. Taxonomy (NCBI): domain Bacteria; kingdom Bacillati; phylum Actinomycetota; class Actinomycetes; order Mycobacteriales; family Nocardiaceae; genus Nocardia; species Nocardia sp. NPDC004068. Next base: position 44,902 of record NZ_JBIAMW010000009.1, read on the forward strand.
AATCGCGGCGGGCGTTTACCCTCGGGATGCGGGCCGACCGGGATGGCGATGCGGGTCCGCTCGGAGGTCAGCGGCCGATGCGATTGCGGTTGCGCGGCTGCGGTCATATCGGGGTTCCTTCGTGGTGACGTCCGCGAACATTGATACGTTCACCCGATCAATCAGAACGGAGAACATCCATAAACTTATCCCGGATACTATCCCGATAAACGCACACTTGCGCAGAGAATGCCGGATAACATACGCTCCGATCTCGAGTCCCTGCTGTGACCGGGGGCACGCGTCGGAAAGGATGCAGCGCGGCATGCTGAAGAAGCTGGATCGCCTACTCGCCTACGAGATGAAGGTCTCGGAGTTCGTCGGAACCCTGATCATTCTCGCGGTCCCCTACGGCCTGATCGGACTGATCTGGTCGCTCACCCACACCGCGCACCTGAGGCAACTGCACGGCATCGATGTGGTGGTCTCGTTCCTCGGCGCGATCGTATGCTGGCCGGTCCTCACCTTCTCGAATGTGTGCATGACGTAATGATGGCGCTGGTGTGGCTCATCGACGTCCTGGTCGTGGTGATCAAGATCCTCGGTGGCCGGATGAAGGTCAATCCCGTTCTGCGCCTGGGCCTCTGGGTCGCGGTGCTGTGCCTGCTGGCGGCGGGGCTGTGCGCGGTGGGAGCGCTGCTGGTGCTGGTGCAGCGCGCGCTGGAAGGTCCGGCGACATGACCGCCGCCACGACCGCGCGCCCGACAGTCCCGCAGGCGCCCCCCGAACCCCCGCCGCCCTCCGAGCTGGCTCGCCTGGGCACCTCGGTGGGGACGCTGTGGCGGCGGCATCCGCAACAGTCGCTCGAGACCCTCGGCCGTCAGGTGCTGCTGGGCCGGGACGCCTTCCTCGCGCTGTTCGTCTCGATGGCGAAGGGACGATTCCCCTTCAAGGAATTTCTCAAGCAGTGCGCGTTCATGTCCAATGTGTCGGCCGCGCCCACGGTGCTGGTCGCGATTCCGGTGGCCGTGGTGGTCTCCATCCAGCTCGGCGCGCTGGTGAACCAGGTCGGCGCGACCACCTTCATCGGCGCGGTCGCCGGGCTGGGCGTCATCCGCCAGGGCGCGCCGCTGGTGTCGGCCCTCATGATCGCGGGCGCGGTGGGCTCGGCGATCTGCGCGGATCTGGGCTCACGCACGATCCGCGAGGAGATCGACGCCATGATGGTGATGGGCGTGGATCCGGTGCGGCGGCTGGTCGCGCCGCGCCTGGCGGCGGCGGTGCTGGTGAGCGTATTGCTGTGCGGCTTCATCGTTTTCGTCGGTTTCGCGACCGCGTACCTGTTCAACGTGTACGCCCAGCACGGGACGCCGGGCTCGTTCGTCGGCTCGTTCGCCTCCTTCGCCGTCGCGAACGATCTGCTCGTGGCGCTGGCGAAGTCGGCGATCTTCGGGGCGCTGACGGCCGTCATCTGCTCCGACACCGGGTTGCACGCCCGCGGTGGCCCCGGCGGGGTGGCCAACGCGGTCAACTCGGCGGTGGTCAGCTCGGCGCTCATGCTGTTCGCCACCAACATCGCGCTGACCCAGCTGTACAACACGTTCCTCCCCTCGAAGGTGGTCTGACGGTGGGCGGTACCTACACTCCCTCGAAGGTGGTCTGACCGTGGGCAGTACCTACACTCCCCCGGTGCTGCGGCCCGTGCGCGCGGTCGTCGGCGTGGCCGCCGCGCCGGTGCGGGCCAATCAGCGCCTGGGCCATCACGCCCTCACCTTCGTACAGGCGCTGGCCGCGATTCCCTTCGCGGTCAAGCACTATCGGCGCGAGGTGGCGCGCCTGGTGGCGGATGTGAGCTGGGGCAACGGCTCGTTCATCGTGGGCGGCGGGACCATCGGCGTAGTGGTCGTGCTGTGCTCGTTCGGCGGGATCATCGTCGGGATGGAGTCCTACACCGCGCTGAACCTGCTGACGATGAATCCGCTGACCGGCGCGATCTCCGGCTTCGCCACCACCCGCGAGCTGGCCCCGATCCTGGCCACCCTCGCGTTCGCCATCCAGGCCGGGTGCCGGTTCACCGCGCAACTGGGCGCCATGCGCATCGCCGAGGAGATCGACGCGCTGGAATCCATTGCGATCCGGCCGCTTCCGTATCTGGTGAGCACGCGCATGATCGCCGCGACGCTGACCATCGTCCCGCTCTACACCGTGGGCCTGGCCGTGGCGTATCTGGCGACCAAACTGATCGTGCTGGTCCTCGGCGGCACCTCGCCGGGCACCTACGACCACTACTTCTTCCAGTTCCTGCTGGGGCCGGACCTGTTCTACTCGCTGCTGAAGGTCGTCGTGTTCGTGCTGCTGTCGTCGTTCATCCAGTGCTACTACGGGTTCACCGCCACCGGCGGCCCCGAGGGCGTGGGCGTGGCGGCCGGACGCGCCATCAAGATGGTGATCGTCGTCATGGTGTTCGCGAATCTTTTTCTGACCCTGGCCATCTGGGGCATCGACCCCGGCTTCCGGATCTCGGGATAGGGGGACACGATGCTGCTGGATCCCAGCGGACGCGGGCCCACCCCCCGCCAACTCACGCTGTCCGGACTGACCCTGATCGCGGTCGTCGCGCTGCTGCTCTATCTGCTCGGGCTGCGCTACGCCGGCAGATTCGAGGACCGGGTGCCGGTGGTCGCGCTGCTGACCTCCACCGGCGACGGGCTGCCCGAGCACGCCGACGTGAAGTACCGCGGCATGGTGGTGGGCGCGGTGACCGGGGTCGAGGTGGTCGCCAAGGGTGAGCGCCAGCGCGCCGCCCTCGACCTGAAACCCGCTGTGGCCGAGGAGATTCCGGCGAACGTCACGGCGCGGGTGATCCCGAACAACATCTTCGGCGTCACCGCGATCGAACTGGTCGACAACGGCCCGTCGAGCGCGACACTGCGCGGCGGCGCCACCATCGCCGAGGACACCAGCACCGGCACCGTCCAATTGCAGACCACGCTGAACATCCTGCGCACCATCCTGGATCGCATCCAGCCCGAGAAGCTCGGCCGCGTGCTGGCCACACTGTCGGCCGCGCTCGATCCGTCCGCGCGCGTGCCCGGATCGACGATCGAGCGACTCGACCTGTGGCTCACCGACATTCACGACACCCCCGGCATCGGGGATATGCTCGGCAATCTCGGGCGGGCGGTGACCGCGCTGAGCGTATCCGCGCCGAATCTGGTGGGGGTGCTGTCGGATTCGGTGACCACCGCGCGCACGCTCGCCGATCACCGCGGCCAGTTGGAGGCGCTGCTCACCGACGGCGGCACCACCGTCGACGCGGTCAACACCCTGTTCGCGCGCAATCCCGATTCGGGTAAGTTCCTGGTCGCGGGCCTGGACCAGCTGTTCGGCGGGCTCGCCCGCGATCCGGAGGCCATCCCCTACACCACGGCCAACCTGAACCAGGCCATCCACGCACTCATCACCACGTTCCGCTTCGGCCCGCACCGGCAGATGGTGTGGCACATGGACGTATCGTTCACCCCGTTCCAGCAGTACACCGCGAAGGACTGCCCGCACTACGGCGACATGTACGGCCCGCGCTGCGGCGGCCCGACGGTCCCGGTGGCCGCCCCGGAACAGGTCTACCCACCCCAGCAGGCGCCGCAATGGCTCGATGCGGCCGGTCCCGCCCCGCGCCCCGCGGCCGCACCAGGCATCCCCGGCATCCCGGCCCTACCCGGCCTGCCCGCCCTCCCCGGCATCCCGAGCATCCCGGCCATCCCCGGAATCATCACTCCCGCAACCCCTTCGGGGACAGCGGGAACTCCGGGAGCCGCTCCCGCGAGCTATTCGGGCGCCACCGATCTGCGGGGACCGGCGGCGGTGGCCGCGGTGGTGGGCGGGATGCCGAACACGGCGCAGTTGTTGTTGCTCGGCCCGGTGCTCGCGGGCGGGTCGATCGATGTGGGCGAGGCCGCGAAAGGTGGTGCTGGGCAGTGAAACTCGGGAAAGGGTGGATCGGGTTCGCGGTGTTCGCCGTCGTGGCGATCGTGCTGACAGTCACCATGTACTCCACCTTGCAGCGCTCGGTGACCGGCCGGACGAACTCCTATTCGGCGATCTTCTCCGACGTGCTGGGCCTGCGAGTCGGCGACGACGTGCGCATGGCCGGGGTGCGGGTGGGGCGGGTCGACGAGATCGACTTCGACGACGGCTACAAGGCGCGGGTGACGTTCCGCGTCCAGGACGGCCAGCACCTCACCACGACCACCAAAGCCGTTGTGCGCTACCAGAATCTGATCGGTCAGCGGTACATCGCCCTGCTCCCCGGACCGGGGGCGGGCCAGGCGCTGCCGTCGCACGGGCGCATCCCGCTCGAGCGCACGGAACCGTCGTTCGACGTGTCCGCGCTGCTGTCCGGATTCGAACCGCTGTTCTCGGTGCTGCAACCCGATCAGGTGAACTCGCTCTCGGAGACCCTCATCCAGGCGTTGCAGGGCAACGACGTCTCCCTCGGCGCGCTGATCACCCAGGCCGCCCAGCTGGCCCAGACCTTCGGCCAGCGCGATGAGATCCTCGGGCAGGTCGTCTCCAATCTCAGCAGCGTGATCGGCGGCCTCGCCCATCGCGGCACCGAACTGGAAACCCTGATCACCCAGGCGCGTTCGCTCATGGACGGCCTCTACGCCCAGGGCGAGTCGCTGAAACACGCCGTCGATCAGGCGGCCACCTCCACCACCTCGCTGGTGAATCTCATCGGCACCGTCGAACCCGATGTCGCCGCCGCACAGAACGACGCGACCACGGGTGTGGCGCTGCTGCTGACCAACGGCGCGTCCCTGGACCGGGCCGCGATCGAACTGCCCGACATGCTCAACGGCCTGGCCCGCATGACCAGCTACGGCGCCTACGGCAACGCCTACATCTGCCGCCTGGACGTCTCGCTGTGGGGCGTCCTGCTGCCCCCGGGACTGTTCTCCCGGGTCGGCGGCGAATCGCAATCGGAGGTGTGCCGATGATCCGGGGATTCCTGCGCAACCGATACCTGCGCCTCGGCGTGCTGGCCGCCGCGTTCGTCGTGGTGCTACTGGTGGCGTCGAGCGTGCTGGTGCGGGCCCGATTGGGCGACAAAACGATTCACGCCGAATTCGCGCAGGCCGCCGGGCTGCGCGCGGGCGCGACCGTGGACGTGTCCGGGATCGAGGTGGGCGCGGTCCGCTCGGTCCGCCTCCAAGGGAACAAGGTGGTCGCGGATCTGAAGGTGCGCCGCGATCTGCGGCTGGGCCCGGACGCCCGCGCGGCGATCAAGCTGTCGACCTTCCTCGGTCGGCTGCATGTGGATCTGATCCCGGGCGACGGAAAAGGGCTGCCCGGCAACACGATTCGACTCGACCGCACCGACGTGCCCTACAACCTGGGCAAGGTCATCGAGGACCGGCAGTACAAGAACTCCTTCGAGCGCGTGGAACGCCTCGACCCGCAGAAGCTGCGCCAGGCCCTGGATCTGGTGAATCAGCAGATGGGTTCGTCCCCGCAGCTGGCCGTGCAAGCCCTGGACAGCATCGGCTCGCTGGCCAAGGTGATCGACGATCGCCGCGACGAGGTGGACACCCTGCTCAAGAGTATGGACCAGGTCGCACAACTGGCCTCGGACAACCGCAACAGCGTGCTGCTGTTGCTGACCCGCGGCGAGGCGATCGGCGACGCGGTACAGAAGCGACAGGCGCTGTTGAAACAACTGCTCGACAATGTCGCCGCGCTGTCGAAGTTGTTGCAGGACATGGGTTTGGAGAACAACGACCAGCTCGCACCGCTCATCGCGAATCTGAACACGATGTCGGAGGGCCTGACCAAGAACCGGCAGAACCTCGACCAGCTGTTCCAGATCATGCCGGTGGCCGTGCGGCAGTTCGACAACGCGGTCGGCAACGGGCCCTACGGCGACGTGTACGCGCCGTGGATCTTCCCCGACAACTGGCTGTGCTTTGCCCAAGCCGTACGGGGGTGCAACTGATGCGGATCCGGCACGCGTTCAAACTGGCCGCGCTGTGCTGCGCGGCGTCGCTGGCCACCGGCTGCGGCCTGCTGCCCGACAGCCTCACGGCGCTGCCCGACGCCTACCTCGGCGAACACCTGCGCATCAGCGCCGATTTCGACAATGTCGCCGGGCTCTACGCGGGCAACGAGGTCGACATCCTCGGCGTGCCCGTCGGGCGGATCGACTCGATCGAGGCCAAGGGCTCCTACGTGCAGGTGGTCATGCTGCTGGACAAGGGCACGAAGGTGCCCGCGGACGCCATGGCGGCGCTGGTGAATCCACAGCTGATCACCAACCGGCACGTCGAGCTGTATCCGGCGTACTCCGGCGACGGCCCGGCCATGGCCGACGGCACCCATATCCCGTTGCCGCGCACCCGAACCCCGGTCGAACTCGACCGCATCCTGAAGACCTTCGACGAACTCGGCCAGGGCCTGAAGGGCGACAACCAGACCGGGCCGATGGCCAGCCGCGTGCTGTTCCCGCTGCTCGACGGCAACGGCGACAAACTGCGCGCGACGCTCGACGCGCTGTCCGCGGCCTTCGAGACCACCCTCGCCAACAAGGACCAGATCTCCGACACCATCGTGAAACTGAATGAGATCACGCAGGTGATCGCCGACAACGACCGGACCGTGCGGGATTTCAGCGGGCGGCTCACCGAACTGCTGACCCTCATGGGCGATCAGGCCCCCGGGCTCCAGGCGGTGCTCACTCAGCTCGACGCGTTCGTCACCAATACCGCGACGCTGGTCGGGCAGAACAAGGATCAGCTCGCGGGCGCGCTCGGCCGGTTCGTCGCCATCAGCGATCAGATGCGCGCCAACGCCCGCAACCTCACCGAGATCACCGACGTCACGCCGCTGATGTTCCAGAACCTGTCCAACGCCACCAGCCGCGAGGACCGCGCGCTGCGGCTGCACGGCCTGTTCGACAAGGTGGTGCTCGACGGGGAGGCGCTGTCGCTGTTCTGCGAACGCGTCGCCATGCGCCTGGACGGCTGCCGCACCGGCAGGATCGCCGACATGGGCCCCGACTTCGGGCTCACCGCGGCCCTGCTCGGCATCGAGGGCGTGAAATGAACAGGCGCGCAACCGTGCTCACCGCGCTGCTCGCGGCCTCGGCGATCACCACCGCGTCCGGATGCGCGGTGACCGTGCAGAACCTGCCGATGCCCAAACCCGGCATCGGCGCGCCCGGCTACCGCATCCACGCCACCTTCCGCGACGCGCTGAACCTGCCCGACCACGCGCACGTCAAGATCGGCGGCACCGACGTCGGCACCGTCACCGCCATCGGCGCCACGAACTTCCTCGCCGATGTGGAGATGCTCATCCGCGACGACGTGCGGCTGCCGCGCGGCACCACCGCCGAACTGCGTCAGGCCACCCCGCTGGGCGATATGTTCGTCGCGATCACGCTGCCCTCGAATGCCGAGGCGGGACCGCCCCTTTCGCAGGGCGACGTGATCGATGCCGAGCACACCTCGAGCGCGGCGTCGGTGGAACAGCTCATGATGTCGGTATCGATGCTCGTCAACGGCGGCGGCATCAATCAGGCCGCGCAGATCACCACCCAGCTCAACTCCATGTTCGACGGACGCGCCCCACAGTTGCAGCATCTGATCACGGAGATGGCCGTGGTGCTGACCGCGCTCAATCAACGCACCGGCGATATCGACAGCGTGCTCACCGGACTGAACACGCTGTCGGGCGAATTGGCCCGGCGCAAGGCCGAACTCGGCAGCGCGGCCGACACCTTCCCCCAGATGCTCGGCCTGCTCAGCGAGAACAATCAGCGCATCGTCGACCTGCTGAACAAGGTGTCGGTGACCATGGCCGCGCTCGGCGACTTCACCGACACCACCGGACCGCAGTTCATCAGCCTGTTCCACAGCATCCAGGCGCTCATGTCCGGGTTCACCCGGATGGGCGACAACCTCGCGGGCACCCTCGAGGGGATGCACGAGCTGTACCCGGGTTTCATGGCCAGCCTGCGCGGCCCGCAGCTCGCGGTCGCGGCCACGCTGTCCTACATCGATATCGGCGCGGTCACCGACCCCAAGGGCAGCCGCTGGCCCGAGATCGGCGACGTCCCCGCCTTCATCGGCAGTCTCGCCCAGGTCCTGGAGAAGGTCTTCGGCCGACTCACCAGCCCGCCCGGCCCGCCGACCGGCACCGGGCCGACGACCGGCGCGACCGGAGGAGACCGATGAACCCGCCGTTGTGGCAGTGGCTGGTCCGCAACCGCGTGGCGCTGGCGAACTTCAGCCTGCTCGTGGTGCTGGTGCTCGGGGCGGGCTATCTGGGCACGTATGTGCTTCGCTACCAGCCGATTCCGCACACCTACCGGGTGACGGTGGAGCTGGCGACCTCGGGCGGGCTGGCGGCCGGAAACGACGTCACCTTCCGGGGACTGCGGGTGGGCCGGGTGAGCGAGGTGCGGATCTCCGGCGACGGGATCGCGGCGGTCGCCGAGATCGACGACGCCGCACGGATTCCCGTGGGCGGGACGGTGGCCGTGGGACGGCTCTCCGCCGCGGGCGAGCAGTACCTGGACTTCCGGCCCGAATCCGATTCCGCCCCATACCTTTCCGACGGCGCGGTCGTCGACCGGTCCCGATCGAGCAGCCCCGTAACGGTGCAGTCGGTGCTGGGCAATCTCAGCGAGTTCATCGCCGGGCTCAATCCGGACCGGCTCGACGTCATCGTCGACGAACTGGACAAGGCCCTGGCCGGGGGCCCGGACCGGTTGCGCAATGTGATCGCGGGCCTGAGCCGGGCCACCGCCGGACTCGGCGATCTGCTGCCGCAGACCGAGAAACTGCTCGAGCACCTCGAGGTGATCGCCGAGACCACCTCGCACGCCCAGCCCGACCTCGGCACCCTCACCGCCGCGGGCAGCGCCCTGTTCGAACAGGCCGAGGCCGCCGACCAGGAGGTGCGGCACCTGCTCGAGCAGGGGCCCGGCCAGCTGCGGCTGTTCGGCGACTTCCTCACGAGCAATCAGGACCCGATCACCCGTCTGGTCACCAACTTCGTCGCGATCACCAAGGCCGCCAAGCTCCGCCAACCCGCGATCGAGGCGCTGTTCCCGGCGCTGCGGGAAGGCTCGGAGGCGCTGGGCATTCCGGCCCACGACGGCGCCTACAACACCCTCGTCGACATCTGGCCGCGGCCCACCTGCGACTACCCGGCCACACCGCTCATCCCGACGCTCGCGACCACCGACACCCGGGTGCGGCTCTACAACTACTGCGTGACCGACAATCCCGCGCTGCTGGTCCGGGGCGCGGCGAACGCGCCGCGGCCCGACGTCCCCGACAACGGCGCGACCGCCCCGCCCGGCGTCCGCGGCGACGAACTGTCCGAACCGGGCCGATAGGAGGGCCATCATGACCGACACCACCGACGACAAGACCGACGAGCCGACCACCGAGGAAACGGAAACCCCTGCGGCACAGCACCATTCGCGGTTCGGCAAGGCCCGCGCGGCCGTCTCCGGGCGGCGTGGGGTGGTCGCCGTGCGCGCCGCCGCCGCGATCCTGGTCGGCGCCTCGGTCGGCGCGGCGGGCTACTTCTACCTCCAGGACGCGCACCATCGCGACCTGCTCGCCGCCCACGAGGCGGCCCGCACCGCCGCCTGCGACTACGCGCCCGTGCTCGCGAACTACGACGCCAAGAACCTCGACGCCTACTTCTCGGCGGTGCTCGCGGGCGCGACCGGCGACTGGAAGAAGCAGTTCGACTCCACCAGCAAGGATCTGCGCGATGTGCTCGGGCAGGGCCAGGTGGTGTCGCACGCCACCGACGTGCAGTGCGCGCTCGAGAGCGGCGACGAGCGGTCCGCCGAGGCGATCGTGGTGATCGGCCAGTCCGTCACCAGCACCGGCACCCAGGGCAAACCCGCGCCGGGTCAGCTGTCGATGGTGATGTGGCTGGAGAGGTCGGGCGACCGCTGGCTGGTGAACAAGCTGAATTCGCCGCTGGCCAAACCTAGTCCGTAGCCCCTCACTCGACCAGCTTCTGACTCTTCAACCAGTCGTAGGCGACGTCGGCGGGGTCCTCGCCCTTGATGTCGACGCGCCCGTTGAGATCCCGCAACAGATCGTCGGTGAGGCGTTCGGAGATCGTGCCGAGCAGCGTGCGCAGCTCGGGATGGCTCTCCAGCACCGACGCCCGCACGACCGCGGTGCCACTGTAGGGCAGGAAGAACTTCCGATCGTCGTCCAGCACAACGAGATTCAGGTTCTTCACCCGGCCGTCGGTGGTGTACACCATGCCGAAGTTGCAGGGTGCGCTGCGGGCGGTGGCGGTGTACACCACGCCCGCGTCCATGCGGGTGACGTTTCCGGCCGGGACGCCGTTCGGATCGTTGTACGGGATACCGTACTTCGCCAGCATCGGGATGAAACCGTCGGAGCGGCTGAAGAATTCGTCGTCCACGCAGAAGGTTCGGTCGGGCACCGGCAGCGCGGCCACATCCGACAGCGACTTCACCTTCAGCCGTTCGGCCGTGGGGGTGGACGCGGCGAAGGCGTAGGTGTCGTTGAAGTTGGCGGGCGGCAACCACTCCAGGTCGTAGTCGCGCTTCTCCACATCGTGCACCCGCCGCCACAGCTCCTGTGGATCGGCGATGGTCTCGGTCTGGTTGTGGTAGTTGACCCAGCCGGTGCCGGTGTACTCCCACAGCACGTCGGCGTCGCCGTGCAACTGGGCCTGCCGCGAGGACGCCGACCCCGGCGCGCCGGTCATATCGATGACCTTGGCGCCCGCCGCGGCCAGATACGTCGCGGTGATCTTGCCGAGCAGAATGCCCTCGGTGAAGCTCTTCGAGGTGACCACCACCTTGGCCCCCGCGAGCGGGCGATCGTCGCCGGGCAGTCGGGCGTCGTGGAACGTGCCCGACGAGCTGACCAGCCCGCAGCCGGCGAGCAGCGTCAGCGTCACGGCCAGGACCGAGACCAGGTGGGCGCGTGGCCTTCTCATGAGATACCTCGCGGGGTCGCGGCCAGTTCGACGAGGCGGCCGAGCCAGTCGATGAGCAGTGCCAGCAGCCCGACGAGGATCGCGCCGGAGACGAGCAGTTTGGGCAGGAACAGCGTCACCCCGGTCGTGATGAGCGTGCCGAGGCTGGTCGCGCCGATGAACGTGCTCAACGTGGCGGTGCCGACCAGGATGACCAGCGCCGTGCGCACCCCGTTGAGGATCACCGGCACCGCGAGCGGCAACTCCACCTGCACCAGCGTGCGCGCCGCGGAGAACCCGATGCCGCGCGACGCCTCGATCGTGCGCTGATCCACCTGCCGCAGTCCGACGATGGTGTTCTGCAGGATGGGCAGCACCGCGTAGACCACCAAACCGACGATCGCCGTGCGGAATCCGGTGCCGAGCCAGAAGGTGAACAGCACCAGCAGCCCGACCGCGGGCGCGGCCTGCCCGATATTGGCGATATTGACCGCGAGCGGTTCGAACCGCTTCAGCGCGGGCCGGGTCAGCGCGATGCCCAGGGGAATCGCGACGACGACCACGATGACCGTGGCCACCACGGTCAGCTTGACGTGCGCGAGGATCGTGGTCTGGAGGTTCGACCACGCCAGCGACGCCTTCTCGGTCGGGGTGAACGTGGTCGACCGGTACCAGATCAGGTAGCCGACGCCGATGACGAGGATGATCAGCGGTTCGAACCACACGTCCATCGGCAGGCGGCGCAGCCGGTTCATGAGCGCGCTTCCGATTCGAATTCGTCGTCGGCGGCGACCACCGGCGTCGGGGTGGTGTCGGTGCCGTCGACGTAGCTCTCGTAGGACAGATCCGGTTCGGCCGCACGGCCTTCGGCGAGTTTGGCCTGGATCAGATCCGTGAGCGCGCCGATGCCGAGCGAGCCGAGGACCGCGCCGCGCCCGTCGGTGATCAGTGCCGCGCCCTGACTGGCCGCGAGCATGGCGTCGAGCGCGTCGTTGAGGGTGGAGGACTGCGCCACCACCGGCAGGCGGCGGTCGAGGTAGTCCGACACCTCGGGTTTGGTCGCGAGTTCGGTGAGCGAGGGCCAGGATCGGGGCCGTCCGGCGTCGTCGACCACGACCACCCAGGTCTGCCCGGCCGCCTTCGCGCGGTCGATCACCGCCTGCGCGGATTCGCCGATGCGCGCGGTGACCACCTGATCGAAGGGGACGTCGCGCACCCGGGAGACGGTCAGATACGCCAGTTTCGCGCCCGACCCGACGAACTCCTCCACGAACGGGGTGGCCGGATCGGTGAGGATCTCCTCGGGGCTGGCGTACTGCTCGATGTGCCCGCCCTCGGACAGGATGAGCACCTTGTCGCCGAGTTTGGTCGCCTCCTCGAAGTCGTGGGTGACGACCACGATGGTCTTGCCGAGTTCGTGCTGGATCGCGATCAGGCTGTCCTGCAAGCGAACTCGCGTGATCGGATCGACCGCGCCGAACGGCTCGTCCATCAGCAGCACCGGCGGATCGGCGGCCAGCGCGCGGGCCACCCCGACGCGCTGCTGCTGACCGCCGGACATGTCCTTGGGCAGCCGGTCGGCGAACGTGCCCGGGTCCAAGCCGACCAGATCGAGCAGGTACTCGGTGCGTTCGGCGATGCGCTTGCGGTCCCAGCCGAGCACCCGCGGGATCGCCCCGACATTGCGGGCCACGGTCCAGTGCGGGAACAGGCCGCCGGACTGGATGACGTAGCCGATGGATTGCCGCAGCTTGTCCGGATCCTCCTTGGTGACGTCGCGGCCGTCGATGAGGATGCGGCCCTCGGTGGGTTCGATGAGCCGGTTGATCATCTTCAGCGTGGTCGTCTTGCCGCAGCCCGAGGGGCCGACGAAGGCCACGATCTCGCCCGCGGGGATCTCGAGGTCGAGCCGCTCCACGGCGGGCCGGTCCTGGCCCTTGTAGCGCTTGACGACCGAATCCAGCTCGATGGACGCGCCGGTCACGTTCCGCTCGGTGGTCATGACAGTCCTTTTGCGATCGTGAGGCGTCCCAGCAGGACGAGCAGGGCGTCGAACACCAGCGCGATGACGACGATGAGAATGGTTCCGGTCAAGGCCATTTCGAGCGCGTTCGCGCCACCGAGCCGGGACAGGCCGGTGAATATCAGCGAACCCAGGCCGGGCCCGAGCACATAGGCGACGATCGCGGCGACGCCGACGATCATCTGCGTCGACACCCGGATTCCGGTGAGGATGACCGGCCAGGCGATCGGCAATTCGACGGTGAGCAGAATCCGCCAGCGGGAAAAGCCGATGCCGCGGGCGGATTCGACGACCGACGGCGGCACCGAGCGCAATCCGACGATCGCGTTACCGATCACCGGCAGCGCCGCGAAGAACGCCAGCATCACGAACGAGGGCACCACACCCAGCCCGAACGGCACCAGCAGCAGCGCCAGCAACGCCAGCGACGGAATCGTGAGCGCGACCCGGCTCGAGGTCAGCGACAGCTGCGCGACCAGCGGCAGCCGATAGACCGCGACCGCGATCAGAATCGCGACGACCGTGCCCACCAACACCGTCTGAAATGCCAGGGACGCATGCTGATACGTGAGGAAGGCCAGAGTTTCTCCGCGTCCTCGGACGTAGTTCCATAAATCCACGGGATTCCCCTCGTGAGCCGAAGACCGGTTCGCCGCCGCGGTCGAAGAATAGTCGATTCGGGACGCGCCGAGCGGATTTCCACCCGACGCGTCCTCGAATTCGTTCCCCGATCAGGCCGCGCGCGGCAGCGGATCGATCGTCGAATAGCCCCGGGCGTCCCCGGCGATCGGCGTGCTGGGCACGCCGTCCACGCCGACCGGGATGTCGCCCGCGAGGGTGATGCGGGTCAGCTTGCGGTGCTCGCCGCCGTCGTAGTCGTCGATGGCGTAGTGCTGGGTGGCGCGGTTGTCCCAGATGGCGACGTCGCCGAGCGACCAGTTCCAGCGGGTGGTGTGCTCGAGGCGGGTCACCCGATCCTGGAACAGCCGGAACAGCGCCTGCGATTCGCTGCTCGACACGCCGACGATCTGCTTGACGAAATGGCCGAGCAGCAAAGCCTTTTCGCCGGTTTCGGGGTGGACGCGCACGACCGGGTGCTCGGTCTCGAAGTACTCGGACTCGAATTCGCGGCGGTAGGCGCGCTCGTTGTCGCCGGGGCGGTCCTCGGCGGTGGCGGCGTAGTCGTAGATATTGGTGTGCCGCGCGCGCAGGCCCTCGGCGAGCCGCTCGAGCGGTTCGGGCAGCGAGTTGTACGCCGCGACCGTCGAGGCCCAGGTGGTCGAGCCGCCGTAGCTGGGCAGCGTGACCGCGCGCAGGATGGACGCCTTGGGCACCCGGTCGACGAAGGTGACGTCGGTGTGCCAGCTGTTGGCCCGGCCGTGGTGGGAGTCGATCGCCAGGCTCTTGACCCCGTGCGAACGGACGGTGGGATGCGGGGAGGTGGGAGTGCCCAGCAGCCGGGCGAATTCGTACTGCCCGTCCTCGGTGAGGTGGTGCTGGCCCTGGAAGAAGATGACCTTGTGCTCGTTGAGCGCGGCCCGGATCGTCGCCACCGTCTCCGGGTCGAGGTCACCGCCGAGCCGAACCCCCTCGATCCGCGCGCCGATGTGGGTACCGAGTTTGACCACGCGCAGGGCGGTCTCGGTGGCTACTGCGTAATCGACGGACATCGGCGGACCTTTCGCTCGAACTCACGAACGGTCCGACGAAACCACCCGGCGTGCACCGCGAACAGCATTTCGGTCACCCGGATCGAAATGCCCGGTTACCGCGCCCGAGCGAATTGTTGGCATAATCGCCGACAATACGATCGCCTACGGTCAGGACGGTATCTGTGTCGGAATCTCCCGAACTGGCACGCGGAGCCCACGGCAAGGCCATCGCCACGGACGGGCTGCGGCAGGCCATCCGGCGCGGCGAGGTCGTGCCGGGGCAGCGGCTGGTGGAAGCGGATCTGGTCGAGCGGTTCGGCGTCACGCGCGGCAGCGTGCGCTCGGCGATCGACGATCTCATCGCCGAGGGCCTGATCGAGCGCGTGCCCAATCGCGGCGCGCGGGTGCGCGCGGTCAGCCGGGAACAGGCCGTGGAGATCCTCGAATGTCGCCGCGCCCTGGAGGGTTTGATCGCGGCCAAGGCCGCCGAGCACGCCACCGCGGCCGATCTCGCGCGGCTGCGCGAACACGCCGACCTGCTCACCGCCGCGGTGCGCGACAACGAACCGCTGAAGTACTCCGCGCTCAATCACGACCTGCACGCCGCGCTGGCCGAGATCGCCGGGCAGCGCACCGCCGCCGATCTCATCGGGCGGTTGAACACCCAGGTCGTGCGGTTCCAGTTCCAGCTCTCGCTGCGCCCGGGACGACCGCGAGTCTCCCTCGCCGAACACCTCGCCGTGGTCGACGCGGTCGTCGCCCGCGACCCGGTCGCCGCCGAGCGGGCGATGCGCGCGCATCTGGACAGCGTGATCGAGGCCCTGAACGAGGAGAGCGAGGAGAGCTGAGCGCGACCGGGTTTCGTTGCCAAAATTGTTGACAATTTCGCCGACCAACTTCTAGGTTGGAGTCGTGCCGCCGTCGGACGCGGCACCCCGATCCCCGGAAGGTGAGGCGATGGCCGAGAACGCGACCGATTCGCTACTGGTGGTGAGCGCCCACGCGGGCGACTTCGTCTGGCGCGCGGGCGGTGCCATCGCGCTGTCCGCCGCGCGCGGCGAGCGCGTCACCGTGGTGTGCCTGAGCTACGGCGAACGCGGCGAGTCGGCCAAGGCGTGGCGCGAGGGCAAGCGGCTCGACGAGATCAAGGCGCTGCGCCGCGACGAGGCCGCGGCCGCCGCGGACGTGCTCGGCGCGGACATCCGTTTCCTCGACGCGGGCGACTACCCCCTGCTGGAATCCCCGGAACTGGTCGACCGGCTGGTGCGCGTCTACCGCGAGACCGCCCCGACCGTGGTGCTCACCCACACCCTGATCGACCCCTACAACGGCGACCACCCGGCGGCCGCGCGCATGGCGTTGCAGGCGCGCATCCTGGCGCAGGCCGTCGGCTACGACGCGCCCGGCGAACCCCTCGGCGCGCCACCGGTTTTCAGCTTCGAACCGCATCAGTCGGAGATGTCGGAGTTCCGCCCGGACGTGCTGCTCGACATCACCGAGGTGTTCGAGACCAAGCGCAAGGCCATGCGCTGCCTGGGCGCCCAGCAGCACATGTGGACCTACTACGAGGATCTGGCCCAGCGCCGCGGCGTGCAGTACGAACGCAACGCGGGCCCGAACCTCGGACTACTGAGGAACACGCGGGCCGAGGCGTTCGCGCGTCACTTCCCGCACGTGACCACCGCGCTGTCGTGACCGCCCGCGCCGTCGCGGTGCTCGGCCTCGGCGAGGCCGGTGCCGCCTTCGCCCGGGATCTGGTCGCCGCGGGCGCGTCGGTGCGCGGCTATGACCCGAAAGTGCCCGCGCCCGAAGGTGTTTCGCAACGATCCGGCGATGCCGACGCGGTCCGCGACGCCGAACTGGTGTTCTCGCTGACCACCGGGGCCGAGGCGGAGGCCGCCGTGACGGCGGCGCTGCCCGCGCTGCGGCCGGGCACGCTGTGGGCCGAGGCCAACACCGTCACCCCGGAGCTGAAAGTCCGTCTGGCGCACCGTCTTCGGGACGCCGGGGTCGAACTGGTCGATGTCGCGATCATGGCCCCCGTCCCCGGCACCGGGCTGCGTACCCCGATGTCGGCCTCCGGTGCCGCGGCCCCGGCTTTCGCGACGATGCTGCGGGAGTTCGGGATCGACGTCGACCTCGTCGACGGCCCCGTCGGCGCGGCGAGTTCGCGCAAACTGTTGCGCAGCGTCGTCTACAAGGGCCTGGCCGCCGCGGTGGTGGAGGCCATGGCCGGGGCCCGCGCCGCCGGGTGCGGCGACTGGTTCCACCACCACCTGACCACCGAATTCGTCCGCTTCGACGCGGCCATGATCGATCGGCTCGTCTCGGGCACCTACGCCCACGCCGCGCGCCGCGCCGAGGAGATGGACGCGGCGGCCGCGCAGCTGACCGGCCTCGGCGTCACCCCGCACATCGCCGCCGCGGCCCGAAACGCCTTGCGCGACATCGTCGAAGCCACCCACCCGAAGGAGTAGCGCCCATGGACACCATCGTCGTCACCGACCCGCCCCGCGCCGCGCTCGCGGACGCCGACCGGCTCGGCGAATACGGCGTGGCGACCGTGCACGAGGCCGCCGGACGCGTCGGATACCTCGGGCCGCGGCTGCGCCCGGCCTGGCCGGGCGCGCGCGTCGGCGGCACCGCGGTCACCGTAATGTGCTGGCCCGGCGACAATCTCATGATCCATGTCGCGGTCGAGCAGTGCCGCCCCGGCGACGTGCTCGTGGTGGCCACCAACTCGCCCTCGACCGACGGCTTGTTCGGGGAGTTGTTCGCCACCGCGCTGCGGCACCGCGGCGTGCGCGGGGTCGTCCTCGGTTGCGGCGTGCGCGATGTCGCCGAACTGCGCGACCTGGGCTTCCCCGCCTGGTCCACGGCCGTGAGCGCGCAGGGGTCGGTCAAGGCCACCGCCGGGGCGGTGAACGTGCCGATCGTGCTGGAGGGCCAGCTGATTCGGCCCGGCGATGTGATCGTGGCCGACGACGACGGCGTGGCGTGCGTCCCGCGCGACCGGGTGCCCGCGGTGCTGACCGCGGCCGCGGCCCGAGTCGCCAAGGAGGAGGCGAGCCGGGCGGCGTTCCGGCGCGGCGAGCTCGGACTCGACCGCTACGGATTGCGTTCGCGCCTGGGCGATCTCGGCATCACCTACGTCTCCTACGAGGACCACGCCGCGAAGGAGCAGGCATGAGTCCGGAGACCGAGGGCGTCCCGTGTGTATGGATGCGGGGCGGAACGTCCAAGGGCGGATTCTTCCTGGCGTCGGATCTGCCCGCCGATCCGGCGGCCCGCGACGATCTGCTGCTGCGCGTCATGGGCACCCCCGACCCGCGCCAGATCGACGGAATGGGCGGGGCGACCTCGCTCACCAGCAAGGTCGCGATCGTCGCGCCGTCGCGGCGATCCGACGCGGACGTGGAGTACCTGTTCCTGCAACTGGGTGTGGACGCCCCGACCGTCTCGGACCGGCAGAACTGCGGCAATATGCTCGCCGGGGTCGGGCCGTTCGCGGTCGAGACCGGACTGGTCACCGCGACCGGCGACAGCGCGAGAGTCCGTATCCACCAGGTCAATTCGAACAGCATCGCCACGGCCGTATTCCCGGTCCGCGACGGCCGCCCGGTCTACTCCGGCGACGCCCGCATCGACGGCGTGCCCGGCACCGCCGCGCCGATCGCACTCACCTTCGCCGACACCGCCGGTTCGGCCACCTCCGGCCTGTACCCCACCGGCCGGGTGCGCGACGAGATCGACGGCCTCGCGGTCACCTGCGTGGACAACGGCATGCCGGTCGTGGTCTCGACCGCCGCGAGTTTCGGGGTGAGCGGATACGAGTCCGCCGCCGAGTTGGCCGAGAACCGGACCCTGCTCGAGCGCGTGGACACGGTGCGGCGCAAGGCCGCCGGGCTCATGGGGTTGGGCGAGGTGTCGGATGCGCCGGTGCCCAAGACGGTGCTGCTGGCTCCCCCGCGCGACGGCGGGCTGGTGTGCGCGCGCTCGTTCATCCCGGTGCGCCCGCACACCGCCCTGGGCGTCTTCGCCGCGATCAGCGCCGCGTCGGCGGTGCTGACCCCCGGCGCGGTCGGCCACGAGTTCCGCGGTGAGCGGGCGGAGCGGCGGGTGGACGTCGAGCACCCGTCCGGGCACCTGCTGGTCGACGTCGATCTGGACATCACCGCCGACCCGCCCGCGGTGCGCTCCGCGGGCGTGCTGCGCACCGCTCGAAAGTTGTTCGCCGGTAAGGCTTTTCCCCGCGCCTGACGCGCCCGACGGTCGAGGAGGACCGCACCCATGGCACCCCGTCACGACATCGCCCATCTCGGGCACGTCCAGCTGCTCACGCCCGATGTGGAGGGCAGCGTGGAGTTCTGCACCGACTTCCTCGGCCTGCGCGTGGTCGGCTCCGACGGCGATGTGGTGTACCTGCACGCCTGGGACGACTACCAGCACCACACGCTGTCGCTGCGGGCGCATCGGCACGCGGGCATCGGCCGCACCCATCTGCGCGCGGCGAGTCCGGAGGCGCTCACCGCGCGGGTGGCCGCGCTCGAGGCCGCCGAACGCGGAATCGGTTGGGCCGACGGCGAACCCGGCTTCGGGCCGACGTATCTGTTCACCGATCCCGACGGGCACGAGTTCGGCCTGTACTACGAGGCCGAGTGGTTCGAGTGCGCCGAGGACATCCGGCCCGCGCTGAAGAACCAGGCCGCGGCCTACCCCGGCAACGGCGTGCCGGTGCGGCGGCTCGACCACGTCAACTTCCTGGGCCGCGTGCCGGTGGACAACCGCGACTTCCTCGTCGACACGCTCGGGGCGATGACCACCGAACAGATCGTGCTCGACGACGGCACGATCGCGGGCGCGTGGACCACCTTCACCAACAAGAGCTACGACCTCGTCTACACCCGCGACAACCTCGGGCTGGCGGGGCGGCTGCACCACATCGCCTTCGCCGCCGACAGCCGCGCCGACATCCTGCGCGCCTGCGACGTCGCCCTCGATCAGGGCGTGTTCATCGAGACGGGACCGCACAAGCACGCCATCCAGCAGACCTTCTTCCTCTACGTGTACGAGCCCGGCGGCAACCGCATCGAGCTGTGCAATCCCGGTGCGCGCCTGATCCTCGCGCCCGATTGGCAGCGCGTGGACTGGACCGAGGCCGAACGGGCCAAGGGACAGGCGTGGGGTCTGCGGACCATCGAGTCGTTCCACACGCACGGCACCCCGACCGCCGCGGAGTTGGCCCGCGAAGCGGACCGCTAGAAAAGAGACACCGGTGTCCCCGACCGTCACCCCCGGCGGCAACTCCGCCATCACCGCCCTGGCGACCCGCGTGATCGCGCTGTGCTGGGCGCTGCTGCCGGAGTCGGTGACCTATCTGCTGGCCAGCGGACGGACCGAGCGGGCCCGCGCCCTGTGCGCGAAATACGGTGTGCCGCTGGGCTTCTACGCGCCCGAGCCGGGTGCTCCCGAACGCCGCGGCAGCGTGCGCGCGCTGTTCGCGCCCGGGATCCGCTCGACCACCCTGCTGTTCTGGATCGCGTCGTTCTTCGGGCTGCTGCTGGTGTACGGGATGAACACCTGGTTGCCCACCATGATGCGCGGGCACGGCTACAACCTGGGTTCGGCGATCAGCTTCCTGCTCGTGATCAACCTGGGCGGCATCGTCGGCATGTTGGTCGCCGGACCGCTGGCCGACCGGTTCGGACCCCAGCGGGTGGCCATGATCTGGTTCGCCATGACGGCGCTCGGCGTGGGGCTGCTGGTGTTCCGTATGCCGCTGGCGGCGACCTACACGGTCGTGTTCGTCACGGGCGGATTCCTGTTCAGCGCACAAACTTTGATCTACGCCTCGACCACGACGCACTACCTGCCCAGCGTCCGGGCGACCGCGCTGGGCTGGGTGTCCTCGGTCGGCCGCTGGGGCTCGATCGTCGGGCCGTGGTTCGGCGGGGTACTGCTCTCGCACGGGTTGACCACGGGCGGCTTCGGGATGTTCGCCGCCGCCGCGGTGATCGCGCTGATCACCCTGTCCTTCGTCCGGCGCGACCCGCGGGTCGAGGCGGTCGCGGCGACCGAAACCGCCGCCGCGACCGGAATTTCCGCACACCCCGCGCAACCGGCCTGAATCCCGATGTGCCGCAATATCATCGAGCCCGCCTATCGGGCCGAGCGCACCTCGCCCGCGTAGTCGGCCGCGCGCGGCTCGCCGATCCGGAACACCTCGGTCGCGTCGGCCGGGGTGGCGGAGGTTCCGGCCGCCGCGAGGGCGGCGAATTTGAAGGCCCGGCCCGCCGCGCTCATCCGATGCCAGACGGGCGCGACGACCTCGTCCAGTTCGGTGGGCAGATCCGCGCCCCACAGCACGACCTCGGACAGCCCGCGGTCCAGGCAGCCGAGCACGCCCGCGCGGACGCGCTCGTCCGCCAGATACGTCGCGGTGTCCACCGCGAGGGTGTGCGGGCGCAATTCGTGCAGCGGCGCGGCGAGGGCCTCGCGCCGGTCGAGCGCGGTCGCGCCGAGCATGTCCAGCGGGCGCGTCGCGGCGTCGCCGTCGACGAGGACGGCGGCCTCCCAGCCCGCGCCCACCCGGTCGAACAGCCAGCCGCCCGCGTGGCGGACGACATCGCCGGGATCCGCCCCGATGACCGCCAAGCGGTAGCGCAGCGGATGCCGCCGGGCGCGAGCCCGCCAGCGACTGGTCGAAGTGAGGTTCCGAACGCCTCGATCATTGGCATCGACGGGTCGTGCAGCCATGGTTTCCATCCCGCTTCTCGACTGTGAAGAAACCGGCAGATCCGACGGCCGCGCGGCTGCTCAGGGCCGATATTCGCAGGTGCCGCGCTGCCCTACGGGGGAACTACCGAACACACGGTAACCCGGTTATCCATCGCTGTGCCGAGAACCGAATTCTGAGTGCATTGTGATCTGGGTCACTCTGGTTCGAAGGCGTAGCCGTAGTCGGGAACCCCGGACCGCACCGCGACCCGGCGCAACACCATGCGCCCGCGGTCGCCGATGCCGACGGTTCCGGGGTCCGCGCCGGTCACCTTCGCCAGCACCCGCACGCCGACGTCGTCGAGTTCGACGATCACCACGGTGTAGGGACTTCGGGAGCCCGGCACGGGAATGCGCACGGTCGTCGCCGCGTAGACCGTGCCCGTGCGCGGCAGCGGAACGAGGGTGTAGTCCGTGCTCAGCGATCCGTCGGAGCCGACCCGGTAGCGCGGCGGGAAGTCGAGATCGGGGCCGTCGCCGTGACGGCCCGCCTCGAGCCGGACCTTGGCCTCGAAGGCCCGCTCGTAGGCGGCCAGCGAGATCGGCAGATCCGCGCCCGGGGTGGTGTCGCCCTCGGGTTCGTCGCGCGCGGGCGGCTCGACGCGATGCAGTTCCACCGGGCCCGGGGTCACCGAAACACCGGACAGGTTGGCCTGTTCCACGCCCACCAGCAGACCGGAGGCGCCGTGTTCGGCCATCGCGGCCGCGGCGAACAGCCCGGCGCTCGCGCCGAGCGTCGGCAGCCGCGGCGGGTCGAGGCACAACCGCGCCGCCTGCCGATTGCCGACACCGGCGACCGCGACCGGGGTGTCGAGCCAGGCCGCCGACAGCGAGGCGAGCAGACCGCGGTGATGCAGCAGCCGGGGATCGCCGTAGTCGTGGACCGCGCCGACCGCGTTGCGGGTGCGCACGGGCAGGCTGCGCGCGACCCGCGCGGCGATGCGAACCTGGAGGCCGACCCGATCCGACACCAGGGCCGCCGCGGCGCCCGCGGGTTCGGTGTCGACGCCGATCACCAGGGTGCGCGGGCGGGCGGAGGTGAGCGCGTCGAGCGCGGCCGGGGCGCCTCCGAGGCGTTCGGTCACCTCGAGTTCCGGGTCCAGGCCGAGACCGGCCAGCAGGACCGCGGCATTGCTCGAATCCACCAGGGCCTGCGGCAGATCGCGGCTCACCAGCACGACGTGTTCGACCGGCAGTCCCGCCGCGAGCGCGGCCCGCCCGGCGGCGACCGCGAGGGTCACCGCGTCCTCGTCGTCCCCCGGCGTGCGGTGGAACCGACCACCCCAGCACGGCAGATAGGTGCCCATCGACGCGACGTACGGCATTGTCGTCACCTCTCCTCGTCGCTCACAACGCCAGGCCCCCGTCCACCGGGATCACCGCGCCGGTCATCGCGCTGTTCTCGGGTCCGGCGAGAAAGGCCAGGACCGTGGCTGTTTCGGCGGGGTCGAGCAGGCGGCCGACGGGCTGTTGCCCGGCGAAGCGGGCCGCGCTCGGCAGGCCGTAGAGCCGGGCGCACTCGTCCAGGAGGGGGGTGTCGGTCGAGCCGGGGCTCACGGCGTTGGCGGTGATCCCGGTGCCGCCGAGTTCGGCGGCGAGGGCCCGGATCAGCCCCGCCACACCGGCTTTCGCGGCGCAGTAGACCGCGAGGCGCGGGAGGCCCTTGGTGGCGGCGGCCGACGCCACGGCCAGGAAGCGGCCCGAGCGGGGTTCGGGGCGGGCCAGCAGGGCGGGGACGGCGGCCCGCGCGAGGTTCACCACACCGCCGAGGCAGACGTCGAGCACCGCGCGCTCCCGATCGAAGGGCATGTCCCACAACGGAACTCCGCCCGCGACGACCCCGGCCGCGCCGATCGCCGCGTCCAGTCCGCCCCAGACCGCCACCGCCTCGGCGACCGCCGCGCGCAGTGCGCCCGGATCGCGGACGTCGGCCACGAACGGGCGCACCGCCCCGACCCGATTCACCCGCCCGCCCGCCTCGGCGGTGACGGCGAGTAGTTCCTTCTTGGCGCCCAGCGCGTACGGCAGCGCCGGATCGTCCTCGGCCACGTCCACGGCCAGCACCGACCAGCCGCTATCGGCCAGCGCGAGCACGGTCGCCGCCCCGATGCCGCGCGCGGCCCCGGTCACCACCGCCACCCGCCGCTGCCCGGAATTCCACGCCACGTCGCGCGCCCGCATGCGGCCTCCCCGGGGTGCGGCTCCGTTTCCGCGGGTGACGGAGCGGAAAGATGATTCTCACTGAACGTTAATGGCATTACATGGCAGGTACAAGTGGCCGCTCCGGTATCGCCAGCACTCAGTATGAGAGTATGATTCTTCCCTGCGGAGATTGTTAATCTCACACCGTGGTCGGGCCGGACCCGTCCGACCTCCGCACGAGCAGCGAGGAGTCCCGTGAACATCGACGACATGATCCTGGTGAGTATCGATGACCACGTGGTCGAGCCGATCCACATGTTCGACGGCCGCGTCCCGGCGAAATGGGCGGACCTGGCTCCCAAGGTCATCGTCGACGACAAGGGCGTCGACCGCTGGGTCTACCGCGGCCGTCCGGTCGGGGTGACGGGCCTGAACGCGGTGGTGTCCTGGCCGCCGGAGGAGTGGGGCTACGACCCCGCGGGCTACGCGGAGATGCGCCCGGGGGTCTACGACGTGCACGAGCGCGTCCGGGACATGAACGCCAACGGCGTGCTGGCCTCGATGTGCTTCCCCACCTTCGCGGGCTTCAGCGCCCGGCACCTGAGCCAGGAGCCCGACGAGATCACCGTCGCGGTCATCCAGGCGTACAACGACTGGCACATCGAGGACTGGGCGGGCGCGTACCCGGGCCGGTTCATCCCGTTGGCCATTCTGCCGCTGTGGGATCCGGCGCTCGCCGTCGCCGAGATCGAGCGCGTCGCGGCCAAGGGCTGCCACTCGGTGAGCATGCCGGAGCTGCCGCATCTCGACGGCCTGCCCAGCTACCACGACATGACCTACTGGGCCCCGGTCCTCCAGGCGTTGCAGGACAACGAGACCGTGATGAACCTGCACATCGGCCAGGGCTTCGGCGTGCTGAAGCTGGCGCCGGACGCCCCCATCGACAATCTCATGGTGCTCGCGCCGAGCGTCTCGCTCATCTCGGCCCAGGATCTGTTGTGGGGACCGGCTTTCCGTCGCTTTCCCGGGCTGAGGGTGTCGTTCTCCGAGGGCGGCGTCGGCTGGATCCCGTTCTTCCTGGATCGCTCGGATCGCCACTACACCAACCAGAAGTGGCTGCGCCGCGACTTCGGCGGCAAGCTGCCCAGCGAGGTGTTCCGCGAGCACGCCATCTCCTGCTACGTCACCGACAAGACGTCGCTGAAGCTGCGCCACGAGATCGGCATCGACAACATCGCGTGGGAATGCGATTACCCGCACTCGGATTCGATCTGGCCGAACGCGCCGGAATTCGTGCTGGCCGAGTTGGCGGCCGCAGGGGCCGACGACACCGATATCGACAAGATCACCTGGCAGAACGCCTGCCGATTCCTGAATTGGGATCCGTTCCAGCACATTTCGCGGGAGCGGGCCACGGTCGGCGCGCTGCGCGAGCAGGCCCGCGACGTCGACACCTCCACCAAGTCGCGCAAGGAGTACGCCGAGCTGTACGCCGCCCGCGCGAGCTGAGGCCGGATTTCCGCCGAGAGCGGTATATGCCACAATGGAAAGGGGCGATCTCTGGAATCTCGGTTGACACCGTACCGTGATGCACGGTGTCACATCATTCTCCGGTACAGTGCCCTCATGTTCTCTTCACGCGACCGAGGACCGAGGCACCCGTGACCAGTCCGAGCGAGGAGCCCGCCTGGAAGCAGCGTGCCGTCGAGCGTTCGCTGCGGACCGCCAAGCGCCGGGCCGAGCAGCGGGTGCAGAAGTTCCTCGACGCCGCGCAGGCGATCATCACCGAGAAGGGGACCACGGACTTCACCGTCCAGGAGGTCGTCGACCGCTCCCGGCAGTCGTTGCGCAGCTTCTATCTGCAATTCGACGGTAAGCACGAGTTGCTGCTCGCCCTGTTCGAGGACGCGCTCGTGCGCACGGCCGAACAGCTGCGCGCGGCGGCCGACAGCAAGAAGAAGCCGCTGGACAAACTCCAGATCACCGTCGAGCTGCTGTTCGAGCTGTGCCGCCCCGATCCGTCCGCGCAGCGTCCGCTGTTCACCGACTTCGCGCCGCAGCTGCTGGTCTCGCATCCGGCTCAGGTGAAGGTCGCGCACGCGCCGCTGTTGGCGTTGTTCACCGAGTTGCTGGAGGAGGCGGTGGCGGCCAAGCAATTACGACCGGGCGTCGAACCGCGCCGCGCGGCGGCGATGGTCATGCAGACCGTCATGTTCATCGCGCAGTCGGCCGGCAGCACCGACGAGCAGACCCAGCATCCGATCACCGCGCCGGAGGTCTGGGACTTCTGCGCGCACGGGATCGCCAAGAGCTGAGAATAGGATTCTCATTTCCTCGATAACTGCGTTATCGTACATCGATGAGCCGGAGGAGTAATCGCGACGCCGCCGCGGTGATCATCGACGAGGTCATCGCGCTCATCGAGGCCGAGGGCTACGACGCGGTGCAGCTGCGCGAGGTGGCCCGGCGGGCCAAGGTCTCGCTGACGACGGTGTACAAGCTCTATCCCACCCGCGACGCGCTCATCCTGGCCGCCATCGAGGAGTGGATGGCTACCAACACCTATCACCCCGCCCCGCCCGCCCCGGATCGGGAGACGTTGCGCGACGGGCTGATTCGGCTGCTGCGCTCGGTCTTCGAACCGTGGGAACGCCACCCGCGGATGCTCGAGGCGCACTATCTGGCCCGCTCGGCCCCGGGCGGTCAGCGCCTGGACAATCAGGGGTTCGCCGCCATCCTGCCCAGCGCCGCCGACCTGCTCGACGATCTGGACCCCGACTACGTCGCCGATGTGGCGCTCGTGCTCACCAATATGACCCACGCCCTGATCGGCCGCTTCGTCGACGGCGCCCTGGCGAGCACCGAGATCCTGCCCGCGCTCGAACGCGTCATCTACCGCCTGACGAGCGATAACGCCGCTCTCGCCGCCCCGCCCGAGGCCGCGCGCGAGCACGGCGCGCACCGGTTCGTGCTGCGCCCGTCGTTCATCTCGCCCTACGAGCCGGGCCGCGAGGAGCCCGAGACCGAGTGATCGCGCACCCACGCGTCGATGAACCGGCAGTTGTCGAAGAACCCCTCGACCATCTGCTGGCACACCGTGTCCTCCACCGCCCGCCCGAACACCGGCAGCTTGGATTCGACGGTCCCGCTCAACGCCAGCGCGCAGGCGTCGTCCCCGCGCGCGCTCAACGCGAACAACGCGTCGACGGTCATGCGCCCCAACTCGATCCAGCCGTGGAACACGCCGGTGGCGGTGGAACCTGCGATCGGATGCCAGGACTCCTCGAAGTCGAAGGTGATCTCCTTGGCGCGTTTGCGCCCGACGCCGCGCGGCAGCAGCGCGCTCGCCACCTCGGTGGACGCGGCGATCGTGACGACGTCACCGGCGGTGCGGAAATCGGTGAGTCGGGTCCGGCCCTCGCCGATCGCGGCGAACCGTTGCTCCCAGTGCGGGCGGCTCACCATCGCCGCGTGCACCGCGGCCATCGGGACGGCGAAGTCGTAGTCCTCGGAAAAGGTCTTGGGCATGTCAACTTCCGATCGTGGTTGGGACGGGGGAACGGGATCGGCGCGCGGGTGACCACCACATGCGCCCGGTGAGCAGGCCGAGCACGGCCGGGACGAGGACGAGCCGCACGATGCTCGCGTCCACGAGCGCGGCCAGGGCGACGCCGATGCCGATCATCTTGGTGGCGGCCACCCGCGACGCGCCGATGGCCAGCAGCACGATGGTCAGGATCACCGCCGCGGAGGTGATGATGCCGCCGGTGCGTTGGATGGCGTTCACGATCGCCGCCCGGTCCGGCGTCCCGGCGCGGTGTTCCTCGGCGAGCCGCGCCAGCACGAAAACGCCGTAGTCCATGGACAATCCGAACGCGATGCAGATGACCAGGATCGGCAGCGTGGAGTCGATGGCGCCGGTCGGGGTGAACCCGAGCAGACCCGACAGGTGACCGTCCTGGAAGATCAACACGATCGCGCCCAGCGTCGCGGTCAGGCTCAGCCCGTTGACCACCACCGACACCGCCGCCAGCAGCACACTGCCGGTGAGCAGATACACCGCGATCAGGGCCACGATCGCGACGACCCCGATCGCGGGCCCGGCGAGCCGCCCGATGGCGGCCTTGGTGTCGAGCAGCGTCGCGATCTCCCCGCCGACCCGAATGCCATGCGCGCGAGCGGCTTTCTGAACCTGCGCGACCACGGCCTGCCCCGCCGCGGAGGTCGGTTCGATGCCCTTGTCGGGCATGATCAGCAGCGCGCCGGGCCGGGTCATGCGGGTGGTGCGCGGATCGGTCAGCAGCGGCGGCGCGGCCACCTGCGCGACGCCGTGGATCGCCGCCAATTCGGTTCCGAGAGCGCGGATTTCGCCGGGTTCGCGGTCGTCGGGGATCACCAGATAGGCGATGGGCAGGGCGCTGGCCTGGAAATCCTCGCGCAACGCGTCGTGGGTGGCGCGAATCGCCGAACCCGGTGGCAGCTGGCGGTCGTCGACGGTGCCGTAGGTGACCGAGGCGAACGGCGCGGCCAGCGCCAGCAGCACCCCGGCGGTGACGATCGCGAAGGTCCACGGCCGCGCCAGCACCACCCGCGTCCAGTGCGCCCACCGCTCCGATCCCGCCGCGGCGGCCCGCCCCGACCGCCCGATCCGGTTGCCGAGCAACCGGAGCGCGGCGGGCAGGCACACCACCACCGCGACGGTCGAGATCGCCACGACGACGATTCCGGCATAGGCGAACGAGCGCAGGAAGTACATCGGGAACAGCAGCAGCACCGCGAGCACGGCGGTGATGGTGGCCGCGGAGAACACCACGGTCCGCCCGGCGGTGGCGACGGTGGCGCGCACGGCGGCGTCCACGTCGTCGGTGTCGGCCAGCTCCTCGCGGAAGCGGCGCACCATCAGCAGCGCGTAGTCCACCGCCAGCCCCAAACCCACCGCGGTGGTGAGGTTCTGGGAGAACACCGACACATCGGTGAGGTGGCCGAGCAGCCGCAGGATCGAGTTGGTGGTGACGATGGAGAACAGCCCGACCGCGATCGGCAGCAGCGCCGCGGTCACCCCGCCGAACACGGCCAGCAGCACGATCAGCATGAGCGGCAGCGCGATGAGTTCGGCCCGCAGCAGATCGGCCTTGATGGTGGACTGCACCTCGGCCCGGACGACGGCCGGACCACCCAGCCGCACGGTGATTCCGGGCCCCGCGTCGGGCAGGTGCCCGCGCACCGCGGCGAGGGTCTTGTCCTGCGCGCCCTCGTCGCCGCGGATGTGGGCGATCACCAGGGCCTCGGTGTGATCGGCCGAGCGCAGCGCGGGAAGCGGTGCGGTCCAAGCGGATACGACGCCACCGAGGCCGTCCTCGGCGGCGAGCCGATCGGTCAGCCGACGACCGAATTCGGCGACCTCGGGATCGTCGACCCCCTTGGGCGAGGACACCAGCAGGAACAGATTGGGGTCGGCCTGCGGGGCGATCTCGCTGATCGCCCGCGCGGCCAGCGCGGAGTCCGCGCCGGGATCGGACGCGCCGCCCGCCAATCGCCGGTCGCCGACGGTGAATTCGACGGTCAGCGCGAGCAGGAACAGCACCAGGGTGGTGACGAGCACGAACCGGGTGCGCGGTCGGGTCAGCATCGGGTGCTCCCGTTCGTGGCGGCGGTGTCGGCGACGCGCAGCGCCGCGGCGACGACGGCCGCCGGGTCGGCGGCGAGATACAGGTGCGAGCCCGCGAACACGGTGGTGCCCAACGGTATTCGGCTGAATCGCTCCCATCCGGCCGCGGCGGACGGAGCGCACACCGGGTCGGCGTCGGCGACGAAACAGGCCAGGGGCACGTCGATCGGCTCCCCGCGCGGGATCTCGTAGCGGTCCAGCAGCCGCAGATCCGCGCGCAGCGTCCGCAGGAACATCGGACCCAGTTCGGGATCGGTCAACAGCCGCTGCTCGGCCTCCGACAGCCCGTCCAGCCGGGCCACCAGTTCCCGGTCCCCGAGGGTGTCGGCCCCGACGGGGCGGCGCAGCCCGGGCGCGGGAGCGGCGGACAGAACCAGTGCCTCCCAAGGGCTTTCGCGATCGGCGCGCACGGTCTCGAAGGCCGTGAAGCCGCCCATGCTGTGCCCGAACAGCACGGTCGGCAGCGGCGGCAGCGCCCGCAGCGCGGCGGCGATCGCGCCGCCGAGTTCGGCGATCGAGTCCGGCATCGGCTCGCGCAACCGTTCCTGCCGGGCGGGGTACTGGATCAGGCACAGTTCGGTGCCGGGATCGACGTGGTCGGCCCACGACCGGTAGAACCCGGCCGACGCCCCCGCGTGCGGGAAGCACACGAGGCGGCGGGTGGGCGCGGCGGCCTCGATCAGGCGGTACCAGGGTGTGCGCATCGGTGCTCGCTTCCGTCGGTTCAGCGGTGCAGGGTGCGGAGGAGGGTGGTGACGCAGCGGTCGGCGACGGCGGTGACGGTGAGCGCGGGCGGTACGGCCGCACACGATCCGGGCAACAGGGCCGAATCGATGACGTGCAGACCGGGACAGCCGAACACCTCCCCCGTCTCGTCGGTCGCCGCCCCGAGCACCGCGCCGCCGAGACTGTGCGAGGTCGTGATCGCCCCGCTCACACCGAAACTCGCGCCGCCGCGCGCGGCGGCGAGCCGTTGCGCGGTCGACCGCACGGCGTCGGCGACGCGCACGATCTCCGGATGCTGGGCGGGCCAGTCCACCACCAGCCCGCCCGCGTCGGCGCGAATCGTGCCCAGCGCGGGCGGATCCGACACGGCCAGCACGCCCCCGGCGAGGTCGCCGCCGAGGGTTTTGCCGAGCGGGAAGCTCAACAGGGTGACCGGCACGTCCCCGCTCTCGTCGACCATGCCGACGTGCGCGGGCCCGCCCTGACCACCCCCTTCGGGCGGGAACCCGCCGATCGCGACCAGGTGATCGCCGCCGGTCCCCCACCGCCGCCCCACCTCGTCGTTGACCTCCGGCAGGTCCCCGGCCGCGCGGGCCCGCACGAGCAGCCCGGTGGTGCCGATCGATCCGGCGGCCAGCAGCACCCGCGGCGCCACGAGAGTCCTTGTGGCGCCGAGGTTTCCGGCCGCGTCGAGTTCGCCGTAGTCGATCCGGTACCCGTCGTCGTGGCGGCCGATCCCCCGCACCGGCGACAGCGCGCGCAGCTCGACCAGGCCGGTGTCCAGCGCGGCGGCCATGATGGTGCGATCCACGCTGCGTTTGGCCCCGCTGTTGATGCCGAACATGGAGTGCCCGGCGATGGCGGAAGCCGGTGCGGCCCCGGCGATCTCGGCGCGCACGGTGTCCCAGTCCAGGGCCAGCGGCAGCAGCGCCGGATCGTATCCGGCCCGCTCGGCGAGGTCCCGGAACGCGCGGGCGTCGGCGTAGCTGGGCGAGTCGAGCAGATCGGCGGGGATCGGGGACGGTCCGATCAGCGCCCGCGCCCGCGGGTACCAGACGCCGGTCATCTCGGCGTGGTCGAGCAGCCCGCCGAACGTGCGGTCGAACGCCGCCGCGCCGGGTTCGGCCATGACCGCGTTGTTCACCAGCGATCCCCCGCCCACGCCCGCGCCGAGCAGCCCGACGATGCCGCGCGCCGGGAATGCCTCGAGCACCCCGGTCGACACCGCGCCGGTCGGACCCGGCAGCCACACCGCGCGGCCGTCGGGATGTTCGGGCGTGGCGAAGGTGTCGGGTCCGGTGATCCGCCACGACCGCCCGCGCTCGAGCACGACGCTGCGAAAACCGGCCTGCGCCAATCGAAGTGCCGCGACCGATCCCGCGTACCCGCTGCCGACGATGACGATGTCGGCGGTCTCGGGTGCGGCGGCGTGGGCCCGGTCGGGGGCGGCGAGCGCGGCGCCGAGCAGCGCGCCGCCGACCAGGAGGGAACGTCTACGCACCAGGCTCCGCCGCCTTCGCGTCGATGAGCACCGGCAGATACGAGTAGCCGAACGAGCCCTGCCGCGTGCGCAGCCGCGGCGGATCGGCCGGATCCAGCGAGAAGCGGTGCCGCACCTGATACAGCGACCGGAAGGCGTGCTCGGCCAGCAGCCGCGACAGCGCCGCGCCGGGGCAGAAGTGCGGCCCCGCGCCGAAACCCAGATGGTCGCGCTTGTTGTGCCGGTCCAGATCGAGCCGGGCCGCGTCGGGGAAGTGGTTCTCGTCGCGGTTGGCCGACCCGATCACCACGTGGATGAGCCCGCCCGCCGGAATGTCGACATCGCCCACCCGCAGTTCCCGCGAGGCCCGCCGCAGCAGCCACTGGGTGGGGCTGTACAGCCGCAGGAACTCGTCGATGAATTCCTTGGTGTCCTCGGGCCTTTCGCGCAGCCGCGCCGCCAGCTCGTCGTCCTCGAGCAGCATCTTGAATCCGCCGCCGAGCAGGTTCATCGTGGTCTCGTGTCCGGCGGCGATGAACGACCAGGCCATGGTGACCAGTTCGTCGCGGGTCATCTCGCCGGTCTCCTCCTGGGCCACCAGCTCGCCCAGGATGTCGCCGCGATTGGGTCCGCCGAGGCGCTGGGAGGCCAGTTCGTCCATGTAGTTGCTGAACTCCAGGACGTCCTCGTAGTAGCCGGGCGCGAGATCGGGGTCCATGCCCGCCGCCACGGCGAAGCCGTCCATCACGCCCTGGGACCAGCGGCGCAGTTCGGCCTTGCGGTCCAGCGGCACGCCGAGCATCCCGCCGACCACGCGCAGCGGCAGCGCGGTGGTGAACGCCTCCACGAACTCCACCCGGGGCTGGGCGAGGATGTCGGCGATCAGTTCGTCGACGATGTCCTGCACCCAATCCCCCAGCGTCCGAACGAGTCTGGCGTTGAAGGCGCGGTTGGCCATCTTGCGCAGCCGGGTGTGTTCGGGGGCGTCGCGGTTGACGAGCATGGGCACGTTGAGCATGCCCTCGCGCTGGATGTGGGAGGAGTAGACCTCCTTGTTGCGCAGCGCCTCGTTCACCTCGTCGTAGCAGGCGTACACGTACAGGTCGTGCCCGTCCCAGGTGGCCTCGGGCAGATAGTGCACGCGCCGCTCGCGCAGCTTCTCGTACTTCGGCCACGGGTTGAGGCGGTACTCCGGGTCGGCGAGGTCGATGGTGAGGGTGGTCATCAGCCAGCCTTTCGTCGCAGGGTGGTGGTGTCGGGGGACCGGACGAAGCCGGATTCGACGAAGCGCCGCAAGTAGATTCGAACCTGGTCGGCGTCGAGCGGCGGGCAGACCAGCCCGACCCGTTCGAGCGCCGCCTCGGTCGCCGCGCTGTGCGACAGCGGCAGCCGCACGTGGTCGACCGAATCGCTGAGGAACGGCATCAGCCCGAGCAGGGCCATGCTGCTCGACCCGCGCCGCAGGATCTGCTCGCGCCACTGGTCGAACGGCAGCCGCCGCAGCCGGTACCCGAAGTCGTCGAGGGTGTCGAAGAACTCCGGCCACGGCATCGCCCGTCCGCTCACCAGATGCAGTGTGCGGCCGAGCAATTCGGGCTCGGTGGTGCAGGCGGCGATGGCGCGGGCCACGTGGTCGACCGGGGCCGGTTGGATCGGCATCTCCCCGCGCAGCGGCGCGATCCCGGCCTCGATGCAGCCCTTGACGAGCATGGACAGGTGATCGAGCTTGTTGAACGCGCCGGTGACGCTGTGCCCGGCGGTGTTGATCCGGTGGATGGTGACCGGCAGACCGCGTTCGGCGGTGCGCCGCACCATCTTCTCGGCGATCCATTTGGTCTGGGCGTAGCCGACGACCAGGGCGCCGCTGTTGTCGAGCGGTTCGTCCTCGTCGACATGGTCGCGCAGGTACTCCCGGGAGGAGAACACCCCGACGGTGGACAGGAAGTGGAACGGGATGGGCGCGCCCCAGGTGGCCAGCCGCAGCAGTTCGCGGGTGCCGCCGATGTTCACCGCCTCCAGCCCCCGGAACGGATAGGTCCACTTGACCAGCGCCCCGGCGTGCACGATATGCCCGACGCGGGCGCTGAGCCGGTCGTAGTCGGCCGGTCCCAGCCCCGCGAACGGTTCGCCGAGATCGGCGGCGAGCGGTTCGATGCGCGCGAGATCGGCGTCGTCGCAGGGCAATCCGTAGGCGGCGAGGTTGGCGGCGAGGCGGCGGCGGGCGTGCCCGGGGTCCTCGGCGCGGACCGGGCAGTGCACCCGCTCGTGCCGGTCGAGCAGTTCGCGCAGCAGGAACGCGCCGACGAAACCCGTTGCGCCGGTGAGCAACACCTCGCCGCGCGAGTCGTCGGGCGTCCCGTTCACGGTGATGTCGTCGCCCGGATCGGCGAGGGCGGTCATCTCCTCGACGGTCTTGCGCCGGATGCGGATGCCGGTGCGGGACCGTTTCGGCGCGTCCTCCCCGCCGGATTCGGTTGCCTCGGCGGTGATCTCGGTGACGAGCCAGTCGGT
Organism: Nocardia sp. NPDC004068; assembly: GCF_042874315.1. NCBI lineage: Bacteria > Bacillati > Actinomycetota > Actinomycetes > Mycobacteriales > Nocardiaceae > Nocardia > Nocardia sp. NPDC004068. The sequence continues at coordinate 78,846 of NZ_JBIAMW010000009.1, forward strand.
CAGCCGCCGCGGGGTGGGGTGATCGAACAGGGCCTCGAGCGGGACGGCCAGATCGAGGTCGCGTTCGACCTTGTTCTTCAGTTCGGCCATCATCAGCGAGTCGACCATCTCGTTGAACTGGGCGAGGGTGTCGATCTGCTCGCTCTCGCACCCCATGACGGCGGCGAGGATGTCCACGACGTAGGCCAGCAGGGTGTCGTGGGCGGCGACCCGGTCGGCCCGGCGCAGCTCGGCCATGTCGGGCGCGGTCACCGCCGCCAACCGGCCGTGCCCGTGCTGGGCCTGCCTGCTGGCGTGCACCAGCCGATCCAGCATGGCCGCGGTCACCGGGGCGAACGACACCCCCGACAGCCGGGCCGAGAGCCGGTCGTCGAGATAGACGCGGATGTCGCCGCGCACACTCGTGGCGGTGCTCTCGGTGAGTTCGACGGTACAGCTCATGCGGTCGCCGTGCGGGTCGCCGAAGACCTCCATCCGTTCGAATCCGGTGCCCAGCAGCACCGGCCGCTCGGCCTCGGGATCCTGGTCCGGCTCCCAGGCCGCCGACACCAGCTGGATGCAGGCGTCGAAGGCGAGCAGTTCGGCGCGCACCCCGGCGGTCTCGCCGCCACAGCCCGGCTCGGGCGCGCGCAGGGCGCCGATGGCCGCGCCCGTGCCGAGCTGGGCGTGGTCGATGAGCCGGAAACTGGGGCCGAGCACGAAGCGCGGATGCCACACCTTGTCGTAGAACTCGGCGTCGTTGACCACGCGGGGATGTTCGAGGAACAGCTCGGCCGGACCGATCTCCGGCGGCGCGCCGTTCCCGCGCTGCGCGAGGGTCACCGTCGCGTGCCGCGTCCACACCGTGGAACCGGCTGTGGCGCTGTAGATCTCGGCGGTCGCCCGGCCGTCCTCGAAGGCGGACACCAGCACCTGCACGTCGAGTTCCACCTCGTCGGCGGCCACCACCGGATGTTGGATCGAGACCTGTTCGGCCACAACGGGTTCGGCGGTCAGCGATTCGGCGGTGCGCAGGGCGAGCTCGAGCAGCACGACGCCGGGCACCACGCGCACATCGTGCACGACGTGTTCGTCGAGGAACGGGATCGTCGCCGCCGAGATCCGCGTCTGCGACAACGCGCCCCCGGTGGCCGCCCGCACCACGGCCGGGTCGAGCGCGCCCGTCGCGTCGTCGGCGAGCGGCGGCGGCGCGGGCCGGTCGGACCGGTCGGCACGCGCCCGCGGAATCCAGTACGGGGTGTGCTGGAACGGGTAGGTCGGCAGGGACGCGGGCCGGGCCGGGCGCGGGTGCACGGCCCGCCAGTCGATCGTCGCGCCCGCGACCCACAGCCGACTCACGGCCGCCAGCAACGCCTCTCGGCCCCCGCCGGAGGCGAGGGTGGCGACGCAACCGATATCGCGCCCGGCGGGGTGGTTGCGGATCAGCGACAGCAGCGCGCCCGGGCCGAGTTCGATCACGGTGGTCACCTCGCGGGCGAGCACGGTGTCCAGCGCGTCGGCGAACCGCACGGGCCGCCGGGTGTGGTCGGTCCAGTACGCCGGATCGGTGACCGCGTCGGTCGCCAGCGCCCCGGTGGTGTCGGAGACGAAATCGATTGCCGGGGGCGACAATCGGACCTCCGCGAACGCCTTGCGCAGCGGATCGAGCGCGGGCTCGACGAGCGGGGAGTGGAAGCCCTGCGTGACCGGGAGCCGCTTGGCCCGCACGCCGCGCCCGGTGACGGCGGCCACGACGGCGTCGACGTCCGCGGCGCGCCCGGACACCACCGTGTCGTTGGGGCTGTTGATCACCGCCACCACGACCGCGCCGGACGCCACCTCGGGCAGCTCCGCCAAATCGGCCGCGGGACAGGCGATCGCGGCCATGGCCCCGTCGTCGGTGAGTTCGGCCATGGCGGCGGCGCGGGCGGCGATCAGCTCCGCGCCCTCGGCGACGGTGAACACCCCCGCGAGCGCGGCGGCGGCGTAGGCGCCCACGCTGTGCCCGACGACCAGATCGGGTTCCACGCCGACCGATCGCCACCACTGGCCGAGCGCGACGGCCAGCGCGTACAGGGCGGGCTGCGCCACCTCGGTACGGGTCAGGGCGGCCTCGGCCGCGGGACCGGACTCGATCAGCACCGACAGGGGTAGGTCGCCCGCACCGCCGAGGCCGTCGACGACCTCGGTGATGACCGGATCGACCCCGTACAGCCCCGCGAGCGCCCCGGCGAGCCGGGTGCCGTGACCCGGCGCGATCATGGCGACGCGCGGCAGCGCGTTCGGGTCGCGCCGCCCGCGCAGGCCGCCGCCCGCCGCGAGCTCCCGCAGCCCGGTCACCAGGTCCTCCGGGGTCGCGGCCACGACCGCGCCGCGGTGGGCCAGATCCGCCCGCCCGGTTCCGGCCGTCCACGCCACCTGCGTTGTGCGCCAGTCGGTTTCGCGGGCCACCGCGTCGGCCAGTCGCCGCGCCGCATCGGTGAGCGCCTGCGCCGTCGCGCCCGAAACCTTCACCGCCACCGGTTCATTCACCGGTTCGTCGGCGGGTTCGGCGCTCGGCGGCGCGGCCACCACGAGATGCGCGTTGGTGCCGCCGAACCCGAACGAGGACACGCCCGCGACGCGCGGCCCGTCACCCCAGTCGGTGAGCACGCGCGGCACCCGCACCGGCAGCCGATCCCAGTCCAGATGCGGATTGGGTTGCGCCAGATTGAGATGCGGCGGGATCTGTCCCTTCGCCACGACGAGCGCGGCCTTGAGGAATCCGGCGATGCCCGCGGCCGCCTCCAGGTGCCCGATATTGGTCTTCACCGAACCCAGGTGCAGCGGCCGATCCGCCGGGCGGTCCGCGCCGAGCGCGTCGGCGAGCGCCCGCACCTCGATCGGATCCCCCAGCGGGGTGCCGGTGCCGTGCGCCTCGACGTAGCCGACCTCCGACGGGGCCACCCGCGCCGCGGCCAGCGCGCGCCGAATCACGCTGCGCTGCGCGGACGCTCGCGGCACGGTCAGGCCGGAAGTGCGGCCGTCCTGGTTGACGGCGCTGCCCTTGATGACGCACAACACGGTGTCGCCCGCGGCCTGCGCCGCCGACAGGGTGCGCAGCGCCACGATGCCGCAGCCCTCGCCGCGCACGTAGCCGTCGGCGGCGGCGTCGAAGGTGCGGCACTGCCCGGTCGGGGAGAGCATGCGGCCCTTGGACAGCGCGACGGTCACCTCCGGCGACAGCACCAGGTTCACGCCACCGGCCAGCGCGAGATCGCACTCCCCCGCCCGCAGGCTGTGCACCGCGAGATGCAGCGACACCAGCGACGACGAGCACGCGGTGTCGACCACCAGGCTCGGACCCTCGAGCCCGAGCGCGTACGACAGCCGGTTGGCCCCGAAGTTGGCGGCGTTGCCGGTCGCGACGTAGGCGTCGATGGCCTCCACGCCGTGCGCGGCCGCGCCGAGCCGCTCGTAGTCGCCGCCGCCCATGCCGATGAACACCCCGGTGGCCGACCCGCGCAGCGAATCGGGTGCGATCCCGGCGTGTTCGAGTGCCTCCCAGGCGACTTCGAGCACCATCCGGTGCTGCGGGTCGATGGCGACGGCCTCGCGCGGCGGCACCCCGAACAGCGCGGCGTCGAAACCCCGCACGTCACCGAGGAATCCGCCGTGCCGGGAGTAGGTGCGGCCGGGCCGGTCGGGATCGGCGTCGAAGAAGTCGTCGATCTTCCAGCGGTCGCCGGGCGTCTCGGTGATGCCGGAACGCCCGTGCGCCAACAGATCCCAGTAGTCGTCGAGTCCGGTGACGCCGCCCGGCAGGCGGCAGCCGACGCCGACGACGGCGATCGGTTCGGTCAGCGCCCGCTCCGCCTTGGCCGCGGCCTCCCGGGCGGCGCGCACCTCCAGCAGCGCCCGCCGCAGCGTCGCCTCACGATCAGTGCTTGTCATCGATCCTCCCGGTATCGAGTTCCTGGTCGAGCAGTTCGAGCAGTTCCGCCTCGCTCAGATCGAGCAGGTCGTCCGCCGCGTTCTCGGACGGCGCCGCGCCGCCCGGGGTTTCGGGGTCGGCGAGCTCGAGCAAGGTGAGCAGGTAGGTGGTGAGGTCGGCGATGGTGGGGTGTTCGAACACGGTGGTGACCGGGATCGGGCGGCCTATGAGCCGCTCGACGCGCGTCTTGAGTTCCACGCTGGTGATCGAGTCCATCCCCGATTCGAAGAAGCCCTGCCGCGGGTCGAGCCGGGTGCGCTCCGAGCGGCCCAGCACGGTCGCGACCTCCCGTTGCAGGGCGTCCTCGAGGGCGCGTCGCCGCGCGCCGGGCGCGAAGGTGCCCAGCCGCGTGACGAATTCGCGGGCGGCCTCGTTCCCGTCGGTCCCGCCGCCGGACCCGGCCATCTCGGCCAGCAGGGGCCGTTGCCGTTTGGCCTGCATCACCGGCAGGAACCTCGACCAGTCCACCGGGGCGGCCACGGTCTGCGGGGCCGCGCCGCCGACGAGGGTGTCGAGCACGGCGAGCGCGGTGTCCGGCGCGAGTTCGCTCATGCCCATGGCCGCGAAGTACTCGCCGTGTCCGGCGGCCATGGCGCTGTCGCGCCACCAGCCCCAGTCGATCGCGGTCGCGGTGCGCCCGCGGGCGCGCCGGTCCCAGGCGAGCATGTCGAGGAAATGGTTCGCCGCGCAGTAGTGCCCGGCCAGCGCCGAACCCCACACCGCGGCCGCGGAGGAGAACAGGACGAAGAAGTCCGTATCCGCCAGCGCGGCAAGCGAATCCAGGACCATCGCGCCCTGCACCTTGGCGCGCAACACCGCGTCGAACTGATCCATCCCCATGGAGGCGATCGGGGCGGCGTCCAGCGCGCCCGCGGCGTGCACGACGCCGCGTACCGGCGGCCAGTCGGGGTCGCCGTCGAACACCTCGGCCATGCGCCGGGGATCGGCGACATCGGCGGCCGGGGTGTGCACCCGCACGCCGCGTTCCCGCAGCGCCGCGAGCGCGTCCCGGACCTCGGCGGGATGGTCGGCGGGGTCGCGGCGGCCGAGCAGGACCAGATGCCGCGCGCCGCGCCGGACCAGCCAGTCCGCGATCCGCAGGCCGAGCGAGCCGAGACCGCCGGTCACCAGATACGCGGCGTCCGAATCGAGTTCGGGCGGCGGTGCGGCCGCGGTCGTGGCGCGACGCAGGCGGGGCACCAGCCGCCGGTCACCGCGGAAGGCCACCTGATCCTCCACGGTGTCGCCGGTGATCTGCGCGAGGACGGCGGCGGCGTCGCCGTCCGGGCCGGTGCTGGCGGGGTCGAGATCGATGGACGCGCCCCACAAGGCGGGGTGTTCGAGCCCGATGGTGCGGGCCAGACCCCACAGCGGGGCGTGCTCGACCGTGAGGGGGTGGTCGGCGGCGGGGACCGCGCCGCGAGTGACGACGAAGACCCGGCCCGTTCGTCCGCTCGCGAGCCATGCCTGGACGGTGCCGAGCACCGCGCTCGTGGCGCGGTGGATCTCGGCGGAGATCCCCTCCGGGTCGCGGCCGGTTCCCGGAGTGGTGACTACGATCGCACCGGCGAATTCGCCTGCGGGCACGTCGGTTCCGGGGGCGATCGTCTCGGCCGTCGCGCCCGCGTCGGTCAATTGGCGGGCCAGCCGTCCGACGAGCTCCCCGCCGTCGGCGACGAGCAGCCATCGGCTACCGGGCGGCACCGCGGCGGTCACGGATTCGGTTGCGCGCCAATCGATGTCGTAGAGATCGCAGTCCACGGCGGTGTCGCTCGCGGTGATGGTCGGCAGCCAGTGCCGCTGCCGGTGCCAGCGGTAGGCGGGCAGGTCGAGGCGGCGGTAGCCGCCCGCCGGGTACAGGGCGTCGAGCGCGACGGGATAGCCGTGTTCGAGCAACCGGCCCGCCGCGTCGAGCGCACTGCGGCGAACGGCGTTGTCCCGCACCATGGTCGGCACGTAGGTGAGATCCGGTGTCTGCCGCACCGCGCCCGCGAGGGTGCGATCCGGGCCGATCTCGAGCACGTCCCGCACCCCCTCGTCCACGGCCGCGGCGAGCGCGGCCTCGAACAGCACCGGCCGGGTGACCGCGGCCGCCCAGTACGCCGGATCGGTCAGCTCCTGTTCGGCTCGGCGGCCGAGCGAGGTGGAGTAGAACCGGATCGTCGGGGCGCGCAACGGCACCTCGGCGATCAGCTCCGGCAGGGCGTTCGCCGCCGCCGCCATCTGCGGGCTGTGGAAGGCGTAGTCGGACTGGATGGTTCGGGTCGGGGCACCGTGCGCGGCGGCGCGGCGGGCGATCTCGTCGACGGCCTCGACCGGACCGGCGAGCACCGTCGCGGCGGGTCCGTTGACGGCCGCGACGCACACCTCGTCGCCGTCGAGCAGTTCCCGCACACGCGCGACGGGCAGGCCGATCGCGACCATGGCCCCGCGGCCCCGGGTGTCGGCCATCGCCGCGCCGCGCGCGACGGCCAGCCGCAGCGCCGCCTCCCGGGTCAGGGCCCCGGCGGCGTACCCGGCGGCGATCTCGCCGACGCTGTGGCCGACGACCGCGCCGGGCCGGATGCCCCAGCGCGCCCACAGATCGGTCAGCGCGATCTGCACCGCGCAGATCGCGGCCTGCGCGTAGCGGGTGTCGTCGAGCCGGGACTGTCCCCCGGGTCTGCCGAATTCCGCCAGCAGCGACCAGTTTCCGGCGCGGCGGACGATCGCGTCGCAGTCCTCGAGGGTCTCCCGCAGCAGCGGTTCGGCCAGCACCCGCGCGCCCAGGCCGGGCCACTGGCCGCCCTGCCCGGAGTAGACGAACACCAGCCCGGTGCGGGAGCGGGCCGTGGCCCGGACCGTTTCCGCGCCGGAGACGCCGCCCAGTGCGGTGCGCAGCGCGACGAGGGAGTCGGCCACCACGGCCGCCCGGTAGGGGTCGATCGTGCGATGCCGGGCCAGGGTGGCGGCGACATCGCGGACGACGAGTTCGTCGCCGAGCCGGTCGGCGAGCGCGATCGCGTTGTCGCGCAACGATTCCGGGGTCGCGGCGCTGACCACGACCAGTTCGGGATCGCCGGTCGCCGCCGCGGGCTCCGCGACGGTCGGCGCGGGCGCCTCCTGGAGGATGACGTGGGCGTTGGTGCCGCTGAAGCCGAACGAGCTCACGCCCCCGATGCGGCCGTCGGCGTGTTCGGGCCAGGGCAGGGGTTCGGTCGGGATCACCACCGGCGTCGCACCCCACGGCACGGCCGGATTCGGGTCGCGGTAGTGCAGATGCGGTGGAATCCGCTTGTGCCACAACGACAGCGCGAGCTTGATCAGCCCGCACACCCCCGCCGCCGCCTCCAGATGACCGACATTCGTCTTGGCCGATCCGACGACGAGCGGCGGCGCCGCGTCCGGATCGGGCCGCAGGGCCGCGGTCATGGCGGCCAGTTCGATCGGGTCGCCGAGCGGGGTGCCCGTCCCGTGCGCCTCCACGTAGCCGACCGATTGCGGGGTCACGCCCGCGGCCCGCACCGCACCGGAGATGACCTCGGCCTGGGCGGTGCCGCTGGGCACGGTCAGCCCGGCGCTGCGGCCGTCTTGGTTGACCTCGCTGCCCCGCACCAGCGCCCAGATCCGGTCGCCGTCGCGGCGGGCGTCGGAGAGCCGTTTGAGGATCAGCACCCCGCACCCCTCGCCGCGCCCGTAGCCGTCGGCGGTGGCGTCGAAGGTCTTGCAGCGGCCGTCGGCGGCCAGCGCGCCCATACTCGACAGGCTCGACGTCGTCGCGGGCGACAGGATGAGGTTCACCCCGCCGACCACCGCGATATCCGCCCGGCCCGTGCGCAGATCGGTCACGGCGTGGTCGGTCGCCACCAGCGACGACGAGCACGCGGTGTCGATCGCCATGCTCGGCCCGCGCAACCCCAGCAGATACGACACCCGCCCGGCGGCGACGCTGAAGGTGTTGCCGGTGGCGAAATACGGGTCGACCGTGCTGCGTTCGGCCGCGAGCAGTTGCAGATAGTCGGTGGTGTTCATGCCCACGTACACCGAACCCGCCGCGCCCCGCAACCGGTCGCGGGCGATGCCCGCGTCGTCGAGCGCCTCCCACACCACCTCGAGCAGCAGCCGCTGTTGCGGGTCCATGCCGCGCGCCTCGCGCGGGGAGATGCCGAACGCCTCGGCGTCGAAGTCGGCCACCGGCACATCGAGGAAGCCCGCGCGGAATTCGGGGCCGTCGGTGCGCAGCCAGGGCCGGTCCGCCGGAACCGGTCCGGTGCCGTCGCGTCCGGAGATCAACAGATCCCAGTAGCCGTCGAGATCGTCGGCCCCGCCCGGGAAGCGGCAGGCCATGCCGACGATGGCGATCGGTTCGGCGCTCGGCGTCGCCCGCCGCCGCGCCGGGGCGGTCGTGGCGGCCTGGCTGCTCAGGTAGGCGGCCAGCCGGGCGATCGTCGGATGTTCGAACACGACCGTCGGCGGCAGCGGCACCGTATGGGTCGCGCGCAGGGTGGTGAGCAGTTCCACGGCCATGGCGGAGGTGAGGCCCACGTCGAACAGGCCCGCGTCGGGATCGACGCGCTCGCCCGCGGGCAGTCCGAGCAGCCGCGCCAATTCCGTTTGCAGCCGCTCGATCTCCGCGTCCACCGTGTAGGTGACCTCGCCGCCCGGTTCCGGGGTCGCGGCCTCGGCGTGGATCGGATGCTCGTCGGTGATCCAGTACGGGACGCGCTGGAACGGGTAGGTGGGCAGCTCCGGTATCCGGTCGGGCTCCAATTGGGTTGCCGCCCACTCGATCCGGCTGCCGTCCGCCCACACCCGGGCCAGCGATTCGAGCAGCCGCCGGTGCGGGTCGGCGGTTCCGGCCGAGGGCACGCACAGCGGTTCGCGCGCGTCGGGATGGGTGGCGAGCAGGGACAGCAGCCCGCCCGGCCCGAGTTCGACGACGGTGTCGGCGCGGCGCGCGTGCACGGTCGCCACGGCCGCGTCGAAGCGGACCGGCTGGCGGGTGTGGGTGAGCCAGTACTCCACCTCGGTGGGTTCGGCGGTCGCCACCTCGCCGGTGGTGTCGGAGACGAAATCGATTGTCGGCTGGCGCAATTCGATGTTCTCGAACGCGGCTCGCAGCATCGGCAGCGCGGGTTCGACGGCCCTGGAGTGGAAGGCCCGGCCCACCGGCAGCCGCCGCGCCTTGATCCCGCGCTCCCCAGCGGCGGCGACCACCGCGTCCACCGCGGCACCCGGGCCCGCGACCACGATCTCCGTCGCGGCATTGACCACCGCCACCGTCACCGCGTCCGACGGCGCGAGTTCCGCCACATCCGCTGGCGCGCAACCGATCGCGGCCATGGCATCGCCCTCGGCGAGCGCGCCCATCGCCGTCCCCCGGGCCGCGATCAGCGCGGCCCCGTCGGCGATCGAGAACACCCCGGCCAGCGCCGCCGCCGCGTACGCGCCGACGCTGTGCCCGGTCACCACGTCCGGCTCCACCCCGACCGAGCGCCACCACTGCCCCAGCGCCACCGCCATCGCGTACAGGGCGGGCTGCGCCACCTCGGTCCGCGACAAGGCCGCCTCGACCTCGTCGCCGGTCCGCACCAGCACCGACAACGGCAGTTCCGCCACCGACCCGAGGGAGTCCAGCACCTCGGTCACCACCGGAACCACACCGTAGATCCCCGCCAAGGCCCCCGCGATCCGCGTCCCGTGCCCCGGCGCGACGAACGCCACCCGCGGCGCTCCGCCGCGCCGTCGACGGCCTCGAATCCCGTTGCCGGAGGCGGTATCCCGCAGTCCGTCCAGCAGTTCGCGCCGCGACCCGGCGATCACCGCCGCCCGCACGGGAAGGTCGGCCCGCCGCGTATTCGCCGCCCAGGCGACCTGCGCCGGGGACAGGGTCGGCTCCCCCGCCACCAGCTCCGCCAGCCGCTCGGCCGTCGCGGCCAACGCGCCCGGATCGGCCCCGGCCAGCTTCACCACCACCGGCGCCTCGGCCTTCGGCACCGACCGTTGCTGCGGCACAACGACTTCCACGGTCTCGGGGGTGGCGAGGACGACATGGGCGTTGGTGCCGCCGAATCCGAACGACGAGACCCCCGCGACGCGTTCGGGTTCGGCCCACGGCGTGACCCTGCGGGGCACCTCGATACCCAGCCGGTCCCAGTCGACGTGCGGCGTGGGCTCGCGCAGATTGAGATGCGGCGGGATGACCCCCCGCGACACGGCGAGGGCGGCCTTGATGAACCCGGCGATGCCCGCCGCGGCCTCGAGGTGGCCGATATTGGTCTTCACCGACCCCACGCGCAGCGGGTTCTCGTCGCGTCCGGAGCCCAATACCGCCGCGAGCGCACGCAATTCGATCGGATCGCCGAGGGGCGTCCCGGTGCCGTGGGCCTCGACGTAGCCGACCCGCTCGGGCTCGAGTCCGGCGGCGGCGAGGGCGCGCTGCACGACGGCCTGCTGGGCGACCATGCTCGGCGCGGTCAGACCCGAACTGCGGCCGTCCTGATTGACCGCCGACCCGCGCACCACGCACAGCACCCGGTCCCCGTTCGCGATCGCGTCGGACAGGCGGCGCAGCACCACGAAACCGCAGCCCTCGCCCCGCACATAGCCGTCGGCGGCGGCGTCGAAGGTGCGGCACCCGCCGCTCGGGGAGAGCATCCGGCCCTTCGACAACGCCATCGTCACCTCCGGCGACAACATGACGTTCACCCCGCCCGCCAAGGCCAGCTCGCATTCGCCGCCGCGCAGGCTCTGCGCCGCGAGATGCACCGCCACCAGCGACGACGAGCACGCGGTGTCGACCACGAGACTCGGCCCCGCCAGACCGAGCGCGTACGACAGCCGATTCGCGCCGAAGTTCCCGGCATTGCCGGTCGCCACGTAGGCGTCGATCGCGTCGATCCCCCGCGCCCGCGCGGCCACCCGCTCGTAGTCCCCGCCGGACATGCCGACGAAAACCCCTGTGCCGGAACCGCGCAGCGCGTCCGGCGCGATCCCCGCGTGTTCCAGCGCCTGCCACGCCGTCTCCAGCACCAGCCGCTGTTGCGGATCCATACTCGCCGCCTCGCGCGCCGAGATCCCGAACAGTCCGGCATCGAACCCGCGCACATCGGACAGGAATCCGCCGTGCCGCGAATACGTCCGCCCCGGCGCGTCGGGATCGGCGTCGTAGAACTCCGCCACGTCCCAGCGGTCGCCCGGGACCTCGCCCACCCCGGACCGCCCGGTCACGAGCAGCTCCCAGAACTCCTCGGCCCCCTCCACCCCGCCCGGGAACCGGCATCCCACCCCGACCACCGCGATCGGCTCGTCGGTCGCCCTCCGCGACTCGAAAACCGCTGCGCCGCCGGAGGTTTCACCGGCCAGCTCGGCCAGCGCCGCGGCGGCCTGCACGATGCTCGGATGCTCCCACGCCAGCGTCGGCGGGATATCGATGCCCAATTCCTCGGACAGATCGGCCGCGATCCGCACGGCCTGGATCGACCCCAGCCCATAGGTCGCGAACTGCTCCCGCACATCGATCTCCTCGGCCGCCAGCCCGGAGTGCCGCGCGATGGCCGCCACCATGAGCGCCTCGATCTCGCGCCGCCCGCGCCGGGGCCGGGGCTCCTCGCTCACCGCGGCCGCGTCCTCGGCAACAGCGGAGGTCGCGGGCGGCTGCGAAGCGGTGATGACGCCGCCGAACTCGCCGTCCAGATACTGCCGACGGCATTGCGCCCGTTGCAGTTTGCCGCTGGAGGTCACCGGGATCGCGCGGGCGGGTACCAGCAGGATGTCGTAGGCGGCGAGCTGGAAGTGCTCGGAGACCGCGCGGCGCACGGCGGCGACCAGTTCGGCGTCGGTGAACTCGCGGCGCGCCCGGCGCGGCTTCTGCTGCACCACCACGAGCCGGTCCTCGCCGCCGACCTCGATCGCGAAGGCGACGCAACGCGTTCCGGCCAGACCCGGATGACTGCCGACCGATACCGCCTCCACGTCCTGGGGATACACGTTGCGGCCGCGGAAGTTCATCGCTTCCTTGGTGCGCCCGACGATGAACAGCTGACCGTCCACCAGACAGCCCAGATCGCCCGGGTCGAGATACGGTCCGTCCCCGGTGTCGGTGTACCGCCGGAAGGTGTCCTCGGTCGCGGTCTCGTTCTCGAAATACCCTGCGGCGACGCTGATTCCGCGAATCCACACCGCGCCGACCCGACCCTCGGGCAGCACCGTCCGCGTCGCGGGATCGACGATGGCGACCTCGGTCTCGGCGGCGACGCGCCCGGACCCGACCAGCCGGGCGACCCGCTTCGTCCCGTCGTCGGCCGCCGTCACCCGGCCCTGTTCGAGCTCGTCCGCCGAGGCCGTCACAACCGCCGGATCCCCGGCCGGGCGACCGCCCGAGACCAGCAGCGTCGCCTCGGCCAGGCCGTAGCAAGGATAGAACGCCGACCGGCGAAATCCGCAGGGCGCGAACGTTTCCGCGAACGCGTCGAGCACCTCGGCCCGCACGGGCTCCGACCCGTTGAGCGCGCTCTCCCAGCGCGACAGATCCAGCGTCGCCAGTCGCTCCGGATCCGCGTGATCCACACACAGCTGATAGGCGAAGTTCGGTCCCGCGCTGCTGGTGGCGCGCTCGTGGGCCATGACCTCGAGCCAGTACAGCGGATCGCGGACGAAGGTCATGGGCGAGATCACCACGACCGGGAAACCGCTGTAGATCGGCGAGACCAGCCCGCCCAGCAGGCCCATGTCGTGATAGGGCGGCAGCCAGCCCGCGCCGATGGAGTCGGGGGTGATGCCGAAGGCGTCCTCGGCGATGCGCGCGTTGTTCAGCAGATTCGCGTGGCTGACGACGACGCCCTTGGGCGCGGACGTCGACCCGGAGGTGTACTGGAGCAGCGCGGTGGTGTCCGGCTCGATGTCCGGCGGCTCCCACTCGTGCGCGGGCGCGGTGAAGTTCCCGCGCCCGGCCTCGATCCAGGTGGCCGCCGCCAGGGTGGGGATCTCGCTGCCGCGAATGGTCGAAAGGCCCAGGCGGTCAGCGCCTTCCGCCGTCAGCACCGCCCCGGCGCGCGCCGAGCGCGCGATGGTCTCCACCCGCGACAGATGCCGATTCGAGGCGGGCGGATACGCGGGCACGGGGACGAGCCCGGCGTACAGGCACCCGTAGAAGTGCATGATGTACTCCACCCCGGGCGGGCACAGCAGCAGAATCCGTTGTCCCGGTTCGCAATACGAGCGCAACCGCACCGCCACCGATCGCGCGACCGCGTCCAGCTCGCGGTAGGTGAAATCCTCCCGCTCGAACCGATTCGCGGCGGTGGGCCGCACGAACCGCATGGCCAGCCGGTCGGGCGTCGACGCGCCGCGCCGCCGAATGGCGTCCACCAGAGTTTCGAAGTTCACGGCACGCTCGGCCACAAGCTTCCCCCTTTTCGACAGAACGACAACACTGTCGGGACATGCGACGACAATCAACTCCAGCGGTGAGCGTCGCGCCGAAATTCATCCCCCGCGAATATCCGAAACAATCGCGAGGACGACGAATTCGAGAATTGGTCGGGGTTACCTGTTCCCCCGGATATCTGATGATCAACTTCGACCCGGACGAGTCTACGACACGGTTCGCGGGATTGCACAACGCCCGTTCTGGGTAACAGGTGTGTATCCACGGTTACCGGCAATCGCCCGGCCACCGCCGAACACAGGGTCAACACGTCCGCCTGTTGGCGATACAGCGACAAGTCAACTTTCCAGCTAATCAGACAACCGACCAGTTGGGCGGTATCGCCGCAGCTCCCCGGCGAGCTGCCGAATTGAACTATTCAGAAACGGAGTGAATGCCGGGAACCGCAACTGGGGATCCGCATTCCCCATACGGAACGGTTTGTTTGCGACGCAATAGCTTATGACAAGACCTTGCCATACCGTCGTGACGACAAGGTTTCCCGCTCGTTGTGAGAATTCCCAGCTCGCCCTTTACGGTGTAGGGACCGAATTGCCCGAGTATTACGAGCGGCCGCGCGTCAACCCCTATCTCGGCGGTCCGTCTCACTCCGCGCGCAGGCCGCGCATCAATAGATCGGCCATTCGCTGGGCCTGTTCGCGTTGCTCGGGTTCGCGGCACACCAGGAATATTCCGAGCAGCGCGACCACCACATCCTCGGCGAGCACGTCGTCGCGCAGCGTGCCCGCGGCGACCCCGGCCTCGAGGATCGCGCCGACCGCGCCGGACAGCTCCGCTCGCGCCGCGGTGGCGGTGACCGCGCCGGAGGCGATCATGGCGCGCAGGGTCTCGGCCATTTCGTGCTTGATGGCGATGTAGTCGCCGAAGCGATCCATCCACCGGCGCAACGCGATCTCGGGCGGATGGTCGGCGAGCAGTTCGATCGCCTTGTCGCACAGGCGAGTTCGCTCGTCGCGGTAGACGGCCTCGACGAGCGCCTCACGCGTGGGGAAATGCCGGTAGAGCGTGCCGATGCCCACGCCCGCCGCGCGCGCGATCGCCTCCAGGGTCACGTTCTCCCCCGCGCCGCCGAATTCCGCGCGGGCGGCGTCGAGCAGTCGGCGGCGGTTGCGCTGCGCGTCGGCGCGGCCGGATGTGGCAGTCACTAGCGGAGGCCCCTCCGTTTCTGTTAGCGTGGGAGATGCGGAGGCTCCTCCGCATCACGGGATCGACTCGACTATGCCACGGGAGTACGACCATGACCAGCATCGAGCACGCCGCCCCGGGCGGCACCGCCACCCTGGGCGACCGCCGGGTGGCCCGAATCGGTTACGGCGCCATGCAATTGGAGGGTCGCGCCGGGTCCGATCGGGACGCGGCCATCGCCCTGCTGCGCACCGCGGTCCGGCACGGCGTCGACCACATCGATACGGCCCACTTCTATCCCGGCTGCAACGAGCTGATCCGGGATGCGCTGCGGCCGTCCTATGCCGAACTCACCCTGGTCACCAAGGTCGGCGCCGACCGCACGGCCGCGGGCCTGGTCGCCCGGCAGCGGCCCGAGCAACTGCGCGCGAGCGTCGAGGAGAATCTGGCGACGCTGGGCGCCGAGCGGATCGACGTGGTCAACCTGCGCCGCGCCGACGCGCCCCCGGGCATCGTCGCCACCGGCGATCAGGTCGTCGATCTCGACGATCAACTCGCCGAACTACTCGCCCTGCGCGACGCGGGCAAGATCGGCGGCATCGGCCTCAGCGCCGTCGACGCCGGACAACTGCGCCGCGCCCTGCCCGCCGGTATCGCGTGCGTGCAGAACATCCACAATGTCGTCGACCGCTCCACCGAACCGGTCCTCGACCTGTGCCGCGCCCACGACATCGCCTGGGTCCCGTTCTGCCCCCTCGGTTCCGCCTTCCCCACCTTCCCCAAGCCCACCGAACACCCCACCGTCGTCGACCTCGCCACCCGCCTCACCCTCACCCCCGCCCAACTGGCCCTCGCCTGGGAGTTGGCCCACTACGACCACACCCTCCTCATCCCCGGCACCCGCAACCCCACCCACCTGACCGAGAACCTCGCGGCCGGATCGATCCACCTGGACCCGTCCACCTTGGCCACCCTCGACGGCATCGCCGGGAACTGACGCCCCACAACCCCTTTGCTTCGCGACTCCCCGGCCCCCTCTGCCTCATAAGGACTGGCGCACCTCGCGACCCACCTTTCCGCCAGGGACCGACGCACCCTCGCGACCCACGCCCCCCTTTCCCCGCCGAGGACCGACGCACCCTCAGCACCCTTGCCCCCGCGAAGGATTGCGGCCCCGGCGTGGCTCACGGCACCCACGCCCTGCTCAAAGTGCCGAGGGGCCGTTGCGGTTCGGCGCGTGCGCCAGCACACTGACTTGTGTTCCGTTGGCGACGAAAAGAATACGGGGTGGCCGGGATGCGGGGATGGACGAGTGGGCGGGCGGCGTTGGCGGCGGCCGCGGCGGGGGTCGCGGTGGCGGGGCTGACGTCGGCGGTGGCGCAGGGGCACCCGGGCGGGCCGGGCTATTCCTATTCGGCGTTCCAGACGCCGTCGGGGAACGTGGCCTGCCTGATCGATGACGACGGCGCCGGAGTCCGGTGCGATGTACTGGATTACACCTTCACCCCGCCGCCGCGCCCGGCGGGCGGCTGCGGCCCGAGCGGATACGGGCACGCCGTCGCGATGTCGGTCACCGTCGCACCGCGATTCGTCTGCGCGGGCGACACGGTGGCCGCGCCGGACCTGCCCGTGCTCGAGTACGGGGACACCACGGGAGTCGGCCGGGTCGAGTGCTACTCGACCACCGACTACCTGTACTGCGACGTCGACGGCGGCGCCCACTCCTTCCAACTCGCCCGCGACTTCTACCGCCTGGACTGACGCCGACACCGAGCCGACCGCCGCGGCCGACGCGCCTCGGCGGTGGTCGGCGCGCGCGGACACACCGATCGGTCGATAGGGGTTTCCGGCGATTCTGCCCGAACCGGGCGCGCGAATTCCATTTGTACCGTACTGTTTTTTACGGACGCAGCACAGGGTGACGACGACGCCGACCACACGCACCCATTCGACGAACCCTGAGCACCGCACCCGTTCCACCGCGTCGCCGCCCGACCCCTCGTGATCGTCGGAGCGTCCCCTCCTACCCGCACTGGCACCGCAAATCCGTTCCGCGCCAGTGGCTTTCGCATGCCCGCAGCACTCATGATCACGAAAGTTGTTCTTGCACTTGAGATTTCAATTTCCGTCGGTAGAATAGTTCGAGCGCCACGCCGCAAAAAGCTGTTCGCAATAGGGCGAGTTCCGGATCGAGCCCATCGTCGTGCGCGATTCGGAGGCGGCCCGCGGGCCGCGGTCAGCGCATCCCTTTCATCAGCATTTCCAGGGAGATTGCCATGGGAAACGATCCACACGTGTTGGTAGTAGGCGGAGGCCCGGCCGGTTCCACCACCGCAGCCCTGCTCGCTCGGGCCGGGATCAGGGTGACCCTCCTGGAGCGGGACAAGTTCCCCCGCTACCACATCGGCGAATCACTGCTGGCCTCGTGCCTGTCGACGCTGCGCATCTCCGGCGCCTACGACAAGGTCGCCGCGCACGGCTTCCAGATCAAACGCGGCGGATACTTCCAGTGGCAGAACGACATCTGGCGGCTGAAATGGGATGAGCTCGTCGACGCCGAGGCCTGGTCGTGGCAGGTCGACCGCGCCGAATTCGACGATCTGCTGCTGCGCAACGCCAGCGACCAGGGCGTCGAGGTCATCGAACAGGCCACGGTCCGCAACGTGCTGTTCGACGCGAACGAGCGCCCCACCGCGGTGGAGTGGACGCTGCTCGGCGACGACGAGGTCCGCACCACCGAATTCGACTTCCTGGTCGACGCGTCCGGCCGCGCGGGCCTGCTCTCGCGGCAACACTTCAACATGCGCAAACCGCATCCGGCCTTCCGCAATCTCGCGGTCTGGTCGTATTGGACCGGCGCGCATCTGCATCCGGAGAGCCCCGAGGGCGCGATCAATGTCGTGTCCACCGACGAGGGCGGCTGGTTCTGGCACATCCCGCTGGCGGGTGGCCGCTTCAGCGTGGGCTATGTGGTCTCGGCCAAGCTGGCGAGCGACCGGCGGCGCGAACTGGGTTCGATCGAGGAGTTCTACGCCGACATCATCCGCCGCACCCCCAAGATGAACACCATGCTCGAGGGCGCCGAACAGGTCGCCGGCGTGCAGGCCGAACAGGACTATTCCTATGTCGCCGACCGGTTCTGGGGTCCGGGCTACGCCATCGTCGGCGATTCGGCCTGCTTCTTGGACCCGCTGCTGTCCACCGGCGTGCACCTGGCCACCTACGGCGGCATGGTCGCGGCGGCGGCCATCGCCACCGCCTTGCGCGGTGAGATGAGCGAGGCCGAGGCGCTGGGCTTCTTCGACTACACCTACCGCCGCGCGTATTCGCGCTTCCTGGTGCTGGTTTCGCGCATGTACGAGCAGTACATCGGCTCCGACGAGTACTTCAAGCACGCCAGCAACCTCACCGAGGAGCACGAGGGCGACACCCCGGAGGAGTCCTTCACCCGGATCATGGCCGGGCTGACCGACGTCGACGAATCCTCCGGCGAGCAGCGGCGGACCAATACCGCCACCATCGTCGCCGAGGTCGAGCACGCCGAGGACGAGGGCGTCAACATCAAGTACATGGGCAAGCTGGACATGTCCCCGGTGTGGAACATCTGGCGCGACCCGCTGGGCGCGGACACCGAGATGGGCGAGGTGCGCATCACCACCGAACCGGTCCTCGGTCTCACCCGCCGCCCCCGCACCGAGGCCGAAATGGCCGCCGTCGCACGGCCTTTCCTGCCGCCGAAGAAGGGCGACACCGTACCCCACTGACGGGCAGGACACGGTCGTGACAACGATGCGATCCGACTCCGAGCCGTCGCGCGGCCGCGCCGCCGGCGGCTCGGGGGGCGGGACCCTCAAGGACGAGATCGCCCGCTTCGGTCATGCGATGACCCGAATGCTGTTGGCGGGCGACGGTTTCACCATGCCGGTGCTGGAGGCGATCCTCGGCACCGAACTGCGCGTGCGGGTGCTGCGGCAGGACGACCTGGCGCTGGACCGGTTGCCCCACGGGGTGCGCGAGGTGTTGCGGCCCGCCGGGGCCGATCGCGTCGTCCTGCGCCGATCGTGCCTGGTCGACGCGGAACTGGTGACGGTGTCGGTCAATCACGTCGTCACCGTCGCCGGTCCGGCGACCACCTACGGGGTCGACGACGTGCGCACCCCGATCGGCTACAGCCTGATCTCGCGCGGGGTGTCGCAGCGGCGGCGGATCGTGCGGGCCGGGCTGGGCCGCTGGCTGGACGGGCGCGCCTGCGCGACCAAGGCGTATGTGATCCTGCTCGACGACCGGCCGCTGTGCTACATCCGCGAATCCTTCAATCCCGATATCGTCCCCGCCGAACACGCGAGCCCCGCGACCATCGAATCGGAGTGGGACGACGAACCCGACGGACCGGCCCCCGGGCCGACGGATCTGGCCTCGGCGGTGCCGCCCGCCGTCGAATCCGACAGCGGCGCAACCGGTTCCGCCGATCGGCTGCGGGACCTGCCGCCGCTGGTCCACCCCGACGAGAGCGCGGCCCTGATCACCGAACTCGCCCGCGCTGGGCGTGGCGAGGCGTTCGTCCTGCATCTGGTCGACCGCGGCGAGCCCACCGCGCCCTTCCACACCCGTCGCGCGCTGGCGCACGCCGTCACCGCAGTCCTCGCCCACGGGCTGGGCGCCGATATCGTCACCGTCGCCCACCCGACCGGCCCGGTGCGGCCGAACGCGTTGGAGGACAGCTACTTCCACGCCGCCGCCACCCTCAACTACTGGCGCGGCAGCCCACCGCCCACCGCGCGCATCGCGGACCTGTTGCGCCGCACCGCCGATCGCCGCGCCGACCCCCTCGCGCGCACCCTGCTGCGCGACGTGGCCGGACTCCTGCCGCTCGCCACCACCGCCCCGCACGACGCGCGCGAATTGTTCAGCGCCACACCCCCTCTGCACGTCGGCCACGACGCCGCCCACCTCCCCTACGAGGCCGCCCTCACCCGCCGCGGCCCCGACCGCAACTGGTGGAACTGCGCCACCGCCCTGCTCTGGCTGGGCCCGCACGCCCACACCCCCGCCCACCTCGAATACGCCGCCCGCACAACCAATCCCATCGCGATATCCCTCTCCCCCACCACCACCCCCGCCGAGATCACCCACCTCTGCCGCACCCTCAACCCCCACCACCGCCCCGGCCGCCTCCTCCTCATAGCCCACCCCACCCCCACCCAAACCCCCGACCACCTCACCCCCCTCCTCACCGCCCCCACCCCCACCCCCGTCACCTGGCTCTACGCCCCCGGCCCCACCCCCACCACCTCCCTCCCCACCTTCCTCGAAGCCTGCCGCACCACCGCCACCCCCTTCGGCGGCCTCCACCTCGAATCCCCACCCCCCACCCAAGCCCTCCACACCGCCCTCACCACAGCCACCACCCTCCGCCCCCACTGACCCCAGGCACACGAACCCAGCCGCACCCTTTATTCGAATCCGCACCCCCTGCAGGGCTATACAGGGGGTGCGGATCCGAACAAGGGGTGCGGCTGGGTTCGTGGACCTGGGGTCAGGTGAACAGGTGTTGGCCCCAGAACTCGTCGGGGGCGGGGCCTGGGGGGCAGGCGAAGAGGGCCGAGCCGGTGTGGGTGATGTATTCCATCATGGCGTCCTTGGCGGCGAGGGCGCGTTGCATGGGGACGAACTGGTTGTGGGGGTTGCGGCAGTAGGCGATGAAGAACAGGCCCGCGTCGAGGTGGCCGAAACCGTCGGAGCCGTCGGTGAAGTTGTAGCCGCGGCGGAGCAGTTGGACACCGCCCAGGTTGTCGGGGTGGGCGAGGCGGACGTGGGCGGTCGCCGGGATGACGGGGGTGTAGCCGGAGGTGATGCGGAAGTCGGGGGCGTCGAATTCGCTGTTCTGGCCCAGCGGTTCGCCCTCGTGCTTGCCGCGGCCGATGACCGCCTCCTGCTCGGACAGCGACGCGCGGTCCCACGCCTCGATGTCCATGCGGATGCGCCGGGCCACGAGGTAGCTGCCGCCGGTCATCCACCCCGCCTCGGGGCGGTCGTCGCCCTCGCGCACCCACACCCAGCGGTCGAGCAGTTCACTCTGATCGGCCTTGAGGTTGTTGGTTCCGTCCTTGAACCCGAACATGTTTCGCGGCGTCGCCTGGCTACGCGTGGTGCTGGAGGTGCGGCCGAAGCCGAGCTGCGACCAGCGCACGCTCACCACACCAACTCCCAGCCGCGACAGATTGCGGATGGCGTGCACCGCCACCTGCGGATCGTCGGCGCACGCCTGCACGCAGATGTCGCCGTAACTGCGCGACGGCTCGATGGCGTCCTTGGCGAACACCGGCAGATCCGCCAGCGCCGCCGGTTTGCGCGCACCCAGCCCGAATCGGTCGGGCCGGTTCGGATCGTCGGCCGACGGCCCGAACAGCCCCGGCCCGAATCCGATGGTGAGCGTCAGCGACGCGGGCGAAAGTCCCAGCGCCTCACCGGTATCCGCGGGCGGCCGGTGCGCGCCGTGGTTGTAGGCGCCGCCGTCGACCGCCTCCTCACCGCGCGTCATCCGCTCGGCCGCGACGGTCCAGCGACGCAGCATATCGATGAGCTCGTCCCGCGACCGCGTCAACACGTCGAACGCCGCGAAATGCAGTCGATCCTGCGCCGCGGTCGTGATGCCCGCCTGATGCGGCCCGCGGAACGGGACGATCCGGTCGCCGCTCGGCGGATCGGTGTCCATCGCGAAGACTCCGGCGCCCGCCGCGGCCCCCGCGGCCGCGCCGACGGCGACACTGGCTCCGGTCGCGCCGAGCAGTGCCCGGCGGGAGAATCGGCTCGTCTGCTTCATGATCGGCCTTCTCGTCGGCTATTGGCTCAGGATCAGGCCGGGTACCTGACTCAGACTCGCCGAGAGCGCGTCGATCTTGTCCGACAACGCCTTCCGCTGGTCCTCGGTCACCGTCTTGTAGGACATGTACCCGTCGCCGGCGCGGAACTGGTTGATCCCGTCGCGCACCGCCGCGAACTGGGCGGTGAGCTTGTCCATCAGCTTGGAATCCTTGGCCGAGATCATCGGCTGCAATTCCGCGATCAGCGTCTCCGAGCCGTCGATATTGGCGGCGAAGTCCCACAGGTCGGTCCGCGAGTAGCGGTCCTCCTCGCCGCCGACCTTGGTGCGGGCGATCTCGTCGACCAGCGCCTGCGGACCCTTCACGAACGACTGCGTCTCGAACACGAAGTCGGGCTTGTTCACCTCGTCGTTCAGCGCGGACACATTGGTGAGCAACGCGTCGGCCTCGGCGTCGATGGCCGGTTTGGTGTCGGCCTTCCTGGCGTTGTCGACGTCGGCCTGGGTGATGGCGTCGCCCTTCTCGCCGACCTCGCTCTGCTGCGGCGGCCACAGGAACCGTTCGATGCGGTGGAAGCCGGTGAAGGGCTGGGCGCCGTTCTCGGTGTCGTCCCAGCGCATATCGATCTTCGGGTCCAGCTCCGGGAACGACTCGGCCACCGGCTCGATGCGCTCGTAGAAGGTGCGGGTCAGGCCGAACTGCTTGCGCGCGTTGTCCAGATCACCGGACTTCACCGCGGCGACGAACGTCTTGGTCTGCTCGACCAGGCCGTTGAGCTGGCCGCGCACATAACCCAGGTAGTGCGCCTCGGCCGCCTCGACGTCCGGCGGGGCCTCGGTCTTGACCTTCTTCTCGCCGGTGACGGTCAGCTGCTTGCGAATGCCGTTGCCGACCATACCCGGCTTGCACGCGGTCTCGTAGGTGCCGGGATCGGTGAACTCCACCGCGAGCTTGCCGGTCACGCCGGGCCCGATGTTCTCGACCTCGCCGAGCACCCGGTTGTTGTTGCCGTAGACGTAGAACTCGGTGACCTTCGAACCCTGGTTGGCCACCACGAAGTTCACCGTGCCGGTGCCCGCGGACGCCACGCCCAGTTCGCAGGCGGAGTCGGTGGAGGTCACGGCGACATCGCCCGCGCCCGCCTTGGACTTCTCCGTGCAGCCGGTGGTCGCCAGCAGCGCGGTCACGGCCACCGCGGCCACCGCTGCGATACGTCCCGTCGAATTCACCTGTGTCCCATTCCTTCTGTCTCCGGCCGGTGTCACGCGGCCGACGTTTCCATCTGCCCGGAGGCGCGGGCCGGATCGCCGCCCGCGGGCCGCGTGGGCCGCAGGAACAACGCGAGGACGACGACCAGATACGCGGCCCACGCGATCAGTTGCAGCACGGTCGGGTCCGGGCGGAAGTTGAAGATCCCCGCGAGAACCGTTCCGTACCACGACGATTGATCGAACCGGGCGGAGAAGTCGAAGGCCATCTCGTTCGCGCCGGGCAGCCAGCCGACCAGTTGCAGCGCGCGCACCCCGTAGGCGAGGATCCCGGCGGCGACCAGGATCAGGAACGCCCCGGTGTATTTGAAGAACTTGGCGAAGTCGATCCGGATCGTGCCCGCGTACAGCAGCACCGCCAGCACGGCCGCCACCACGACCCCGCCGATCAGGCCGACCAGCGGCCACGCGCTGCCGGAGGCGTTCTCGGCGTAACCGACCATCAGCAGGGCGGTTTCGACGCCCTCGCGGCCGACCGCGAAGAATCCCAGCACCAGGATGGCGAACCCGCCGCCCTCCAGCGCGCGGGCCATGCCCTGTTTGAGATCGCGGGAGATGTGCGCGGCGGCGCTGCGCATCCACAGCACCATGCCCGTCACCACGACCACCGCGACCAGCGACGCCACCCCGGCGATCGCCTCCGCGGCCAGGCCGTCGACCGTGGACGTGCCGAAGTGGATGGCCGCGAAGATGGCCAGCACCATGACCACGGCGAGGCTCACCCCCGCCCACAGCCACTTCAGCGCGTCGCGGCGGTCCGATTTGACCAGGAACGCGGCCAGGATCATCACCACGATGCCGGTCTCGAGACCCTCACGCACGCCGAGCAACCCGCTCCCGAACAGCTGGGTCGCGACCGACGGCGCCGATGCCAGCGTCTCCATCGGCGGAACCCCCTTGTTTGGTAAGGCTAAGTTCGGTGAGCATAGCATTACCGTCCTCGCGGCCGCGGTGACCCCTTCACAGCGAACGTCCAGCTTTCCGCCAGCCTTCGTCCGGGTTGCCGGGTGATGATGAGCGGCATGAACGCCACAGCCCCGGGAGCGCGCGTGCTGGTCGTCGACGACGAGCAGTTGATCCTCAAACTGCTCGCCACGACCCTGAGGTTCCAGGGCTTCGAGGTGGAGACCGCCGCGACCGGGGCCGAGGGGCTCGACAAGGCCCGCGGGTTCCGTCCCGATGCGCTGATCGTGGACGTGATGATGCCGGGCATGGACGGCTTCGGGCTGTTGCGGCGGCTGCGCGCCGACGGCATCGACACCCCGGTGTTGTTCCTGACCGCCCGCGACGACGTGGAGGACCGGGTGACCGGGCTGACCCTCGGCGCGGACGACTACGTGACCAAACCGTTCGCCCTCGAGGAGGTCGTGGCCCGGGTGCGGGTCATCCTGCGCCGCACCGGGACCGCGGCGGGCGGGGCCCCGCAGCGCCCGACCCGGTTGTCGGTCGGGGACGTCGAACTCGACGACGACAGCCATCAGGTGTTCAAAGCCGGTGTGCCCGTGAGCCTTTCGCCGACGGAGTTCACGCTGCTGCGCTATTTCATGCTCAACGCGGGCCGGGTGCTGAGCAAGGCCAAGATCCTCGATCACGTCTGGCAGTACGACTTCGGCGGCGACGGCGGCGTGGTCGAGTCCTATGTGTCGTATCTGCGGCGCAAGGTCGACACCACCGAACCGAAGATGTTGCACACCCTGCGCGGCGTCGGCTACGTGCTGCGCCCGCCCGAGGGCACCCGCCGGTGACCGTGCGTGCGGCGCTCACCCGGCGGCTCGCGGCGGTCCCGCTGCGCATCGGCCTGGTGGTCGCCATGGTCGCGCTCGCGGCCGCGGTACTGGTGGCGTGCGGGTTCGCGGTCACCTCGGCGTTGAACCGTACCCTGACCGCGCGCACGGACGAGCAGCTGTCCGAGGCCGCGCACACCTGGGCCGATCCGCGGCCGATGAAGCAGGTGGCGATGTCCGACGGCCGCCTGGTGTGGGTGCCCACCGACCGGCCCGCTCCCCCGCCGCCGCCGAATTCGCCCGGGGACCAACCGAATCAGTTCTTCGAGCTCCGGCGCGGCCCCGACGGCACCGTCTACGACATGCCGAACTCCCCCGATCCGGCGACGCATCCGGCGACGCCGGACCTGTCGGGGGTGACGCCCGGACATCCGGCCACGGTCGGCTCGACCGGCGGCGGGTCGATCACGTGGCGGGTGCTCACCATCGCCAACGAGAACGGTTCCACCACCATCGGCCTGCCGCTGACCGACAACCAGGCCACGGTCTCGCGGCTGATCATGTTCGAATTGGCCACGGGCACAGTGGCTCTCGCGCTGCTGGGGGTGGGCGGCTACGTCGTGGTGCGACGCAGTCTGCGCCGGTTGCGGCAGGTCGAGGTGACCGCGGCCGCCATCGCCGCGGGCGATCTGAGCCGCCGGGTGCCGGTGCGTCACGTCGACACCGAGGTCGATCACCTCGCGCAGTCGTTGAACGAGATGTTGACCCGCATCCAGCACGGCGTGATCCGGACCGAGGCGTCGGAGGAGGCGGCCCGGCGCTCGGAGGCGCGGATGCGGCAGTTCATCGCCGACGCCAGCCACGAGCTGCGCACCCCGCTCACGACGATCCGCGGCTTCGCCGAACTGTGCCGCCACAACGCCGACCCGCAGACGGAGGAACTGCTGGCGCTGATCGAGTCCGAGGCCCAGCGGATGGGGTTGCTGGTCGAGGACCTGCTGCTGCTCGCCCGCCTCGACGCGCAACGTCCCCTCGAACGCGAACCGGTCGATCTTCTCGCCCTCACCGGTGAGGCCGTGCACGCCGCGCAGGCCCGCGCGGCCCGCGAGGCGGGTCCGCCGCGGCACATCGGACTCGAGATCGGCCGGGGCACAGGCGGAGTGGAGGTCGTGGGCGACGCGGCCCGGCTGCGGCAGGTGCTGACCAACCTGCTGGGCAACGCGCTCACCCACACCCCGCCGGGCACGCCGATCTCGGTGCGGCTCACCCCCGCCGACGACGAGGTCCACATCGATGTGATCGATCAGGGGCCGGGTCTGTCGGCGGAGGCCGCGGCGCGGGTGTTCGAACGCTTCTACCGCACCGACACCTCCCGCACCCGCGCCAGCGGCGGCGCCGGACTGGGCCTGTCGATCGTGCACGCGCTGGTGACCGCGCACGGCGGCCGGGTGACGGTGCACAGCGAGCCCGGGGCCGGGGCGACGTTCTCGGTACACCTGCCGCGGTTCCCAGCGGACTGACAGTCCGGCGCCAGGGCCGCCGCAGGCGCGGGGCCGAATCTGGTTGTCATGAGCGATATTTCGACGATTCTCCCGGCGCCGGAGCGCCCGGACACGACCGTGACCGCACCCGTGGTCGACGTGGTGATCCCCGTGTACAACGAGGAACGCGACCTGGGCATGTGCGTGCGCCGCCTGCACGCCTTCCTGGGCGACGGCTTCCCGTTCCCGGCCCGAATCACCATCGCCGACAACGCCTCTACCGACGCCACCCTCCAGGTCGCGGAGTTCCTCGCGGCGGAGTTGGACGGCGTGCGCGTGGTGCATCTGGACCGCAAGGGCCGCGGCCGGGCGCTGCGCGCGGTCTGGGAGAGCTCCGACGCCCAGGTCGTCGCGTACATGGACGTCGACCTGTCCACCGACCTCAACGCGCTGCTGCCCTTGGTCGCCCCGCTGGTGTCCGGGCACTCGGATCTGGCCATCGGCACCCGGCTGGCCAGGTCCGCCCGCGTGGTGCGCGGACCCAAGCGCGAGATCATCTCCCGCTGCTACAACCTCATCCTCAAAGCGTCGTTGCGGGCCCGATTCTCCGACGCCCAATGCGGATTCAAGGCCATGCGCACCGACATCGCCCGCGAACTGCTCCCCCTGGTGCAGGACGGCGAATGGTTCTTCGACACCGAACTGCTGGTGCTCGCCGAACGCGCGGGTTTGCGCATCCACGAGGTGCCGGTGGACTGGATCGACGACCCCGACTCCCGCGTCGACATCGTCGACACCGCCCGCAAGGACCTGCTCGGCGTCTGGCGGGTCGGGCGCGGACTGGCCTCGGGCACCTTGCCCGTCAACGAACTCCG
The DNA here is from genome assembly GCF_042874315.1 of Nocardia sp. NPDC004068. Taxonomy (NCBI): domain Bacteria; kingdom Bacillati; phylum Actinomycetota; class Actinomycetes; order Mycobacteriales; family Nocardiaceae; genus Nocardia; species Nocardia sp. NPDC004068. The sequence goes on from NZ_JBIAMW010000009.1 coordinate 105,522, forward strand.
CGCCGCCATCGGCCGCGAACCCCTGGTCGACGGGATGCCACTCACCGACACCGCCCGGGACGCTCACTCCGCGGCGATGAGCGCGCGCTTGTAGATCTTGCCGGAATCGTCGCGCGGCAGTTCGCCGACGATGCGCACCCGGCGCGGCAGCTTGTAGGCGGCGAGGCGGTCGGCCAGGGCCGCGCGGATACCGGCCTCGGTGAGCTGGTGGCCGGGGCGCGGAACGAGATGCGCCACAACGATTTCCCCGAGGTCGCCGGTGCGGTCGGGCAGCCCGAACACCGCCGCGTCCTCCACGCCGTCGAGGGCCAGCAGGGCGTTCTCGATCTCGGTCGGGTAGATGTTGACGCCGCCGGAGATGATGATCTCGCTGGAGCGGCCGGTCAGGTAGAGGTATCCGGCGTCGTCCACGCGGCCCAGGTCGCCGACCCAGATCATGCCGTCCACCGGGCTCTCGGGCCGACCCCGATTCAGGTATTCGAAGTCGGGCCAGTAGTCCGCGCCCTTGACGTACACGCGGCCGACCTCGCCCGCCGGCACCGGCTTCCCCGTCTCGTCGGCGACGAGCACCGCGGAACCGTCCACGGGCCGTCCCACGCTGCCCGGCCGCGCGAGCCACTCCGCCGCCCCGATCCAGGTGACGGTCCCGGCCTCGGTGCAGCCGTAGAACTCCCACAGCGCGTCGCCGAACCAGTCGATCGCGGCGCGCTTCACCGCGGGCGGGCAGGGCGCGGCCGAGTGGATGAGATGGGTGAGGCTCGAGACGTCGTAGCGGGCGCGCACGTCCCCGGGCAGCGACAGCAACCGCGACAGCATGGTGGGCACCACCTTCGCCTGCTGGATCCGGCCCTCGTGCACGTGCCGCAGGAACCGCTCCGCGTCGAACCGCGGCATGATGGTGATATTCGTGCCCATCCGCAGCGCGAGCACCGCGACCGCGTTGGGCGAGGCGTGATACAGCGGCCCGGCGACCAGCATTCGCCCGCCCGGCGCGAGACCCATCCGGCGCGCCGTGCCGCCCGCGATGGCGAGCAGCTGCTGGGCCGACATCCGTTGCCGCCGAACCCCTTTCGGCGTGCCGGTGGTGCCGGAGGTGTAGATCAGGCCCATCGAGTCCGCGACCGCGCCGTCGATGTGGCCGAGCGGGTCGGGCTGTTCGGCGATCCACTCCTCGAGCAGCGGATGCCGTCCGGTGGGTTGCGCGAGCGCGGGATCGAGCCCGGCCTCGGCGAGCAGTGGCGCGGGCATGGCGATCTCGAGCACCTCGGGCGCCGTCCCCGCGAGCGCGGCCGCCGCCGTCACCACCGGCACGAATTCGGTGTGCGCGAGCACCAGCCGCGCCCCGCTGTCGGCGAGCACGTGCGCCACCTCCGCGGCCCGCCACCGGGTGTTGATCGGCACCGGATTCGCCCCGCACGACGCGATGGCCAGCGACGCCTCGAGGAATTCGATGTCGTTGCGCGCCATCACCGCCACCCGCTCGCCCCGCCCGTGACCGCGCGCCGCGAACGCGGCGGCCAGGCGCCCGGCCCGATCGTGCGAATCCGCTTGCGCGCGCACGCGTTCCCCGCAGGCGATGGTCGGCGTGCCGTCCCGAACGTCCGTCATGGGGTTCAGTCTGCCGCGCCGAGGTCGAGTCCGAGGAATTCGGCGGCCACCGCGACGGTGTCCAGCGCACGGCTGGGCCTGCCGAACACCCGGCGCGGACCGGCCGACGCGCCCGGGATCTGATGCCCGCACCGGGAGACGGCGTAGAGGGTGACCGGCGGCCTGTCCTGCTGCCGGTAGTCGATCCGCCGCACGGCCCCGGCTCCTACCCACGAGGACGTGGGTTCGCTGTCGATCCCATTGCGGCGGGCGAAATAGGCGGCGGTCTCCTCCGCGCCGAGATGCTCACCCCTACGGAACCAGCCGAACCCGACCGGCCCGCCCCCGTACGGCGACAGCGGATCGTCGGTGCCGTGAATCTCCAAGTACGGCAACGGAACCGGAGCGTGCCGGGGCGGGGTGATGTGCCCCGGCGTCGGCAGATTGGCGGCGAGGACGACCGCGCCCGCGATCAGCTCCGGCGCGTCGTGGATCAACCGGAAGACCATCTGCCCACCGAGGGAGTAACCGATGGGATGAACCGGACCGATCCCGTACCGATCCCGGACGTCGGCGACGAGCGCCGCGAGGAACCCGACGTCGTCGATCCCCTTCACATCCCGCAGCAGCATCCGCGCGGTTCGCGCCCCGTTCCATTCCCGGTGCACCGCATCGGGATACGCGACCGGGTATCCGGCGGCGGCGAAACGGTCGAAGGCCCCCGCCGCGAAATCCCGTATCCCCGAACCGGTCTGCGCGGTCCCGTGCAATACCAGGATCAGCGCGCGACCGGGCGCGGGCCGCGGCGGCCGGACCAGCGTGTACGTGCGGCGGCGGCCGTCGTGCCGCAGCGTCCGCCGTTCCGCGACCGGCGACCCCGCGGGCCCCCGCACCCCTCGACTCAGCACCGCTCGAGTGTGACCGATGGCGGATGCCCGCGCCACCCGCTAGCGTGTGTCCCGGGGGGAGGGTCCGATGTGGTATCTGGTCGACGCGACCGACGCGGCGAAGGTGATCCGGCACGTGCCCGAGGAGGGTATGGCGCGAGAACGCCTGTTACACCGCGCGATTCGGCCGAATTCGCTGGCGCTGCTGGCGGAGTCGGTGCTCGAGCGAACCATCGTCTCGGGCGAGCGGGTGGCCCGGGACCTGCGGGTGCGCGGCGAGGACTTCCAGGTGCTGGCCCTGCCCGTACCGGGCCCGGACGACCAGGTCCTCGCCGTCCAACTCCGGGTGGCCCGCCGCGCGGATCCCCCGGAGCCGCCGCCCGCGGTGGACGCGTTCACCTGGGACGGCCCGCAGTGGACGCTGCTGTCGGGCGGCGCGGGCGGGGCCGTGCTGCCCGCCGGATACGCGCGGCTGCACGGCGCGTGGTTCCTCAGCCGCATCGTGGAATGCGAGGAGCGCGACAAGCTGATGACCGCCGCCCTCACCCCGCGCCCCGGCACGGTCTGGGAGGGCCCGATGCGGGTGCTGACCGCCGACGACACCCACACCACCCGCGTCTTCGGCTACTTCCGCTACCACGGCGACGAGGCGCTGCGCGGGCTGCTGCTCCAGGTCGAATCCGATCGGGTGCCCGGCATCGTGCAGCCCACCTACCACAACGACGCGGCCGCGGCCCTGCTCGGCGGGACGACCGCGCTGATCGACACCGAACGCCTCCAGATCATCGAATGGCTCACGCCCCCGCTGCCCGAGATCGCGTGGCGGCACCATCCCGCCTCCCGCGGCCTGGACCCGGTCGACCGCGACGAATTCAACCTGGGCACAACGCATCTCATCCACCCCGAGGACATGGGCTTCTACGTGCGCGCGCTCACCGACCTGGCCCGCGGCGCGGCGACCGAGGCGCGGGGCATCGTGCGGCTGCTCACCCTGCGCGGCGACTGGCGCACGGTGGAGCTGTACTGCATCCGGCTGCCGCACGGGCTGCCCCGCTTCCTCATCTGCCTCATCCGGCCGGTCCCGGACGCCGCGCCGGGGCTCATCACCGCGCGGTGAGCGGGTCAATTCCGCAGGGAGTCATGCCATCCCGCCGCGACGCCCGCGAGCAGGCCGTACCCGCGCACCTCGGTCTCGGGCCCGATCTCGGCGGGATCGAGGGAGGCGCATTCGGCCACGCCCTGCGCGCAGCACAGCGGGCGGCCGTCGGGTTCGTCGTCCTCGGGCAGATCGGCGGAGGCCAGCACCTCGGCGGGATGCGGCGGCCCGATCACCGTGTCGGCGTCGGGGGTGTCCCCGGCGATATAGAGGCGCGACAGCTCACCCTTCTCCGCGAGCGCCCAGCCCTCGGCGCCGTAGTCGTTGTAGAAGTACTGCGCCGCGCCGAACCGGCCGCTCAGCTCCGCCAGAAACGTGGTGAGCGTGCCGAATTCGCGGTCGGGCAGCGCATGGCCGAAGATCAGCGTCCAGCCGTTCAGCTCGGGGGTGACGAACACCCGGCCCGAGCCGGCCGAGGTCCGATCCCAGCCGACGCGCAGCGTCACCGGCATCGGCTCGTGCAGCCCGAGCGCCGCCACCACCGCGTCGCGGTCCCCGGTCGACACCGCGAACCACTCGCCGAGGAATTCGCCGTTCGGCTCGGCCAGCGGTTCGGGCTCCTCGACGGCGACCCGATCCGCCACCCACCCGCGCACCAGCTCGCGCTCGGCGGCGGTCAGCGCGGGCCACTCGCCGAGGGCGGCCAGCACCGCGAGCGCACGCCCGGCGTCGCCGGTCCGGCTCAGCGCGCGAAGTCGTTCGCGCGCAACGGTTCCCAGTTCGCCGAGGGTCGCGATCGCCTGATTCGCCACGGCCGCATCGGGATCGGTGACCAAGGGCAGGATCGCGTCCACGAGCGGGGCCGCGGCCGCGCGCGGGGTCGCCAGCGCGCACACCGCCCGGTAACGCAGCACCCGCTCCGAATTCCGCAGCAGCGGAAGCCAAATCGCGTCGTCGTCCACGCGCAGCCCGCGCAGCGCCACCTCCAGCACATAGGCTTCGTTGCCGATCCGCCACGGCAGTTCCCGTCGCAGATCGGCGCCGCGGGCGCGGTCGGCGGCGACGGCGTCGGGCATCGCCGCGGCCAAAGGCGCCACCGCCGCGTCGCCGAGGCGCTGGAGGGCGTCGATCAACGCGGCCGTGGCCGGATCGGATCGCGGGTTCAGCCGATCGCGCAACGCCGTCTCGCGTAGGGCGGTGATCAACGGTCCGGCGGCGTCGGCTCCGGCCGCGCTCAGGCGGTCCCGCGCGGCCGCGGCCCGTGCCGGATCGGCGTCGGTCAGCTGGATGACAAGGGCTTCAAGAGTTTTCTCATCGAGCACCGCCCCATCGTCACACGGACGACCGGTTCGGTGCCGCCCATGCGGCCAGCAGATCGTCCACGAATCGCGCGCAGTCCGCCCGCGTCGCCCGCCCGATCCCGCTCAGCCGCAGGAACGCGATCGGCCCGATGAGCTGCACCAGCACCCATTGCAGATCGCGGTCGCCGAGCAGGGCGCGGCCCTCGGGGGTGTCGAACAGTTCGTCGAAGGGCCGCCGGTAGTTCTCGATGAGACGATGCCGCAACGACCCCACCCGCACCCCCGCGGACTCGTCGTCGGTGCGGTCGGCGGTGGCCAGCCACGCCAGCGTCGTCAAATGCAGTGGGGCGTCGTTGATCACGTCGGCCTGCCTGCCGAGCAACTCGATCAACCGCTCCCGCAACGTGCCCTCGGTCGGGGCCTCGACCACCGGCGGCAGCATGTGCTCGAGCGTCGCGAGGCGCAGGTGCACCACGGTGTCGAAGTGCCGATACAGCGTCGTGCGAGCCACATTCGACTTGCGCGTGACCGCGTCGATCGTGATCGCCTCCAGCCCGCCGGCGGCCACCAGCTCGGCCGCCGCCTCGAGCAGCTTCGCGCGCGAACGCGCCTTGCGTGGATCGTCGTCGTGCCGACCCGGATCGATCGTGGCCATGACCGAAGGATTCCTCCTCGCGAAGAACGTTGCGCTGGTTCGACTTATGCTACTCCTGGTAGCGTAGCGATACTCTCGGTTTCGTTTCTCGGAGGCCCCATGGACACGCACCCCAGCCCCTGGTCGGCCCGCCTGCGCTGGGTGGTCCTGCTGTCGTGTTCGGCGGTCGCGCTGGTGGTCGCGTCGATGGCGGCCCTGTACACGGCGCTGCCCGAGATCGCCGCCCGCACCGGGGCGACGCAGTCCCAATTGACCTGGATCATCGACGGTTACACGCTGGCGCTGGCCTGTCTCGTGCTGCCCGCGGGCGCGCTCGGCGACCGCTACGGGCGCCGGGGCGTGCTCATCGCGGGCCTGGTGGTGTTCGCGCTGGCCTCGGCGCTGCCGCTGGTGCTGCACGGCCCGGTCTGGTTGATCGTGGCGCGGACCGTCGGCGGCGCGGGCGCGGCGTTCGTCATGCCCTCGACGCTGTCCATCCTGACCTCCGGATTGCCCAGGGAGCAGCGCACTCTCGCGGTCGGCATCTGGGCGGGCACGGTCGGCGGCGGGGCCGTGCTGGGCATCCTCGGTTCAGGGCTGCTGATGGAGTGGTGGACGTGGGAGTCGATTCCGGCGGCCATGGCGGTGTGCGGGGCGGTGCTGGCGGTCGCGGCCTGCACGGTCCCCGAATCACTGGATTCCGCGCGCCCGGCGTTCGATCCGTGGGGCGCGCTGACCGGTGCGACGGCCGTCGGCCTGGTCGTGGTGGCGGCTCTGGAGGCGCCGCAACGGGGTTGGCTCGATCCGCTCGTGATCGCTTGCGCCGCGGCCGGTCTCGCGGCCGGGGCGGCCTTCGCGCTGATCGAGCTCCGGGTGGCGCATCCGCTGCTGGACGTGCGCCTGTTCGCCGACCGCGGTTTCGGCGCGGGAACGGTCTCGGTCGCCGTCCAATTCCTGGTCTCCTTCGGCCTATTCATGCTGATCGTCCAGTTCTTCCAGCTGATCCTCGGCTACCGCCCGCTGATCTCGGCCCTGGCCATGGCCCCCATGATCGCCCCGATGGTCCTGCTGTCGCTGATCTCCCCGTGGATCGCCCAGCGCTTCGGCCTCCGCCTCCCCACCGCCGTCGGCCTCGTCCTCGTGGGCGTCGGCCTGCTCTGCCTGGCCCTGCTCACCGCCGACAGCACCTTCGTCGACATCCTCTGGCCCCTGCTCATCATGAGCACCGGTCTCGGCCTCACCGCCGCCCCCGCCACCGCCGCCATCGTCGACGGCGTCCCCCCGGACAAACACGGCGTCGCCGCCGCCGTCAACGACGCCGCCCGCGAGGTGGGCGCGGCCCTCGGAATCGCCTTGGCCGGAAGCATTCTCGCCGCCGGCTACACCCACCACATCACCCCCGCCCTCACCCACCTCCCCCCGGAGATCCGCGACCCGGTCTCCAACTCCCTCGCCGGAGCCCTCCAGGTCACCGACCACATCGGCCCCGCCGCCGCCCCCTTGGCCACCTTCGCCGAACAAGCCTTCGCCCACGGCCTACGCACCGCGACATTGGTGCTGGGCGGCCTGACCCTGGTGGTCGCGGTCCTGCTGGGCGTCTGGGCTCCGGGCCGCGTCGCGCGAAAGCCCCCGCACCCCACCCCGACCCCGGACTTCGCCGAACGGATTGATTCATAAGTCTGTCCGGAATAGTATCCAGACACATGTCCGAAAGATCGCACCCCAAGATCATCGCCGTTACCGGCGGAGCGCGCGGCATCGGCCGCGCGATCGCCGCCGAACTCGCCGCGTCCGGCGCCCGTGTGGCGATCGGCGATATCGACGCGCCCACGGCCGAGCGGACGGCCGCCGAGCTGAAACTCCCCTTCGCGGCGAAACTCGATGTCGCCGAGCCGGATTCGTTCCGCGCGTTCGTCGATGCCGTGGAGAACGAGCTCGGGCCGGTGGGCGTGCTGGTGAACAATGCCGGGATCATGCCGGTGGGGCGGTTCACCGAGGAGAGCGACGCGATCACCCATCGCATCCTCGACATCAATGTCTACGGCGTCATGGTGGGCACCAAGACGGTGCTGCCCGGGATGCTCGCGCGCGGGCGCGGCCATGTCGTCAATATCGCGTCGCTGGCCGGGGAGAATCCGACGCCGGGGATGGCGACCTACTGCGCGAGCAAACAGGCCGTGCTCAACTTCACCGAGGCCATGCGGCTCGAATACCGTGGCACCGGAGTGCGTTTCTCCGCGGTCCTGCCGACCTTCACCGACACCGAGCTCATCGCGGGGACCCGTGCCCCGATGGGTCTGCTGGCCCAGCCCGGCGATGTGGCCGTCGCGGTGCGAAGGCTTGTCGCCAAACCGCGCGGGAGGGTGACCGTGACCCGCACCGCGGCCGTCCTGGCCTCGTTCAACCGGCTCACCCCGCGCCCGCTCGGCGAATTCGTCGCCCGCCGCATGGGGGTGCACCGCACCTTCGTCGACGAGGTGGACCGCGACGCCCGGCGCGTCTACGACGACCGGCTGCGTCCCTGAGGACCGGCTAGCGGCCGATCATCCTATCCAATTCCTCGATGGTCCAGGGCTTTTCGTGCGCATGGTCGCGGTACCCCAACGGCTCCGCGACCGGCCGCCCGAACCTCCCCACGAAACCCCCTGCGGCGATGAATATCTCGCCGCTCACCGACCTCGAAGCGTCGGAGGCGAGGTAAAGATACAGCGCGGCAGCGTATTCCGGCGGTGGCGCGTCCAACGCCCCGTGCATGGTCGTCTCGTCGAGCAGTCCGCGCCGATGCAGCTCCCGGATGTGCGCCTCGTAATCCGGCCCGGTCGACAGCCGGGTCCGCGCGCCGGGGCACACGGCATTGACCCGCACCCCGTGTTCCCGCAACTCCGCGGCCAGCGCCAGCGTCAGGCTGGCGACCGCGCCCTTGCCCGCCGGATAGCCCGTTCCGCCGAAATCGCCCAGATAGGCGAATGATCCGGTGTTCACGATGGCCCCGGACCCGCGCTCGGCCATGAGCGGGGCGACGGACCGGCAGGTGGTGAACACGGTCGTCAGATGCGAGTCCAGCAGCTCCCGCCACTCGGCGGCGGTGACGGTGAGGATCGACGACCCGCGCGGTTCGGCGATGCCCGCGCAGTTCACCAGCACGTCGACCGCCCCGAACTCGGCCACGCACGTCGCCACGAGCCGCGCGGCGACGGCCTCCTCGGCCGCCGATCCCGCGACGCCGATCGCCGTCCCGCCCGCCGCGGTGATCGTCGCGATGACCTCCGCCACGGCCGCCTCGGTGCGCGAATTCACCACCACCCCAGCGCCATTGGCGGCCAGCAGCTCGGCCACGGCCCGCCCGACCCCGCTGCCGCCGCCCACGACGACAGCGCCCCGGCCCGACAGCGGCGCGCTCACGGCGACCGCAGATCGGCCAGTTTCCCGCTGAGCCGATCCAGATAGCGCAGGATGTCGTCGGTCGACCGGTCGGGCAGCCCGTAGAGCACATCGGTCACCCCGTCGGCCGCCCACTGCGCCAGCCGATCCGCGTCCGGCTTGAAGTCCAGCGCGACCACGCGCGGCCGCCCGGACCGCCCGGCGTCGTCCCAGAACTTGTGCAGCAGCCGCAATCTCGCGGAGATGTCGGTCTCGGTGGGGGTGGTGATCCAGCCGTCGCCGGTGCGCGCGATCCACGCGAACGTCTTCTCCGTGCCCGCCGCCCCGATCAACACCGGGATGTGCGCCTGCGCGGGCTTGGGCCACGCCCAGCTGGGCCCGAACCGCACGTGGTCGCCGTCGTAGCTCGCCTCGTCGCGGGTCCACAGCTCCCGCATGGCCTCCACGTATTCCCGCAGCACGGTGCGCCGCCTGCCCGGCGGCACCCCGTGGTCGGCGAGTTCGTCGGTGTTCCAACCGAATCCGGCGCCGAGGGTCACCCGGCCGCCGGAGAGATGGTCGAGGCTGGCGATCGTCTTGGCGAGGGTGATCGGATCGTGCTCCACCGGCAGCGCGACCGCCGTGGACAGCTCGATCCGCTCGGTCACCGCGGCCGCCGTGGCCAGCGCCACCCACGGATCGAGGGTGCGGGTGTAGCGGTCGTCGGGCAGCGACGCGTCGCCCGTGGTGGGATGCGCGGCCTCCCGCTTCACCGGAATGTGGGTGTGTTCGGGCACGAAGAACGAGTCGAAGCCCCGTTCCTCGGCGGCGGCCGCGGCGGTCGCGGGCGCGATGCCGCGGTCGCTGGTGAACAGGACGATTCCGAAACGCATACCGCTACTTCTTCTTTCGCTTGGCCAGCACCGACCCGACGACCGAGTCCAGTTTGGTGCCCGCGGGCCAGCCGATGTAGTGGCACAGGAACAGCGCGATCTCCTTCAGCTGCTCCTCGTCGAGTTCCTCGTTGTGCAGCGCCGCACCGATCTGGATCTCCGCCACGTCGAACAGCCCCTGCGCGGTGAGCGCCCCGAGCAACAGCAGGCGGCGGTCGCGGATGGAAAGCCCGGGCCGCGACCAGATGTCGGCGAACAGGTGATCGACGGTGACCGCGAAATGCTCCCCCGGCCCGTCGCTGACCTCCCAGCCGTACACCTCGCTCATCTTGGCCAAGCCCCGCTTGCGCCGATCGTCGTCGGTCATGAACGCTCCTTCTCCGATGCGGGGACCCCGAGCCCCTCCGCGAGGCGGGAGGCGGCCAGTTCGGCCAGCGGCAGCGAAACATCCAGGCGGGCACCGAGTTCCAGCGCCAGCGACAGATCCTTCTCGCCGAGATCGCGGACGTGACTCAGGATCGGGAACCAGAAGTCCTCCGGATCGATCGGGGCGGTGGTGTCGCGCAACATGATCGCGCCCGCGCCGCCGGTGATGGCGTCGGAGTGCCTGACCACCTTGCCGAGCTTGGTGATGTTCAACCCGGCCGCCTCCGCGAGCCGCTGCGCCTCGGTCGCGGCGGTGAACGACACGAAGTGAAGCAGGTTGCGCGCCAACTTCATTCGCGTCCCCGCGCCCACGTCACCGGCGTGCACGATGAGATTCGAGAACAGCCCGAACGGCGGCCGGATCCGCTCCACCGCCGCCTTCGTCCCGCCCACCATGACCGCCAGCGCGCCCTTCTCCGCCGCGCCCGCGCCCCCACTGACGGGCGCGTCCACGAATTCCACCCCGTGTCCGGCGCACAGCGCGGCCAACTCCTCGGCCGTGGTGTCGCTGATGGTGGAGTGCACCGCGACAACCGTGCCCGGCGCGGCCGTGCGCAGAATTCCCTTGGGGCCGTTGACGACATCGCGCACCTGCCCGTCATCGATGACGGTCACGCTGATCACCCGAGCCTCGGTCGCCAGCGCGGCCGGATCGTCGGCCGCCCGCGCCCCCGCCTCGGTGAACGGCGCGATCGCCTCCGCCCGAACATCGCACACGATCAGCCCGCCCGCCCACTCCAACAGCCGCTTGGCCATCGGCGCGCCCATATTTCCCAGGCCGATGAATCCGACCGGGGCGTCGGCGTTCTCGTCGGTCATCGGATGATCTGCCCGCCGTCGACATTGAGAATGTGCCCGGTGACCCAGCCCGCGTCGTCGGAGAGCAGGTACAGGCACGCGCCCACCAGATCCTCGGGGGTGCCCATCCGCTTGATCGGAATGCGGGAGACCATGTCCTTCACAATATTTCCGGGCGTCACGGTCTGGGTGGCCTCGGTATTGATCGGGCCGGGCGCGATGGCGTTGATGCGGATCTTCGACCCGCCCAGTTCGGTCGCCAACTGCTGGGTGAGCCCGTTGATGCCGACCTTGGCCAGACCGTAGAACCCCGAGTACAGCCACGCCGCCGTGGAGGACTGGTTGACGATCGAGCCGCCCCCGGCCGCCGCCATCGACTGCCACACCGCGCGGGTCACGTTCAGCGCGCCGTCGAGGTTCACGCTCATGAACTTCTTGTAGTAGTCCCACGGCACGGTCAGCAGCAGATCGAGTTTCATCTCGCCGTAGATGGCGGCGTTGTTCACCAGATGGTTGATCGCCCCGAACTCGGCGACGGTGAATTCGGCCAGGGCCGTGGCGGATTCGGGATCGGCGACGTCGACGGTGTGGAAGACCGCGGTGCCGCCGTCGGCGACGATCTCCTTGGCGACTTGCTCGCCGCGCTCGGCATTGAGATCGGCGACCACGACCTTGGCGCCCTCGGCGGCCAGCGCCTTGGCGTAGGCCGCGCCGATGCCCTGCGCGGCGCCGGTGACGATCGCGGCCCGATCGGTGAAACGTGCCATATGAGTTCAACTCCTACTGTCGAAGATTCAGGCGGGGAAGGCGACCAGCTTGGTCTCGAGGTACTCCTCGAAACCCGCGACACCCATCTCGCGGCCGATGCCGGACTGCTTGTACCCGCCGAACGGCGCGTCCGCGTGGTACCAGAGCCCGCCGTTCACGCCGAGCGTGCCGGTGCGCACCCCCGCCACCACGCGTTCGATCCGCTCGGGATCTGTACCCCACACCGAACCCGACAGCCCGTACGGGGATTCATTGGCCAGCCGCACCGCGTCGGCGTCCCCGTCGTGCGGGATCACCACGAGCACCGGCCCGAAGATCTCCTCCTGCGCGACGGTCGAGGTATTGGGCAGATCCGCGATGAGCGTCGGCTCCACGAAGAAGCCGCGCTCCCGGTTCGCGGGCCGTCCGCCACCGGCCACGATGCGCCCGCCCTCGGCGCGCGCGATCTCGATATAGCGCTCCACCCGCTCGCGCTGCCGCGCGGAAATCACCGGGCCGCAGACGGTTCCGGGTTTGGTGGGGTCCCCGGCCCGGATGCCCGCCATGGCCTTGGCCGCCGCGGCCACCGCGTCCTCGTAGACAGCGCGCGGCACCAACATGCGCGTGGTCAGCGCGCAGCCCTGCCCGGCGTGCACCGCCACCGAGAACGCCGTGTAGCTCGCGGCCGCGGCGATATCGGCGTCGTCGAGCACGATCGCCGCCGACTTGCCGCCCAACTCCAGGAAGGTTCGCTTGAGCGTGGCCGCCGCGCCCGCCATCACCGCGCGACCGGTCTGCGTCGACCCGGTGAAGGTGACCATGTCCACGCGCGGATCGGCCACCAGGCGCGCGCCCAGCGTGTGATCGGCGGAGGTGACGATATTGACCACCCCCGCCGGGATGTCGGTGTGCTCGGCGATCAGCGGCCCCAGCACCGCCGCCACCCACGGGGTGTCGGGAGCGGGCTTGAGCACCACCGTATTTCCCGCCGCCAGCGCCGGACCGAGTTTGGCGAGATTGATCTGGTGCGGGAAGTTCCACGGCGTGATCGCCCCCACCACGCCGACGGCCTCGCGGCGGATCTCGCGGCGGCTGGCGATGCCCATCGTCTCGGCGACGCCCAGATCGGTTGTCCACGAATAGCTTTCGGCCAGGGCTGCGGCGAACGACAGATCCGCGACCGGACCCTCGAGCTGCGGTCCGCTGGTCAACATGACCGGCGCGCCGACCTCCGCGATGGTGATCGCGCGCAGTTCCTCGATGTGCGCGCGCATCACATCGCGCAACTGCCGCACACAGTGCGCGCGGAAGGCGTGATCCCGCGACCAGTCGGTCTCGTCGAAGGCCGTGCGCGCCGCCGCGACGGCCGCGTCCATATCCTCCGGCGACGCGTCGGCGGCATGGCCGAGGACCTCCTCGGTCGCGGGGTTGACGGTCTCGAACACGCCCGCGCCGCCGGGCACCGACTTGCCGCCGATCAGCAGGGATGTGACCTCGGGAGGGACGAGGCTGTTCATCAGCATGCTCCGATACATGTCTAGACAGGTGTTCGGAATATAGTTCCGATCGCCGACGCGGCGCAAGGATCGGCCCGAACCGTTGTGGTGGAACAGCGTCGGTGATACCGTCCAGACACATGTCCAGCTATGTGTCTTCGAGGTACGCGTGATGACTTCGGCCTCACTGGAACCGGTCACGTTCGATCCGTACGACTATCGGTTCCACGACGACCCCTATCCCGTCTACCAGCGGCTGCGCACCGACGCGCCGCTCTACCACAATCCGGAGCTGGGCTTCTGGGCGCTGTCGCGGCACGCCGACGTCATCGCCGGATTCCGCGACAACGCGCGACTGTCCAGCGCCAACGGGGTCTCACTCGATCCGGCCGCCTGGGGACCGCACGCGCATCGCACGATGTCGTTCCTGGCGATGGACGACCCCCGGCACATGCGCATGCGCAAACTGGTCTACAAGGGCTTCACCCCGCGCCGGGTCTCCGAGATGGACGCCCGCATCCACGAACTCACCCTCGAACATCTCGAATCCGCCTTGGCGGCAGGCACTTTCGACTGGATCGAGGATTTCGCGGGCAAGCTGCCCATGGACGTCATCTCCGAACTGTTGGGCGTGCCGGTCCCCGATCGCGCCGAGGTCCGCCGCCTCGCCGATCTGGTCATGCACCGCGAGGAGGGCGTGCTCGACGTCCCGCCACCCGCGATCGACGCGGCCCTGCGGCTGATCACCTACTACAGCGAGATGGTCGCCGACCGCCGCAAGACGCCGACCGAGGATCTCACCTCCGCGCTGCTCGACGCCGAGATCGACGGCGACCGGCTCACCGACGAGGAGATCATCGGCTTCATGTTCCTCATGGTGGTCGCGGGCAACGAGACCACCACCAAACTGCTCGGCAATGCGCTGTACTGGGCCGCGCGCAATCCCGGCGAGTACGAGAAGGTGAGCGCGGATCCGGAGCTGGTGCCGGACTGGGTCGAGGAGACCCTGCGCTACGACACCTCGAGCCAGATCGTGGCCCGCAGCGCCGCCACCGATATCGAGATGTACGGGCGGACCATCCCGGCCGGGGACAAGGTGCTGCTGCTCATCGGCTCGGCCAATCGCGATTCCGACGTCTTCGACGACGGCGACAGTTACCGTATCGATCGCGCCGAAAAGGGCAATCTCGCCAGTTTCGGTGCGGGCGTGCACTTCTGCCTGGGCGCGCATCTGGCCCGGCTGGAGACCACGATCGCATTGCGCGAGTTCGTCTCCCGGGTGCGGCGATACGAGCTCGTCGAGTCCGGCATCGAACGCGTCCACTCCACGAACGTCCGCGGTTTCGCCCATCTCCCCCTCACCGTCGAGGTCCGGTAAATGCCCCGTTTCGAACCCCATCCCGACCGCCGCCCGGCCCTGATCGCCGGGGCCTCCTCCGGGATCGGCGCGGCCACCGCCGTCACGCTGGCCCGGCTCGGCCATCCCGTCGCCCTGGGCGCGCGCCGCGTGGACCAGTGCGCGGAACTGGCCGCCAAGATCGTCGCCGACGGCGGCGAGGCGGTCGCGCACCGGCTCGACGTGAGCGACACCGCCTCGGTCGACGCCTTCGTCACCGCGGCCGAGGCCGATCTCGGTCCGATCGAGGTCCTCGTGTCCGGGGCCGGGCATCTGAGGTTCTCCCGGGTGCACGAGATGGATCCGGCCGAGTTCGCCGAGCAGGTGAACGTCCATCTGCTCGGTGTACAACGCTTGGCGCACAGGGTGATTCCGCACATGGTCGCCCGTCGGCGCGGCGACTTCGTCATGATCAGCTCCGACACCGCGAACAATCCGCGCCCCCGCTCGGGCGCCTACCCCGCGGCCAAGACCGCGGTCGAGGTGATGGCCCGGCAGATGGTGATGGAGCTCGAGGGCACCGGTGTGCGCGCCTCGCTGGTGCGGCCCGGCCCGACCATGACCGGCATGGGCATGGACGCCACCGCCGACGTCATCGGACCGGTGCTCGAGGACTGGACCCGATGGGGTTTCGCCCGGCATCCGGAGATGCTCAAACCCGTCGCGCTGGCCGACGCCATCGCCGCGGTCGTCTCCGCCCCGCGCGGCACCCACATCCAGCTGACCGAGGTGCAGCCCGAGGCCCGGGTGACCACCACCGAGTAGGGAGCAACACATGAGGATCACCGTCGATCTCGACCTGTGCCAGGGCCACGCCGTGTGCGCGGCCGAGGCGCCCGACGTCTTCACCGTGCCCAAACACGGCAAGGTCGAAATCCGCGTTCCCACACCGGGTCCCGAGTCCCGCGCCGAGGTCGAGACGGCCGTGCGCTACTGCCCCACCCAGGCGCTGTCGGTCACCGACGGCGACTGACTCCTCCCCCAGGATCGACCGAAAGGACCACGGCCATGGCCGAATTCGACCGCGCCGAACTCGACGAGATGGTGCGCCGCTGGCTACAGGCGAACGAGGAGTGCGAGGCGAAGGGCGACTGGCGTCCCCTCGCCGAGTTCTACACCGAGGACGCCACCTACGGCTGGAACTACGGCCCGAAGCAGGAGTTCATGGCCGTCGGCCGCGACCAGATCCGCGACTGGGCCGTGGGTCTGGAGATGGACGGCCTCGACGGCTGGACCTACCCGTACCAGGCATGGGTCATCGACGACCGCACCGGCAACCTCATCGGCCTGTGGAAGCAGGTCAACGAGAACACCCGCCCCGACGGCCGGCACTACTCGCCCGAGGGCATCGGCGGCAGCTGGTTCCGCTACGGCGGGAACTTCCAATGGTCGTGGCAGCGCGACTTCTTCGACTTCGGCAATGTCAGCGCGCTGTTCCTCGAGATGATCACCGACAACGTGCTTTCGGACGGTATGCGCAAGCGCATCGAGCGGTCGGCCCAGCCGCAGCCGGGCTGGTACAAGATCGGCGAGGCCCCGGTGCCGCTGTGGTGAGCGAATCTCCCTCGCGCCGCAGCGCTTTCGCGGAGCTGAGCCATGCCGAACTGGCGTCGCTCGTCCCCGAACTGCTGTTGAGCGGTCAGCTGATCGACCGCTCCGGGATGGCGCACAGCATCAAGGCGTTCGGCCGCGAGGGGATGGCGGCCGTGGCGATCGAGGAATGGCAGGTCGCCAGCCCCGTCTACACCCGCCGGATGCAGCGCGCGCTGAACTTCACCGGCGACGACGTCGTGACGATCTTCAAAGGGCTGCAACTGGATATCGGCGCGCCCCCGCAGTTCATGGACTTCCGCTTCCGCGTCGACGATCCCCGGCACGGCGAGTTCTGGCTCGACCACTGCGGCGCGCTGGCCGATGTGGAGCCGATGGGCGAGGACTACGTGCGCTCGATGTGCCACGACATCGAGGACCCGACCTTCGACGCCACCGCGCTGGCCACCAACCCGCACGCCCGGGTGCGGCCCATCCACCGCCCGCCCCGGGTGCCCGCCGACCGGCACCCGGTGTGCGCGTGGACGGTGGTCATCGATCCCGCGCACGAACCGCCGCCGATCCCGCCCAACGCGGACATCGTGGCCGAATCCGCCGCCGCCCGGGTCGAATTGGATCCGATCGATCCCGACGACCCGGGGCGGCCGGACTACTCCGGTCCGTTGCTGAGCGATCTGCGATTCACCGACTTCTCCCGCGCGGCGCTGATCCGAATGGCCGACGAGGTGTGCCTGCAACACCATCTGCTGGCCCTCGGGTTCGTCATCGCCATCCGCTCGCGCACCGACGCGGCGAGCGCGACGGAGATCGTGCGCAAGCAGTTCACCGGCATCGCGGGGCTCACCTCCGAACGGCTGCGCGACGCGCTCGGGCTCGGCCGCGACGAGGCGGCGCTGGCCCGGGTGCTGGCCCTGCATCCGGCGTGGAATCCGCTGCGCTACACCGGTGTTCGCGTCGAGACGGGCGATTCCGAGGTCGCGTTGCGCCTGCCCAAGGCCAGCGGCGCGATCGCGGACGGCGTGTGGCCCACGGTGGTCGACGCCGATCACCTCGCCCCGCTCGAGGCCATGGCCCGCGGGGTCGATCCGCACTACGTCGCCGAGGTGGCCGCCGACACCGACGACGAGCTGGTGGTCCGATTCCGGCTGGGCGACACAGCGTTCCGAGAGTCCGGTGAGGTGGCGATCACCCGATTCAGCACCGGCGCCGATTTCCGCTTCACCGACCGCGGCATCCCGCTGCCCCTGACCGTGGTCTGAACCTCATGAGAGACGAATTCCCATGGCGCGCAACTTCGCTGACCTGTTCGAGCACGCCGTCGATGCGATGCCCGACCGCACCGCGCTGGTCCACGCGGGCCGCCGCGTCACCTACGCCGAGCTCGAGGCCCGAGCCAACCGGCTCGCCGATCACCTGACCTCCATCGGCGTCGGGGCGGGCGCGCACGTCGGTTTCCAGATGCACAACAGCATCGAGACCATGGAAACCCTCATCGCCTGCTTCAAGGTGCGGGCGGCCCCGATCAACGTCAACTACCGCTACGGCGTCGAGGAGCTGCGCTACCTCTACGACAACGCCGACCTCGACGCGCTGGTGTACCACCGCAGTTACGAATCCGCTGTCGCACAGGCGCTCTCGCTGACACCGCGGGTGCGTCACGCCCTCGTGGTGGACGACGACCTGGGCAGCGACCATCTCACCAGCTCGGCCACCGCCTACGAGGCGGCCCTCGCCGCGGGCTCGCCGGAACGACGCGCGGTCGAGCGCAGCGCCGACGATCTGTTCATGATGTACACCGGCGGCACCACCGGCATGCCCAAGGGCGTGATGTGGCGGCAGGAGGACATGTGGCGGGTCCTCGGCGGCGGCATCGACTTCTACACCAACGAGCCGGTCGCCGACGAGTACCAGCAGTCGCGGACCGGCGCGCAGAACGCTCCCATGACCTGGTTCATCCTGCCGCCGCTCATCCACGCCGCGGCCATGATGCCCACCTTCACCGCGCTGTGGACCGGCAACGCGGTGATCTTCGAGTCCAGGTTCGATCCGATTCGGGTGTGGCGCACCGTCGAACGCGAACGGCCGCAGGTGCTGGTCATCACCGGCGACGCCATGGCCCGCCCGCTGCTCGACACCCTCGCCGCCGAACCCGTCGACGCCTCCTCGCTGGTGGTCATCGCCTCCGGGGCGGCGCTGCTGTCGCAGCAGGCGAAGAACGAACTGCTCGAACGGTTCCCGTCGGCGCTCATCTCCGACTCCATCGGGTCGTCCGAAACAGGCTTCGGCGGCATGGGTTTCGCGACCAAGGACGACGACCCCGGGCGCGGGCCACGGGTGCGGATCGGGCGCGGCGCGGTGGTCGTCGACGAATCCGGGCATCCGGTCCCGACCGGCGCCGAGGGCTGGCTGGCCAAGACCGGGGCGGTCCCGATCGGCTACTACAAGGACGAGGCGAAGACCGCGCGGCTGTTCAAGACGGTCGACGGCACCCGCATGGTCATCACCGACGACCGGGCGCGCGTCGAGTACGACGGCTCGATCACCCTGCTCGGGCGCGGCAACATGGTCATCAACACCGGCGGCGAGAAGGTCTTCGTCGAGGAGGTGGAAAGCGTTCTCAAGGCCCATGATTCGGTGTTCGACGCGGTCGTGGTCGGCGTCCCGCACGAGCGGTGGGGCCATCAGGTCGCGGCCGTGGTGTCGGTGACCGGCGATGGCGCAACGGATTTCGACGCGCTCACCGCTCACGTACGGCGGCATCTGGCGGGATACAAAGTGCCCCGGCGGATCTGGATCGCCGAGACCATCACCCGCTCCCCCAGCGGCAAACCCGACTACCGGTGGGCCAAGGAGTTCACCGCCGCGCGCGAGCCCGCCCACCGCACCGACCCGGTGTGAACGGGCGCGGCCCTTGTCGCGCATCACAAACCGTAGTACCGTCCAGACAGGTGTCCATCTCTGTCTGGACAGGTCTTCAGGGAAGGATTTCCAATGACCCTGGTCAAGCCGCGGCGCGTGTCCGGAGGCGAACACGAACACGGTCACCTCGAGGAGTTCCGCACCGATCCGATCGCGCTCATGCGCCGAGTGCGGGCCGAGTGCGGGGACGTCGGCAGTTTCGGGCTCGCGGGCCGCGATGTGATCATGCTGTCCGGTGCGGAGGCCAACGAGTTCTTCTTCCGCGCGGGGGACGACGATCTCGACCAGGCGGCGGCCTATCCGTTCATGAAGCCGATCTTCGGCGAGGGCGTGGTCTTCGACGCGCCGCCCGAGCGCCGCAAGGAGATGCTGCACAATCAGGCGCTGCGCGCGGACCATATGCGCGGGCACGCGGTGACCATCGCCCGCGAGGTCGACCGGATGCTCGAACGCTGGGGCGACGAGGGTGAAATAGATCTGCTCGAGTTCTTCGCCGAGCTGACCATCTACACCTCCTCGGCCTGCCTGATCGGGGTGAAGTTCCGCAATCAGCTCGACGGTCGCTTCGCCCACCTCTACCACGAACTCGAGCAGGGCACCGACGCGCTGGCCTATGTCGACCCGTACGCGCCGATCGAGAGCTTCCGCCGCCGCGACGAGGCCCGCGCACAGCTGGTCGAGCTGGTGCGCGAGATCATGGCCGACCGCGCCGCCAACCCGCCGAGCGGCAAGGACGAGCGCGACATGCTCGACGTGCTCATCTCCATCACCGATGAGCAAGGGGCGCCGCGGTTTTCGGCCAGCGAGATCACCGGCATCTTCATCTCGATGATGTTCGCCGGGCACCACACCACCTCGGGCACCGCCGCGTGGACCATCATCGAACTGCTGCGGCATCCCGAGACCCTGGCGGGCGTGGTCACCGAACTGGACGAGCTGTTCGCCGACGGTTCGGAGGTCAGCCACAACGCGCTGCGTCAGATCCCGAATCTGGAGGCCGCGCTGAAAGAGGCGCTGCGCCTGCATCCCCCGCTCATCATCCTCATGCGCATCGCGCGCGACGAGTTCGAGGTGTGCGGCCACCGCATCGCCCCCGGCGATATGGTGGCCGCGACGCCCGCGATCTCCAACCGCATTCCCGAGGACTTCCCCGATCCGGACACCTTCGATCCGGGCCGCTACCTCGATCCGCGCCAGGAGGATCTGGCCAACCGCTGGACCTGGATCCCGTTCGGCGCGGGCCGCCACCGCTGCGTCGGGGCCCCCTTCGCCCTCATGCAGTTGAAGGCGATCTTCTCGATCCTGTTGCGCGACTGGGAATTCGAGCTGTCCCAGCCGTCGGACACCTACCGCAACGACCACTCCAAGATGGTCGTCCAGCTCCAACAGCCCTGCCGCGTCCGCTACCGCCGCCGCCGGCGGTGACCCCCGAATCCCAGGAGTACGCAGTGCCAGCCCCAGCCATCCCCGCCGGATTCGACTTCACCGACCCCTCCCTGTGGGAAACTCGCAATCCCACAACCGAATTCGCCGAACTTCGCCGCACCGCCCCGGTCTGGTGGAACGCCCAGACCGACGAACAGTCCGGCGGCTTCCGCGACGGCGGGTACTGGGTGGTGAGTCGGCACGAGGACATCAAGGAGATCTCCCGCAAGCCGGAGATCTTCTCCTCGCAGCGCAAGGGGTCGATCATCCGGTTGCCGGGCGAGATCACGGCCGATCAGATCGAGCTCACGAGCGCGTTGCTGGTGAACATGGATCCGCCCAAGCACACCAAGATTCGGCGGATCATCTCCAAGGGGTTCAGCCCGCGCGCGGTCGAGGGGTTGCGCGCGGCACTGGCGGATCGGGCCGCGGCGATCGTGCGCGGCGCGCGCGAGTCCGGCGGCGGCGACTTCGTGGAACAGGTCGCCTGCGAACTGCCGTTGCAGGCCATCGCGGAGTTGCTCGGCGTCCCGCAGGAGGACCGCCGCAAGGTCTTCGACTGGTCCAACCAGATGCTCAACTACGACGACCCGGAGTACGGCGACGCGGTCACCACGACCTCCGCCGCCAACGCGTCGATGGAGATCCTGGGCTACGCCTGGAACTTGGCCGAGCAGCGCCGCGCCGACAAGCTCGACGACATCGTGAGCCAGCTCGTGCACGCGGATGTCGACGGGGAGTCCTTGGCGTCGGACGAATTCGGGTTCTTCGTCATCCTGCTGGCGGTCGCGGGCAACGAGACCACCCGCAACGCCATCACGCACGGCATGAAGGCGTTCGTCGACAATCCCGAGCAGTGGGAGCTGTACAAGGCCGAGCGCCCGCGCACCGCGCCGGACGAGATCGTCCGCTGGGCGACCCCGGTGACGGCCTTCCAGCGCACGGCGGTCGAGGACACGGTGCTCGGCGGCCAGGAGATCAAGGCGGGTCAGCGGGTCGGATTGTTCTACAGCTCGGCCAATTTCGACGAGGACGCCTTCGAGGACCCGTTCCGGTTCGACATTACGCGAGACCCCAACCCGCACTTGGGTTTCGGCGGGACGGGTGTGCACTACTGCGTGGGCGCGAATCTGGCCCGGCTGGAGATCGACCTGATGTTCAACGCCATCGCCGACGCCATGCCGGACCTGACCCAGGTCGCGGAACCGGAACGGCTGCGCTCGGGATGGATCAACGGGATCAAGCACTGGCGGGTGCGCTACGCCTGACGCTCAGGTCAGCTCAGGCCGCCGTCGACCGCGATGCTCTGACCGGTGATCCATCTCGCCGCGTCGGAGGCCAGGAAGTCGACGACATCGGCGATGTCGCCCGGTTCCGCCAACCGGCCCAACGGGGTCTGGGCGAGGAGCACGTCGACCGGGGCGCCGGACGAGGCGAACAGGTCGGTGTCGGTCGGGCCGGGCAGCACACTGTTGACGGTGATGCCGCGCGCGCCCAGTTCGCGGGCCGCCGTGCGGACGAGATGTTCGCCCGCGGCCTTGCTGGCGGCGTAGAGCGCCTGCCCGGCCGGGTTCACGCGGGTCACCGCGGAGGAGACGAAGACGATCCGGCCGCCGGGGCGCATGTCGAGCCCCGCCTGCCGGAGCGCCAGGAAGGTGGCGTGGGCGTTCAGCGAGAACGCGTACCGGTAGTCGTCCTCGGTGGCCGCGTCGAGCGGGCCGCCGACGAACCCGGCTGCGTTGTGCACCAACACATCCAGGCCACCGTAGTGACGCCGGGCCGCGTCGAAGAGGGTACGCAGCTCCCCCGGGTTCGCGACGTCGGCCCGCACCATCATCGCGCGGCCGCCCCGCGATTCGATGTCGGCCACCACGCGCGCGGCCGCGGCGGCATCGGTGCGGTAGTTGCCGACCACGGCCACGCCGCGGGCGGCGAGCCGCAGCGCGACGGCTCGCCCGATTCCCCGCGAACTACCGGTGATGACGGCCACGCGATCGGTCGTATTCTGCACCGCGTCACTCCAATGGTAAATGTCGTCAACAGTTGAGTCTCTTTACTATATGGTTGACCTCCTCAACAATCAACTACCATCGCTCCATGGCCGCGGCATCGGATGATTCGACCCTCGCGCAGGCACTGCTCGAATTGGGTTGCGTCCTGGACGGACTCAGAGCGGCCGCCAGTCGCGACATCGGCCTCACCCCCCAACAGGCGCAACTGCTCACCCTGGTGGACGCGCGGCACGTGACCCACAGCGAACTGGCCGCCCGAATGCATTGCGACAAGGCCAATATCACCGGTTTGGTCGACCGCCTGGAACGCCGCGGCCTGGTCCAGCGCCGCACGAATCCCGACGATCGGCGCGTGTCCCAGGTGTCGCTCACGGATCGGGGCACGGACCTGGTCACCACCTTCAAGCGAGCGGTCCGCGAGACCGTCGCCGACCACCTCTCCTCCTGGCCCGCCGCCGATCGCCGCCGCCTGGGCGCCCTCGCCCGCGCCGCGACCGAGGCGCTGTGCGAGTGAGGTGGCGGCTTGCCTCGCGAATCCGGCCGTGCGATCCTGACTCGTGGCCCTGGCCCGACTCGCCCTCACCGTCCTGGACTGCGACGACCCCGCCGCCGCCGAGGCCGAGGCCGTCCGCTTGGGCGCCCGCCGCGCCCACCATCAACCCGGCAACCGGCGATGGCGAGTCCTCCTGGACCCGGCGGGCCACCCGTTCTGCCTGTGCGATTGGTCCCAGCCCCTGGATTCACCCACGTAACGTGTTGCGGCGCAAGGGAATCGGCGCTCGACCGACCACCCCGGTCAATAGTTGAAATCGGGCGCGTCGACCGGGACGACCGGAGGCCACGGGTTGGCGTGAATCTCCCTGTCCGACACGGGAATTCCGTGGAACCACCCGTGCGTGCGATCGGCCGCAGTGGTCGGCCGGGCATCGATGTAGTCCAGGTGCAGCCACGACCACACCTGCTCCGCGGGGCACGGCCCGGTTCGGAGGCTCGGGTCGTCGACGACGCCGGATTGGATGAGGACGTCGAGGTGATAGGCGGCGGAGAACCAGCGGGCGGCGTCCCGCCCGCCCGGGCACTCGCGATGCCAGGTCGTGGACAGGGCACGGTCGTCACCGAGACCACCCGCGCCGATGGACCGCGCGGCCAGACGCCGCACCATCGGCGCGGCCTCCGCCAGATCGGCGCACAACCCCCGCGTCACAAGGGAATTGGCGTAGTGCCCGGGACCGTTGACCGAGATCATCACCCCACCCGGGATGCGGCGGTCGTGGTGGCGACGCAGGTGCGCCCCGGTATGAAAGAGCTGCACACTTCCCTTGAACATCCGCAGCGCACCGCGACGGTCGCGCAGGGGTATCGCCTCGGTGTAGATCACATCGGGTTCGATCGGCGCGCGCTCGGTCAGATACAACGCCGCCAGCTCCGCGCACACCCCCCGCAACTCCGGACCGGGCACGGCCCAAGCCAGCCGCCGACTGTTGAAGACGACGAGAAAAGCACTGCTGAGCCCTTCGGCGGCCACCAACTTCCACGCCCGCCGATCGGCCGCGATCCGCTCGGCGACGGCCTGCGCGCCCGCATCCAGAACGTCGTCCCCGATCCAACACAGCGTGAGAACCAGCCCCCGCGCCGCCCGCCCACCCTTGGTCGCCAACCGCCCGAAAACACACGGCTGATGCCGCGCCACCCACTCGAGAAACACGGCACGCTTACGCTCCTCGGGCGCGTCCGACAGCAGCACCCGATGTGCCTCATCGATATCGCCCCCGAACGACGTCCCCGCCGGATACTGCGGCAGCCGGTCGAGTTCGGCGAGCGGGGAATTCGCGGAGATCTGGGGCATCGTCGCCTCGATGTCGGAGGGCCGAAAAGCTTGTGACCAGGCTATTCTGGGCTATTCGGCCCTACCCGGCGGCCCTTCCCGGTCACCGTGGAGTGTCGTACTCGGGTGGCACAGTCACGTCCTTCCGGCGAACCGCGGGCAGGGCGAAGTCCGGGCCGCTCCCGCCACTGCCTCCGGTGTAGTTGCCGAAGAAGCCGACGATCAGGACGATCCAGAAGAACAAGCCGGAAAACCACACCTTCACGAGCCGTCCGAAGGAGGGCCACCCGCCGTCCTCGGGTCGGATGACGACCAGCCCGAACAACAGCTTCCCTATGGTTGCGTGGCAGAACCCTTGCAGGAGTACGCGATCGGAGAAGGACAGAATCGGCCAGGAGATCAAGGCCCACAATCGCGCCTGCGGCACGTCCCCTTCCCAGGCGGGGTGCTGAGCCAACACCGCGAACACGGCGATCATCGGCCCGGCGTGCAGAACCCAGTCGACCAGAAAAGCCGAAACCCACCGCACCCGCCGAGCGGACGGATAGCGCGGGTCGAGTCCGTTCCCGTGTTGCCCGGATGTCTCGATCGCACGGATCTTCCGGGGCTCAGCGCGGCGGCTATGGTTCACAGTGACAGCGCCCCTTCACCAGTGCTCTGGATTCGCAGGCTCACCGAGCGCGCCATATCGATGACCGTGCTCCGGAACCGCGGACCGTATTCGGCGAAGACAGTGGACAATTCGATCGAGGCGACGGCCGACCCGTCCTCGGAGGGCACCACCGCGTCGAGTTGATAGACCGGTGCGGCCGTGCCGGAAGTCGGGTTCCCGGCGAACTCCGGCACCGGGAAGTCGCGCACTCTTTCGAAGAACAGCATCGGCCTGTTGTCGAGTTCGACTACCTGGAGGTCGCCGTAATCGCCGCCTTCGATCGCGGCCTCGGCCAAGTTCTTCACCACCAGGCGCGGATTCTCCCGGTCGCCCCCGGTGTCGTAGACCAGGACCGTGAGCACCGACGTGACAAGGGCCTCGTCGAACACGTGCCTGCCGAGTCCGCAGAATCGAACGCCATTGCGGCCCAATTCTCCGAGAAAGACCCGCATCGCCGGGAGCATCCGATCGGCGGCGGCCACCAGATCGGCGGCACCGACCTCTCGCAACAACGCTGTGGCACTTTCGATGCTGCTGTCGATGCCGCTCAGCGGGAGCCCCACGTAACCGACGGGAATCCCGATGCCGAGTTCCACGCTGCGAGTGGTGGCCGTCACGAGTTCAACCAATCCCTGATGTCGTGATAGCCCGCGGTGACAGCGGTTTTGCCCCGCCAGACCATCTCGATGGTGTCGAGTCGGTTCAACAATGCCAACTCGGGGTTGGCGTGAGCCCCGACGCCGAACACGGAATCGGGAACCCCGAGCCTCGTGAAGACCGTATTGATTCCCTTTGTCGAGAGCCCTGCGGAGTGGGCCGCATCGGACAGCACATTCGTCAGGGTGGGAGCCGCCTCACCTGCCTTGGCCGCTTGGGACGCGAGATCTCCCAGGGACGCAATGCCTTTCGCGGCGCCGTAGGCAGGCGCGACGCCCAGGCTGTCCAATCCGACCTTCGACAATGACTCCAGATCCTGCGTGTGGAAATCCCCATGCAAGAAATCGCCGTTCCCGACTCCCGTCGCGAAGTCGCCGATGTCATTGCGCACCTTGGGGTCGCTCAGATCCAGCCCCACATCGGCCGCACTGGCGGCGATACCGACGACCATTCCGATCACGTCGAAGGGCGGCGGGGTGAACATCGCGACGAGCCCGCCGATGGCGGCCACGGTGCTCAGGATGTTGTGCACCAGCTCCCGGTGTCGGGAGATCCAATCCCCGATCGCGGTGACCGCGTCGGTGATCTTGTCCCACCAATGTTTCGTCGGCGGTTCCGGTGCGAAATCCTTTGCGGCTGCTTCCAATTCGGCGGCGGCCTTGCGCGCTGCGGCCTCGTGCTCGTGTTCGAGATCCCGGGCATGACGAACGATCTCGTCGATCCTGGTCTGCGCGTCGTTCACCGCGGTGGTCGCCGCCGTGACTTGCGCGACGGCGTTGTTCAAGCGCGCCTGGGCCGCTTGCCGCTGAACAGCATCCGAGAAGGTCTGGTTCGCCAGCTCGAGGTCGGGATTGGCCCGGGCCCGCTGCAGAGCGGCCTGCGCGTCCGTGTACTCCCGACGCGCGGTGGCCGCCTCCGTTTCCAGCGTGCCGGCGACCTCACGATGCGCGATCAAGGAGCTGTGCCATCCAGCCAGCACGCCGACCGCCCGTTCCAGGGAGCTCTGCGCATAGCCGAGATCCCGAGCCAGGGTGGTGTCGAACTGGTTGCGAAACGCATCGCCGCCCTGTCCGACCCACACGCCGTCGGTGCCGTTGCGCAGACGGTTCAAGACCTCTTTGGTGTCCTTGATGGCCTCGCCCGCGGAGTTGATCCTCCCTCGCAGACCTTCGACGTCGTCGGGAACTCCGGCTACCGGATTGAAGCCCAGATTGGGATAGGGGTTGTCACTCAACGGAACTCGTTCACCGTGCCTCGGACCGACCGATGGACTGCTCGACCGCCACCCGGGCGCGATCCAATGCGTCCGCGAACTCCTTGTCCACCTGCCGATAGGCATCGTGGCATCGAGAAAGGCCGTCCGCCACGTCCTTGGCATGCTCACCGATCTGCTGCAGGCCGTAGTGCCACCGATTGTGGAAGTTGTCGGCGGCGTCGACGAGCACCTTCGGCCCGACATCGCCGTGGCCCTCCTGCTTCATGGCGTTCAGCGCATCGGTGAGCACCTGTTCCGAACCACGAAGCAACTGCACCATCTTTCCCAGAACGTCGATGTCCACCCTGAAGAAGCCGACCACACCGTCTCCCCTCACATCCCCGTGTCTACAGACAATCCGCCCCAAGGGTACGGAACGCCATCGGATTTACCACCGAGATCACCGCCGTCGGACTGCCCGACCTCGCCGAGCTGGGATATCCGTGGCTGTACCCCTGTGTCCGCTCTCGACATTCGGTTGCCCGGCGGCACGCGAGCCAGTGGCCGAACAGCTCACCGCGGCGCTCACACATCTTGCCGCCAACGGGGTACGGTTGATATGCGCGCTTATTACCTTGCTTTCGTGCCCATCTCGAGCCCGAGGAGGAACCCGGTGACGACCATTCGCACGGACCGCCGAGGTACTCACTTTGATCATCAGCATGACGGTCCGGCCTGGCAACTGTGATGCGTTGCTCGACTTGATCGAGCGCACGACGACGGAGTTCATCAGCAAGCAGCCCGGCTTTCTCTCCGCCAACCTGCATCGCAACGCGGAGGGCACCAGGCTCGTCAACTACGGGCAATGGGTGAGCGCCGAGTTGTATCGGCAGGCGCGGGCGCGGCCGGAGTTCGAGTCCTTCTCGACGCGCGTCGAGCGACTCGCGGAAAGTATCGACCCCTTCGTGTGCTCGGTCGTTTTCACCGAGGAGTTCCGCGCTATCTGACCCGTTGCGACCGGCCTGCGTTCCGGCTCACTGGCGATCGGCTGGCGTGCGAAGCCTTATCTCGGGCTTTGTCTCCACCCAGAGGGACTCGGCCACAGCATCATTGGAGAAGTCGATCCGAAGCCGTTCCCGCCCTTGATGTTTGTCGACCGACACCGATCGCACTCCCCTGAGCTCGAGATCGGCGAGCTGATCGTCTGCCACCCCGATGATCAACCGAATCTTGCAGTGATCGGGGCGAATCTCCATTTCCACCCACCTCTGCCCCCGCCGGAGTGAGAAGACGGCACTGGTATAGGGCCACAACTCCGCCTCGTAGTCCGCGTTCGTGTGCACCCGCGACTGTGCGGTGGCGTGCGGCCAGTGCGGCTCGCCCTCGAACAACCAGACGAGGTCGGCGAGGTCGGGAGCCGGGTCCATGGTCATGAACTGGAACCTAACGCGGAACGATGCGGCGGGTGTGGGCGTAGACGACGGCATGGACCCGGTCCCGAACCCCGAGCTTGGCAAGGATATTGGACACATGCGTTTTGACCGTCTGCTCACCGATGCCCAGCGCGACAGCGATTTCCGGATTCGTGGCGGCCTTCGCCAGCAGAATCAGGACCTGATGTTCGCGCGGGGTGAGCGTGGTGAGTTCGGGTGCGGCAGGGAATGGTTCGACGCCGTGCGACAGCCGCTCGATCAGGCGGCGGGTCAGGAGCGGATCGATCAGGGCGGGATTGTGCGCGGCGGTTCGGACGGCGGCGACGAGGTCTCGGCCCGGCACCGCCCGGGTGAGGAAGCCGCTGGCGCCCAAACGCAGTGCGCGGTAGAGGTTTTCGTCGGTGCGCTCGGCCGCCAGGGTGAGAATTCGACTGGCGCCGCCGAGTTCGGCGACCGCCTCGGCGATGTCGGGGTCGTCGAGTCCGGGCATGTCGAGGTCGAGGATGGCGATGTCGGGCCGGAGTCGTCGCATCTCGCTGACGGCCGCGACGCCATCCCCGACTTCGGCGACGCATCGTAGATCCGGCTGGCTCTCGAGCACCGCCCGCAAACCCGACCGGAAAACGATCTGATTGTGCGCGAGCAGCACCGATGTCGTCGTGCCGCGCCCCGGATCGGCGTCCGCGGTGACGCTGCTCCCCGCGCCCGGAGTGACGGCGTGCGCGCTGCCCGCCGACAATATCGTCGCGGTGAGCGCGAGCACGAGGGTGGATACGAGCCGCAGCAGCAGCGGGCGCGGCGGTGTGGTCGTCGGCATGGACACAGTCTGCTTCAGCGGAGGAACCCCGTGTAGTTCTTGTTCATCACCTGACTTTCGAGCTGTTTGACGGTGTCGAGCCCCACGCTCACCACGATCAGCACCGAGGTACCGCCGAATGCCAAGTTCTGTGCGGGACCGCCGGATCCCGCGCCCGACAGCAGGTTCGGCAGGACCGCCACCGCGCCGAGATAGATCGCGCCCGGCAGGGTGATGCGGCTCAGCACGAAGCTCAGGTGGTCGGCGGTCGGCTTGCCCGGACGGTACCCGGGGAGAAACCCGCCGAACTTCCGCATCTCGTCCGCACGCTCCTCCGGGTCGACGGTGACCCCGACGTAGAAGTAGGTGAAGAACACGATCAGCGCGAGGTACACCGCGACGTAGACCGGACTCGTCGGGTTCGTCAGGTACCGCCGCACGTACTCCTGCCAGGCGGCGGTGTGCCCGGAAGACGTCAACTGCGCCACTAGATTCGGCAGATACAGCAGCGAGGACGCGAAGATGACGGGAACGACCCCGGCCTGATTCACCTTCAGCGGCAGATATGTCGGGGCCCCGCCGTACATCCTGCGCCCGACCACCCGCTTGGCGTACTGCACCGGAATCCGTCGTTGCCCCTGCTCGACGAAGACGACACCGACGATCACGACCAGCGCGCCGACACCCACCAGAATCGTGGTCGGCAATCCTCGGCCGTCGTGAATCTGCCTGGCCTGCACCGGAATTCGCGCCACGATCCCGGCGAAGATCAGCAGCGACATCCCGTTGCCGACGCCCCGCTCGGTGATCAGCTCGCCGAACCACATGACCAGGCCCGCGCCCGCGGTCATCACCAGCACGATGACGATCATGCCGAAAAGTGAAGTGTCGGAAAGGATGTCGCGCGGACAGCCCGGAAGCAGCTGCCTGCGCGCGGCGAGCGCGACCAGAGTCGTCGCCTGCAACACCGCCAGCGCCATCGCGAGATAACGGGTGTACTGCGTGATCGTGGCCTGCCCGGATTGCCCCTCGCCGCGCAGCCGCTCGAAGCGCGGAATCACGGCGGTCAGCAGCTGGGTGATGATACTCGCGGTGATGAACGGCATGATGCCGATCGCGAAGACCGACAGATGCAGCATCGCGCCGCCGGAGAAGAGGTCGATCAACTGGTAGATCCCGGCCGACCCGCTGCCGGAGACGATCCCGAGACAGGTACGGACGGACCGATAGTCCACTCCGGGAGACGGGAGCGCGGCCCCGAGGCGATAGACCGCGATCAGCCCGAGGGTGAAGAGGATCTTCCGCCGGAGGTCCGGGGTCCGCACGGCCGACGCGATGGCGGAAAACACGGCTCCTCCTGACGAATGTCGTTGCGGCACAGGCGATCGACCCTGCCTCGGGATCTCCGACGGTACGGGCGCTGGCGCTCGGCGCACATCGGCCGCAAGGGTTGAATCGCCCTCCCCCGATGGAGGGAACGAGCACGCCGAGCCGCGATCGCCCCGGAACAGCGGCGCCCGGCTCGGTAGGGTATGGCCGTGCGCGACTTCGGTAGAGGCTTCCGGTATCTCCTGACCGGCCAACGCTGGATCCTCGGGCACGGCCGCCAGTACGGTTTCGGCCTCCTACCGGGCCTGATCACCCTCGTCCTGTACCTCGCGGCACTGATCGCCCTGATCCGCTACGGCTACGACATCGCCACCGCCGTCACCGGATTCGCCGACCACTGGTCCGGTGCGGAACCACTACGGGTCCTCGTCACCGCCCTCCTGATCGCCCTGGCCCTCCTGCTCGCGGTGCTCAGCTTCACCGCGGTCACCCTGCTGATCGGCCAGCCCTTCTACGAGGCCCTCTCGGAACGAGTCGACCGCGCGGCCGCCCCGAACGGCCGCGCCCCGCAATCGAATCGCCCCCTGTGGCAAGAGCTGTGGATCTCCGCCCGCGACAGCCTCCGAATCCTGCTCCGCGCCACCCTCTGGACCCTCCTCCTGTTCGCCCTGGGCTTCCTCCCCCTCCTCGGCCAAACCGTGATCCCAGTCCTCGCGATCTTCGTCACCGGCTTCTTCCTCACCGAGCAATTGACGGCAATGGCCTTGCAGCGGCGCTCGATCGAACTACGAGAACGGCTGAAACTGTTGCGTTCCCGCCGAATGCTGGTGTGGGGCTTCGGCGCTCCCTTGGCCGCGGTCTTCCTGATCCCGCTCATCGCGGTTTTCCTGATGCCGGGGGCGGTGGCGGGGGCGACTCTGCTTGTTCGGGATCTGGTGGGTGAGGGCAATCGGGACGAGCAGTTCGGGCAAGCCGCCGACCGGTAGCCCGGCCGTCCCGGCCCTTCGAAGGCCGTGCCGGTGCTCTTCGCTCTCGCCACAGAGGGTGTACAGGTACGGTCATTCCGCCAGCGAGACAGGCATATTCACTGCGCGCGCAGCGGAATTCGCGCTTGGACCTCCCAGGTATAGCCTCTTCTCCCCCGCTTCAGCCACACCAACACCGCTTCGGTGACCACTACCTCGATCGGGGCAATCACGGCGTCTATTTCTGTCGCGGTCGAAGCGGCTACTGCCGAGGCATTTTCAGAGGCCGGATAGGCAATCGTGATGTGCGGAGCCGATGCTGACATCTTCACCGGTGCGTCCGGGAAAATCGCCAAGGTCGCCGCTCGCACCCGGTCCCGAAGCGCCCGCACAGCATCGGCGGGCGTAACGATGAAGCCGATAGCCCCACGCAGACTGGTCACATGCGCCAGCCGCAAAGCAAGTGGATGTTGTGCCTGACAGGTCAGGACCGCGGCCGCGGCGATCGCGTCGAGATGTTCGGGCGTAATCTCTCCGACCCGTGCGATCCTGTCCACGGTGAGGTGCAAGCCGCTGGTCGGCATCAGGTCGAAGAGGTCCGGATCAATATGTCGCTGGCACCCTTTCACGGCGGCATGCAGTTCCAACGCGTGTTCGAATGTCAGAAACCAGTAGTACCCGAGCGCTTCAGCGGGAGGATCATCGCCTCTGTCTGCCGGGCTGGCCATCGCGCTCATCGACGCTCCTCACGTTCGCGAGCGCCCCCCGCACTGTCCGTGGTTCGGAGCGCCCGTACACGGTCGGTGAATTCGCGAACCGCAGGGTCGGCCGATACGGTCCGAGATCATCGATCAGCGTGGCCAGATGACCTACACAACGCGTGGAGTCGACCCGCTCCGCGAGCAGGTCGACCGCGTGACCGGCCAGCGAGAGCGCTTGGTCCACATCCGGATCGTCCTGTCGCACATACGTTGTGGCCAACAGCGTGTACCTCAAGGCCCCCTCGCGCGAGGTGCCGGGTTCCTGTGAGCGCAGAGCCTTACGCAGGTGGTGCCGAGCATCGGCGTACCTTCCGAGCCGGAGATAGCAATATCCGGCCTGGCCGTGCGCATGGGTCTCGTCGAGCCAATAGCTCCAGTCCGGAGCTCCCGGGGCGGAGGTGTCCAAGGCCGTGAAGGCGGCATCGATCGCACGCCGAGTCTCGCTGCGCGCCCCCTGGTTCGCTCTAGCCTCGGCCGCGCGGAGGTGCAAGATGGCCTCGACTCGGGGGCTTCCCCGCGATAGCCCGCGCGTGCGGTGTCCGCCAGCGTGGCGGCCTCATGTGGCTGGCCGAGGTCTTTCGCCCGACAGGACATGAAGCCGAGAATGTTCGCGGCGAGGGCTCGATCTCCGGCAGCATGCGCGGTGCGCAGCGCGGCGACCCAATAGCGTTGGGCGCGCGCGTGTTGACTCGCGTCGAACGACAGCCACCCCGCCAACCGGAGCAGCTCAGCGGCCGAGGCGTGCAAGCGGCGTCCTACGCTGTCGTCATAGCGCCCGTGTTGCAGCAGGTCGAGTACGTGCCGCAGATGAATACGGACCATCGTGAGCAGATTACCGCTGCCGACCTGATCGTCCATCCTGCGCAGGCTGGCGGTCACGGTGTCGATTTCGTCAACGGTCCCGATCTCGATGCGCGTATCCATCATGCTGGCGACGAGCCGTTGATGGACCGGGCCGATCATCAAGGAACCCGTCAGAGTCAGGAACAGCCGACGCCGCATAGGATCACCATCGGTGACCGCCTGCATGACACGCAAGGTTCCTGGCCCAGGACCGGAGATACCCGCTGTCGGCTGTCTCCGAGATCACCCAGTTGAGCGATAAGCTCGGCCGGTGCCCCACCGAACCGATCTCGAGATGTTCGCGGAATCCGCTCACCCGCAGGCGCAAGCGTGAACGGCGGTCCGTTCCCACCGAAGGCACCCGACTCCTTGATCGACCCCACACCATCCGCGCGAATGACTGGCAGGCATTCGCGAATCTGACTCTGCTCGAGAATCATTGGAGTATGAAGGCGTGGCCGCCAGGACACGCCGCCTACTACTGGTACCTCACCTTCGCCGACGGTGCTCTCATGTCTTACGTCGAACAGTGCCAGGCACAGCTCGAGACAGAGCACCTAAACATGGTTCCGCCAGGCGGGCTCCACTTGACGCTCGTCAAGGTTGGAGACGCGGACATGATCGATGCCGAGGACCTGTCGGCGTGCGCGAGTGCGGCCGAAGCGAACCTCGCAGCGCTGAAACCCTTTTCGCTCGAAATAGGACCATTGGCCGGTTCGCCCAGCGCGATTCGCTTTTCTGTTGCACCATGGCAACCGCTTGTGGAACTCCATGCCGCGTTGCGAGGAAGTATCACTAGGACGCGACCAACCCAAACGCCTAGCCCGACTGCCCAATTCCGGCCGCATCTCGGAATCGCGTACAACAATCAGCGTCGCCCCGCCGCCCCGGTCGTGAAAGACGTTGCCAGGCTGAGACATATGCCTATCGTCAAGGTAGGCATCGTAGAAGTGAAGCTTGTCCGATTATGGCGGACAGAGCATCACTACAAGTGGCAGGACCGCACGGCCATCGCCCTTCGGCCATAGGAACGCCCGACGTATGTATCGGGACAAGGCACATCAGGTACGGCGCCCGACCACCAGCTCGGGAGCCGTGGCGCTGATCCTCGCCAGCACTCCCCGGGTCCGGTCCGACTCCAATTCCTCGAGAGTGTCGAGCACAGGATTCACGATCCTCGCCGCCCCCGCTTCATCGCCCAACCGCAGCCTCAGCATCGCGGTCTCCCCCGCGATCATCGCGTGGACCCGCGCGTGAGTCTCCGGATTCCAGAGCGTCGTAGCGCGCTCGTGGTACCGCTCCGCCTCCTTCAGCTCCCCCAACGCTTCGAGCGCCTTGCCCGTCTGATGCGCGACCGTGCCTCCGTTGGGTGTCCACGACGCCATCCACGGGGGCAGCTCCGCCGTGTGCTCGTTATCGGTGAGGGACGTGACCTCCCTCAGCATGTCCCGAGCGGCGGCCGCGTTTCCCGTCTCCGCATGACAACGAGCGAGGGTCACCTTGAACTGAGCCATCGCCACCTCATCGATGTCCTCGCGTGCTCGTTGGACCGCCGCCTCGGCGAGATCCACACTGAACCGACGCTCCCCGATATCGGTGGACTGTACGCTCAAAGCACGCAGAGCCCATGCGGCTTGGCCATCGCTCCCGCCCTCGGTAGCGAGCCGCAATGCTGCCAGGTAATACCGTTGCGCGAGACCATCCGCTCCCGCGTCGTGCGCCTTGAATCCAGTGAGGTACGCCAATTCCGCTGCGGCGCTGAATGCCTCGAAACGAACAGTGGCGTCGGCGAATCGCGCTCGAAGTAGAGCGGCCACATCGGTCGCCAGAAATTCGGCGACGGCGGTACGTCCAGCGCCTCCACCGCGTACCTCGTCCAGCCGGTGAAACGCCGCGGTGATGTCGCGGACCGCGCGGACCTCGGCGAGTCCGACGCGCCGAGATTGGTCGACGTGAGTCAGGCGTGCGGTGGACTCGGGTAAAGGGGCAAGAGCGCTCGCCGACAATGCCACGCTGTAGACGGCGTTGCGCAGAAACGACCGGCGGTCCACATCGTTCTTCGCCAGTGCGACAGCCGAACTCACCGCGTCGGTGAACGGGCCGCACACTCGTTCGTACCACGCGACTATTTCCGCCGTGGGGGTTCGATGCCCGGTTTCGTAGTGGCCGAGCGCGGCTCGGCTGTAGGGCACGCGCTCGGCCATGCCGGACAGACTCAATCCCGCCGCTTCTCTGGCCGCACGCAGCCGAGATCCGGTGATTGTGGCGTCCTGGTTTTCCACAGTTCCAGGCTATCGCGGCCGGTCGGTTCGGGGAGGAGCCGTAGATGTCGTGTAGACACCGAAGGCATCGTTCGGCGCTTCGTCTCGCCTTACTGTTCCTTCGTGCGTCGCGCTCGTCGATGTCGAGTGGACAGCACATGCTTCCCCGATCCACCACGGTGCCCTATCCCTCGATACCGGAGGTGTTACCCCATGAGCATTGCCTTGGCCTTGATCGCCGCCCTTCTGGGCTCATTGGCCACCTATTTCCTGATTTCCCTGTGGCCACAACGAATTCCAAGAGATATCACTGTCGACGCCATCCGTGAACGCGTCGAGCGCGAGGGAGGTCGATAATGCCCGCCGAAGGTTCCACCCTCGCCCGCCGCGCCCTCGGCCGCCAACTGAACGCCTTGCGGGAGAAGGCGAACATCACCCGCTTCCAAGCCGCCCGCATCCTGGGTATCTCCCCCCAGACCATGACCCGCCTGGAGGACGGCGTCTCCCTGCCGTCGGCGAAGGACCTCTACATGAACGCCCTGTGCGATCACTACGGCGTCTCCGACGAGAAGCGCCGGATGGTGCTCGCGCTGGCCGCCGAGGTGCGGGGCAATGCCAGAAATGGTGGCGGCTGGTGGCGGCCGCATATCGATTGTGCCCCGGCCGATTTCGATCCTTACGCCATGTTGGAGAACGCCGCTCGGCGCGTGACGGCGTGGCGGGTCATCCTGCTTCCGCCGATCGTGCAGACCCTCGATTATCGGCGCGCGGTGGCGTGGACCAAGAGCCCGCACCTGCCGACCGGGGAGATCGAGCGGCGCATCGAGCATCAGGTGAAACAGCAACGCCGACTGGATGATCCGGCGTTCACCGCCGAGATCATACTGTCGGAGGCCGCGATTCGCGAGGAGTGGGGCGGGGCGGGGGTCATGGCCGAGCAGCGCCGCTACCTCGCCGAACTCGGGCAGCGCCCGAACGTCTCGATTCGCGTGGTGCCGTTCAATACCCGCAGCCACATCGGCGCGCTCGTCGGATCGTTCTCCCTCATAGAGTTTCCGCTCGTCCCCCACCCCAGGCTCACCGAACCGCCCGTCGTCTATATCGAGGAACATGTGGGAGACCTCTTCCTCGAGCGTTCGGAAGAGATCGACGCCTACAAGTCCACGATCACCGAACTACGCCGCGTCGCTCTCAGCGAATCCGACTCCCGCACAATGCTTCTGGAGTCCTAACTCAATACCCCCGAGCGATCCACTCCTCCAAATGCGGACTCTCCGCCCCCACCGAAGTCCCGTCGCCGTGCCCGGTCCGAACCTCCGTCTCACCGGGCAAGGTGAACACCCTCTCCCGCAACGACCCGATGATCGTCGGAAAGTCCGAATACGACCGCCCCGTAGCCCCCGGCCCGCCCGAGAACAGCGTGTCCCCGCTGAACAACACTCCCAATTCCGGCGCGTACAGGCACACCGAGCCGGGCGAATGCCCAGGCGTGTGGATCACCTGAATATCCGTCCCCGCCACCGAGATTCGCGCACCGTCCGCCAACGACGAGAACCCGGACGACGGATACACCACCCGCCACAACATCTCGTCCCCCGGATGCAGCAACACGGGCGCGTCGGTCCGCGACGACAGCTCCCCGGCCACCCCGATGTGATCGTTGTGCCCGTGCGTGCACACGATCCCCCGCACCACCCGATCACCCACGGCGTCCAGAATCGCCGACGCGTCGTGCGCGGCGTCCACGATCACGACCTCGCGATCGTCCCCCACCACCCACACATTGTTGTCGACCTCCCACGACCCGCCGTCCAGCTCGAACGTCCCGGACGTGACCACCCGCTCCACCGCACTCACAACATCACCACCGACCGCAGCACCCGCCCGGATTTCATTGTGGCGAAAGCCTTTTCGACATCCCCCAGCCCCACCCGCTCGGACACGAACCGCTCCAACGGCAACCGCCCCGCTCGATGCAACGCGAGCAGCGTGGGAAAGTCCCGTTCGGGCAGGCAATCGCCGTACCACGACGATTTCAACGCCCCACCGCGCGAGAAGAAGTCCAGCAACGGCATATCCAACCGCATATCCGGAGTAGGCACGCCGACCAACACTACCGTACCGGCGAGATCGCGAGCGTAGAACGCCTGCTCGTAGGTCTCGGGGCGCCCGACCGCGTCGATCACCACATCCGCGCCGAAATCCCCGGTGAACTCGCGGATCAGCGCGACCGGATCGGATACGGAGGCATCGACGGTGTGCGTGGCGCCCAACTCCACGGCCGTCTCCAGCTTGGCCTTGTCCCGATCGACCGCGATCACCGTCGTCGCCCCGGCCAGCACGGCCCCGGCCACGGCCGCCGCCCCGACACCCCCGCACCCGATGACGGCCACACTGTCTCCCAGCCCGACCTGCCCGGTGTGCAGTGCCGCCCCCAACCCGGCCATCACCCCACACCCCAACAACCCCGCCACCGCCGGGTCGATCGCGGAATCGACGACCGTGCACTGCCCTTCGTGCACCAGCGTCTTGTCCGCGAATGCCCCGATCCCCAACGCCGGAGTCAGCTCGGTCCCGTCCGTGAGCGTCATCTTCTTCGACGCGTTGAACGTATTGAAGCAGTACCACGGCCGCCCCCGCCGACAAGCCCGGCACCGCCCGCACACCGCACGCCAGTTCAGCACGACGAAATCCCCGACCGCCACATGGTCGACCGCCGCCCCGATGTGATCGACGATTCCGGCCGCCTCGTGCCCGAGCAGGAAGGGGAACTCGTCATTGATCCCACCCTCGCGGTAGGTCAGATCCGTATGGCACACCCCGCACGCCAGCACCCGCACGACAACATCGTGCGGCCCCGGATCGGGGATCACGATATCGGTCGATTCGACGGGTTCGCCCACCGCTCGCGCGACCACGCCACGCACGATCTCGGCCATGTCACCTCCGTGTCCACCGGCCCGAACAGGCCGGGCCATCAGTCCGGTTCAGTATCCATGCACCCATCCGGAATAGTGTCTGGAATGTGGTCCACGTCATATGGTAGCGTCGCCGTCGCATGGTGAAGGAGATGCGCTTTGTCGACGACGAATCTGGCTCTTCCCCCGGCTGAGCAGGGATCGCGGCCGGGTGCGGCGCTTCGTCGGAATTTCTCGGAGACGGTGTTGTCGAGCCTGGCCACGTTCGGCCGGGCGCTGCGGATGGGCGCACACGCGGTCCGCGTCGGCACCGGCGATCTCCTCCGGCTGCGGTTCCAGACCCACGAAACCCTCACGCAGGCTTGGTTTCTCATCAAGGTGACCGCGATTCCGAGCATCCTGATGGCGATTCCGTTCGGCGTCATCATCTCCGCGCAGGTCGGCAATATCGTCTCCCAGCTCGGCGCGGACTCCATGATCGGCGCGGCGGGCGGGCTGGGGGTGATCAAGCAGGGCGCGCCGATGGCGAGCGCCATGATGCTCGGCGGTGCGGGTGCGGCGGCCATCGCCGCGGACCTCGGCGCGCGGACCGTGCGCGAGGAGGTCGACGCCATGCGGGTGATGGGCGTGGATCCCGTTCAGCGCCTGGTGGTTCCGCGGATCGCCGCCATGATGCTGATCGCGCCGCTGCTCAACATCCTCATCGTGGTGGTCGGCATCGCCGCGGGATTCCTGGTCGCGGTGACCGCGCTCGATGTCACCCCGGGCAGTTACTGGGCGTCGTTCGGGGCGTTCACCACGACAATCGACATCTGGGTGTCGCTGGTGAAGGCGTTGATCTTCGGGTTCCTGGTGGTGGTCATCGCCTGCCAGCGCGGGCTCGAGGCCAAGGGCGGGCCGCGCGGAGTCGCCGACGGGGTGAACGCGGCGGTGGTCATGTCGGTGGCCGCGGTGGCGGTGCTCAACACCGCCATCACGCAGGTGGTGACCATGTTCTTCCCGGTGAGGATGGCGTGATGACCGCGACCCCGTATCTGCCCGCCGGACTGCGCTGGGCCAACCGGCTGCGCGGCCACCTGCATCCGCTAGCGCCGATCGAATTCGTCGGCTTCGCAATCGGTTTCGCGTGGCAGGCGCTCTCGGCGCTGCCCTACACCTTGGTGCACTACCGGCGGCAGACGATCGCGGTGATCACCGATATGACGTGGGGTCGCGGGTCGGTCATCATCGGCGGCGGCGTGGTCCCGCTCATGCTGCTGCTGGGCGCGGCGATGGGCGCCTCGATCGGCATCGAGTCCTTCAGCGCCCTCGATCTGCTCTCCCTGGGCCAGCTCACCGGGCTGATCTCCGCGTTCGGCGTCACCCGGGAGCTCGCGCCGATCGCGGCGGGGGTCGGGTTCGCGGCGCAGGCGGGGTGCCGCATGACCGCCGAGATCGGGTCGATGCGGATCTCCGAGGAGATCGACGCGCTGGAATCGCTGGGGGTGCGGTCGGTGCCGTTCGTGGTGACCACCCGCATCATCGCCGGAATCGTCGCCGTCGCACCGGCTTTCGTGGTCGCGTTGATCCTCAGCTACCTGTCGTGCCGGGTGATCGTGACGACCGTGCACGGCACCCCGGAGGGCACCTACGGTCACTACTTCGACCAGTTCGTGCTCGGCTGGGATGTGCTGGCGGCGATCATCAAGGTGATGGTGTTCGCCGTCGCGGTGGTGCTGATCCATTGCTATCAGGGCTATTTCGCCACCGGCGGCCCGGAGGGTGTGGGCACCGCCTCGGGCCGCGCGGTGCGGGCGAGCCTGGTCTCGATCATCGCCCTGGACATGTTCGCGACGATTGTGCTGTGGGGCTTCCAGTCCCCCATCACGTTCACCGGGTGATCGCGTGCCCGCCTAT
Organism: Nocardia sp. NPDC004068; assembly: GCF_042874315.1. Taxonomy (NCBI): domain Bacteria; kingdom Bacillati; phylum Actinomycetota; class Actinomycetes; order Mycobacteriales; family Nocardiaceae; genus Nocardia; species Nocardia sp. NPDC004068. The sequence goes on from NZ_JBIAMW010000009.1 coordinate 145,581, forward strand.
ACCCTGCCCGGAACCGAGGTCGGCCCGCGCCGCGCCCGCGTCCTCGGCGCGTGCGCGGTGCTGATCACCGTGCTCGGCGTCGTCGCCTGGCGTGCCGCTCCGGAAACGAAGTCCGCCAACGACATTCACGTCACCCTGGTCACCACGACGGTCGGCGAGGGCGTGGGCTCCGGCACCGATGTCCGCCTCGACGGCATGCGGGTCGGCTCGGTGGCCGAGGTCGCGAGCGCCGGGCCGGGCCGCCAGCACATCGACCTGACCCTGCAACGGTCGCAGCTGTTCGGCCTGACCGACGCCCTGAGCGTCGACTACGCGCCGGGCAATCTCTTCGGAATCAGTGCGCTGCAACTGCATTCGGGCTCCGGCGGCGACGTGCTCACCGACGGGACGACCGTGGATCTCACCGGCCCGCGCGCCGACCGGGTCCGCGACGCGACGCTGGCCGCGCTGCTGGGTTCCACCGGCACCCTGACCGACGACGTGCTGACCCCGAAACTGGCCGAGCTGCTGCGCACGGCGTCGCACGACATCAGCGCCTTCACCCCGCTGTTGCGGGCGGTCGGCACCACCGCGCGCTCGTTCGCCGAGACCCAGCTGATGCCGCCGTCGCTGCTGTTCGACCGGTTCGGCTCGGTGCTGGCCGGTTTGCCGCCGATGCTGGCGGGCGCGCTGCGCATCGTCTACTCCGCCTACACCAACCAGTACTTCCAAACCCCCGAGCACATCGCGAAATACTCCGAGATGTTCGACAAGATCCAGTACGAGCTGCTGCCGACCGTCACGCGGACCGCCACCACAGGCAATCAGTACTTCGGCGGTTTCATCCCGATCGCCACCGCGATCCTCGATCAGCTCTCCGGCTCGATCGGCGACCCGGCGGCCTCCGCACCGCGGCTGCGCGAACTGCTCGAGCGGCTCGGCGTCGCCTTCCACGACACCCCCGACGGCCCGGTGCTCGATGCCGGTGTCGAGGTCGGCACGGGAGGACGCTGATGACGACCCGCGCCCTGTTCGTCCGGGTCTCGATCGCCGTCGTGGTGATGGCGGTGGCCCTGGTCGGCGTCTTCCGGATCGTGCAACGACCCGTGCGCGGCGAAACCGACACGTACACAGCGATATTCACCGACGCCAACGGTCTGCGCGCGGGTGACGACGTGCGGCTGTACGGCGTTCAGGTAGGCAAGGTGCGCGAGGTCGGCCTCGATCACGCCCAGGCTCGGGTGCGGTTCACCGTCACCCGCGACCATCCGCTGTTCACCGACAGCCGCGTCGCCATCCGCTTTCAGAACCTCACCGGGTTCCGGTATCTCGACATCCAGCAACCCGACCGGCCCGGCGCACGCCGCTCGCCCACGGCGGTGTTCCAGACCGCGGAGACGATTCCGGCCTTCGACATCACCACCCTGTTCAAGGGATTGCAGCCGGTGCTGGCCGAACTGTCGCCCGAGGATCTCAACCAGTTCGCCGACAGCATGCTCGCGGTCGTGCAGGGCGACGGCACCGGCATCGGGCCCGCGCTCGGCGCGATCGACAAACTCAGCCGCTACGCCTCCGACCGGCAGGCCGTGCTGTCGACGCTGGTCGGCAATCTGGCGCGGATCTCCGATCATCTCGGCGGCAAATCCGGGAACGCCATGAAACTGCTGACCAATCTGACCAACCTGTTCACCGCGATCACCGACAAGCTGCCCGGCCTGGTAGATTTCGCGCTCGCGATTCCGCCTGTGCTGCAACCGCTTCGGGACATGCTGACGGTTCTCGGCATCACCGGGGACCGCGATCGGGACCTGGACGCCCTACTGCGCCAGGCGTTTCCGGATCCGCGCCAGGCGGTCGCGGTGTTCGGCCAACTGCCGGGCCTGATCCAGGCCATCACCGCCACCGTTCCCCCGACCGGGCCGGAGGCCGCCATGACCTGCTCGCACGGCGTCGCCGTCGCCCCGCAACCCATTCAGATCCTGATCGCCGGACAGAGGATCACGCTGTGCCGGGGCTGAGGGGGTGGCGGGCGCGACTGACACCGAAAACCGAGCGCGGCAACGAGATTCGCTGGGGTCTGGCCGGGATCTGCGGGGTGCTGCTGCTGATCGCGGCGATCGGGGTCGTGTACACGACCGGCACCACGCCGGAGCGGACCTATCGCGCGGATATGGCGCAGGCGGGCGCGATCCGGCCCGGCGACGACGTCCGGGTCGCGGGCATCCCGGTGGGCAAGGTGAAGTCGCTGACCCTGCTCGCCGACCGGGTGCGGATGACCTTCACCGTGAACAGCACGGTATTCGTCGGCGACCAGACCACCCTCGATCTGCGGATGCTGACCATTGTCGGCGGCTACTACGTGGCGGTGGAACCGTCGGGGGCGAAACCGCTGGGCTCGACGATCATCCCGTCGCAGCGAGTCGTGTTGCCCTACAACCTGACTCAGGCGTTCCAGGACGCCATCGAGCCGGTGCGGAAGGTGGACGGGGATACGTTACGGCGCAATCTCGCCGCGCTGGCCTCCTCGGTCGACCGCAGTCCCGACGCGCTGCGGGCGGCGGTCCAGGCCGTCAGCGATGTGGTCGGGGTGATGGACAAGCAGAACGCCGACATCTCCCACACCCTGTCCATCGCCGACGAATACCTCGCCGCGCTCGACGCCAATTCCGCGGTGCTGGCCCAATTCGTGACCACGCTGCGGACCCTGGAGAACATCGTCGAGGGCAACAAGACGGCGGTGCACCAGGCCGTCGACGACCTCGCGGTGGTGCTGCACGACTTCAGCCCCCTGGGCAGGCTGTGGGACGAGCAGCTGAAAGCCAAGGCCCAGCCGCTCGCCGACGCCATGCCCAAACTCCAGGAACTCGCCAATGGCCTTGGCAGCCTGCTGGATTCGCTGCGCGGGCTGGAACAACGCGTCCTGCCCCTGCTGCCACCGGGCGGCGGCGTGACCATCGATCAGTCCGGCACCACGATTCAACCGGCCGCGTTCTGCGTCCCCGTCCCGGGAGGTGGCTGCTGATGGCCCGCAGCGCCGTGCCCCGCCAACCGATTCGCGGAGGGAGACGCTGATGCTCGCCCGGATTCTGGGGTCGCGCGGACTCATGTCGGCGGCGGTGATTCTCCTGCTCGTCGCGGCCGCCGCGATCGGGCTGAAGGTCATGAGATCGTCCCCCGAACCCCGCGCCTACTGCGCCGATCTGCCCGACAGCGTCGGGTTGTACAAGGGCAGCGCGGTGACCATCATGGGCGTGCCGGTGGGGCGGATCACCGACATCACGCCCCAGGGGGCGATAGCGCGGGTGCGATTCACCGTCCCCGCCAATCGCAAACTGCCGCCGGACGTGGGCGCGGTGACGGTGAGCGACACCCTTGTGGCCGATCGCAAGCTGGCCCTCATCGGCGCCGAACCGCAGGGGCCGGGCTGGGACGCGCGCCACTGCATCACCAAATCCCTGACGCCCAAGAGCCTTTCGCAGACCTTCGACGCGCTGGCCCAGCTCGCCGACCAGCTCACCAGCGCGCGGGATCCGAGCCAGCGCGACAATCTCGGCGCGGGACTCGACGCGCTCGACCGCGCCACCGCGGGCACCGGCGATCAGCTCAACGCCATCGTCGAACAGCTCAGCCGGGTGCTCGCCGCACCGGACGCGGCCATCGGGCACATCGGCGGCCTCATCGACGCGCTCAGCCAGCTCGCCCATCGCGCGCAAGGAAATTGGTCGACGGTGCAGGAGTCGGTGAGCGGGCTGGCCCAGACCTTCGGCGATATCAATGTGCTCGCCATCCCGCAGATCGTCGAGATCGTGGCCGGACTGCGCGATGTGCTGCCGCAGCTCAACGACGTGCTCATGATGTTCGGCACGCCCGCGATCCGGGCGCTGGACTCGATCACCGATCTGCCGCGCATGATCGACGCCGGGGTGGGTTCGGTTGGCGAGATCATCCGCATGGCCCCGGCCGTCGCGTCGGGCTTCGCGAACACGATCGATCCCGCGACCGGGCAGCTCACCATCCGGTACACGCCACCGAAGATCGCTCTGCCGCAACAGGATACCGCTCAGGTCTGCGCGGCCGTACAAGTGGTGACCGGGCAGCCGTGCCCGGCGGGCGCGACGACCGTACCCGCGCTGCCGCTGCTGCTGGGGGCGGTGAGCGCCCGATGACCCGCCTGCGCCTCACCTTGTCGGCCCTGCTCACCGTCGCCCTGCTACCGCTCGCGGGAGGCTGCGATTTCCAACCCGCCGAGATCGCCGTGCCCGGCACCGGAGTCGACGGTCCCACCTATCACCTGCGGATCGAATTCGCGAACGTGCTCAATCTCCCCCAGGGCGCGAAGGTGATCGCCGACGGCGTGCCCGTGGGCCGGTTGACCGGTGTCACCGTCGTCGATCCGACCGCGGACCGGCACGGCCTCGTGATCGCCGAGGTCGACATCCGCGCGGCGGTCCGGCTGCCGGTCGGCACCACCGCCGAACTGCGGCAGGAGACCCCGATCGGTGATGTGCACATCGCGCTCACCGAACCCGCCGCCCCCGCCGCGGGCGAGCTGCGCGCGAACGACACCATCCCGCTGGCGAATACGACCCAGGCCCCGCAGATCGAGGACATTCTCGCGCGGCTGTCCACCTTCATCGGCAGCGGCGCGGTCACCGACATCCAGAACATCGTCCGCACCATGAACGGGGTACTGCCTCCGAATCCGGCCGACACGGCGCGCATCGCGGGCACCCTGGGCGCGGACCTCACCGATCTGGCCGACCACACCGAATCCATCCACAATCTCGTCGCCGGATTGCAGAGCACCGTCGATGAGGGATTGCTCGCCAACACAACGACTTTCGACCAGTTGCTCACTCCGTACGGCGTGCAGCACACCACCGATTCGATCAACGCCACCATCGGCGTCATCTTCGTGCTGACCGCGCTCGGACCGGTCGCCCCGGCCGCGGCCTGGCTGGGTCCGGCGCTGATCTCGGCCGACGGGGTGGTGCGGTCGGTGGTGCCGGTGCTGTTCGGCAGCCATCCGCTCGACACGAGTTCGCCGTCGAATCTGAAGCTGCTGGTCGATCTGATCCAGAACAAGATCATTCCCTTTGTGCAGCGGGGGCCGAAGGTGAACATGGTCGGGGTCACCGTCGACCCGCCACCGGTCGCGATGCCGCCCGAGGAGCAGACCGCCCGCATCGTGGACACCCTGCGAATGATCGGAGCGGTGCGATGAATGTGCGTGGGGCGGTGTCGCTTTCGGCGATCGCGGCGGTGCTGATCCTCGGGGCCACCTATATGACGGTCGGGGTGCTGCATCTGGATCCGCGCCGCGAATACATCACCGTGACCATGCGGCTCGCCGATTCCGGCGGCCTCGGACCCAACGCCCCGGTGCTGCTCACCGGAGTGCAGGTGGGCCGCGCCGAGGAGGTCCGCAAACAGGCCACCGGCGTGCTGGTCCGGTTGCGCATCGATGACCGGTATCGGGTTCCGCTCGCCAGCGACGTGCGCATCGAACAGCTGTCGGCGCTGGGCGAACCCTATATCGAGTTCGCGCCCGAGGGCGGCGGCGGGCCGTATCTGCGTGACGGACAGACGATTCCGGCCGAGCGCGTGCGCACCCCGATGACGATCACCGCGTTGTCGGCGCGGTTGGTGCTGCTGCTCGACCAGGTGCATCCCCAGTCTGTGGCGAATCTGGTCGACACCTTCGACCGGGCCTTGGCGGGGACGGACGCGGCCGTGCAGACCTTGCAGCGTTCGACGACGCTGCTGGCGGCGACCCTGCTCAGCCGCACCGAGGTCGTGCGGCGCATGTTCGGTGACGTGCAGGCGCTCGGCACGAACATCGACTGGCTCGGGCCCTCGCTGGCGGCGGCCGGGCCGGAGTTCGGCGAGTTCGGGGCGGCGTTGAGCGCGATCGTGGAGTCGGCGTCGGAGTTCGTCGAGGCCCGCCCGATCCCGGACTATTTCACCGGCACCGGGGTGACCCCGTTCATGGCCGAGCTCGGTGCGCTGCTGAACAAGATCGGCCCCGGGGCGGCGCCGCTGGCCCCCGCCCTGCGACCCGTCGTGACCGATGCGGTGAGCCGGGCGCCCCGGCTCGACGTGAGCGCCCTGCTCGATCAGGCGCTGCACGGTGTCGATCCCGACGGAACCGTGCACCTCCGCATCACCACCCGATAGGACCCCCATGCCCACTGCCACCGACGACAAGCCGACCGAGACCGCCACCCGCGACCCCCGGACCGTGTCGATCCGGCTGTCGACGGTGCTCACCGCCCTCACGATCGCCGTATTGCTGGCCGCCACAATCGTTTTCGCGTCGCTGTACCTCTCGGCACGCGGCACCCTCGCCGACCGCGACGCCCGCGCGGCCGACGACGCACACGCCGAGCGCATCGCCTCCGACTACGCGGTCGGCGCCTCCACCATCGACTTCCACGACACCAAGGGCTGGCTGACGCGCCTGAAGTCCGACACCACCCCCCAGCTGGCCGCCAAATTCGACGCCACCGCACCGCAATTGGAGCAGATCCTCCTCCCCCTGCAATGGACCTCCAAGGCCACCCCCCTCTCGGCCACGGTCACCTCCGAATCGGGCGGCGTCTACAAGGTCAACGCCTACCTGAACATCAGCTCCACCAGCGCCCAAACCCCCGAGGGCGCCCAGACCACCGTCACCTACTCACTGACCATCGACCGCAATTCCGACTGGAAGATCACCGACGTCGGCGGCTTGCAGACGGCCCTGCCGACGAAGTGATCCGGGCGTCACACCGCGCCGGGCACCAGATCGGTGACGGCGGCGGCGGTGCGGGTGAGCATGGTCAGGAACATGTGGTCGCCGCGGGCGGTGGGTTGGGCCGCGCCGCAACCGAAGACGATGATGAGGGGGGCCTGGACGAGGTTGGCGGTGTAGTCGTGCCAGCACTGGTCGAGGGGGTAGCCGGTGACGCCGTGGGCGAGCAGGGCGCGGTGGTAGGTGGCGACGATCGCGCGTTCGTGGGCGCGGCGGGTGTCGGGGTCGAGGCTGGTGGCGAGCAGGAAGGCGATGTCGCGCAACGGGTTTCCGGGGGTGATGGTCTGCCAGTCGATGACGGTGACCGTGCCGTCGGGGGCGAACATGACGTTGTCCACGCGCAGATCGCCGTGCAGCAGCGCGTAGTGATCCGGCGGGGCGACGAGCCAGTCTCCGGCGGTGGCCACCAGCCAGTCGAGGGTGGCGGATTCGAGGGCGGACAGGCGGTCGGCGAAGCGGTCGCGGAAGGCGTCGGTCATGGGGGCCAGCACCGAATCCATGAGTTCGCGGTCGGCCCGGGTGGGCAGGGACATACCCGGTTCGGTGAGCAGGGTGGCGTCGCACCAGCGGGGGGCGTGCAGTCCGGCGGCGGCGACGGCGACCGAATCCGCCTGCGCCGCCGTGCATCCGGCGATCTGATCGCCCTGGACGGCGGGAGCCAGATCGTCGAGCAACAACACGAACGCGTCGCCCGACTCCGAGATGACCGCGCCGTGGCAGCGCGGGACCGGGACGCGGACGGTGGCGGCGAGGCGGCGGTAGAAGGTCACCTCGTTGCGGAACGCGCCGCTGCCGAAGGCCCGCTGCTCCGGCGAGCCGGTGGCGAGTTTGGCGATCAGCCGGGTCGGCAGGGGCGCGTCGCCGCGATAGCGCAGCGTGAGCCGGAAACTGCCCGCCATCTGCCCCGAACCGATCGGGGTCGCCTCCAGATCCGCGACCGTCACCGAGTGACCCTGCGCGCGCAGCAGGTCGGTGAGCCACGCGGGCGTGAGATCCTCGGGGCGCGTGGGGATTTCGGACATCATGCTCGAACCCGTTCTGTCGCACCGGGATTGACGGGCAGCCCGCGCCCGGACAGCCCGAGCGCGAACCGGCCGCCGCTGAGTTCGGCGAGGGTGGCGCCCATGGTGGCGGTGACCACGGGGTGGCGGGTGTGATGGTTGGTCGCCGCGGTCGCGATGCCGAGGCGAGGCGCGGCGGCGGCGAGCGCGCCCGACAGCACGGCCGCGTCCTTCACATTGAACCGTTCGGAGACGAACGCCGCGCCCAGCCCGATGCGGTCGGCGACCGCCGCCTCGGTGACGAGTTCGGCCGGGCGCACCGGATGCCGCGACAACGCGTAGTACCCGAGTTCGGGCAGCGGCATCGAATCAGACCCCGGCATCGGCACTCCCGCCCATCGTCTCGCCCATGCCGCCAATCTAGAACCAGTTGCAGTGGCGTGTACACAGATTCGAAAAACTGTCTACTGGCCGATCGCGCGATCGAAATCGGCGCACCGACGCCGTTCCGACACCGATGAACGAACACAATGGGAAACGGCGTGGCGGAAGCGTCCGATACAGGAGAGAGACCTTGCAGGTCAACGCATCTGGCGGGAACCGGTCGGGAGGTGTCGGCCGGGTGGCGGGTCGCCTACGATCGACCGCGCCGAAGAATACGTGCGGGTAACCCCGAAGCGCTGTGCACTATGTATGGGCAAGGGTGCACACTACCTGGAAACAGGGGTCGTGGGACCCCCTTGCCCGAACGCCCAGTCTGTGGAACAAGAAGGAGCCGGCGAGTGTTCAGCCGTATTGCCATCGTGAACCGGGGTGAGGCCGCCATGCGGCTCATCCACGCCGTCCGAGATCTGGCCGCGGAGACCGGGCTGCCGATCGAAACCGTCGCTCTGCATACCGATGTCGACCGGAACGCGACCTTCGTGCGCGAGGCCGATATCGCCTACGATCTCGGTCCGGCATCCGCGCGCCCGTACTTGGACCTGAAGGCGCTCGAACGCGCCCTGCTGACGACCAAAGCCGATTCCGCTTGGGTCGGTTGGGGTTTCGTCGCCGAGGACCCCGCCTTCGCGGAGTTGTGCGAACAGATCGGAATCACCTTCATCGGGCCGAGCCCCGACGCCATGCGCAAGCTCGGCGACAAGATCGGCGCGAAGCTGATCGCCGAGGAGGTCGGCGTGCCGGTCGCGCCGTGGAGCCGGGGCGCGGTCGAATCCGTCGACGCCGCCCTCGCCGCGGCCCAGGAGATCGGCTACCCGCTGATGCTCAAGGCGACCGCGGGCGGCGGCGGGCGCGGCATCCGCGTCATCACCAACGAGGCCGAACTCGTCGACGCCTACGAGCGCACCCGCCAGGAGGCCGCCCGCGCCTTCGGCAGCGGCGTCGTCTTCCTCGAGCGCCTGGTCACCGGCGCCCGGCACGTCGAGGTGCAGGTCATCGCCGACGGCCAGGGCACCGCGTGGGCGCTGGGCGTGCGCGACTGCTCGGTGCAGCGCCGCAACCAGAAGGTCATCGAGGAGTCGGCCTCGCCGAAGCTGAGCCCCGAGCAGACCGCCGAGCTCAAGGCGTCGGCCGAGCGGCTCGCCGTCGCGGTCGGCTACCGCGGCGCGGCGACCGTCGAATTCCTCTACCACCCGGGCGAGAAGCTGTTCGCCTTCCTCGAGGTCAACACCCGTCTCCAGGTCGAGCACCCGATCACCGAGTACACCACCGGTTTCGACCTGGTCCGCGCCCAGCTGCACGTCGCCTCCGGCGGCAAACTCGAGGGCACGCCGCCCGCCGAGCGCGGCCACGCCATCGAGGCCCGCCTCAACGCCGAGGACCCCGACCGCGACTTCGCGCCCGCCCCCGGCCGCATCGCGCTGCTGGACCTGCCCGCCGGACCGGGCATCCGCGTCGACACCGGCGTCAGCGAGGGCGACACCATCCCCGCCGACTTCGACTCGATGATCGCCAAGATCATCGCCTACGGCAGCGACCGCGAACAGGCGCTGGGCCGCCTGCGCCGGGCCGTGTCGGAGACCCGCGTGGTCATCGAGGGCGGCGCGACCAACAAGAGCTTCGTCCTCGACCTGCTCAACCAGCCCGAGGTCATCGACGCCAGCGCCGACACCGGCTGGATCGACCGCGTCCGCGGCGAGGGACGCCTTGTCTCGCAACGGCATTCGGCCGTCGCGCTGGCCGCCGCCGCGATCGACGTCTACGAGGAGGAGGAGCGCGCCGAACTGCACCGCCTCATCTCCACGGCCGCGGGCGGACGCCCGCAGGTGCAGCACAAGAGCGGCCGCCCCCTCGATCTCAAACTGCGCGGCGTCACCTATCGCGTGCGCGTCGCCCGCGTCGGGGCGCACCGGTTCCGGCTGGGCATCGAGGCCGCGGGCGAGATCCACACCGCCGATGTCGACCTCGAGCGCTTCGACAGCCACACCGCCCACATCGTGGTCAACGGCAACCGCTTCCGCCTGGTCACCGGCACGCACGGCCCGACCACCCTGGTCGACGTCGAGGGCGTGACCCACCGGGTCAGCCGCGACGAGGGCGGCGTGGTCCGCTCCCCCGCGCCCGCGCTGGTCGTCGCCACCCCGCTCGAGGTCGGCGCGGAGGTCGAGGCCGGGGCGCCCGTGCTGGTGCTCGAGAGCATGAAGATGGAAACCGTGCTGCGCGCGCCGTTCCGGGCCCGGCTCAAGGAGTGCTCGGTCTCGGTCGGCACCCAGGTCGAGACCGGCGCGCCGCTGCTGCGGCTGGAACCGCTCAGCGACGACACCGAGGCCGAGGAGGCCGCCGACACCGGCACGGTCGAACTCGACCTGCCCGCCGAGGCCGCCCCCGCCCGACCCTACGAGCGCCTGACCCGCGGCCTGGAGACGCTGCGCAGCCTGCTGCTCGGCTTCGACGTCGACCCGCACGACGAGCGCCGCGCGATCGACGAGTACCTGGCCGCGCGCCGGGCCGCCGTCGCCGAGAACCACCGCCCGCTCGCCGAGGAACTCGACCTGCTCGAGCTGTTCACCGACCTCGCCGAGGTCAGCCACAACCGCTCCTGGGACGAGGACGGCACGCACGGCCACGTGCACAGCGCGCGCGAGTACTTCCACACCTACCTGCAGAGCCTCGACGTCGAACGGGCCGGGCTGCCCGAGTCCTACCGCGCCAAGCTCGCGAAAGCCCTTGGGCACTACGGCATTACGGAGCTCGACCGCACCCCCGATCTCGAGGGCGCGGTGTTCCGCATCTTCCTCGCCCAGCAGCGGCCCTCGGACACCGTCACCGTCGTCACCACGCTGCTGCGCGAATGGCTGTCCGAGCCGGTGCCGGACCGCGCGCTGCGCGAGCCGGTCGGCCTGGGCCTCGAGCGTCTGGTCGCGGCCACGCAGGTCCGCTTCCCCGTGATCGCCGACCTCACCCGCGGGCTGGTCTACTCCTGGTTCGGCCAGCCGCTGCTGCGCCGCAACCGCGCCCGCGTGTACACCAACGTCCGCAAGCATCTGAGCCACCTCGACGCCCACCCGGACAGCCCGGATCGCGCCGAGCGCATCTCCGATATGGTCCGCAGCACCGAGCCCCTGGTCCGGCTGCTCGGCCAGCGCCTGGTGCGCGGCAACCCGGACAACACCGTCATGCTCGAGGTGCTGACCCGCCGCTACTACGGCAACAAGGGCCTGGCCGATGTCCGCACCCAGGAGGTCGGCGGCTGCACCTTCGTCATCGCCGAACGTCGCGGGGTCACCCTGGTCTCGGCCGCGGTCGCCTTCGACGCGCTCGACTCCGCGGTGCGCGGGCTGACCGAACTGGCCACCGGCGCGGTCTCCATCGAGGCCGACATCTACCTCAGCTGGGAGGGCCAGCCCGAGGACTTCGACGCGATGGCCGCCGCCCTCCAGGACGTGCTCGGCGCGCGCACGCTGCCCAACCAGGTGCACCGCATCACCGCCACCGTCGCGGGCAGCGGCGGCGCGGTCATGCACCACCACTTCACCTTCCGGCCCTCGGCCACGGGCATGGCCGAGGAGCGCCTCATCCGCGGCCTGCACCCGTACATCGCGGAGCGGATGCAGATGAAGCGGCTGCGCAAGTTCGATCTGCACCGGCTGCCGTCCTCGGACAACGACGAGGTGTACCTGTATCGCTGTGTGGCCAAGGAGAATCCGGCCGACGAGCGGTTGATCGCCTTCGCCCAGGTGCGCGACCTGGCCGCGCTGCGCGAACACGACGGCCGCCTGCTCTCCCTGCCGACCGCCGAGGGCACCATCGCCACCTGCATCGACTCCATCCGCCGGGCGCAGTCGCGGCGGCCGTCGAACCGGCGGCTGCACACCAACCGGATCGTCATGTACATCTGGCCGCCGATCGACCTCACCGCCGAGGAGTTCGAGACGATCGTCGGGCGCATCGAACCGGCGACCGTGGGCGCGGGCCTCGAGGAGATCCTCATCATCGCGCGCCAGCGCGACGAGCGGACCGGCGAACTGGTCAAGGTCGCCGTGCGCATCTCCTTCGACACCACCGGCGGCACCCAGGTGACCGTCACCGACCGCACCGACGAGGCCGTCGAACCGCTCGACGAGTACCGGCAAAAGGTGCTGCGCGCCAGCAGCCGCAACACCGTCTACCCGTACGAATTGACCTCGGCGCTGGGCGAATTCACCGAATACGACCTCGACGCCGAGCACGCGCTGGTCCCGGTGGACCGCCCCAAGGGCCGCAACACCGCGGCCATGGTCGCGGGCGTGGTCAGCACCCCGACCGAACGCCACCCCGAGGGCGTGAAACGCGTTGTGCTGCTGGGCGATCCGACGAAGTCGCTGGGCGCGCTGTCGGAGCCGGAGTGCCGCCGGGTGATCGCCGCGCTCGATCTGGCCGAGCGGATGGGCGTGCCGCTGGAGTGGTACGCGCTGTCCTCGGGCGCGCGGATCTCGATGAAGTCCGGCACCGAGAACATGGACTGGGTCGCGGCCGCGCTCAAGCGGATCGTCGAGTTCACCCAGGACGGCGGCGAGATCAACATCGTGGTCTCCGGCATCAACGTCGGCGCGCAGCCGTACTGGAACGCCGAGGCCACCATGCTGATGCACACCAAGGGCATCCTGATCATGACCCCCGAGTCGGCGATGGTGCTCACCGGCAAGCAGGCGCTGGACTTCTCCGGCGGCGTGTCGGCCGAGGACAACTTCGGCATCGGCGGCTACGACCGCGTGATGGGCCCCAACGGGCAGGGTCAGTACTGGGCGCCGAACCTCACCGCGGCGCGCGGCATCCTGATGTCGCACTACGACCACACCTACATCGCCCCCGGCGAGCAGGGCCCGCGGCGGGCGGCGACCAGCGACCCGATCGACCGCGACGTGTCGACCTTCCCGCACGTCATCGACGGCAGCGATTTCACCACCGTCGGCGAGATCTTCTCCGCGACCGCCAACCCGGATCGCAAGAAGCCCTTCGACATTCGCACGGTGATGCGGGCGCTGGCCGACCAGGATCATCCGACGCTGGAGCGCTGGGCGGGCATGGCCGACGCGGAGACGGCGGTGGTGCAGGACGCGCATCTGGGCGGAATCCCGGTGTGCCTGTTGGGCATCGAGTCGCGCAGCGTGCCGCGGCGCGGGTTCACCCCGACCGACGGCCCCGACACCTACACCGCGGGCACGCTGTTCCCGCAGTCGTCGAAGAAGGCCGCGCGGGCGATCAACAGCGCCAGCGGCAACCGGCCGCTGGTGGTGCTGGCGAACCTGTCGGGCTTCGACGGCTCGCCGGAGTCGCTGCGCAAGCTGCAATTGGAGTACGGCGCCGAAATCGGCCGGGCCATCGTGAATTTCGAGGGTCCGATCGTGTTCTGCGTGATCTCGCGCTACCACGGCGGCGCGTTCGTGGTGTTCTCCAAGACGCTGAACCCGAATATGACGGTGCTCGCCATCGAGGGCTCGTTCGCCTCGGTGCTCGGCGGCGCCCCGGCCGCGGCCGTGGTGTTCTCCGGCGAGGTCGACACCCGCACCGCCGCCGACTCCCGGGTGCGGGAGCTGGAGGCCCGGGTCGCGGGCGCGTCGGGCGCGGATCGCGCCGCGCTGTCGGCCGAACTCGACGAGGTCCGCTCGTCGGTGCGCGCCGAGAAGCTCGGTGAGGTCGCCGCGGAGTTCGACCGGGTGCACAGCATCCAGCGCGCGGTGGAGGTCGGTTCGGTGGACGCGATCATCCGCGCCGACGAGCTGCGTCCGGCGATCATCCGGGCCATCGACGCGCGCCTGGCGGGCTGAGCCCGCGCGTGCCGGGCCGACCGCGGGCATCCGGTGTGTTCCGGGTGCTCGTGGTCGGTGTCGTGGCGGTTCTCGGCCTCGGACTGTTCATGCCGTGGCCGAGGCCGCACGCCGATCTCAGCGACGGGGCGCGGCCGCTCACCTGCCTGACCGCGGCGCTGGGTCGGTACGGGGATTCGCGACGCGGCTGGACGGGCGGGGATTCCACCTGGTCGGCCGAATTGCCCGGGGGCCGTACGGTTTTCGCGTTCTCCGACACCTTCCTGTCCCCAGTCATGCCGCCGGCCCGGCCCGCGGGGGCCGCGTTCGTGCACAACTCCCTGATCGTGCGCGGGCCCGGCGGGGAGTTCAGCACGATCGTCGGCAGCACGGCGGACCGGCCGGACTCACTCCTGCGTCCCGCCGACGACGCGCACTGGTTCTGGTTGGGCGCGGCCACGTATCTCGGTGGGGCGCTTCAGATTCCGCTCACCGAATGGCGGCCGTCGGGGCCGGGCGCGCTCGATATCGCCTTCGTCGGGGCGTCGGTGGCGCGCTTCGACGCCGACGATCCGTCCCGGCCGCTCTCGGTCACCCCACTGCCGCGCGGGCGCGGCATCCAATGGGGGCAATGGGTCTGGCCCGAGGACGGCTGGACCTACGTCTACGGCGTGGAGATCGCCGAGGGCCACAAGTACGTGCACGTCGCCCGCGTCGAGGGAGCGGATCTGCGCGGCCGGTTCGCGTTCTGGACGGGGCGCAATTGGTCGGCGTCCGAGGCGGATTCGGCCCGGATCACCAGCGACGTCTCGGCCGAATTCTCGGTCCACCGCCTCGCCCCCGGCCGCTACGCGCTGATCACCATGCAGGACCGCCTCGGCGACCACCTCTACGCCCGCTTCGCCACCGCGCCGACGGGCCCCTTCGGCCCCGACACCACGCTCTACGTCACCCCGGAGACCGGCCCCTCCGGCACCTACCACGACCCCGACGTATACACCTACAACGCCCACGCCCACCCCGAATTCTCCACGCCCACAACCCTCGTCGTCTCCTACAACGTCAACAGCCTCGACACCGCCCCCGGCGGCGACGTCTACCGCGACATCACCGTCTACCGCCCCCGCTTCCTCACCGTGCCCCTCCCGGGCGACACCCCCACCCCGGATATACCCACCCGCCCGGCCTGTCCATGAGGAACGAGCGGAAGGCCACCCACCGCCCGGCTCCCTCGGGACGTACGCGCCCTTCCGCCCCCACGACAGGCTCCTCGGACATACGCCGTCTTCCACTTCGCCCACGGCAGGCGCCCTTTCGGACATACGTCGCCTTCCACCCGGCCCGCAACGGGCACCCTCTGGACATACGCCACTATGGGCGTATGACAGACATGCCCTCCATGTTCACGCTCGATGACGACGGCCGGTATCTCCCGCGGAAGTGGGCGTACGGCCGGTGGGGGGCGGACATGCTCAACGGACCCGCCATTTGCGCCGCCGCCGCGCGCTCGCTCGAACACGCGCACGGGCTGGCCGGGTTCATTCCGGCGCGGTTCACCATCGACCTGTTCAAGGCGGCCAAGGGGCAGCCGCTCGAGGTGCACACGGAGGTGATCCGGTCCGGGCGGCGTATTCACATCGCCGCGGCCCGGGTGTGCCAGGGCGAGGTCGAGGTGGCTCAGGCCCGCCTGGTTCAGTTGCGTGCCGCCGAGGCCCCGCCCGGGGCGGAGTGGCACTCCGAGCATCCGTTCACCCCGCCCGCGGACTCCGGCCTGGACTGGTGGTACCACAGCGATCACGACTGGTCCACCACCATGAGCGAGCACCAGAACGCGGGCCGCAAGGAGCTGTGGGCGGTGCCGCTCGGCGCGGTGGAGGGCGAGGAGCGCAGCCCGTTCGTGCAGGCCGTGATCGCCGCCGAATCCACCAGCCTGGTCACCAACTGGGGTTCGGCGGGCATCGGCTACATCAACGCCGACCTCACCGTCGCCCTCGACCGCCTCCCCGTCGGCGACCGCATCGGCCTGCGGGCCGAAACCCACCTCACCGACAACGGCGTCTCCGTCGGCACGGCCACCCTGCTCGACTCCACCGGCCCGATCGGCACCGGCATGGTCACCGCGATCGCGAACGCGGCGGCGCAAATCGACTTCTCCGGCGACGAGACCCGCTGGTGAAACCTATTGTCCCCCGGACAGATCCGCGGACAGATCGCGAATCTCCATCCCGTCGGGGATCCGCACCTCCTCGACGAGTTCGGGCCGATCGTCGAATTCCAGGCGCAGCGCCCGGCACAGGGTGGCGTGCATGTCGTACATCGCGGTGATGTAGGTCAGTTGCAGGATCTCCGCATCGCCGAGATGCGCCTTCAGCACCGCGAACACCGCGTCGGGCACCCGGCCCCCGTCGAGCACCAGACCGTCGGTGTAGGCCAGCACCGCGCGTTCGAGTTCGGAGAAGCAGTCCGCGACCTGCCAGTGCGGGATCGCGGCGATCTTCTCCTCCGCCACGCCCAGCGACCGCATCTGCTTGCAGTGCTGGGAGAACACGAACTGGCTGCCGCGCGCGTACCCCGCCCGGCTCTGCCCGAGTTCGCGCAGCGCCGGATCGAGAGTCGCGTTGCGGTACAAGGCGAATCCGCGCACCGCGTGCCGGAAGACGTCGGGCGACTGCGCGAACACCGTCCACCAGTCGCCGGGCGTGCCGTGCACGGTGCCGTGGTCGACGGCCGGATCCTTGTCGGGCCCGAACAGCCGGTCGTAGTAGAACAGGATCCGCTCGTCGGTCACCTCGGCGCGGGGAACCTCGCGAAGACGCGGCATGGGGGAACTCCTCTCAGCGCTGCGCCGGAACCCGGCGGTCGGCGGCGGTCTTCGGTTCGTGGGCGACGTCGTCCTCGGTGAATTCCCGTGTCCAGCAGGCGCATTCGAGCAGCACCCCATCGGGATCCTGGAAGTAGAACGACCGCACGAACGTCCCCGGATGCACCTCCCGCGACACCCCCCGCGGACTGTCGTCGTGATTGAGCACCCGACTCACCTTGACCCCCTTCGCCGCCAGCCGCTCCCGGTACTCGTCGAACCGCTCCGGCGGCACCGCGAACGCCACATGATTCATCGACCCGACCCCGCTCACCAGCTCCCCCTCGTCGGGCAGCCCCTTGGGCGCGGCCAGGCCCGGCGTGGCGTCGGGTGCGTCGGCCAGCCAGAAGAACGCCAGCGTGTTCCCGCCGCCGCAGTCGAAGAAGAAGTGCTGCCCCAGATCACCGGGCAGTTCGATAGTCTTGATCAACGGCATACCGAGTGTCCCCGAATAGAATTCGATGGTCCTGCGCATATCCGAACACACCAGCGCGAGATGGTTGATCCCGCGGAGCTCGTATTCGGGGTTCGCGTTCATGGCGTTCCTTCCGCTCGGGGCGACATGCCGTCCCCTCAACTGACTTGACAGTCATGTCATGTTTGTTGGATAGTCTGAGCCGTGCCGAAGTCATCTGTCAATAGCGCCCCCGCCGCGGTCGACACCCTGACCGCCCGGGGTCGCAAGACGCGCGACGCGCTGCTCGACGCCGCGCGCAAGGTCTTCGAGGACGTCGGCTTCCTCGACACCCGGGTGGAGTTGATCGCGCAGGAGGCAGGCGTCTCCTACGGCACCTTCTACCGCTACTTCGAATCCAAGGAACACGTCTTCGGCGAGTTGAGCACCCGCCTGTTCGAGGACATGCACCGCCGCGAACCCACCGCGGCCGACCTGTCCCCCGCCGCGCGCCTGATCGCCGCGAATCGGTCCTATTACCAGGCGTATCGGCGCAACGCGCGGATGATGGCGATCGTCGAACAGGTCGCGACCTTCAACGAGGAGTTCCGCCGGCTGCGCCACGAGCATCGCCGTCAGCTCATCGACCGCACCGCGCGGGCCATCGCCCGCTGGCAGCGCGAGGGCCTGGTCCGGCCCGAACTCGACCCGGAGCTGGCGGCGCGGGCGATGTCGGCCATGGTCGACCACTCGTTGTATCTGTGGCTGATCCAGGGCGAGGACGCCGACGAGGCGGCACTGCTGGACACGCTCGACCGGATGTCGGTCGCCGCGCTCGGACTGGAGGCACCGTGACATCGCATTCCGTACTCGCCGGACCCCTCGACGGATATCGCGTCCTCGAACTCGGCACGCTCATCGCGGGCCCTTATTGCGGTCGCCTGCTCGGCGATCTCGGCGCGGACGTGATCAAGATCGAGGCGCCGGATCGGCCCGACCCGCTGCGGGATTGGGGCCAGGCCCAGGGCGGGCACCAGTACTTCTGGACCGTGCACGCGCGCAACAAACGCTGTGTGAGCCTGGATCTGCGCACCGACGCGGGCCGCGCGGTCTTCCTGGAACTCGCCGCCGGTGCCGATGTGGTGGTGGAGAGCTTCCGGCCGGGCACCCTCGAACGCTGGGGCATCGGCTATGACGTTCTGGCGCAACGCAATCCGGGCCTGGTGCTGGCCCGCGTCTCCGGCTACGGGCAGACCGGGCCGTACGCGTCGCGGCCCGGATACGCCTCGGTGGCCGAGGGCATCAGCGGTCTGCGGCACCTCAACGGGTTTCCGGGGCAGGCGCCGCCGCGCATCGCACTGTCGCTCGGGGACAGCCTCGCCGGACTGTTCGCCTTCCAGGGTGTGCTCGCGGCCCTGCTGGTGCGCGAACGCACCGGGCGCGGGCAGATCGTGGACGCGGCGCTGACCGAGGCCGCGCTCGCCATCCAAGAGTCGACGATTCCCGACTACCACAAGACCGGCCACGTCCGGCAGCCGTCGGGCACGCGACTCGATCGGGTCGCGCCGTCGAATCTGTATCGCGCCAAGGACGAATTGTGGGTGATCATCGCGGCCAATCAGGACACGGTCTTCGCCCGGCTGGCGACCGCCATGGGCCGTAGCGAACTGGCGTCGGACCCGCGCTACGCCGACCATTCCGCCCGCGGGGAGCATCAGGACGAACTCGACGAGATGATCGCCGAGTGGGCGGCCGGGTACACCGCCGCCGAACTCATCGAGCTGCTCGCCGCGCACGGGGTGGTCGCGGGTCCGGTGAACACGGTCGCGGAGGTGATGGCCGATCCGCAGTTCAACGCGCGCGATATCTTCGTCGACCACACCGATCCCTCGCATCCGCCGGGCGATCCCGAGCACGATCCGGTGCCCGCGAAGGGTGTTGGCGTGGTGCCGCGGCTCAGCGAGACCGCGGGCGGGGTGCGGTGGGGCGGGGCGAGCCGGCCGGGCACGCACACCGAGGAGGTCTTGACCGAATTGCTGGGCTACGACGGCGAGCGCATCGCGGCCCTGCGGGCAGAGGGGACGATCGCATGAGCATCGATATCGTCATTCGCGAGGTCGGACCGCGCGACGGATTGCAGATCGAGCGGCCGCTGCCGACCGAGGCCAAACTCGAGTTCATCGACGCGCTGGTCGCGACCGGGGTGCCGCGCATCGAGGTCACCTCGTTCGTCTCACCGCGCGCGATCCCGGCGCTGGCCGACGCGGAAGCCGTTGCGGCGCAACTGGTTCAATGGCCCGGGGTGGAGTTCTCGGCGCTGGTTGCCGGGCTCGGCGGGGTGCGGCGCGCCCTCGCGTCCGGGGTGACCCGCCTCGAATACGTGGTGTCGGCCTCCGACGGGCACAGCCGCGCGAACGTCGGCCGCACCAGCGCGGAGTCGGTGGCGCTCATCGCGCCGATCGCCGACCTCGTCCACGAGGCGGGCGGTGAGCTGGAGGTGATCGTCGCCATCGCGTTCGACTGCCCGTTCGACGGCCGCACCCCGCCCGAGCGGGTGGCCGAGATCGCCGGGCGCGCACTGGCTTCCGGCGCGGACACGCTCTCGGTCGCCGACACCGTGGGCACCGCGACGCCGGTCCGCACCGGCGACGTGCTCGATCGGGTGCGCGCGGTCGCGCCCGAGGTCGATCTCGGCATCCACCTGCACAACACGCGCGGCCAGGGTCTGGCCAACGCCTGGGCCGCCTACGGCCACGGGGTGCGCCGCTTCGACGCCTCCACCGGCGGCATCGGCGGCTGCCCGTTCGCGCCCGGCGCGAGCGGCAATATCGCGACCGAGGAACTGGTCTACCTGTTCGAGGACGGCGGCATCCGCACCGGCATCGATCTGGACCGCACTCTCGCCGCGGCACAACTCATCTCACGCCTGCTCGGCCGCCCCGCCGACAGCAACCTGCTCGCCGCCGGCGGCCGCCTGGTCCCCCGCCCCGAGCGCTGAACCCCCGCATCGCCTCGGAGGAGGTCCCCTCATGGACGAACTGGCCGACCGCTTCTTCGCCGCCGTCAGCGCCGGTGACGTCGCCACACTGACCGAACTGTACGCCCCCGACGCGCGCATCTGGCACAACGACGACAACGCCGAACAGACCGTCGCCGAGAACCTCCGCGTGCTGCGCTGGCTCTCGCGGACGGTGGAAGACCTTCGCTACGAGGACATTCGGCGCCACCCTTTGCCGGATGGCTTCGCGCAGCAGCATGTGCTGCGGGGGCGGCTGGCCGGGCATGGGGCGCTGGAGGTTCCGGCGTGTTTGTTCGTGCGGGTGCGGGAGGGGCGGATCGTGCGGATCGAGGAGTATGTGGATTCGGCGGCTACGAGTGCGTTGCGGGCTGTGGCGGGTGGGAGGGGGCGCTGAATCGCTGTGCCAAGTGCGGCACGGGCCGCACCGAGATTCGTTCGGGTACAGAATATTTCATTCGAAGCGGGATTCGGTGGTGGTCGCCGCTGGAGAGCAGGAGCAGTGATGAGCGGTGGGACGCGGCCTGAGGGGCAGCTGGTCGAAATGATCTCGCGGATGCGGGATTTCATCGATGACGAGGTGATACCACGGGAGGCGGCGCTGGCGGGCGAGGACGGCGGGCCCGAGCTGGAGAGGCTGCGGGGACGGGCGAAGGAGCTGGGGCTGTGGGCGCTCGGGCATCCGGCCGAACTCGGCGGCGGGGGTGTGCCGTTTCTCGATTTCGTGTATCTCAACGAGGTGATCGGGCGCTCGGAGTTCGGGCAGCTGGCGGTGGGGTCGGTGTCCATGCAGGACACGCTGATGCTGTACCGGCACGGAACCGAGGAGCAGCGGCGGCGCTGGATTCCACCCATGGTGGCCGGGGACATCCTGCCCTCGGTCGGGCTGACCGAACCGGAGGTCGCGGGTTCGGATCCGACGCTCATCGAGACCCGCGCCGAACTCGACGGCGAGCACTGGATCATCAACGGGCACAAGTGGTTCACGACCGGGGTGGCGCAGGCTGCCTACTGCACGGTCTTCGCGCGCACCGAGGACGAGTCCGTGCCACGGCACGCGCGGATCAGCGCGATCATCGTGCCGACCGACACGCCCGGCTTCGAGATCGTGCGCGCGATCCCGACCATGGGCCACGATCCCAGCGATCACTACGAGGTTCGTCTGACGAATGTCCGTGTGCCCGTTGCCAATCTGCTCGGCGAGCGCGGCAAGGGCTTCGTGATCGCACAGGACCGACTCGGACCCGGCCGCATCTTCCACTGCATGCGCTGGCTCGGGCAGGCCCAGCGCGCCTTCGAGTTGATGTGCGACCGGGCGAACACCCGGTACGCGCACGGTTCCCCGCTGGCCGAAAAGGGCGAAATCCACCGGTACATCGCCGAATCCGCCGCCGAGATCCACGCCGCGCGACTGATGACCCTCGACGCGGCGCGCGCCATGGACGCCGGGGAGGACTACCGGGTGCGGGTCGGGCTGATCAAGTTCTGGGGTGCGCGGATGCTGCACAATGTGATCGACCGGGCGATTCAGGTGCACGGGGCGTTGGGGCTGACCGCCGATACGCCGCTGGAGCGGATGTATCGGCAGGCGCGATACGCGCGGATCTACGACGGGCCCGACGAGGTGCATCGGATGTCGACCGCACGTCGGCTGCTGCGTTCGCCGGAGGCCGCGCCGTGGAACTGATGGCCGAGGATGTCCGCGCGATTCTGGCTGCGGCACTGGGGCGTTCGGTCGGCGAGGTGAGTGTCCGGCAGTTCACCGGCGGCGCCAGTCGACAGGTGTACGGGGTGGAAGCCGGTTCGGTACGGGCGGTGCTGCGCCGCGATCCGCCCGGCCACGGCGACGCGAATCGGATGCGCGCGGAGGCGGCCTGTCTACGGGCCGCCGCCGCGGCGGGTGTCCCCGTGCCCGCCGTGCTGGCGGCCGGTGACACCGCTCCGGGGATCGATGCGCCGTATCTGTTGATGGAATACGTCGACGGCGAGTCGATTCCCCGTAAGCTGCAACGGGATCCGGCGTACGCTCCCGTCCGCGAGCGGCTGGCCGGTGACCTGGGTGAGATCCTCGGCCGGATTCATCGCACGCCGACCGATACGCTGACCATGCTGACCGACGCCGATCCCCTCGACGAGATCGAACGCGTCTACCGCGACCTCGGCCAGCCCCGCCCGGCTGTCGAGATGGGTCTGCTCTGGCTGCGGGACCATCTTCCTGTTGTGCGCCCGAAAACGTTGGTACACGGCGACTTTCGCCTGGGGAACTTCCTCATCGCGCCGACCGGCGTCCGCGCGGTGCTGGACTGGGAGCTGGCCCACCTCGGCAATCCCATGGAGGACCTCGGCTGGCTGTGCGTCCGCGCCTGGCGCTTCGGCGGCCCCGCCCCCGTCGCGGGGATCGGGACCAGAACGCAGCTCCTGGACGGGTACGAGCGGATCACCGGCATCCGCCCCGCAGCCGAAGAACTCCATTGGTGGGAGGCGTTCGGCACGCTGAAATGGTTGATTCTCAGCATGTTTCAGGCCGATCGGCACTTCAGTGGTCGGGAACATTCCCTGGAACTGGCCGCGATCGGACGGCGTGTGTGCGAGTCCGAGTACGACTTGTTGATCGCGCTCGACCTCTTCGATGATTCGGCCGACCTCGCTCCCCACCCGGCACCGACCGACGCGGAGGCCCGAGAGATCACGGGCGAAACCCCCACCGCCACCGTCCACGACCGCCCCACCCTCGACGAAATCCTCACCCTCGTAACCGAAACCCTCACCACCGACATAGCCCCCACCCTCGCCCCGCGCGAACGCTACCTCCTCCGCGTCTGCACCACCCTCCTGTCGACCGCGACCCGAGAACTCCACTCCGGCCCCACCCCCACCACCACGGTGCAAACCCTCCTCACCACCCTCGGCTGCGACTCCGAACAAACCCTCGCCACCCGCCTCCACAACGGCACCCTCCCCTACACCGACCCCCAAGTCCGCCGAACCACCTCCACAGCCATCAAAACCCGCCTCCAAATCACCAACCCCCACCATCTCACCCACCCCAGCCGCACCCCTTATCCGAATCCGCACCCTTTGTAGAGCCCTGCAAGGGGTGCGGATTCGAATAAAAGGTGCGGCTGGGTTCGCGAAACTCGAAACGGTAACGATCTTGATAGGGGGTGGGGGATCAAGATCATGTTGTTTAGTGTCGCTGGTGCATGGTCTTCACTTCCCGATCCGATGTTCGATCGAGAGAAGGGGTTACGCATGAGGATCCGCACTGTTTTCGCCATCGGGGCGGCCGGTCTCGTCGTTCTCGCCGCTCCGGCTGGGGGCGCCTTCGCGAATTCCGTTCCGGGCGTGGCTGTTCCGGTTCAGGACGATGACGGCGACGAACTCGTCTCCGGTGCGATCGTTCCCGCGCAGGACGACGATGACGACGACCTCGTGGCGAGCGGAATCATTCTCGCGCAAGACGACGATGACGACGATTTCGTAGCGAGCGGAATCATTCCCGCGCAAGGCGGAGACCTCGTTCGAGGTGCCCTCGTTTCCGTTCGACAGGGCGACGACGACGGCGCGGAAGACGCGATCGGAGCCGGAAACGCCCCGGCGCGGAACGACGCACCGATCGACGGCCGCTCCCGGAACGACAACACGCGGGACCACCGGGGCCCGACCGAGCCCGAGCCGCAGACCGACAGCTCCGGGCTCGGGACCCAGAGGAACGACTCGACGAACGAGACCGACCAGCGGTCCGGCCCGGTCGCACCCCAGCCGCGCAGCGTGCACTGACGCGGGAGGACCATCGGGGGCGTGGGTTGCCGTGCGCCTGTTGACCCGCGCCTCCGTGGCCGGGGCACGAGTGAGGGTGCGCCCGTCAGTCACCCCGCCGCAGACGCAGAGGCATGAGTGAGGGTGCGCCCGTCGCCCGCGCACTCCAAAGCCCGGCGCACCTATGGAATTCCCGCGGCCTGTCTCCCCACGATTCTGGCCGATCGCGCGGCCCCTGGCCTCGGCGTCAGCCCCGAAACCAGCCAAGGTCACATCGACATTCTTCGAATTGTCAGTGCCCCGCCCCTATACTGCCCCGTATGGAGAAGTCTCCACCCGACCCGCGCCTCACTCAGGCCCTGCGTGCGCTCGCCAATCCGCTGCGCTTGCAACTGCTGCAATGGCTGCGGGATCCGGAGCGGAACTTCGTTCTCGACGGGGCGATCGCCGATCCTCATGAGGTCGGGGTGTGTGTGACGCATATCCAGGCCAAGGTTGGGCTCGCCCAGTCGACGGTTTCGGCGTACATGGCGGAGCTCGAGCGCGCGGGGTTGGTGCGGTCGACTCGTGTCGGGAAGTGGACTCACTATCAGCGCGACGAGCGGCGGATTGCCGAACTGGTCGCCGAGCTCGGCCGGAACCTCTGAGTCGCAAGCGGATTCGACGCTGATGCCCGACTCGGCTTCATATCGACAATTTCCGATGCTACGATACATCGAGACTTTCCGATACAACGATTCATCACGCCGAGGAGTCACCCGATGACCACGACCGACGGGCTCGATCTGGGCCGATTCGGCATCTACACCTGGGATTTCGAGCACCGCTCGCCCGCGCGGGTGCGCGACGACATCCAGGAACTGGAGGATCTGGGCTGGCCGAGCTTCTGGTTTCCCGAGGTCGGCGGCCGCGAGGCGTTCACCCACGCGGGCCTGCTGCTGGCCGCCAGCCGCCGCATCCGAATCGTCAATGCCATAGCCAAGATCGGCGAGCGCACGGCCGTGGCCACCCACGGCGCCGCCCGGCTGCTCGCCGACGCCTATCCGGGCCGCCACGTCCTCGGCCTCGGTCTCGGCGACGGGCTGCCGGGCGTGAAGCCCCTCGCCGCCGTCTCCGGCTACCTCGATGAGCTCGACAAGCTCGCGGACGGGCGGCCGATCCCCCGCGTCCTCGCCGCCTACGGCCCCAAGATGCTCGCCCAGGCCCGCGATCGCGCCGCGGGTGCGCACACCTACAAGGTCACCGTCGACCACACCGCCCAGGCCCGAGAGATCCTGGGCCCCAACGCATTCCTCGGCGTCGAACACGCGGTCCTGTTCGAATCCGACCCCACCACCGCCCGCGCCAAGGCCCGCGAACACCTCCACCTCTACCTCACCACCCCCTTCAACGTCGCCAAGTACCGCCGCCTCGGCTACACCGAGGACGACGTCACCCACGGCGGCAGCGACCGCCTCGTCGACGACCTCGTCTTCTGGGGCACCCCCGACACCATCACCGAAAAACTTCGAGCCCACCTGAAGGCAGGCGCCACCCACGTCACCATCCAGGTAATCGGCACTCCCCCAGGCGAATCCGCCATGCCCCACTGGCGCACCCTAGCCCAAGCCCTCCTCTGACAGGCCCTACAACCTCCCCGCCAGACCAACCCAGCCGCACCCTTTGTTGGGATCCGCACCCCTTACAGGGCCATGTAAAGGGTGCGGATTCGGATAAAGAGTGCGGCTGGGTTAGGTGAACTGTTGGCGGAGGGCTCGTTTGAGGATTTTGCCGGTGACGTTTCGGGGGAGGGTTTGGACGAATTCGACTCGGCGGGGGAGTTGGAAGCTGCCGAGGTGGTCTCGGCAGGCTTCGATGATGTCGGCGGCGGAGGCGGTGGCGCCGTCGCGGAGGACGACTACGGCGCAGACGATTTCGCCCCAGGTGTCGTCGGGGACGCCGATGGCGGCGGCCTCGGCGACGGCGGGGAGGCGGTAGAGGGCCTGTTCGACCGAGAGTGAGGAGACGTTCTCGCCGCCGCTGATGATCAGATCCTTCTTGCGGTCGACGATGTAGACGAAGCCCTCCTCGTCCCGGCGCACCAGGTCGCCGGTGTGGAACCAGCCGTCGGTGAAGGCCGCGGCCGTCGCCTCGGGCTCGTTCCAGTACCCGGTCATCACCTGATCCGCACGCACGATCATCTCCCCGATCGCACCCGCGGGCACGTCGCGGAATTCGTCGTCGACGATGCGAATATCGGCCAGCCGCATGGGTTTTCCGGCGGAGGCCAGCAGATGCGTCTCACCCCCGGCGGCCCGGCGATGCGCCGCCTCGTCCAGATGCAGAACGTTCCCGGCCAGTTCGGTCATGCCCATGCCCTGATAGAAATCGCAGCCGAACCGCTCCAGCCCCTCGCGCAGCACCGCCGCCGGAATCGCCGAGGAGCCGTATCCGATCGCCCGCAATGTCTCCATCGAATGCTTGTCCAGCTCCGGATCCCGCAGCAGGAAATTGATCATCGTCGGCGCGAGCCCGGTCTGGGTGACTTGCCATTCGTCGACCAGCCGCAGGAATGTCGAATTGTCGTATGCCCGAAGGATTCCCACCGTCGCCCCGAGCAGATGATTCACCAGCACGACATACCCGCCGACATGACACAGCGGAAAGCAGAACAGGAACACCGTCTCCTCCGGAATCCCCCACTGCAATGCCGACGAGGTGACCCCGGCGAGCAGATTGCGGTGCGACAGCATCACCCCCTTCGGCGCGCCGGTCGTCCCGCTCGTGTACACCAACCAGGCCGTATCGTCGGGGTCGGGCCGCACCGCGGGCGCCCGCACCGAGGCCGCGCCCACGAACTCGGCCCAGCCGAGCGTCCCCTCCGCCGGGCCCATCGACACGACGGTGGTCACCGACGGAATCCGCTCGCGAATCGCCGCGACCATGCCCGCGAACTCCGGCGCGACAATCAGCACGCGCGCCCCCGAATGCGTGATGAGCGCGACGATCTGCTCCGAATGCAGCCGAAAGTTGAGGATGGTCAACGCCATTCCCGCCATCGGCACGCCGTAATAGCAGTCCAGATACCGCGCGCAATTCCCCGACAGGATCGCCACCCGATCCCCCGGCGCGGCCACCCCGAGCAACGCGTTGGCGAGCCGGCGAGCGCGCTCGCACAACCCCCGATAGTCGATCGCCTCGTCCTCGAATCGCACCGCGATCCGATCCGGATGTTTGCGCGCGCCGTACTCGACGATATCCCCGATCAGCATCCGCCCACTCCTATCGGATCGCTAGCGGATTGATCGGCGAGCCGACCCCGCGCGTGAATTGCAAAGGGGGACCGGCGTAGAAGAAATCCCACCGCCCGTCGACCGCGCATGCCGCCGACAACTCCTCGAAATCGAGCATCTCCGCCAGTGTCATGCCCATGTCGCGGATGAGCACCATGTGCAGTTCGAACGCGCCGCCGGGATGCTCGCCGGGCATCACCTCGACCGCCCAGTTGTCCGAACCGACCACGGCCACATCGCGTTCCCGTAGCCAACCCGCACACGCCAGGCTCAACCCGGGCTCCCCGGCCATGAACCCGGCCGCGTCCCGATCGGTCACGAACTTCTTGCGCCAGCCCGTGCGGATCAACAGGATGTCGCCCGCACCGACCGTCACGCCCTGCCCGGCGGCCACCGCCTCGAGTTCCTCGGGCGAGATCGCCTCCCCCGCCTCGAGCCAGTCCACGCCGCGCGCCCGCGCGATGTCGAGCAGCACGCCGCGCCCGGCGATGCCGTCGGCCTGGGTGTGGATGCCGCACTTGTCGGCGCCCTTGACCGTCACGCCCGCACCGGGATGACCGTTGTAGAGCCGGTCGTCGTAGTGCACGTGCGCCAGCGAGTCGTACTGCGACCCGGCCTGCAACGGCATGAACACGAAATCGTCGGCCCATTTGAAGCCGCCCGGCAGCACCTGCTCCTGCCCGTTCTCCGACATGAGCCGAATCGGGTTGATGCGCAGGCCACCCGGCTGCGGCCCGTCCCCGTCGAGCGGGATGCCCAGTTTGAAGGTCTCACCCGTCCGGATCAACGACGCCGCAGCCCGAATCCGTTCGGCGGTAATGAGATTCGTGGTTCCGCGCTCGTCGTCACTCCCCCACCGCCCCCAGTTGCTGACCTTGCCGCCCAGCTCGCGCATGTCGGGAACATCAGGCACCGTCGCCTCCTCAACTCATGACGTGACAGTCATGTCAACTTTCTCGACAAGTGTGAGCGCGGGCACTATCGCTGTCAATAGCCCATTATTTCCGGCCTGTTCGTCCCCTCATCCCATGCCCGGTGGGGCTACCGTGAACATGTATGGGGATCAAGGAAATATCGGTGGCGGTGACCGAGGACGACTGGCTGGCCCTGAGCGACGCGGCCGACTGCGCGGGCATGGGCGTGCGGGACTATGTCGCCTGGGCGGTGCGGCTGGTGGCGTTGCAGGCCAAGCCCGAGGTCACGCGGGCGAGCACGCCCTATCTCACGAAGGGCGTGCGGTATCGCGTCGAGGACCGCGACGAGCCCGAATCGGCCGCGTGGCTGGACACTTTCGCCGAGCGGCTGTCCCACCGGGCCGAGCAGTTCCGCGACGAGGTCTGAGCACTCAGAGTTTGAAGCGCCCCGCGAACGCCCGCAAGGGCAGATCCGCACTGGTCACGATGCCCGGCGGGGCGGCGACGACCGAGCGGATCGCGTTCAGCGCGGGCAGGCCCGTCACGGTCATGCCGATCGAGGCGAAGTTCGCCGGGTCGGACAGATCGAATCCCTTCTTGGGGAAGATCATGTGCTTGCTGTAGATGCTGGGATCGCCGGTGATCTGAGTGATGTAGCAGCCCTTGATGTTCCACGCGGGATCGGTGTGCGGGGTCATCTGCCATTCGAGGTGCGTCTCCACGCGCGGGACGCCGTCGACCAGGCCCTGATATCTGATGTAGTTCGCGCCCAGCGAGCCCTTCGGCAGGAAGTACCAGCCCAGGTCGACGTCCTTCGTGCACGCGCCGAGTTCGTAGCCGAACGTCACCTCGTCGAGCACGAGCCCGAACGCGTCGGCCATCAGCTGCACCGAATCGGCGAAGACCGCGGTGTATTTGTAGAGCGAGTCCGGGATCGTCGGATCGTCGATCGGGCGGCCGTACCCCACCGCCTTCCACGTCTCGACCGAGTGATGACAGGAGACGTCCACCGATTCGGTGACGGTCACGTTCTCGATCTCGGCCACGTCCGCCGAGTGCGCGATGCCCAGGACCTGGCACAGGCCGGGATTCATGCCGGTGCCGTAGAACGTCGCGTTGCCGCGCTCGCACGCGGCCCGGATGACCTCGCTCACCGGGCGGCCCGACGGATGCGGATGATTGCGGTCGCGGTGGTGTCCGGTGATCCAGTCCGCGGTCGTGACCACGTCGATGCCCGCCTCGAGCACCCGCTCGTAGAGCGCCTCGTCGGGGAACACGCCGTGGAAGGTGAGCACATCGGGCCGCGCCGCGATGATCTCCTCGACGGTTCCGGTGGCGACGACCCCGATCGGCCCGATGCCGACGATCTCCCCCGCGTCCCGGCCGATCTTCTCCGGTGTGTAGCAGTGCAATCCGACCAGTTCGAGATCGGGATGCTCGCGAATGCGCCCGATCATCTCGCTACCGAGATTGCCTGTGGCGACCTGGAATACGCGGATCTTGTCGGGTGTGCTCATGGGGTGTACCGCCTTTCGACGCCGACCGTCTCCGGTGTGCTCATGGTGTGTCGCCTTTCGACGCCGATCCTCTCCGGTGCCGCCATCGGGTACCGCCTTTCAAAGCCGATCCTCTCCGGTGCCCTCATCGTCCGCCGCCTTTCGACGCGGGATAGAACTGGGCCGCCCAGGCTCGCAGGGCGCGGAAGCCCTCGAATTCCTTGCCGGACAATGCCGGTGGGTCGCTGTAGCGCTGATGGGCCCAGATGTGGATGTCGGCCTCGAACTGCTCGATGACGAAACTCGCCATGGTCTTCGCGTATTCGGTCATGTGCGGGCGGTCGTCGCCGGGTTTGCGGCCGATCCAGACGGTGAACCGGACGTCGGAGGTGGAGTCGTCGACCGGGGTCACCGCCGAGAGCGTGCGATTGTCGACCATGCCCCAGCTCTTGGTGACCGCGGCGCCGAGACCGCCGTTGATGGCCTCGACCCCGCTGTTGATCTCGTCTCGCGGGGTGTCGTCGAAGGCGACGGTGAAATCGACGTAGGACACCGGGCCGCCGAAGTCCTGCCGGGTGAACTCGGGCACGAACGGCGTCTTGTGCACGTAGGTGAAATGCGCGAAGTCGACGCCGTTCTCCATGATGTACTGCGGATGCAGTTCCAGCCCTTGGCGATACAGCGTGCCGTCCGGGAAGGGCGGATAGTAGTCGGCCGCGGTCTTGTCGTCGTCGAAGTCGGCGAAGATGTCGGGAACATCGAAATACGGTGCGCGACCGTCGATGTCGTGCCACATCCAGATCGCCTCGTTACGCTCGACGGTCGGATAACTGCGAATTCGCCTGCCCCGGTTGGGATGTCGCTCGTAGGGCACGCACACATTGCGGCCCTCGCGATTCCACTCCCAGCCGTGGAACGGGCAGACGATGTTCTCCCCGTCCACCCGGCCGCCGTAGCCGAGATGCGCCCCGAGATGTTCGCAATAGGCGTCGAACACCGACACCGCGCCCGAGGCCGAGCGCCAGGCCACCAGCTCCCGGCCGAAGTACTTCATGGTCCGCACGTCCCCGATCGCGACCTCATGGGACCAGGCCACCTGGAACCAGCCCGTCGGCTCCATCGACAGCGTCGGCTTCGCCATATCCATCCTCCAGTTGCCGCCCGGGGCAGGCGTTCTCGCGGCGACACCGATCGTAGAAGCCTCTACGAAACAATACAAGAGGGTTCTACGAAACTGGTCGGCCGAGGTCGGCCCGGCTACACTGGCCTCCCGTGACGGATGTGGAGGTGACCGGGCGGCGCGCGAACAAGCGCGGCCTCGCGACGCGCGAGAGCATGATCCGCGCCGCGATCACCGCCCTGGCCACCGGCGACCCGAACGCGGTGTCGGGCAATCGGATCGCGCGCGAGATCGGCGCGACGTGGGGTGCGATCAAGTACCAGTTCGGCGACATCGACGGTTTCTGGGCGGCGGTCCTGCGCTACACCGCCGATCAGCGCGGCGACCTGCCGGCCGGGATCAAACCCGACGGCACCCTGCCCGAGCGGGTGCGCGCCCTCATCGACGCCATGTGGGTCGGCCTGCGCCTACCCCCCTCCCTCGCCATCGAGACCCTGCGCGCCGCCCTCCCCCGCGCCCAGGCCGAACTCGAACGCGACTACCCCCGCACGGCCGCCGAACTGGCCTCGTGGAAACCCAACTGGGACAAGGCATGTCAGCGCGCCTTCGCGGATCTCGGGGTGGATCCGGTGAAGGTGCGGCAGGTGGCCGCGCTGATCCCGGCGGCCATGCGGGGGATCACCTCGGAGCGGACGCTGGGGACGTACGGGAATCTGGACGACGCGCGGGAGGGGTTGGTCGGCGCGATCGTGGCGTACCTCGCGAGTTAATCGCGGGATTCGATGTGCTTGTGCGGCAACCAGATCGCCTCCGCATGCCTCCTGGATTCGGGGGTGAAGTAGTCGCCGGATTCCAGATCCTCGAGCAGGGTCGGGTGTTCGGGCGTCCAGCCCAGGAGCGCTCGGGTGCGCTCGCTCGAGACGGGCACGTCGAGGGAGAAGAATCTCGCCAGGAACGGGTTGCCGAGATGGTCCGCCGCCTCCTCCAAAGACAATGCGGCCGTGGAGATTCCGAGCTTGTCCGCCACCTTCGCGGCCACGCTGCCGATCGTGACCGCGCTCTCGCCGACGCCGTGCAACACGCTTCCGGCGGGCGCCTGCTCCAGGGCCAGCCGGAACAGGCGGGCCGCGTCGGCGCGATGGACGGCGGGCCAGCGGTTGCGGCCGTCGCCAACGTACGCCGAGACGCCGGACCGGTGCGCGGCCGCGATGAGGGCCGGGATGAATCCGTGGTCGTTCGGCCCGTGCACGGTCGGGGCCAGGCGTACGACGCTGGCCGGACTCCTCGGTCGGCGTAGGCCAGGCACGCTCGCTCGCCCGGAATACGGAAGGCCGCAACGGAATTCGGGTCGGGCTCGTCACCCTCGGCGCTGACCCGACCGGTCGGCAGCACCAGGGTGCCGGACGTGCTGACGAACGGCTTGCCGGTTCCGGCGAGCGCCTGCCCGAGCGCGGCGATCGCGGCGCGGTCGCGGCGGACGAGGTCGTCGGGGTCGGCGAAGTTCCCACCGAAGGCCAGATGGAGTACCCCGTCGGCGGCCTCCGCGCCGCGACGGAGACTCTCGAGATCGTCCAGGGAGCCGGAACGCGCTGTGGCGCCGAGGGTTTCGAGCCTAGTTGCTGCGGCGGCCGAGCGCGCGAGGCCGGTGACGCGATGGCCCGCCGCGACGAGTTCGGTGACGACGGCGGGACCGGTCTGGCCGGTGCCGCCGGTGACGAACACATGCATGAGAACACTCTCCTTCGAAATGTCAGTCACTGACTCTACCTCGTAGCGCCAGTCACTGACATATCGAGTAGACTGAGCAGGTGCCACGTAGCGGAGCCGACGCGCGCCGCCGCCTGCGGGAGGCGGCGCTGGAGCTGTACCGGGAGCGCGGATTCGATCGGACCACGGCCGCGGAGATCGCCGCGCGCGCCGGGGTCAACGAGCGCACCTTCTTCCGGCACTTCCCCGACAAGCGGGAGGTGCTGTTCGACGGCGAGACCGAACTCCGGGACGCGCTGCTGCGGACTATCGTCGAATTACCCCGGGAGATGGGCGTTTTCGCGGTCCTGCTGGCCGCCTTCCGGAAATCGGCCCGGACGCTGGCGGACAATCGGCCGTTCGCCGAGCCGCGCTGGCGGGTCATCGCGGCGACCCCGGCGCTGCGCGAGCGGGAGTTGGCCAAGCACGCCGCGCTCGCCGAGGTGGTCGCGGAGGCGCTTCGGCGGCGAGGCGTCGGCGACGGCGTGGCGAGTCTGGCCGCGCGGACCGGGTGGGCGGCGTATCAGCACGCCGTGCAGGCGTGGCTCGACAACCCCGGCGAGAGTTTGGACGCGCAGTTGACCCGCGCCTTCGATGATCTGTGCGCTCTGGCGGCGCGCCCGGACACCCTCGAGACGGCCGCGAGCGACTGATACTGCTCGGCTACGGGTTTAGCCAGGACTCGAAGGCGGCGAAGGTGAACGGGCGGCCGAGGAAGTCGGCGACCAGGTCGGCCGCGCCGCGGGAGCCGCCGGGGGCGAGGACTCGGTCGCGGTAGCGGTGTGCCACAGTCGGTTCGAACAGGTCCTCGGTGTCGAAGGCCGAGAACATGTCCTTGGCGATGACCAGGCTCCACAGATAGGTGTAGTAGCCCGAGGTGTAGCCGGACAGATGCCCGAACGAACTCTGGAAGTGGGTGTCGGGCAACGCGGTGACAAGGCTGTGGCGGTGCAGTGCGTCCAGGGCCGCGGCCGTGTGGTCGGCGGGGCGGTCGCGGTGCAGCAGATAGGAGATCGCAGCGTAGCCGAGTTGGGTGCGGATATTGAGGCCCTTGCCGAAATCCTTTGCGGCACGCATCCTTTCGACGAGTTCGGCGGGGATGCTCGCACCCTTGTCGTCGACGGCGAAGGTGCGCAGGATCGAGGGATCCCACGCCCACTCCTCGAGCATCTGCGACGGCGCCTCGACGAAGTCCCATTCGGTCGCCACGCCGGAGAACCGCACCCAGTCCTGGCGGCCGCCGAGCACGTGGTGGATGAGGTGTCCGAACTCGTGGAACAGCGTGACGACGTGCTGATGCTCCATCAACCCGCGCGAGAAATTGCACACCAGCACCCCCTCGGGCAGATGCCGATCGGTGATCCCGGCGACGAGATCGAACTGCGCGGCGTGCTTGTACTTGCCCGCGCGCGGATGCAGGTCCAGATGAATCCGCCCGCGTCGTTCGCCGTCGGCGTACACGTCGTAGACCGCGACCTCCTCGTGCCAGCGCGGCACGTCGACCGGGCGGTACTCCAGGCCGAACAGCCTGCCGGTGACCTCGAGCAAACCCGTTCGCACGCGGGCGAATTCGAAGTAGCGCCGGACCTCGCGGGCATCGACATCGTACTGTTCGCGTTTGATCAGCTCGATGTAGTAGGCGACCTCGGACCGGTCGATCCCGGTGGCGGCGGGGTCGTCTTCGCGGCGGCGCGCGAGCAGGGCGGCGAGGTCGCGGCGGGCGGCGGCCTCGGCGGCGGTGGACAGCCGCTCGATGAACTCGTCGATGGCGCGGCCGCTGCCGATCATCTTGACCGCGGCGTCGTAGTCGGGCCAGCCGTCGAAGCCGAGCAGCCGGGCCTTCTCGTCGCGCAGGTCGAGCATCTCGTGCAGCACCGCGTCGTTGACCGGCCAGCCGCGGCGGTCGAATTCGGCGGTGAGTTCGCGGCGCGCGTCGGTGTCGCGGGCGTAGCTGCGGAACGGGTGGAGGTCCGGGTAGTCGGTGGTGACGGCGACGCGTCCGTCGTCGGAAACCGGGTGTGCCGCAATGAAATCGGCGGGGAGCCCGTCGAGTTGTTCGGGCCGCACCCGGATCTCGCGCACGTCGTCGCGGATGGCGCGGCCGAACTCCTGATCGAGCACGACGAGCCGTTCGGAGATCTCCCGCAAGCGGGTGCGGGTCGGCTCGTCGCGATCGACGCCGCTGCGACGGAAGTCGCGCAGCACATGCTCGCGCATCCGGTGCGCCGCCGCGTCCAGCCCCGAAGGATCGGTGCCCGCGACCACGTCGTAGAGCTCCCGATCGAGATCCCGATCGGTCCGCACCCGATCCACCTGCTGGGACAGCTTTTCGGCGAGTTCGCGCACCGCGGGGTCGGGATGGACCTCCGCGAGCAGCCCGGCGGCGGAGTCGGCGGCGCGCAGCGCGATATCGGCGTCGTTCCACAGCTCCAGCACGGCGCGGGTGTCGCGGGCGGTCCCGTCCTTGATCCGTAGCAGAGTGTCGGTCGCGGCCCGCAGGTTGCCGTGCGCGTACCCGTCGAGCCAGTCGGACCAGTCGGACGTCGGCAGGGCAAGCGGTTCGAGCGTCATGTCACGACAGTAGCCGCCGGGCGCGGGCCGACGCGGTCATCTCACCCGTGCCCACCCGAGAGCAGCAATCGGCGGCGACGCACGGCGCGCCGCTCCGCCTCGTCCGCCGCGGCGGTGGCCTCCTCGGGCGACCCACCGCGACCGATCGCCTCCTCGTACGCCGCGGCCCTGGCCTTCTCGATCTTCGCGGCCCGTCGCCGCCGGATTCCCTCGAACATCGCCGTCCTCACCTTCGATTCCGCTGCTTCCGTGTCCCGTCAGTCTTGCCGGGTGAGAGTGCGGGGCGCATCGCTCCACGGAATGACCGGGCATCGTCCCCGAGAACTACTTCCGTCCGGGCGCGATGACCGAACCGGCGTACCCGGCCTTTCAGCGCGCCCCTCCGCGAGTGGGCGTCGAAATCGCCCGCGATCAGCGCCGACCCGAGGCCCACCCACGGAGTGGTGAGCCGGCCCGCCAGGACAGCGTGGAATCAACGCTGTCGCATGGGCTTTCGAACGCGGGCGTGCCGGTAGGTTCGAAGGATGGGGAGTTCGAGAATCCGCCGTCCAGTCGCGATCGTGCTCGGGGTCGTGGTGGCGGTGGTGGCCGCGGCGCTGCTGCCGCGATGGTGGTGTGGGCGGGACGCGGATCGGTGGTTCGAGGGGGAACCTGGGCGGGTGCGGGGGCTGGCCGAGGAAATGGTGGCCTTCGAGGACGGGGACGATCGGGCGCGGGCCGACCGGAGACAGGTGCTGGACGGGATGTGGGGGTTGCTCGCGCATCAGATGACGGCGCTGGGGCTGGCGCAGGTGTGCCTCGCGCATCCGGAGTGGCGAGAACGCTACGCGCCCATCGTGACTCGCGCGGCGGCCAAGAGTCTGCTGCCCGAGATGCGGTCGGCGTTCACCGACAGCTGGCACGGCGAGGACGGGGCGGCGGTTCCGGACAGCCCGCACGGGCACGCGTACCTGTCCTATCCGGCCCTCGCGCTGGGGATGGCCCGGCTGGTCGATCCGGCCTTCCCGCCCGAACTCGCGGCGCGGCACGACGCCCTGATCGAGTCCGCTCAGCGCCGGCTGCTCGCGTCGCCGACCGCGCTGCTGGAAACCTTTCCCGGCGAGGCGTATCCGACCGATGTGGCGGCCGTGGCCGCCGCCATCGCGGTGCACGGGCGGGCGACCGGGGTCGATCACGGGGCGGCGCTCGCGCACTGGGCCCGGCAGGTACGCGCGGTGCAGATCGATCGGGAGACCGGACTCGTGGTGCAGCGCATGGGAATCGACGGTCGGGCGCACGACGCGCCGCGGTCCTCCGGGACCGGATTGGCGGCGTATTTCGCCGGGTTCGCGGACCGGGTGCTGGCCGCGGATTTGGCGGCGGGAGTGTTCCGGCAGGAGCGCGGCGTGCTCGGCTTCGGCGCGATCCACGAGTACGGCGGCGGGCGCGGCGGACCCGGGGATATGGACAGCGGGCCGGTCGTGCTCGGAATATCGGTCTCCGCAACGGGTTTCGCGCTCGCCCCGGCCCGCGCCTTCGGGCAGCGCGAGGTATTCACGCGGCTGTTCCGGACCGCCGATCTGGTCGGGGTGCCGGTGCGGAGCGGTTCCCGGCTGCGGTTCGCGACGGGTGGGGTGATCGGGAACGCGCTGTTGCTGGCGTTCCTGACCTCGGGGCCGGAGCTGGCCCGGTGAGAGTCTCGCTGGTGCTGGTCGTGCTGTATCTTGTGCTGCACTGGCTGTTGGGGGTGTTGTCGGAGCGACACGGGTTCGGGTCGGTCGACGGGGTCGGCGCGGCGTTCTCGGTCGTCACCGTTCTCGTGGTGGGGCTTCGGGTGACGGTGCTGGTCGTTATGCCGGGCCTGCTCGCCTATCGGCTCGCGATGCGGCTGCTGCGGCGGGGCGCTGATACCGAGACCTGATGTCCTCCAGAGATTTTGGGCTTCGACGATGGGGGGTGGAGGTCGTCGTGGTTCACCTGACCGCCCACTCCCGTGATCCTCGGGCGAGCTCGTCGGTGTCGAGCGGGCGTGGCCTACCCGACGGCGGCCAGGAGGCGGCGCAACTCTCGACGGTCCTTTTCGGTCAGTTTGCTCAGAACACGCCGCTCGGCCTCCGTGATCGCCGGATCGATTCGCTCGAGCATTGCCGAACCGGCGCGAGTCAGGCTGGCGGGCAACGATCTTCCCGTCGCGACGGTCGCGGGGCGGGTCACCAGACCGCGGCGCTGCAAGCCGTTGATGACCTTGTTCATGGCCTGGGGGGACACGTTCACATCGCGGGCGAGCTGGGCGTTCGATCTACCCGGCGTCTGCGCCAGCAGCCGCATGCACAGGTATTCGGGGAAGGTCAGCTCGAACGGTTCCAGCACCGTCGCGCCCACCTCGGCCCGCAACGCCGAGGCGACTCGGTGCAGAAGGTAGCCGAGGGGCTTGTCCTCGAAACCTTCCATCGGAGCATCTTGACACATATCAACCTGGTTGACATAAAGGGTCTATGACGAGTTCATCCCAGGAAGAGATGTTCGAATCCGCTTACCAGG
Source organism: Nocardia sp. NPDC004068 (assembly GCF_042874315.1). Lineage (NCBI taxonomy): Bacteria > Bacillati > Actinomycetota > Actinomycetes > Mycobacteriales > Nocardiaceae > Nocardia > Nocardia sp. NPDC004068. The sequence continues at coordinate 183,249 of NZ_JBIAMW010000009.1, forward strand.
GCAAGGCTCCCGAGATCGGCGAGGGTTTCCGGCCGCCGTGGAGCATCGGGGCGCCGCAACCGGAGATCGCCGCGCTCATCGACGCCGGGAAGTTCCACGGCGAGGTGCTCGACGCCGGGTGCGGTGAGGCCGCGACGTCGTTCTACCTCGCCGAGCGGGGCTTCACCACGGTCGGGCTGGATCTGTCGCCCACCGCCATCGACCTCGCCCGCGCCGAGGCCGCGCGGCGCGGGGCGCACACCGCGAGTTTCGAAGTGGCCGATATCAGTTCGTTCACCGGGTACGACGGACGCTTCGGCACCATCGTCGACAGCACGCTGTTCCACTCCATGCCCGTCGAATCGCGCCGGGGTTATCAGGAGTCCATCGTGCGGGCCGCGGCGCCGGGCGCGTCCTACTTCGTGCTCGTCTTCGATCGCGCGGCGACCCTGCCGGGTCCGATCAACGCGGTCGACGAGGAGGAGCTGCGGGCGGTCGTCGGCGAGTACTGGTCGATCGACGAGGTGCGCCCCGCGCGCATCCACGCCAATATTCCCGGCGGCGCGGAACGAAGGGGCGAGTTCGCGGGACTCGATCTCCGCGACGAGGGCGCGGGCCGGGTGTCCCTGCCCGCCTGGCTGCTGTCGGCACACTTGGACTGAACGGACAATCCTCCTACACTGCCCCGTTGTGCGTGCGCTGTCCCCGCGGTCGAGAGTGTGGCTGGTGTGGACTGTCACGCGAATCCTGTTGGTGGCCTTCACCGGTGTGACGGCGCTCCCGCACAGCGTGTGGGACGCGTCGGCGGCGGATCTGCGGTTGTACCAGGAGTGGGCCGAGCTCATCGTGCGGCAGCACACCTTTCCGCTGGCCGACGAGCAATGGCAGTACCCGCCGGGTGCGGGAGCGCTACTGGTCGTGCCCTGGTTGTTCGGGGGCGGGGCCGGGTACAACTGGTTCTTCTTCGGGGTGGTCGCGGTCGCGGACGCGGCGGTGTTGGGGTTGTTGATCCGGGCGTCCGGACGGGGCGGTGGTCCCAGGTACGAAGCACGCTGTGGCGCACCGTCTTTCGCGGGGCCGTGGGTGTGGACCCTGGGGGTCGCCTTGTTGGGGCGGGTCTGTTACGGGCGGTTCGATCTGGTGGTGGCGGCGTGTGCGGTGGCGGCGCTGTTGTGGGCGGGGCGGCGGCCGGTCGCGGCGGGGGTGGCGGTGGCGGCCGGGGTGTTGTTGAAGGTGTGGCCGGTGGTGGCGGTGCTGGGGTTGCGCTGGCGGGAGTTGCGGCGGGTGGGGGTCGCGGCGGGGGCGGCCGGGGTGGTGCTGGCGGGTGGGGTGACGCTGCTGGGGCCGGGGGCCTGGTCGTTCCTGCGGTTTCAGGCCCAGCGGGGGTTGCAGATCGAATCCGCCGCCGCCACACCGCTTCTCATCGCCCGGCTGGTGTCCGGGGGGTGGGATATCGAGCATCGGTTCGGGGCCGAGGAGCTGTCGGGGCCGGGGGTGGCGGGGCTGGCGCGGGTGTGCGTGGTGGCCATGGTCGTCGGCGGGGTGGTGGTGCTGGCGCAGTGGTGGCGCGTTCGCCCGCCCGCGGCCGATCTCGCGCTGGCGGCCACGCTGCTGGCCATGGTGACCAGCCGGGTGCTCAGCCCGCAGTATGTGGTGTGGGCGGTGGCGGTGGCCGCGGTGTGCGCGCTACGGTCGCGGACCACGCAGCGGCCGATCGTGTATCTCGTGCTGGTGGCGGCGTTTCTGAGTCAGGTGGAGTTCCCGTTCGTCTACGACCGGGTGGCGACGGGCAGCCTGCCGGGTGTGGTGGTGTTGACGCTGCGCAACGCGGTACTGGTCGGTGCGGCCGTGTGGTCGGTGGTACGGCTGCGGCACGGGCGGAGTACGGGTTACGGGGAGGCACGCTCGTCGCGTGGGAGCGCACTGCCCGCGCTGTCGAGGTCGGGCACGTAGCCGAGGGTCACGGCCGGACGGGGCCGCGGGAATCCCCTAGGCTGCAAGCGAATAATCGTGCCGCGTATAGGGGGGACCACCCATGGCTCAGCCGTTTCCGTCCGCGATACCGCCGTATCCGACGCCGCCGCCCGGGTGGGGATCCGGTTATCCGGCGGGGAACGCTCGCGGTTCGGGCAACCCCCTCGCGGCTCTGGCGCTGGGGCTGGCGGCCCTGCTGATGACGGCGCACTGGATCTGGCGCTTCACCAAGTACGAGAAGTTCTACTGGAGCGACGCCAGCACCGTCCTCACGGTCCTGTTCGCCTTCACCGCCGCCCTCGTCCTCCTCGTCGGAAACCGTTCCGCCCGAACGAAACTCCTCGCCGCCGCCGCGACCGGCCTGATCCTGGCCCCCGATGTCAGCTTCCTCCTCACCACCCTCGACTCCCGCCTCCACTACGCGACGAGCCCCTGGGCCCTCGGCGGCTGGCTCGCCGTCCCCATCACCCTCCTGTCCCTCCTCGCCCTGATCCTGCTGCTGACCACCGCGACTCCCACCCCACCACCATCGGCCCCCGCATCGTGGCCGCAGCAACCGGTCGGCCCTCCCCCGAATATCGCGTGGCCGCAGCCAGTTCAGGCCCCGCCTGCGGTCGGGTATCAGCCGTCCCCGGGCCAAGCCGCGCCTGCGGACGGGTATCAGCCTGGCTCGGGCCAAGTGCCGTCCCCGAGCGGGTACCAGCCTCTCTCGGGCCAAACCCCGCCGCCGGGCGGGTATCAGCCTGCCTCGGGCCAAGCTTCGTCCCCGAGCGGGTACCAGCCTGTCTCCGGCCACGCCCCGTCGCCGGGCGAGTACCAGCCTCCCCAGGGCCAAGTCCCATCCCCGGGCGGGTATCAGCCTCCGCCGGGGTGGTAAGGGCACTGAGTGTCGGCGCTTATTCTGCCCGCATGGATACAGCCACCGATGTCACCGCCATTACGAATCTGATCGCGAGATATGCCGAACTCGTCGATACCGGGGATTTCGACGGGGTGGGTGAGCTGTTCGCCGAGGCGGTGTTCATCGGGGGCGGAGGGGTGGTGCGGGGCGGGGACGGGATCGCGGAGATGTTGCGGCGCACGGTGATTCGGTATGCGGATGGGACGCCTCGGACTCATCATGTGACGACGAATATCGCCGTCGAGTTCGAGGGAGAGGGTGTCGCGACGGCGCGGTCGTATGTGACCGTGTTCCAGGGCCTGCCGGAGCTGCCGTTGCAGGCCGTGGCGGCGGGACGGTATCGCGATCGCTTCGAAAGACGCGAGGGCCGTTGGCGATTCGTGGAGCGTCGGGTGGACATTCATCTCCGGGGCGATCTCAGCCGTCACCTGCGCGGGCAGCCGCTCGACGCCGAATCCGGGACTTAGCGCGTCACGAGGCGTTGTCGGTCGCCCGCTCCGGGAGCCAGTCGGTGGGCGTGGCGATCAGATCCGACAGCGCCGCATAGGCCGCACCGGTGGCGGACAATGACGAATCGGGTTGTCCCGCAATGATTTCCGGTGTCGTCCATCGGGCGGACAGGACTCGAGTGGACAGGTGGGCGCGCACGGGCGGGATGAGGAATTCGGACAGCTCACCGAGATGACCACCCAGGACGACGGCGGGAATATCGAGAAGGTTGACGACCGCCGACAGCGCGAGGGACAGCGCCCACGCGGCGCGGTCGAGCGCGGCGCGGGCCGCCGCGTCGCCACCACGGGCGCGGTCGGCGAGCGCGACGGGTCGCGTTCCGACGGGAAGGTTTGCGGCGCAAAGCAATTGGCTTTGACCCGCGTACAGCTCGAGACAGCCGCTGGAGCCGCACGGGCATTCGGGCCCGGTGGGGTCGACGGTGATGTGGCCGATCTCCCCGGCCCAGCCGTGACGACCGGTGATCACCTCGCCGCCCAACACCGCCGCGCCGCCGATGCCGGTCTCGCCGGAGACGTAGAAGAAGTCGCGCAGGGGTGCGGGGCGGCCGGGAGCCAGATCGGCTACCGCACGGGCCGCCAGATCCGCCTCGTTGCCGATCGAAAAAAGCAGGGCCGCAAGGGATTCCAGGTAGTCGACGGGTGCGATGTCGCGCCAGCCCAGATTGGGCGCGGTGAGCAGCAGACCGGTGCTGGTGTCGACGAGACCGGGCACGGCCAGGACGCCGCCGACGACACGGGCGTCCGCGGTCGCGGACAGCAGGTCGGCGCACAGTTCGTCGAGGGTCGCGAGGACGGTCGCCGGATCGCCGCCCCGAAAATCCCCGGTCGTCACGCGCTCGGCCAGTACCTCGCCGGTCAGGGCGATCACCCGCCCGGACAGACTGGTGGTATTCACCTGAAGCCCCAGCCCGGCGAATGTCCGCCCGGCGACAATCGGGGTCGCCGGACGCCCCCGGCCTCCACCCTGCGCCGGAATCCCTTCCGCCAGCACTCCCCCCGCGACGAGTTCGTCCACCCACCGCGCCGCCGTCGCCCGGGTCATCGACGTGACCCCCGCGATATCCGCCCGCGACAACGGTTCCGGCGCGCGCAGCACCGTCTGTAGGACGAGCGCCAGATTCGCCGCGCGGACCGTCGACTGACGCGCGCCGGTGCGCTGGACCGGCCAACTTCGGTGGGGCACGTGGTTGACCCTAGCCCACGGCGGAGTTAAGTTCACTCTCTGAACAAAATCGCGAGGAGGACACCGTGACTCGTCTGCCCACCGCGGAGGACAAATTCTCGTTCGGTCTGTGGACGGTCGGGTGGACGGGGGTCGATCCCTTCGGTACCGCGTCCCGCCCGGCGCTCGATCCGTGGGAGTACGCGGAGCGGCTCGCCGAACTCGGCGTGTGGGGCATCACCTTCCACGACAACGACGTGTTCCCCTTCGACGCGGACGAGGCGACGAAGGACCGGCGGGTGGCCCGATTGCGGGAGGTCACCGAGCGGGCCGGGTTGGTCATCGAGACGGTCACGACCAATACCTTCACCCATCCGGTCTTCAAGGACGGCGCGTTGACCGCCAACGATCGCGAGGTGCGCCGCTTCGGATTGCGAAAGATCCTGCGCGCCACCGATATCGCCGCGCGGGTGGGCGCGTCGACATTCGTCATGTGGGGCGGGCGGGAGGGCGCGGAGTACGACGGGTCCAAGGATCTGTTCGCCGCGTTCGAGCGGTATCGCGAGGGCGTGGACACCGTCGCCGCGTACATCAAGTCGCAGGGGTACGATCTGCGAATCGCGTTGGAGCCCAAGCCGAACGAGCCGCGCGGGGACATCCTGCTGCCGACCGTCGGCCACGCCCTGGGCTTCATCGCGCGGCTCGAGCACGGCGATATCGTCGGGCTCAATCCCGAGACCGGGCACGAGCAGATGGCGAACCTCAACTATTCGCACGCGCTGGCGCAGGCGTTGTGGAGCGGCAAGCTGTTCCACATCGATCTCAACGGGCAGCGCGGGTTGAAGTACGACCAGGATCTGGTGTTCGGGCACGGCGATCTGCTGTCGGCGTTCTTCACCGTGGATCTGCTGGAGAACGGCTTTCCCGCGCAGCCGGACGGGCCGCGTTACACCGGGCCGCGGCATTTCGACTACAAGCCTTCGCGCACAGAGCATTTCGCGGGGGTGTGGGAGTCGGCGCGGGCGTGTATGTCGACCTATCTCATGTTGGCGGAGAAGGCGCGGGCGTTCCGGGCGGATCCGCGCGTTCAGGAGGCGATGGCGTATTCGGGCGTGTTCGATCTCGCGCGGCCGACGCTCGGGGACGGGGAGTCGATCGCCGAATTCCTTTCCGCCGACGACGGTTTCGACGCGGAGAAGGCGGCTGAGCGCGATTTCGGGTTCGTGCGATTGCAGCAGTTGGCGGTCGAGCATCTGGTCGGGTCATGACGCTGGTCGCCGGGGTCGACTCCTCGACACAATCGTGCAAGGTGGTGGTGCGGGAGCTGGAATCGGGGCGGGTGGTGCGCGCGGGCAGTGCGCCGCATCCGACCGGGACCGAGGTGTGGCCCGAAAGATGGTGGGACGCATTGTGTTCGGCCCTCGGGGCGGCGGGCGGACTCGACGACGTCGCCGCGATCTCGATCGCCGGTCAGCAGCACGGCATGATCTGTCTGGACGCCGACGGACGGGTCGTGCGCCCGGCGCTGCTTTGGAACGACACCCGCTCGGCGGAAGCGGCCGACGATCTCGTGCGCGAGCTCGGGGCGGCGGAGTGGGCGGGCGCGGTCGGCACGGTTCCCGTTGCGTCGGTGACGGTTTCGAAGCTGCGCTGGCTCGCCGACCACGAACCCGAGCAGGCCGCCCGGATCGCCGCCGTCGCGCTGCCGCACGACTGGCTCACCTGGCGGCTGCGCGGCGGTTCGAGGCTGGACGAGCTGACCACCGACGCCTCCGATGCCTCGGGGACCGGCTATTTCGATCCGCGCACCCACTCCTATCGCCGCGACCTGCTCGGGCTGGCCCTGCGACGCGACGTGCGCGACATCGTGTTGCCGCGTGTTCTGGAGCCGGGTGAACGCGCCGCGACCGTCGACTCCCGGCTGGTGCTCGGGCCGGGTTGCGGCGACAATGCCGGGGCCGCACTGGGTCTCGGGATCGGGGCCGGGACCGCGATCCTGTCGCTGGGCACCTCCGGAGTCGTGGCGGCGGTCTCGGAATCGCCGGGCGCGGACCCGACGGGCGCGGTGGCCGGATTCGCCGATGCGACAGGGCGATTCCTGCCGCTGGCCTGCACCCTCAACGCCGCGCGGGTGCTCGAGGCCACCGCGGCCGTGCTCGGGGTGGAGCTGGGCGAGTTGGACGCGCTCGCGCTCGCCGCACCCGCGGGCGCCGGGGGTCTCGTGCACGTTCCGTATCTGGAAGGCGAACGCACGCCCAATCTTCCGCACGCCACCGGATCCCTGCACGGCATGACCCTCGCCTCGATGACCCGCGAGAATCTCGCGCGCGCCGCCGTGGAGGGGTTGGTGTGCCTGATGGCCGACGCCGCCGCCGCGCTGCACCGGCTGGGCATTCCCCTCGAACGGTTCGTCCTCGTCGGCGGGGGCGCGCGGTCGGCGGCAGTTCGGGAGATCGCGCCCGCCGTCCTCGCCGCGCCCGTCGACGTGCCGCCCCCGGGCGAATACGTCGCCGAGGGCGCCGCGCGACAAGCCGCCTGGGCATTGCTGGGCGGCGACCGACCCCCGGACTGGCCGCGCGCGGGGGTACGCACCTACTCGGCGACCCCGACCCCGGACCTGCTCACCCGGTACCGCTCCCACGCCGCCCACCACAGCCGCACCCCGTGTTCGGATCCGCACCCGTCGTAAGGCACCCCAGCCGCACCTCTTGTTCAGATCCGCACCCGTTGTATGGCACCCCAGCCGCACCCCTTGTTCGGATCCGCACCCGTTGTAGGGCACCCAGCCACACCCCTTGTACCGATCGGCACCCGTCGTAAGGCAGCACAGCCGCACCCTTTATTCGGATCCGCACCCGTTGTAAGGCTTTGTAAGGGGTGCGGATTCGAATAAGGGGTGCGGCTGGGTTCGTGGGCGGGGGTAACCGAACGGTGTCGGGGTGGGTGCGGGAGGGTTACGGGGGGTGTGGCGGGCGGGGGGTTGGGTCACGGTATGGTGACGATATTCGGGGGGAGGTGGGGGGATTTCACGGTTCTATTGCTACGTGGTTGCTGACGGGCATAGCCTCTAATTCCGTCAACCCGCGCAAACGGCTCGAGGGCCGTCGGTGTGGGAGCTGGGCGGGGACTTCGGTCGCAAGGGGCGAGCCATGAGCACACAGCAGTTGTCGGGCGATCCGGCTCGGGTGTTGGTCGTCGAACAGGATCCGGCCACCGCCGAGATGACGTTGCTGGTGCTGGCGGCGGCCGGGTTCGAGGCGGTGAGCACGAGAACCGGGGGGCAGGCGCTCAGTGCGGTCGATGTGTGGCATCCGGATCTGGTGTTGCTGGAACTGCTGCTGCCGGATCTGCCGGTGGCCGAGGTGTGTGCCCGGCTGCGGGTCGCGTCGCCCGCGCCGATCATGATCGTGTCCACCGAGACCGATCCGGACGTCATCGAGCTGGCGCTGGGCGCGGGCGCGTGCGATTACCTCGCCAAACCGTTCCGCACGCGGGAGTTGCTCACCCGCATCCACACTCGCCTGGGCGTCTGAGCTCAGCGGTTACGTCGCCACAGGGCCGCCGACAGCACGGTCGCGAACGCGCACCACCCCGGATACACCACCAGCGCCCGGCCGCTGCGGTCCACCGCCGCGACCCGCCGGGCCAGATCCGCGCTGCTCGCCGTGAGCGCCCCAGCCACCGCGGTCGCCGCGCCCAGCCGATGCGCCCGGAAGAACACCCACGTCCAGCTCGCGTTCAACACCAGATTCACCGCCAGGGCCCGCCGCAGCGAACGCGCCTCCGCCTCGGTCGCCCGGTCCAGCGCCCGCGCGCTGGTCACCGCGATATCCCCGTACAGCAGCGTCCACACGATCGGAAACGCCGCCCGCGGCGGCTGGAACCACGGCTTGCGCACCCGCTGATACCACCGCGACCCGGTCCCCGCCGCGAGCGATCCGACCGCGGCCGCCGCCGCGACCCCGGCCCCCGTCTCCGCGAGATGACGCCCCTCCCCCACGACCGCAGCACCCATGACCACCTCTTTCGTCGACCGGACCGTTTGGCGAGCGGTACCCGCGAAACGTCCGGTTATCCCGAATTCAGTACGTCACCGCCACGGCCACCAGGCCGACGCTGGTAGCCGCGAAGGACACCGCGCTCACCACCCGATACCCGAGATTTCCGGTGAGTTGCTCGCGAAAGGCCAAGGGCAGGAACAGGGTCGGGTTGAGCAGGGTGCCGAATACGAGTACGGGGACGATCCAGGCGGCGGGGCGCGGCACGGCGGTGCCGACCGCGATCAAGATCACGCCCATGATCACGTAGTCGAGGTGGGCCTGGAGGATGCGGCGCGGGCTGATGACACCCAGCCGTTCGAACAGGCGCGGCGCGGCGTGCGTACCCGCGACGACCCAGCCGAACAGCGCGCCGAAGGCCAATTCCAGTAGTCCGATGTGTACCAGCATGTTCCGCCCCCAGGGTCGACCGTCTCGGGACGTCAGCGTAGTCAGCCGGGCTACTGGACCGACCAGCCGCCGTCCGAGGCGAGGATCTGGCCGTTGATATTGGCGCTGTCGTCGGACAGCAGCCAGGTGATCGAGGCGGCGAGGGATTCGGCGGTGGTCACCGGGGGGATGAGGGCCTGGAAGGGGGCGAGGCGCTGGTGGGCGAAGTCGGAGTCGAAGCGGCCCTCGATGCCGGTGGCGGTCGGGCCGGGAGCGACGGCGTTGACGCGAATTCCGTTGGGGCCGTAGAGGAATGCGGCGCTCTTGGTGAGGCCGACCACGGCGTGCTTGGAGACGGTGTAGGCGGTTCCGGCGGCATTGCCGCGCAGGGCCGCCTCCGAGGCGACGTTCACGATCGAACCGCGCCCGGCGGCAAGCATTTTCGTGACGACGGCGCGGCTGAGCTTGAACGTGCCGGTGAGGTTCACCGCGAGGACCCGCTCCCACACGTCGTCGCCCACCTCGTGCAGCGGCAGCATGCCGTCCATGATTCCGGCGACATTGGCCAGGCCGTCGACGGTGTCCCCCGCCGCGGCGACGATGCGGGCGATATCGGCGTCGGCGGTGATGTCGCCACCGACGGCGACGACCGCGTCCCCGGCCAGCGCGTCGAGCCGATCGGCCGCCACGTCGACGGCCACCACACGGCCACCCTCGGCGAGAATCCGTGCGGCGGTGGCCTTTCCGATGCCCGAGCCCGCACCGGTGACGATGATCGTGCGTCCGGCGAAGCGGGCGGCGGGGGCGGGTTCGTCCGCCTCGACGGGCATGACGCCGCCATTGGCACGGGCGACGAGACCGTCGACCGCCTCCTGGCTGAGCTGCCCCTGACTCAGGCCGACGAGGGAGTTCAGCGGGAGGTTGGCGATCTGCCGCAAGACGCTCCGATCGTGTCCCATCGACGCGAGCAGTTCCTCGATGACCGCGCTCCCCGCCGGATCGTCGAGCCAGCGCCCGATGGTGTCTTTCCCCGTGAGCGGCCGAGCGTCGGCAGTCATCGCATTCCTCTCGTCGTGGACCGCCAATTGTATCAGTGACAGATGTATCTAACCCGGATGAATCGGTAGCTGATAAATTCGGCCGGTGGATGTCCGTGAGCTGCACCACCTCATCGCCTACCTGACCGACCTCGCCCGGCAGGTCAGCGTGAACCCCGACGAACCCCCGGCCTCGCTGGGCGAGATCGCCGTGGTCGACGACATCGTGACCAATCCCGGCAGCTCGGTGCGGGACATCACCGAACGCACCGGATTCGTGCAGAGCCACGTCTCGACCACGATCGCCCGCCTGTCCGAGCGCGGCCTCGTCACCACGGCCGCCGACCCCGCCGACCGCCGCCGCACCCTGGCCCACCCCAGCGACGCGCTGCTGAGCCTGATCGAGGAACGAGCGTCCCGGACCGTGCACGCGGCGCTCGCGAAACGCTTGGGCGACAAGGCGTCCGCGGCACGGGCCGGACAACTGCTCGACGAACTCGCGCGGTTGCTCCTGGAGTAATGAGGGGCCGTCCCGCACCCGTCCGCGGGCGCGAGGCGGCCGCCCCGACTGTCAGGCGGCGATGGATATCGAGGTGAGTTCCAGGAATTCGTCCAGCCCCTCGGGCCCGAACTCGCGGCCGATACCGCTGGCCTTGACGCCGCCGAACGGCGCGGCCGGATCCATGCTGTAGGGCTGGTTGATTCCCAGTGTGCCGCTGCGTATTCGGCGCGCGACGGCCAGGCCCCGCTCGATATCGGGGGTCCAGACCGAGCCGGACAGGCCGTAATCGGTGTCGTTGGCGATGCGCACGGCCTCGTCCTCGTCGTCGTAGGCGAACACGCCGAGCACCGGGCCGAAGATCTCCTCACGGGCGATGCGCATGCCCGGGGTGACGTCGGTGAACAGGGTGGGCCGGACGTACCAGCCGCGCTCGACGCCCTCGGGCGGTTCGACGCCGCCGACCAGCAGCCGCGCGCCCTCGCGCACACCCTGATCGATGTAGCCGCGCACACGGTCGCGCTGCCGCCGGGTGACCATCGGCCCGATACGGGTATCGGGATCGAACGGGTCACCGACGGTGAGCGTCTCGATCATCTCCACCAGCGCGTCGGTGTACTCTCGAACATGCTTGCGCGGCAACAGGATCCGGGTCTGCGCCACGCACGCCTGCCCGCCGTTCATCAATCCGGCCACGGCCATCCCCGTGGCGACCACGACGGGATCGGCGTCGTCGAGCACCACCGCGGCCGACTTGCCGCCCAGTTCGAGCCCGACCCGGCGCAGCCGCGGCGCGCACGCCGCCGCGACCTCCTTACCCGCGGCCGTCGACCCGGTGAAGGAGACCTTGTCCACGCCCGGATGCGCGACGAGGTGACGGCCGATCTCCCGATCGCCGGGCAGGATGCTCACCACCCCGGGCGGCAGGTCGAGGTCGGTGAGCAGATCGGCCATGAGGTAGGCGTCCAGCGGCGTCTCCGGCGACGGTTTGAGCACGATCGCGCAACCGGCCAGCAGCGCGGGAATCAGCTTGGCCACGATCAGGAACATCGGCATGTTCCACGGCACGATCGCGCCGACCACCCCGATCGGCGTGCGCCGCACCGTGATCGGGCCGCCGAACGCGCCCGGCCGCGTCTCCTGCCAGGGATGCCGCGCGGCGAGGTCGGCGAACGCGCCCATCATCGCGCCGGGCAGCCGCGCGTGCGCCGACCGGGAGAACGTGATGGGCGCGCCCATCTCGGCGGTGACGAGCCGGGCGAGTTCCTCCTGCCGCGGCTGGTAGCGCGCGAGCAGCGCCCGGACGACCGCGATCCGTTCGCTCGGATCCGCACGCGGCCACGGACCCTCGTCGAAGGCCGCGCGCGCGGCCGCGACCGCGCGATCGACATCGGCGGGTCCGGGCGCGGCGACGCGCGCCACGAGTTCCTCGGTGTGCGGGGAGATCACCTCGAGGGTGTCGCCGGTGCTCGGGGCGACCCAGTCACCGCCGATGAACAACTGCTGCCGGGTGTCCATGAATCACGCTGTCCGCGAGGCGATCTGGCGATAGAACCGCACCGTCGGCGGTGGGTCGGTGCGCAGCCCCCGCGGCGGCGAGAACGCCCCCGCCCTGGTGGATTCGGCCAGCCGGGCCCGCACCGCGCCGATGTCGTCGGCCTCGATCTCGTAGATGGCGACGAAAACCCCGTCGTCCGAGAGGGATTCGAAGCGGCGGGCGGCGATGATGCCCTCGATGCCGAGCATCTCCTTCATATGGGTGTGCTCGTACCAGGTGTGGTAGGCGGCCGCCTCCTCGGCGGAACCGGGCTGGGATTCGACGTAGAGGATTCCCTTGGCCATTGCTGTCTCCTTGTCGGCGTCGGTCAGGGCCGTTTGACGATGCGGCCGTCCTTCATGACGAACCGCACGTCCTGGACCGTGGTGATATCGGCGGTGGGATCGCCGGGGACGGCGATGATGTCGGCGAGCAGGCCGGGCGCGAGCCGTCCGCGATCGTCGGCGCCGATGAGTTCGGCGCTGGTGACGGTCGCGGCGCGCAACGCCTGGGCCGGGGTCATGCCGCGATCGACCAGGGCCCACAGCTCCTTGGCGTTGTCGCCGTGCGGAACCGCGGGAGCGTCGGTGCCGCAGGCGATCTTGACGCCCGCCGCGATCGCCTTGCGCAGCGTCTCGCGCGCCCTCGGGAAGACCTCGGCGGCCTTCTTCCGCAGGGCGGGTGCGGCTTTGGAGACGTCGAGCCCCTCGGACAGATAGCTGGTCGGCACCAGGAACGTGCCGTGCTCGACCATCATCGCGATGGTGTCGTCGGTGGCCAGCGATCCGTGTTCGATGCAGTCGACCCCGGCCCGGACGCACGCGCGGATTCCGGCGTCGCCGTGGGCGTGCGCGGCGACCCGGACCCCGGCGCGATGGGCCTCGTCGACGATCGCGGCGAGTTCCTCGTCGGAGTACTGCTGCGCCCCGGCCACGGTGCCGTGCGACATCACCCCGCCCGAGGCGGAGATCTTGATGACCTCCGCACCGTATTTGATCTGGTACCGGACGCATTCGCGGACCTGGGGCACGCCGTTGGCCCGCCCCTCCTCCACACTCACCGGCATGATGTGCGGGGCCAGGCGCTGGAACATGGTCGGATCCAGATGCCCGCCGGTCGGGGTGACCGCGTGCCCGGCCGCCACGATGCGCGGCCCCTCGACCCAGCCCTGCTCGATGGCCCGGTGGAGGTCGACGTCGAGCAGGTAGCCGCCCGTCTTCACCATCAGCCCGAGGTTGCGCACGGTGGTGAACCCGGCGTGCAGGGTGGTCCGCGCGTTCACGGTGGCGCGCAGCGTCCGGTACACCGGATCGTCCTGCACGCCGTGCATCGGGTTCGGCAGGCCGGTCGGGTTGTCCGGGCCGCCGATGAGCAGGTTGATCTCCATATCCATCAACCCGGGCAGCAGGGTGACATCGCCCAGGTCGACGATCGTGGCCGCGCGCGGCAGTTCGGGCGGATCGATCGCCTCGATCACGTTGTCCCGCACCACGATCACCGCCGACTCGAGCACCTCGCCGGTGTCGACGTCGACCCGCCGATCCGCGCGCAGCACGATGCTCGGCGCGCTCACGGGATCGGCTCGATCACGCAGTCCAGCGTCGCGGCCCCGGTGTCGGGGATGCGCGGCTGGCTCCAGACCTCCACCGGGAACGACACGGTGATCATCGAATACAGCAGGTGCATCAGGTTGCGCACCTCGTCGGGCAGCTCGTCGAGCGGGAACTTGTCGCAGTAGGCGAGGGCGTCCTCGGCGCGCGGGGTGACGGCGTCGTAGAACCGTTGCATCTCGTCCATCGAGCTCGCCAGGCGGCGGGCGTAGCGCTCGGGTTCGGTTGGCAGACACCAGGTTCGGGCGAACGGCTCGAGGTCGGCGAATTCGGGGGGCAGCAGCGTGTCCGACATCAGCGCACCGCCTGCGCGCGTTCGGTGCGGTAGTCCTCGACCCAGTCCGCGGCCACCTTGTGCAGATGCCGCAGCAGGATCTCCTGATCGTTGAGCGGAAACGCCGTCACCGCACGGGATTCCAGCATGAGCTGCGTCGCCTCCAGGGTGGAGCTGTCCTGCAGGCCGTACTCCTTGAACGTCACCGCGGCCATCTCGTGCGCGACGCGGTCGCGCGCGCCGCGCGACGGCGGGAAGTACAGGTTGCCCTCGAAGATGTGGGTGTTGTGCGAGGTCGGCCAGTAGTGGTAGGTCAGATACCAGCCGCCGGACCAGATCAGGATCACGAAATTGGGCCAGAGCTGGAACGAATCCAGCCCCCACGGATCGCATTTCGCGGGATTGAGGCCCGCGGGCATCGGCCCGAGATCCGGTGTGTCCCACGGCCCGAACAGTCCGCTGCGGGTGATGTCCTCCATGGGTTTGCGCATGGTGGGATCGAGCTCCCAGGTGACCACGCCCGACGTGCTGACCAGCCGGTGCGGACCGTCGAGCCGGTAGTGCGGCGCCTCGAACCCGGCCTGCTGGGCGGCGATGGAGTAGTTGTCCGGCGTCTGCTTCCCGTGCAGCACGGGCGCGTGATAGAACTCCTGGAACGCGTCCATGTACAGCTTCCAGTTCGCGCCCACCTCGGAGCGGTAGCAGAAGCGCTCGGTGAGCGTGTCGAACGGATAGCCCTCGAGCCCGATGATCATGGGCCCCAGGAACTCTCGCAGCGATTGGCGCGGTTCGCGGGCCAGGTTGACGAAGATGAAGCCCGACCACACCTCGCAGTGCACCGGCACCAGCCCGAACCGCGCCTTGTCCAGGTCGAAGAACTCCTCCTCCTGCTGCACGAAGGTCAGCGCGCCGTCGAGTCCGTAGCGCCAGCCGTGGTACTTGCAGGTGAACTGGCGGCAGGTGCCGGAGACCTCGTCGCGCGGGATCTCGTCCCAGACCAGCTTGTTGCCGCGGTGGCGGCAGATGTTGTGGAAAGCGTTCACCGTGCCTTCCTTGTCGCGCACGACGATGACCGAGGTGTGCGCCGCGTGGATCTCCTTGGTGAAGTAGCTGCCGGTGCGCGGAAGCTGTTCCACGCGACCGACATTGAGCCAGGCGCGTTTGAAGATCGCCTCCCGCTCGAGGTCGAAGTACTCCGGCGAGATGGAGTCCTCGTAGGACATCGGGGCGGTGCCGAGTTCCGGGTAGTGCTGGGTCCAGCTGCCTTCGGCGGGCTTGGGCCAACGAGGCATGGTGTTCTCCTGGAGGGACGGGGTTATCGGATCGGCTCGTCGCCGAGCACGGTGGTGCGCAGCATTTCTCGCGGCGAATCGGGGTCGTAGGGCGCGGCGCGGTGGATGACGCCGCGGTTGTCCCAGAGGACGGTGTCGCCGACGGACCATTCGTGGCGGTAGACCCGCTCGGGGGTGGTGCAGCGGCGCAGCAGATCGTCCAGCAGCGCCCGGCTCTCGTCCGGATCCATCCCGACGACGTGATCGGTGGACGCGCCCAGCACCAGCGAGCGGCGGCCCGACTTGTGCGTCCAGATCAGCGGATGCTCCTTGCTGGGGCGACGCCGCCACGCGGCCAGCTGCTCGGGCGACGGGTCGGGGGTGACCAGCCGCTGCGACGCTTCCAGCGAATGCACCACCCGCAGCGTCGCGAAGCGTTGTTTCTCCTCGTCGCTCAGCGTGTCGAAAGCCTTGTAGGTGGAGGCGAATTCGGTTTCGCCGCCGCGCTCGGCCACGGCCTTCGCGGTGAGCATGGTGGCCTTCTGCGGGTAGGCGTCGTCCTGCGGGGTGCAGCCGTCGATGTGCCAGTCGAAGGTCGCGCGCAGGTAGCTCGCC
This sequence comes from Nocardia sp. NPDC004068, assembly GCF_042874315.1. Lineage (NCBI taxonomy): Bacteria > Bacillati > Actinomycetota > Actinomycetes > Mycobacteriales > Nocardiaceae > Nocardia > Nocardia sp. NPDC004068. Next base: position 199,047 of record NZ_JBIAMW010000009.1, read on the forward strand.
GAGGAGTTCTTGGTCGTGTCGAGGCTGACCCGGTAGATGCCCGGGACCGGGTGGTGGCCGGGTTCGGTGTCGATCTCGCCGAGCCTGCGGCAGAACGCGACCTGGGTCTCCGGATCCAGGTGCAGGTCACGGAACACCAGCACGCCGTAGGTCTCGAGCGCGTCCAGGACGGCGTCGCCCAGCGTGTCGTCGGTGAGCAGCCGCTCCCGGTCGAGCCCGCGGACCTCGGCGCCGACCTGCGAACCGAGCGGCTCGATGGTTGTCGTCATCGCACTCTCCTCATGGCAGCGGCTCGGCGATCCGCGTGATCTCGGCGTCGGCGCTGTCGGTGGGTTTGATCTGCTGGAAGATCTCGACCGCCATGGCGACCATCACCAGCGAATACACCAGGTGCAGCAGGTTCAGGGCGTCCTCGGGCAGCTCGTCGAGGGGGAACTTGTCGCAGTAGGCGATGGCCTCGTCCAGGCGCGGCAGGAACGCGTCGTGGAAGGCGATCAGCTCGGGCATGGTGCTGGCCATGCGCCGGGCCCAGCGCTCGGATTCGGTTGCCAGACACCAGGTTCGGGCGTACTCCTCGAATTCGGCGAACCCCGGGGGGAGTTTTTTCTCCGGCATCGCGCTCACACTCCCGCGAATTCGCTCTGGTAGCGGGCGACCCACTCGCCGACCGCCCGGTGGAAGTGCCGCACGAGGATCTCCTGATCGTTGACCGGGAAGTGGGTGAGACCCGCTGTGCGGTAGGCGGATTCGAGTGCGGTCTGGGTGCCGGTCAGCATGCCCGCGTCCTGGAGCGCGAACTCCTTGAACACGACCGACGCGACCTCGTGCTCCACGCGTTCGCGGACCGTGCGCGCGGGCTGGTAGGCCAGCACGCATTCGAAGCGGTGGCTGTTGTGGGAGGTCGGCCAGTAGCGGTAGAGCAGGTACCAGCCGCGGTAGATGAGGATCTCGATATTGGGGAAGATCTGGAAGTTGTCGATCCCCCACGGCTCGATCCGGCCGGGATTCAGGCCCCCCGGCGGCTCACCCAGGTCGGGCGACTCCCACGGCCCGACCAGGCCGCTGCGGGTGATCCGCTCGATCGGGTACATGTATTCCGCGGGCTGGGTCCAGCGCCGCGGCCCGCCGGTGGAGACCATCCGGTGCGGGCCGTCGACCTGGAAGTGCGCGCATTCGAAGCCCTTTCCGGTGCGCACCGGGTTCGGGATCTGCTGCGGGTGCAGGCCGGGCACGTGGTAGTACTCCTGGAACGCGTCCGCGAACAGCTTCCAGTTGCTGCGGTTGTCGGCGGTGAACTCGTACCACTCGGTCATCCGGTCGAACGGGTAGCCGTCGAGCGCGGTCACCATGGGCCCCAGGAACTCTCGCAGCGTCTGGCGGGGTTCGCGGTCGAGGTTGACGAACACGAATCCGGCCCACACGTCGCAGTGCACCGGGACCAGTCCCGACGCGCTCGGGTCGAGGTCGAAGAACTCGTCCTGCTGCTGCACGAACGCCAGCGAACCGTCCAGGTTGTAGCGCCAGCCGTGGTACTTGCAGGTGAACTGGCGGCAGGCGCCCGCCACCTCCGCGGTCGGAAACTCGTTCCACACCAGCTTGTTTCCGCGATGGCGGCACACATTGTGGAAGGCGTTGATCGAGCCGTCCCGGTCGCGCACCACGACGATCGAGGTGCGGGCCGCCTCGATCTCCTTGGTGAAGTAGCTTCCGGTGCGTGGAAGCTGTTCCACGCGACCGACATTGAGCCACGCGCGTTTGAAGATCGCCTCGCGCTCGAGTTCGAAGAACTCCGGGGACACCGAATCCTCGAACGAGATCATCGACGTGCCGAGCTCGGGATAGTGCTCGGTCCAACTGCCCTCGGCGGGCTTGGGCCACTGGGTCACGGTCGTTCCTCCGTATCCGGTCGCGGAAGTGTCGGCGGCAGTGCCATATCGGGGTCGAGTTGCAGGCCGACGCTGTTGAACACCAGCGCCAGGCACAGATAGGAACCGGCGACGAACAGCAGTTCGAGCGTGCGGCGGGGGTCGAAGTGGCGCACCAGCTCCGCCCAGGTGCCGTCGTCGAGGCCGTGCCGGTCGAGCAGCTGGTCGACGGCGGTCAGCAGCACGCGTTCCAGCGGCGACCACACCGGGGCGTCCGGGCCGTGGGCGACGGCCTCGATCCGCTCGTCGGTGAGTCCGGCCCGGGAACCGATGAGCGCGTGCTGCGCCCATTCGTAGGCCGAGCGCGTGCGCCAGGCGACGCGCAGGATCACCAGTTCGCGGTGGCGGGGGTCGAGCGCGGAGCGCTCCAGCAGCGCGCCGTTGTAACTCAGCCAGGCCCCGGCCAGTTCGGCGTGGTGGCCGAGGACGCCCAGCACATTCGGCATCCGGGGGGCGTCGGGCGCGCCGGACAGATAGCGGTCGGCGAGACTCACCTTGCCGCGCAACGACTCTCGCGCCCGCTCGTCCCAGTGCTCGGCGGCCAGCGGGGTCAGCCGCGGCGTCATATGACGGACCCCCCGTTCACGCCGAGCACCTGGCCGGTGATGTAGCCCGCCTGCTCCGAGCACAGGAACAGGCAGGCCGCGGCGATATCGTCACCGGAACCCAAGTGCCCCACCGGAATCGCGGCGGCCATCCGGTCGTTGTCGGGCAGGTGCCCGGCCTCCTGCGAGCGGCGCGACATGGGCGTGTCGATGCCCGAGGGCGGGATGGTGTTGACCGTGATGCCCCGGCTCGCGAATTCGCGCGCGAGGGCCTTCGTCATGGCGACGACCGCGCCCTTGGCCGCGGTGTAGTGCACCATGCCCGGCGAGCCGCGCTGCGCGCTGGACGAGGAGATCGTCACGATCCGTCCCCACCCGCCGCGCACCATGTCGGGGATCGCCGACTGCACGCAATGGAACGTCCCGGTCAGGTTGACCTCCACGATCCGGTGCCAGTCGGCGGCAGTGATCTCGGTGAACGGCGCGAAACCCACCACACCCGCGCTGGTCACGAGGATGTCGATCGGGCCGAATTCGGCGCGCACCTTGTCCAGGGCCGCGTCGACCGCGGCCCGGTCGGTCACGTCCACGCCGCACGCCGTGGCCGCGCCGCCCGCCGACCGCAGCTCCTCCGCGAGCTGTTCGGCGGCGGTGGCGTCGATGTCCAGCACGGCGGTGCGGTGGCCGTGCGCGGCGAAGGTCCGGCAGACGGCCGCTCCCATCCCGGACGCGCCGCCGGTCACCACCGCGACCCGGCCGTCGGCTGTCGGTCTGCTCATGATCCGGCTCCCTCCACCGGTCGAAGACGCTGCGCCACAAGGGTTTCCAGCGGCCAGGGCATATCCTGCGGAGCCGCTCAGCGAGTTAGTCGACTGCCTAAATTAGGCAAGTGATTAAGGTATACGGCAGGTCGTCGGCGACTGTCAACAGGCTTCGAACAGACTTGCGGGAACCCGCCGTACACTGAGCTGCGACCGTGCGCGTCGCGCGGCACAGGAGGCCCGCAGATGAAACCGGCCCGCAGCGCCGACCCGGACAACTCCCCCACCCGCGCTGCCCTGCTGGACGCGGCCCAGGAGCTCATGCTCGAGGAGGGGTACGCCGCGGTGAGCACCCGCCGCCTCGCCGCGCGGGCGGGCGCCAATCCCGCGCTCGTGTACTACTACTTCGGCACGATGGACAATCTGTTCATCGAGTTGTTCCGCCGCGGCGCCGAGCGCAGTTACCGGCTCCAGGTCGAGGCGCTCGACGACCCGCAACCGTTGTGGGCGCTGTGGGAGGCGATCCACGATCAGTCCCAGACCGCACTGACCATGGAGTTCGTCGCCCTGGCCAACCACCGCAAGGCCATCCGGGCCGAGATCGCGGCCTCCTCCAAGCGTTTTCGCGAACTCCAACTCGACGCCGTCACCAAGATCCTCGCGGGGTACGGCCACGAGTCCGTCGTGCACACCCCCGCGGCGGTGGTGCTGTTGATGTCGAGCATCTCCCGGTTCTTGCGGATGGAGGAGGCGTTCGGCGTGGACGCGGGCCACGAGGATGTGGTTCGGCTCATCGAGGGGTTCCTGCGTGAGGTGGAGGGCGAACGGCGGCGCTGACCGGTCGATTCTGTCGGTGCGAGACGTGTTTATCCGCCCGGACATTCGTATTTCGGATGGCCCCGGCGTTCTTGTTCGCTTTCCGCACTGACCGATTCGCCCAGTCTCGGCAGACTGGGCAGGCGACTTCTTCGATGCGGGCGCGTTCAGGACGTGAGCGAACCCCGCACGATCTACCCGGTCGTCGGAGGCGAGTCATGACTTCGCTACTGGATTCGAACACGGTTTCCACCACTCGAGCACGCCGGGGCAGCGACCCTTACGACGGCATCGAGCCCTGGCTGGAGAAGATGGCGGCACTGCCCGAGCACGATCCGGAGCGCTCCCGGCTGCGCACCGACATCGTGGGCCGCTGCCTGCCGCTGGCCGAACACATCGCCCGCCGCTACACCGGACGCGGCGAGACCTACGAGGACCTGTACCAGGTGGCCTCGGTCGGACTGCTGCTGGCGGTCGACCGATTCGACGCCGGGAAGGGCTGCTCGTTCCTGGCCTTCGCGGTGCCCACGATCATGGGCGAGGTTCGCCGGCACTTCCGCGACCGCACCTGGGCGGTGCGGGTGCCGCGGCCCACCAAGGAATTGCAGTCGGCCCTGGGCCCGGTGATCGAACGCCTCTCCCAGCGGTTGCATCGCATGCCGACCGCGTCCGAGCTGGCCGCCGAACTCGACGTCGATCTGCTCGAGATCACCCAGGCCCTGCTGGCGGCCAACGCCTACAACACCGACACCATCGACGGGCCGTCCGACGACGCCGATCGCGAGCCGGGCACGTCGCGGGTGATGGAGGAACTCGGCGGCGTGGACGGCGGCTACGAACTCACCGAGAACGCCCTCGCGGTCGCCCCGCTGCTGGCCGCCCTGCCCGAGCGGGAGCGGCACGTGCTGCAATGGCGCTTCTTCGAGAACCTCACCCAGACCCAGATCGCCCAGCGCCTGAGCATCTCCCAGATGCAGGTCTCCCGCATCATCACCAAGACGCTGGCCACCCTTCGGGAGGACGTACTGCGGGACTGAGCGCGTTTCCGCCCGTCGATCGCGGGTACCGTCGGAAGGAGGACTCGGGGGCGGTGACGGAAGCGGAGGCGTATGCGGAATCTCTCGTTCGACAGTGACGACCTCACCGCGACCGAGGAGTTCCTCAACGACGCCTACACCTCGATGAGCATCGGCAACACCGGCGTGCGCCGCGTGCGCACCCGGATCCGCCGCGACATGCTGGGCCCGGTCAGCCTCGACCGCCTGGACCTCGGGTTCGACATGAGCTACGAGGCCGAACCGCTGCACAAGGTGTGCCTGTGCACGGTGGAGGCCGGCTCGATCGAGGAGAACTACCACGACACCGGCGTCGACGAGTTCGGCCCCGGTGACGTCGGGCTGCTCACCCCGCCGCAGCTGCCCTACAGCGGGGTCGTCCGCTCGGCGCGCTACGGCATCACCATGTTCGACCCCGCGCTGCTCGACCGCGTGGCCGCCACCGCCGGGGAGAAGACCCCGCTGCGCTTCCGCGGGCACCGGCCCGTCACCCCCGCGGCCGGACGCCGCCTCGCCGAGGTGATCGCCCATCTGCAACGCACGGCCGCGGACCCCGAGGCGGCGGCCAGCGACCTGGTCACCGCCACCGCGATCGACTATCTGGCCGCCACGGTGTTGGACACCATGCCCACCACGGCGGTCGCCGACCCCACCGCGACCGACCGCCGCGACGCGCACTCCGACACCCTGCGCCGCGCGATCGCGTACATGGAAAGCCGTCTGCGCGAAGACATTTCGATCGCCGACATCGCCACCGCGATCTTCGTGACCCCCCGGGCCGTGCAGCTGGCGTTCCGCCGCCACCTGGACACCACCCCCACGGCCCACCTCCGGCGCCTGCGCCTGGCCGCCGCCCACGAGCATCTGCTCGCCGCCGATCCGGGCGATGGGACGACGGTCGCGTCGGTCGCCTACACCTGGGGTTTCGCCCATCCGGGCCGGTTCGCCATCGACTATCGCCGCGCCTACGGGCAGAGCCCGCTGACCACTCTGCACGCCTGAATCCTGTGATGAGAATCATGTTTCCCCTTAGCTGGGCTATATTTGCGCGGTGTTGCCAGCTAGATTCTCCGAGATCCGAACACGGATTCTCGCCATCGCCCTCGTGCCGAGCCTGGTGCTGCTCGTCATCGGGGTCGTCCTCGCCGCCTACCTGACCGCTCAGGGGCGGCACGCGAGGCAGTTCTCCGACACCTTCAGCGCGTACCGTGAATCGGCGCACGATCTGATCCTCGCCGTCGAGCAGGAGCGGTTCCAGTCGCTGTGGCAGCTGGCGGGCAACGAGCCCAATCCGCGCGAATTGGCCGCGGCGCGAGCGGCTTTCGACGAGACGCTGCGCAAACAGGTTGCCACCCAGGGACATCTGGCCGCCGCGGGCGGATCGATGAACGATTCGATCAGCGCGTTCAACCAGTTGCAGGCCAAGCTGCCGCAGTTGCGCGGCGGGGTGGACCACGGCACGCTGCCGCCCGCGGACGCCTACCACTTCTTCAGCGCGCTGCTCGACTACGGCGACGAGAGCGTCGCCGCGCTCGGCCAGAGCGAGAACGTGCCCGATCCGACCTCGACGCTGCGGCTCATGCAGACCGTGAGCCTGCTGCACGTCGTGGAGGCGAACGCGCGGGCCGCCGCGCTCACGGTGACCGCGGCAGGTCCGGCCGGGCTGCCGGCGGATCTGGTGGAGGAGTATCGCGATCAGGTCGGGGCGTATCGCGTCGCGCTCACCCAGGTGGCGGTCGCGCTGCCGCCGGAGCTGAGCAAGCGGGCCACCGACATCGTGGCCTCGTCCGCCTGGCAGCAACTGGGCGCGATGGAGACGGCACTGCTGACGCCCGCGAAACCCGGTGCGGCGCAACTGCCGATGAGCGTCACCGACTGGCGCGGCGTGGCGACCCACGTCAACGAGCAACTGCTCACCCTGTGGTCGGATCTCTACCAGGCCGCGCAGGACCACGCCCGCGCCGCGGCCACCGACAAGGCGAACAACTCCCTGCTCGCGGGCGCGCTCACCGCCGCGGTGGCGATCGCGGCCTTCGTGCTGTCGCTGCTGCTGGCGAATCGGCTGATCGGGCGGCTGAAGCGATTGCGCACCGAGACGCTGGCCCTGGCCGAGGAGCAATTGCCCGAGACCATGCGCAAACTCAGCGCCGGGGAGCGCGTCGATCCCGAAACCGACAGCGCGCGTTTGGATTTCGGCTCCGACGAGATCGGTTCGGTGGCCAGCGCGTTCAATCGCGCGCACACCGCCGCGGTCACCGCGGCCGTGACCGAGGCCCGCACCCGCGAGGGCGTGCGCGCGGTGTTCCTCAATATCGCCCAGCGCTCCCAGCTCGTGGTGCACCGCCTGCTGGAGATCCTCGACGACGCCGAACGGCGGCAGGAGGATCCGGAGGTGCTCGAGATCCTGTTCCGCCTCGACCACCTGGCGACCCGCGAGCGGCGCAACGCCGAGAACCTGATCATCCTCGGCGGCGGCCGGCCCGGCCGGAAATGGCGACGACCGGTGGACCTGCTGGAACTCGTGCGCAGCGCGGTGGCGGAGACGCTGGACTACGCGCGCGTGCACACCGGGCGGCTGCCGCGGGTGTTCGTCGCCGGCGACGTGGTGGCCGACCTGATCCACCTGCTCGCCGAACTCGTCGACAACGCCACCGCGTTCTCCCCGCCGGGCTCGCGGGTCGAGGTGAGCGGCGGCATCGCGGGCAAGGGCGTCATCGTCGAGATCGGCGACCAGGGCACCGGCATGACCCCGGAGGACCTCGCCCGCGCCAACGCCATGCTGTCACGGCCGCCGGACTTCGCCGTGGCCACACTGTCCTCGGATTCCCGCCTGGGCCTGTTCGTGGTCGCGAGATTGGCTGTGCGGCATGGTATCTCGGTGAAGCTGTCCGATTCGGTCTACGGCGGGGTACGGGCGATCGTGCTGATCCCGAACGCCCTGATCACCACCGGTCCGGCGGCGGCCGACGGGCCCGAACAACCCGCGCTCGCCGAGCATTCGCCCGGGGCGCTCATCTCGGCCATGCGCGCCGGGGAGGTCGCGGAGACGCCGGTGGGTTAGGTTGCGGGGGTTGGCGTGGCGCCCACCGCGCCGACGACGAAGCACAGCCCAAACGCGTCCACGGCCGGGATCTCCGGCGTCCCGGGCGCGACGCCGTGATGCGGCTGGTCAGAATGACCGCCCTCGCGATCGTGGAGCCGACCGAGTGCAAGCCACGCTGGTGGCGGCTTCGCCCTCGACACGTTCTCCAGCACGACCGTCGGCATTGCGGCGTAGCAGATGCCGACGCCCACCGAGCCGACGCAGATGCCGAGCATCAGTTGCTAGCGTGCGTTCACGAGGGCCGCGCCGTACGCGTACCGGTTCGCGCACGGGGGATCGTGCGCGACGCGGCGGACTGATCGCTCTGGCCCTGATCCGAACTTCCGCCCGGGACCACCCTTAGGACGCCCCGAAATATGCGGTCAGCGCGTCGTTCACCGCCGTCGTAGCCGCCGCGGTCCCGACCGACAAGCTAGCCGCACCCAACTTCCTGAGAAGACGGTCGCGCCATTTCTCCACCTCGGGTCCCTGCACTCGGCCACCAGGGCGTCCTGCGGCCATCGCGTCCACCTCCAGCGCGGTGCGAAGTTTCTCGATGTCATCATTCATCAGGCCGACATCCGCCAGGCGGTCGAACAGCTCGGACCTGCCCGCGCTATCGATCGTCTGCTCGAAATCCGAGCTGCTCACCGCGATATTTGCTTCTCGGTAATTATAGAAATTATTGGTCATCTTGACCGGATCGTCCGGCTTTGAATCCATTTTCCGCTCCTCTATTGTGATGGTCTTGACATATTCCGAGAAGGTTCCGGGCGATAGGTGAAGGCGTCCGGAATCCGAACGCGAACACAATCCATAGTCCATCAACGGATTGATTCCCACAATCGGGCTACCGCCATTGGCGATGTCGACCAGCGCGCGTAACATGTCATCGGCCGCGATCGTGCGGATGATGGAATCGAAGTACGAGGTGAAGGTCGGCATGATTCGGTCCGACAACGTGCGGATGTTCCCATCCTCCCACAACTCCTGCAACACGAGTTCGAGCAGGTAGGGTATACCACCTGCGAGCGAGTGCAGCAGCTCGTAATGGCGGTCGGTGAGCCCGTTCGGCCAGCCCCTGCCGATCATTTCGGCCCTCCCGGCCGGGCCGAAGGGCCTGAGCGCCATCATTGTGGCGACATTGGCGAGATTCGACAGATTCACTACCCGCTCCTCGATCCGCTCGAGCCGTCGGCGGCACAGAAAGAGCGCGGTCATGCCGAACAGGTGCGGTTTGTAGATGATCTCCCGGATTATCCGAATAGAGAAGAAGGGTTCCTTCGTCGAATCGACGGTGTCGAACTCGTCGAAGATGACCACCGTATTCAGTTCGCGCGCTCGCCGGGACCGTAGGACCTCCTTGAGCGCGTCACGCATGTCCTCGAATTGGTCTCCCATGGTCCAGGTGCGTTGGTCCACCAAGCCCAGGACCGCGCCGACGATCGATGTACGCGGGCCCAGCGTACTCACATCGATCCAGTGGACAGCGGTCCGTTCTCGGTCCTCGACCTCGTCGACGAGGGCGGTGGCGAGGGAGGTCTTACCCATCCTCGGCATCCCGACCAGGGCGCGGCTGCTCGTTCCCCGACCGACCGGCAATAGCCTCGCCAATTCCCCACCGCGACCGACGAACCGCGCGCCCGTCGCTACCGTTCCCACTTCCGAGTACGGATTGAACATCAATCGTGCGACCGCCTAACTGCTGCGCGTCTTCGGCGGCCGGTTGGCCTGCAACCACAGCTCGAAGATTCCGACGTGAATGCGAAGTCTTCCATCCCCGTCATTGGCGAGAACCTCCCGTTCCAGCATGTCGTCGACAATCATGTCGACGTCCAAGTCGGCCATATCGAGACGGCTGAGGTCGCCCCGCCAGACCCCACCGCCGGATCGCGAGTGGTCGGCCACCCAGGCGAGTATTTCAAGGTAAACTTCGCTCGGCGCGAGGCTGACCGATTCGCCCGCTTCGGAAATGAATGGGTCGAACCGCTCGATCGGCAGCATGGCCGAACCACTGACCAATGCCTTCGCTACCGCGTTGATATCGGATTCGGTGATCAGATCAGCCCGTCGTTCGTTCAGATGACGGACCAGCTCGTCACACATGATCTGAAGAAACCAGGGGCTTCTGCCGGAGAGCGAGAGCATGCGATCGAGCGAACGGCCCCGGAACCTCGTGCGCCCGTCCAGGTGAATAGGCTTTTCGCACAGCTGCCCCGCAGACTTCACATCCAGATACGAAATCCGCTCGTCGTGCGTTACACCGAACTCGTTCGGAAACTTGCGTTTGAAACCCGGCATCGAATCCTGACCGACGAGGACGGTGCTGAACAACTTGCTCTCGTGCAACGCCTTCCACTGACGCATGAACGACCCGTCCACCACTCCCTCGGTGATATATTCGTACATATAGGTGAACTCGTCCACCAGGTAGATAATTCGTATCGGCTGACCGAGCAGATCCGCGACCTTGTGATGTACGTCGCGCAGCAGGCGCTTGAATTCCGCCAGTGGCTCGTCGCCCAAATTCCTGGATGGCCAATGGATCTCGTTCTCGAAACCTTCTTTTTTCGCAGTCTCCCGGAGTTCCTCAACGCAAAGACGGAGAAAACTAGTATTGGCCGTTGATGCGTTTATCTCACCCAAGGTGACGTTGGCCACGATATGCGGGAGTGTGAGACGACGGGTGAGCTGGGAAAGAATAGAGGACTTGCCGGACCGCTTCTGCCCGTAGAGAACGAAGCATTGCCCCGGCGGCCCGACCGTGAGTTCTCCCAGGATCTTCTGAAGCAGGAGTTTGCGTCCGAAGAACATCTCCGGATCATCCACGACGCTTCCGCCCGAATAGGATTCGTAGGGGTTGTAGATCGGCGTGAAAGAGGTAGTGGATGCGAATCTGACCGGAATAGAAAACAGCTCGGAAGTCCCCGGCTTCTCGAAGCATTCATACTCGACTCGTCCCACCAGGTCGAAGGCCAAGTCGTTGCGCTGCACCGAGGTCGGCTTCACCTTGATCCGGAACTCGCTCTCCGAACCGCCCCGCATCAATCGAATCGGAGCATCGTGGTCGAAGGCGCGGATTCCGGATTCGGATTCGATACAGACCGTGACCTGCTCGATGGGAGGACTTCCCACCGATAATTCGATGTTGAGCGAAACGGTCAAGGTCTCGTCGGAGTGGAACGGGTAGCTGTCCTCTTCGAGAACATTGTGCACCGTTATTCTGGGCTGCGCGTCGTCGAGATATTTGGTGTGGGACTTTTCCAACCGAGTCGACAACTCCTGAACCGCCCCCAGCAAATGGACGATGCCGATCTCTGTGGGAGCCTCCGTGATGCGCTGCATCGCGGCATGGAGGGCAGAGTGTGCTCGCGCGTAACTGGACTCTTTGGCCTCGTAGTCCACCGAGTCCCAATAGCGCTCAATTTCGGCGATCGCCTCGGCCACCTCGGAGGCGCGGTCTTTGTCGATCGAGAATTTGGCGAACTGGGAAAGATGGCGAACCGCGTGCTCCAACTGTTCCAGTTTGGCGATACCGATATTGCCGATCTTCTTGAGCCGTTGCGCGGTACCGAGTTCATCGCGCTGCCGTTCGCGTTCTTGCTGGAGCAGTAGATCAGCTTCCTTCTGATCGAAAGCCAGCATGGGCTGATGGGCGAGTAATTCGTCGCGCAAGACGTCACGCAGATGCGGGCATCGGCGCTCATAATAGGGCAAGTCCGCGCGGAATCGAAGCCAGGCCTCGGGGTCGGCGAGAAAAGCTTGTGCGTACGGTCCCAGCTTGTCACGCACTCGCATGGAAGGATGCTCCTGGATGGAAACGTAGGTGGAGAGCAGGACTGGTAGCTCGATCGCGATGCCTTCTGGTTTGGCGAGGGCAATGGTTTCCGTGACGTAGGTTCGAATGGTGTCGGCGCTCGAACTGGCGACCACGCTTGCTTCCGCCATGATGCTGAAGTACCGGCGCAATAGTTCGGTGAGGTCACTGTCACCTGCGGCATCTTGATTTTGCCAGCAAATGTACGCCAAGGTCAGCGCCACTTCGGCGCGCTCTCGGGGCCGTCTGCCCCGAATGTCCTCGAAGAATCGTGTAACCGCGACGAAATCGCTCTCGTCGAAGTAGCCTCGCGCTTTCGACCGTTCATCGGCACCCGTCAACTTGGCGGTTTCGAGGAAGTAGCTCGAGAACGGCGATATTCCGAGGCCGAGGGTCTGTAGACCTTTGAGGTCTATTTCGTCGATATCACTCGTGAAGGTCGCCAGTCGAGCCATCAACTCCTCGAGCGAACTGTCGTCGGGATAGACCTGCATCGCGCTTCGAAGAATCCGTTCGGCACGAGAAAGATCGTTGAGCGCTATTAGACAGTAAATGTCCTGTTTGATCAGACCGAGATCCCGGCGTCGATCCGCTTTGACCCGGAGATTGGCGATCACCTGCCGGGCCTTGGCATACTGCTCGCCCTTGATGAAGATATTCAGTCGCAGATTGTCAACTGCCCGGGTGTCTCCGGAGAATTCGCCGCGGTACCGGTCGAGTACCCCGATCGCTTCCTGCCACTGGTTCATACGGTTCAACAGCCAGGCCAGCTCTTTGATGGCGCTCAGCCGGTGATCGCCCTTTTCGTTGATCTCTCGCTCGTACTCCGCCTTCGCTCCGGCGAGGTCACCGTCGAGCTCCAACTGCTTCGCGAACTGCCAGTGCGAACCACGATGGCGACGTGGCCGGGGCTTCTCGCGCACCTTCTTGCGCTCGGTGCTCACCAAAGTACCGGTTCGATCCGAGAACGGTGTCACCGGCACGAGCGCGTACGCGATCGTGCGATTCGCCCCCAATCGGGAGCGGGTCATCTTGGTGAAAAAATACACCGGACCGAGCCAGCCGGTTTCCAAGGCGTAGCGCAATTTCGGGTCGTCGATATTATCGCTGTCGAAATATATAGGCAACGGGTTGTCGTCGCCGGAGACCAGACCGTAACCCTCACTGGGGGAATATCTTCCCACTACGCCGCGCTGCTTGTCGGATGCCAGCGGATCGACATCGACCGTGGGGGCCGAGATGGTTTCCGTCGCGAATCGGGGGCTGATGCGTCCGGGTTCCGGGCCGGGAAGGGGTGCGGGCGCCTCGCCGTTGGCCGCCCCTGGCCGCTCGGTCTGCCCCGAGATCCTCCCGACGCGTGACCCCACCTTGTCGACCAGCGCGTCGAAGCGGATACGTTGCATCTCGTCCATGTCGGCGGTCGAGATCGTCTCCAGTATTCGATCCGCCTCGGCGGGCGTCGTTGTCGACAATCCGACCGCAAGTTCTTCGAGCAATCGGAGCCATCGGCTTTTTTCGCCCGTCGTACCCGGCGCTGCGAGGTAACGCCCCAACATCCAGTATGATTCGGCGATTCGGCCCAGCTCCGCGTATACTGCTGCGAGGCCCAAGAATGCGGCCACATTTCCCGCTTGGGCGGCGAGCAGGAAGTGATCGCGCGCGCTCTCGGGTTTACCGGAGACGAACGCCAGTGACGCCGTAAGGACCTCGAGCTGGACCGATCCGGTCCGCTCGGCGAGCCTGGACAGCGGCAGGATGTCCGCGCCTATCCGCTCCGGATCCTTTATCTTCAGCGCGTAGTTGTACCGATTGAGTGCGCGGACGACCACGGCTCGATCGTCATGGGCGAGGTCGGGTATTTTAAAATCAGGCGGATATATGTCAACGATCGGTTTGCGACGGTAAGAACCGCTATTATCGCTACCGTTCGATTCGACGGGCCCATCCTGTGCTGACGGCGTCTCGGGCACGCCTTCGACGTTCGGCCCAGTATCGGAAGCAGTCGACTCCTCATTCACGAAAGAAGGCGTACCTGCGGCTTCAGGCACGGGCGCAGAAAGGATCTCCGGTTCGGCAACGGCAGGCGAGGGGATCGAAGTCGGAGTTTCATGCCGTTCGGCCTGCTTACTCCCGGCCAGAAGTCGAAACCCGGATATCTCGTTGTCCGAAATATATTCGGTACCATCTGCGGTGACAATTGATAGATAAGAATCGGTCAACGACTGAATACGTCCGGTAACGCTGACGATACCCGCAGTAGTCCGATATCGTACGTCGAGCCGATCCCCAACATGAACTGTCGTAAGCAATTCACCGAAAAGTGACATCAGAACACCCTCGACCGCTGCGTGCTGAAAGCATCGACAGCCTCACGATCGATGCCGACATGCCGATACCTTCAGACTACCTTACCCGAGCTTCCAGGATTGGCGATTTCGCCCTTTTTCTTTAATCCACACGGAACGTAGCTCTCGGACTGCGGACGTAACGATTCCGGACGATAAGGGTTGCTGGTATGCCAACCCCGGATGGATACACCGATATTGCCGAACGGGATCGTTGCAGGACCTCATCAGCTCGACAACGTCGTCAGCGCGGCCGGAAGGAACAGGTCCCGGATCCGGTCCCACGGCAGCAGCACCGACTGGTAGTCCCCGGCGGCGTGGGAGACCGGGAAGTACACCCGCAGCCCCTCGGGCGCGGGGACCCAGGCGGCGAAGGTGTCGGCGGTGGCGAGTGGTGGGTCCAGGGGTGGGTCGCCGGCCGGGACCAGGGCGGGTGCGAGGGACGCGAGGGTGGGCCAGGCGGCGTCGGGGTCGCGCAGGGTGGCGGGCAGCAGGATCGGGCGCGCGGCGTCGTCGATGACGATCGTGCCGACCTGGACGACCGGATGCGGGCCGCCGAAGGTTCGCGAGGTGATCAGCACACCCGCCACGACGTGCTCGCCGATGCGGGTGACGCGGCTGGATTCGCCTCCGCCGGAGGGTAATTCGCCGTCGCCGAGGTGGCCGTCCAGATCCCGCGCCGCGTCGGCGAGCGAGGCGCGCATCCCGGCGTTGAACCGGTCCCGGACCGTAGGGTCGCCGCCCGCGAGTTGCGGGAGGGTCGCCTCGATCTCGGTCGGGCCGGTGCGCTCGCGGACCGCGATCGAGGTCGCGGTGTATCGGGAACCGTTGTCGCGCACGGATTCCGTGCTCGCCGAGGGGGCCGGATGCTCGTCGGCACCGCAGGCCGACAACAACAGGACACCGGTCAGCAGACCGGCTCGAAGGAGTGTGCGCATCGCCCTTTTCCCGTGCCGCGGGGCGTTCGCCCTCGAAATGCTCTCCCGGGAACGATACGCGCGGGCGCGGTCAGGCGGCAGGGGATTGATCCCCTGTGTGCCCGGCCAGCAGTTCGCTGAACGGCGTCACCGCGCCCAGCTCGTTGCCGGAACTGCGCCGCCGGGGCGACACGTCCTGGGCGAATCCCGCGACGGCGTCCGGCGCGGCGACGACCAGGGCCGCGAATTCGCCTGCCGCCCTGCGGATCCGGTCGCTCAGCCCGGCCGACCCGAAATCCTCGGTGGCCGCGAACACCCCGGTGGGCACGACCACCGCGCGCAGATAGGTGAACAGCGGCCGCATGGCGTAGTCGAGCATGAGCGAATGCCGCGCGGTGCCCGCGGTGGCGGCGACGAGCACCGGCATACCGTTGAGGGCGTCGGGGTCGAGGACGTCGACGAACATCTTGAACAGCCCGCTGTAGCTGGTGGCGAACACGGGCGTGACCGCGATGATCCCGTCGGCGGCGGAGACGTGCTCGCGCGCGGCCGCCACGGCGGGCGTGGGCAGCCCGCCCGTGGTCATGGTGGTGGCGAGATCGCCTGCCAGCTCCCGCAATTCGATGACCTCGACCGTCACGCTCTCGCCGCGCCCGCCGACGGCCGCGGTGACGGCCCCGGCCAGCTGGTCGGCGAGCAGCCGGGTGGACGAGGGCTGCGACAGCCCGGCGGTGATCACGACGATGTCGCGAGACATGCTGGGCCTCAATTCTTCTCGGCGACCAGCCGGTCGCGGGCGGGCTCCACCAGGTGGTGCGGCGAATCCGGTCCGGCCGCGACCAGGCTGGCGTGGGTGGGCGGATCGCTGGGCACGTGCGCGGGGCGGCGCAGCTCGAACTCCTTGCGCAGCACGGGAACCACGTCCCGGCCGAGGATCTCGATCTGCTCCAGCACCACCTCGAGCGGCAGTCCGGCGTGATCCATCAGGAACAACTGCCGCTGGTAGTCGCCCACATTGTCGGCGAAGCCGAGGGTGCGTTCGATCACCTGCTCGGGCGTGCCCACGGTCAGCGGGGTGAGTTCGGTGAACTCCTCGAGCGAGGGCCCGTGCCCGTACACCGGCGCGTTGTCGAAGTAGGGCCGGAAGAACCGCTTGGCCGCGGCCTCGGTCTCGGCCATGAAGACCTGACCGCCCAGCCCGACGATGGCCTGGTCGGCCGAACCGTGCCCGTAGTGTTCGAAGCGCCGCCGGTACAGCCGGACCATCTGCGCGGTGTGCTCGGCGTTCCAGAAGATGTTGTTGTGGAAGAAGCCGTCGCCGTAGTACGCGGCCTGTTCGGCGATCTCCGGGGAGCGGATCGAGCCGTGCCACACGAACGGCGGGGTGCCGTCCAGCGGCGCGGGCGTGGAGGTGTAGCCCTGCAACGGCGTGCGGAACCGGCCCTCCCAGTCGACCACCGGCTCGCGCCACAGCTTGCGCAGCAGGTGGTAGTTCTCCACCGCGAGCGGGATGCCGTCGCGGATGTCCTTGCCGAACCACGGGTACACCGGCCCGGTGTTGCCGCGGCCCATCATCAGATCGACCCGGCCGCCGGACACGTGCTGCAACATGGCGAAGTCCTCGGCGATCTTCACCGGATCGTTGGTGGTGATCAGCGTGGTGGCCGTCGACAGCAGCAGCCGCTCGGTGCGGGCGGCGAGATAGCCGAGCAGGGTCGTGGGCGAGGACGGGACGAACGGCGGATTGTGATGCTCACCGGTCGCGAACACGTCGAGCCCGACCTCCTCGGCCTTCGCGCCGATCGCGAGCATCGCCCGGATGCGCTCGGCCTCGCTGGGCGCGCGGCCGGTGGTGGGGTCGGCGGTGACGTCACCGACGCTGAAGATTCCGAACTGCACGGCTCCTCCTGGCTCCCAATTTGGTGGACATGGCAACCAAGAGAACCGGGGGGCCTACGCGGATATTCCGGCCCGGGCGCGCCGGGCGCGCAGCAGCGCGGGCACGGCCACGGCCACCTTGCGCGTGGTGGCGACCGCGGCCCGGCCCGCGAAGACGTTGTGGTCCATGGCCTCGATGCGGTCGAGGATCTCCGCGTACAGCGTGAACGCCGTCGCCACGCACGGCCGCGATTCGGGCCGGAGCATGGCGACGCCGGGCGCGGCGGTCCGGTAGACCGCGCGGGTGCGGGCGATCTGGTCGGCGAGCGCGGCCCGCACCGGGGGATCCACCGCGCGCCGGGCGCGGCACCAGGCCAGCCGGTCGCGGTCGACGCCGAAGGCGGCGAGTTCGTCGGCGGGCAGGTAGACGCGCCCGCGGTCGAGATCCTCGGCGATATCGCGCAGGAAGTTGGTGAGCTGGAAGGCGTCGCCGAGGGCGGCCGCGCGGGGTGCGGCCTCGGCCGGATCGGTCACCGTGCCGAGCACCGGCAGCAGTTGCAGCCCGATCACCCGGGCCGATCCGTGGGTGTAGCGCAGCAGGTCGGCGCGGGTCGGGTAGTCGCGGACGGTGAGATCCATGCGCATGGACGCCAGGAACGCCGCGAAGAGGGCGGGGTCGATGGCGTGTCGCCGCGCGGTGTCCGCGACGGCCGCGACCACCGGGATCGCGCTCGTGCCGGTGGCGAGCCCGGCGGCGAGGTCCGCCTCCGCCGCGTCGATCCCGGCGAGGACGCGCTCGGGTGTCGCGTCCGCCTCCGGCACGTCGACCAGATCATCGACGTACCGGGCGAACCCGTAGAGGGCGTGCACGGCGGGCCGCCGGTCCGGCGGCAGCAGCCGGGTGGCGAGGAAGTAGGTGCGGCCGTGCGCGGCGTTCAGCTCCCGGCACCGCGAATAGGCTTGTCGCAGCGCGGGTTCGGTGATTCCGGCGGCGTCGAGTTCACGCCGCGTCACGGTCGACTCCCCTCGTGCGGACGCGGGCGCTCGCGCGCACCGCGCCGGTGACGCGGTCGGCGGCCAACCGGCCGGAGATGAGCGCGGTGGGGACGCCGACCCCGGGAACCGTCCCCGATCCGGCGAGCACGACATTGTCGACGAAGCGCGGCAGGTTGCCCGGGCGGAACGGTCCGGTCTGGGCGAAGGTGTGGGCGTAGCTGAACGGGGTGCCCGCCGTCATCCCCGCTCGCGCCCAGTCGGCTGGCGTGAACGTGGCGAGGATCTCCGCCGAATCGGCCAGGCCCGGCGACACCCGCGCGGCGGCGATCGAGAGCACCTGGCGCAGATAGCGTTCGCCGTCGGCGTCCCAATCCAGGCCGGGGGCCGCCGCGAGATTCGGGACCGGCGCCAGCACCGAGAGCAGATCGCGGCCCGGCGGGGCGAGGGTCGGGTCGCTGGCGGTGGGCCGGGTGATCAGCAGCGAGGGGTCGCTCATCGTGCGGCCCTCGGTGATGAGTTCGTCGAAGGTGCGCCGCCAGGCCGCGCCGAAACCGATGGTGTGATGGGCGATGTCGGCTCCGGCGGGCACGCCGACGTGCACGATGGCCGCCGAGGGCGCGGCGCGCAGGGGCACCGGCCGCCGGGGCGCCGCGCCCAGCCAATCGTAGGTGGTGTGCGGTTCGGCCGTGGAAACGATTGCGTCGCAGGCGATTCGGTCACCGTCCTCGGTGAGCACGGCGGTGACGCGCGCGCCGCGCCGTTCCAGCCCGGCGACCCGCGTGTCGTAGCGCAGCGTCACCCCGGCGTCGCCGGCGGACGCCGCGAGCGCGTCGGGCACCGCCCGCACTCCCCCGCGCGGGAAGTACACCCCGGCCACGGTGTCCATGTAGGCGATGACAGCGTAGACCGCGAGCGCGCGGCGCGGCGCGACCCCGGCGTAGAGGGACTGGAAGCTGAACACCCGCCGCAACCGCTCGTCGCGCAGGAAGTGCCCGATGCGGGCGTCCACCGAGCGGAAGCCGCCCATGCCCACCAGCCGGGCCAGCGCGGGGGTGAGCACCGACAGCGGCGAATCGAAGTTGGCCGCGATGAACCGGTCGTACTGGGCGCGATACAGCGCGCCGAGCCAATCCCGCAGGCGCACATAGCGTTCCGCCTCGGCCGCGCCCGCGAAGCGCCGCACCTCCTCGTACATGGCGTCGGGATCGCTGTGCACCGCCAGCCGGGAGCCGTCGGCGAACCGCGCGTCGTACACCGGGTCCAGCGGCAGCAGCTCCAGCCGGTGCTCGACGCCGTCCCCGACGGCCGCGAAGGTCTCGTCCAGGATGTCGCGCATGGTCAGCACGGTCGGTCCGGTGTCGAGCCGGTACCCGCCGACGTCGAGCCGCCCGGCCCGGCCGCCCGGCGACGAATCCCGTTCCAGGACAACCACTTCCCGGTCGCGGCCCGCGAGATGCAATGCCGCCGCCAGTCCCGCCAGACCCGCTCCGATCACCACCACGCGATCGGTTCTGCCACGCACGGTGCGCATGATCATGCCTCCAATCTCAGCGCGCCCGGTCGGCGCAGGAACGGGCGAGGTGCACGAGAACGGCGCGGGCCTCCGGCGCCATCTCGGCGGCGGTCAGGGCCTCGACGCCCTCACCCAGCCGCTGGTCGATCAATCGTTCGGCGCGGACGCGCGCGCCGGAC
The DNA here is from genome assembly GCF_042874315.1 of Nocardia sp. NPDC004068. Lineage (NCBI taxonomy): Bacteria > Bacillati > Actinomycetota > Actinomycetes > Mycobacteriales > Nocardiaceae > Nocardia > Nocardia sp. NPDC004068. The sequence goes on from NZ_JBIAMW010000009.1 coordinate 218,876, forward strand.
TCCGCCACGATGTCCACGTAGCGCTCGATATCGTTGTCGCTCAAGGTGGTTCGCGCGTCCAGCCGCCGCAGTTCCCGCCGCGCCGGGGCGTGTTCGCGGGCCAGCAGCAGCACCGAGGTGGCCTTGCGGGCGCGGATGTCGTCGCCGACCGGCTTCCCGGTCGCGGCCGGATCGCCGAAGACGCCCAGCAGATCGTCGCGCAGCTGGAACGCCTCGCCGATCGCGGTGCCGTAGCGGCCCAGCGCCGCGATCACCCCCGGCGAGGCCCCGGCCAGTTCGGCGCCCAGCTCCAGCGGCCCGCGCACGGTGTAGTTGCCCGACTTGGCCCGCGCGACAGCCAGCACCTCCGCCAGCGCGGGACGCCGCCGGGACTCGTTGAGCAGATCGCGGAACTGACCCACCGCCAGTTCGCTACGAAGCACGTCGTAGCGGCGCGACGCGCGGGCCAGCGCGCCCGGATCGGCCCCGCACTCGCGCAGCATCTGTTCGGCCCAGACCAGGCACAGATCCGCCGCCAGGATCGCCGCCGACTCCCCGAACCGCCGCGCCGACCCCGAAAGTCCTTGCCGCGCATGCCATCGCGCGAAGGCCGTGTGCGCCGCGGGGGCGCCGCGCCGCAGCGGCGACTCGTCCATCACGTCGTCCTGCATGAGCGCGAAGCAGTGCAGCAACTCCAGGCTGCCCGCGGCCCGATGCGTCGCACCGGTCTCCGGCGCGGCCGTCGACCAGCCCGCCGCGAGGAACGCCGACCGCAGGTACTTCCCGCCCCGGACGAACTCGGTGATCACCTCGCCCAGCACCGCCGTCCCGTCCGCCCCGAGATGTTCCCGGCAGCGCGCGGCCACGAACTCGCGCACGGCCCGCTCGACCTCGCCCCGCACCCGCTCACACCACTGGGCCGGATCCTCGGCGAGCACCGCCGCGCCTGCGCGCACATCGCATCGTATGGTCATCGTTTTCTCACACCGCCCTGATCGGAGGACGGCCGAGGCGACCGGAGGCTCCGGCCGCCTCGGCGCTGGGGCAACTCACCGCGGTAGGGCGTTGTCCAGCAGGTAGTACAGCTGGACCAGCGGATCGTGCACCACTCGGAACAGCATCTCGAATGCCTCGCGCATGACGATTACCTCCATCGGTTCGGTGTCTCGTACTCGCAGACTACCCAATAATCGATGCAAAAACGATGCATATTTCAGGCCGCGGTCCGATGCGTCCTTCTCTGGGACGGCGAGCGCCGGGCTCGGATGCGCTGAGTTATCGGTGATTCGCGGCGAGGAATTCCGCGAGCGTGTCCGCGAAACTCGGTGCGGCCGCGACGAAATGGCCCGCGCCCGGGGCGACGATCCGGCGCGCCCCGAGCGCGTCGGCGAGCCGATCGCAGATCAGCTCCAGCCCGGCCAGGTGGTCGCCCGAGGCGACCATGGCGGGGATCCCGGCTGCGCGGATCGCGCCGAGGTCCGGTCGGGCACCGCCGGGCAGCCGGGCCCGCCACGCGCGGTGCACGGCCGCGGTGGTGGCGTCGCTCGTGCCGTCGGGAGCGCCTGCGAGAGCGAGGAATTCGCGCAGCATCGCCGGATCGGCGTCGGGCCCGCGGGTGAGCACCTCGTCGCCCAACCGCTTCAGGCGGATCACCCCGGGATCGTCGGGGGCGAGGAAGTACAGCGGCGTTTCGATGATGGTCACCGACCGGACGGCGTCGGGGCATCGGGCCGCCGCCAGCAGCGCTCCGAAGCCGCCGTAGGAATGCGCGACCACATGTGGCCGCCGCTCGGCGAAGACCTCGGTCAGATCGCCGGCGTCGACATCGAAGTCCTGGCGTCCGTCCGGCGGGGGCGGACTGGCCCCGAACCCCCGCCGATACACGTGCAGCAGGGTCCATCGCGCCGCGAGCGACTCCAGCCCCGCCCAGGTCGACCGCGGTCCGGCGCCGCCGTGCACCAGCACGACGGCGGGACCGCCGCCTCGTTCGTCCATCGCGAGAGTTCCCACGAGAACGATTGTGCCGCAACGCGGTATCGGATCACCGATTCGTCAGCGGGATCTCGATACTGATGGGCATCTGGAGTTCCGAGACGTACCACAGCACGAACTGACGCAGGAACTCGTCGAACATCCAGGCGGCGTCCGCGGTGGGCGGGACGACGCCCTGCACGCCCTCCTTGACCGCGACGAAGGGCGGCCAGCTGAAGCGCAGCAACGGATCCCACACCGGTTCGCGCGCGATGTAGAGCCAGTCGGCGATCCGATCGCCCAGGATGAACCGGGTGAACGCGCCCAGGATCGGCTTGCTGAGCAGCGTCAGATCCAGATTCACGCCGAGATCGAGCAGCTTGTGGGCGAGATCGATGCCCTCGGGCGTCGGCGCCAGGATCGGATCGAGCACCTGCTTCGCCTGCGCGTCGGCCTGCTCCCACGAGTTGGGGATGTACTCGTCGTGGATGCCGAGCAGGTGCGCGGCGAGCTGCCAGCTGTGCAGGTAGCCCTCCGACTCGGGCGTGGGGATCTGCAGGTTCCACGCGCGGAACGTGCGCATGATGGTGGTGGCCAGGCTGTGCCAGGTGACCATCTGATCGTCCTGGCTGATGGGCCGCTCGCCCTCGGGCCAGTGCGGGGACCTCGGCAGCAGATGCCGCACGGCGGCGTGGATGATGCGCGTCTTGACGCACGTCACGATCATCTGCCCGTCGGGCGCGTAGGCGTTGACGGTGCCGATGTCGTAGCCGAGCTTGGCGGTCTTGGCGATGCGGTCCTTGAGATGCGAGCCGCCGCGCGAGTAGTACACCACCCGCGCCTCGTGCGGAATGACCGTGGACATCATGCCGCTGGCGAACGCGTAGAGCACGCCGAGATAGGTGCCGCGCTTCTTGGTGAAGTCGAACGAGGCGGCGAGTTTGCCCTGATCGGCCCACGACGGCAGCTGTCGCGCCGATTCGATGAAGTCGCGCAGATTCGCGGGCAGCCCGTCCGGGAGCGGCTGGCCGTTGGTGGTCCACTCCTTCAGGAGTCTGTTGACCTGTGGCACGTCCGCGTTGTCGATCACGTCCGCGACGACCGTGTCGGCCTGGTCGTCCCACACGGTCAACGGATCGGCGCCCGCGCCGCTGCCGACGATCGAATCGGCCGGTGACCACGTCCAGGGTTCCGCCCTCGCCGTGCGCGCACCCAGAGCCAGCACACCGGCGGCTCCCAAGAAGCCTCCGCCTGCCCGCAACGCGTCCCGTCTGCTGAGCCCACTCATGCTATCGTCCCTCTTCATCGAGTAGAGATACAGAGATACAGATTTAGTATCTCCGTATCTTGATAACATCACAGCGTGACCGTGATCACAACCTGTTGAGAATATTTCCGGAGAAACGACCGCTCGGGAGGAAAATGTGAAGCTCGGTCCCTCGGTGCCCGAGCAGGCGACCGACACCGCCTCACTGCTGGACCGCGCCTACTCGGCCGCCCTGGATCGAGCCGACGAGGGGGACGAGATTCGCGCCCGCGTCCTGGACGCCGCGTGCGAGCAGTTCGGCGAGGTGGGCGTGCGGCGTTCGACGATGGACGATGTGGCCAAGCGCGCCAACGTTTCTCGCATCACGGTCTATCGACGCTTCGCGACCAAGGACGTGCTGATCGAACAGGTCGTGCTCCGCGAATTCCGCCGCTATTTCGACCAGTTCCTGACCGATATCCGGGACGCCCGCACCGCCGCCGATCGGGTGGTCACGGGTTTCGTCAGCGCCCTGCGCGCCACGCGCGGCAATCCCATCATCGGCGGGTTGCTCGCCGCCGAACCGGAGATGCTCGTCGGTTCGCTGATCGGCGACCAGGGCCGCGGCGTGGCCATGGTGCGCCGATTCGTCGCGGGCCAGTTGCGCCGCGAACAGGCCGCCGGGCACATCGCGCCGGAGGTCGACGCGGAGATGGTGGCGGAGTTGATGGTTCGCGTCTCCGCCTCCTTCCTGGCCATTCCCAGCCACATCCTCGACCTCGACGACGATCGCCAGGTCGCGGAGCTCGCCCGGCGCTATCTGGTGCCGATGCTCGAACCGCGCCGTGACGGTTGACCACCGGGCGCATCCTGCTACCCTCGAACTAGAATCAATTTCAGTTTGAGAGGTGTGGCGATGACCTCGGTGCTGGGTGCGGAAGCCGACGTCGCGGTCCCGAAGCCCACGGGATCGCAGTCCATGGTCGAGCGGATCACGTTGATCATGGAGGCGTTCGGCCAGCCGCGAACCGTGCGGACGCTCGAGCAGGTGGCGCGGTCCAGCGGGCTGCCGCGGTCGACCACCTACCGGATCCTGGAACAACTGTCGGCCCTGCACTGGGTCGAGCGGGTGGGCGCGGGGTTCCGGCTCGGGTCACGCGCACTGGGACTGGGCGGGCACGAACTCGACCACGGGGCGCTGCGGGCGGTGGCCGCCCCCGTGCTGCACGATCTGTCGCTGCGCACGGATCGCGTTGTGCACCTTGCGGTTCTGGACGGCACCGAGGTGCTGTACCTGGACAAGGTGGGCGGGCGCGTGGCGAACACCGTCCCGTCGCGGGTCGGCGGCCGGGCCCCGGCGCACTGCACCGCGCTCGGCAAGGCGATGCTCGCGCGGCTGGACCCCGAGCAGATCGACGGTCGCTACGCCCAAGGCGTGACCGCGCGCACCCCGCACAGCATCGGCGATCTCGATCGGCTGCACGGCGAACTCGGCCGCATCCGCGTCGACGGCGGCGTCGCCTTCGATCGCGGCGAATGCGTGGACCGGATCGCCTGCGTCGGGGTCGCGCTGCGCGGGCCGGGCGGGGTGGCGGGCGCGATCTCGGTGGTCGGCGAGTCGCCGTCGATGCTGAAACGCTTGGTGCCGTTGGTGATTCGGGCGGCGGGCGTGATCGGCGAGGGCCTGCTCGACCGGCGGCGCGCGGCCGCGGCCCGGTGATCGGACAGGCACCCCGTTGGCACGCGTGACCGCCAAGCGCCCACCCGCAGCTCCCATCTCCGAGCGCCAGGTGGCGCGCCGGGAACGAATCCTCGACGCCGCGGCCGAATTCGGCGCGTCCACCGAATTCGACCGCTTGCAGATGACCGATATCGCCAAGGCCGCCGACGTGGCCATCGCGACGCTGTACCGCTACTTCCCCTCCAAGACCCACCTGTTCGCGGCGCTGTTCGACAATCGCATCGCCCGCTTCGTCGACCAGGAGTGGGCGGTGACCGACCGCGGACCGATCAGCGACATCGGCTCGAACCTCGCCGCGCTGAACCGCTCGCTGCTGCGCGAACCCCGACTGTGCTCGGCCATGCTGCGCGCCACCGCCGCCGGGTACATGAAGGACCTCCCCGCCGAAACCCTGTGGCCCGGTTCGGAAACCGCGCTCACCCGGGCCATCCTCGACACCCTCGAGATCGCCGACGAGAGCGTCATCGCCCTGCTGGTCTACAGCTGGTGGGGCATCCTCGCCTCCAGCCTGAGCCGCCGCATCTCCCCCGAACGCGCCGAACACGACCTGCGACTGGCGGCCACCCTCATCCTGGCCGGACACGAACCCGAACAACCCTGACTCAGGCCACCCCCAACTCCCGCGCCACCCGCGCCCGCACCCGCCCCTTCAACCCCTGAATCGCCTCCCGCGGCGACTCCCCCCGGCACGTCAACTCGGGAAAGCTGTGGTTGTAGGCGATGAACGCCCCCTCCCCCGGCGCCCACCGCACCCCGAACACCACCCGCTGCACCACCCGCTCGACGGCATCCATCCCAACCTCCGGTTTTGCCCGCTTGCCCTCATGGTGGCGCGCCGGGGGGGGGAGGCGAACAGGGGCTAAATACCCTGTTGGTCACCGGCGCCGCGCGGAGCGCCGAAAGGTCACGCTCGGTCCCGATAGCGGTGCAGCAGATCGTTGAACTTCCGCAACTTGTCGACGGCCCCCTCGGGAACCGAGTCGGGATGGAAGTGCATGACCTTGTTACGGATCTCGCGGATCTCCACCAGTCTGGCGATGAACGTGGACCGATCGAGCGGCCAGCCCAGCCGTCCCCACACGTCCTTGTTCTCCAGGACGTGCTGATAGTCCCCGACCGTGAGCTGATCGAAGCTGGTGATCTTCCGATTGCAGAATCGTTGCACCGTCTCGATATCCACGGCGCGGCTCAGAATCCACCTCAGGGTCTGATCAAGCTCGCCCAGCTGAAAGAACGGAGTCGCCATGTCGCCGTAGCGCATTGCCACATCGGCTGTCGTGACGATGCCCGCCACGGCCCGGTTCTGATCCGAGACGAAGACGAACTCGCGCAGTTGCAGAAGGGGCAGCACCTCGAACAGATCGCGCTCGTACGACACCACCTCCACCCGGGGATCGATGGCGTCCGCGAGTACGGCGTCCGCCTTTCGGTGCATGGCCTGAGCGATGGAACGCCAGGTTACCGCGCCACGCAGATTGCGTGGACCGCTGAGGACCGCGAGCTGGGAGAAGTCGTTGAGGAGCATCTTGGTGATCGCCTCCTCCAGCGTGCTGTTCGGCCCGACCGACGCGACCCCCGCGAGCGGCGACAGATTCCCCACTGTCAGACGGACATCGAGGTCGCCGCCACCCTCGTCGTCCTCGGCGATCGGCACGTCGTCGACATCGACCGAACCGACCTCCTCGGCGCCCTCGGGCTCGCTGGGAGGCGTGGTCAGCGAGACCACGGTGTCCAGCGTGACGGCCCGGAAACTCGGTGAGGTCACCAGGCCGTGATTCGCCAGATCCGCTTCGATCCGGCCCACCTGATCCCCGCGATCCGCCATCCCCCACAACGACAGCAGGTCGCGCACCGAGATCTGCTGCGGCGCACCGGCATCCGCTTCTCTGCGCGCCTGCCGCAGGCGCTCGTGGATACGCTGCCGGGCGATGTCCTCATTGTGTTGGTCGGCCTCGGCCGCGACGTCGGAGATCACCCGGTCCAGCAATTCCTGCCGGACGGCGTCGAGGGCCCGACCCTGGTCGACGACCCACCAGGCGCGCCAACCGTCGACCGCGCCCATCCCCGCCGCCACCATGGCCGCCCGGGACGGTGAGCGAAACTCCTCCCCGTCGGATTCGAGCCGGATCCGCCCCTTGTCGGTCACCGTCGCGTGGTAAACGACTCCTATTCGATTGCGTTTGAACCGAAGTCGCGCCCCGGCCTCGACGAGCCCGGCCTCCAGCAGGTCAGCCACGGTGACGCGGCGGCCGCCGATCAGATACATCGAGCGGGTGCCCGATCGGACGATCACCACTTCCGCAGTCCCGAGAACTTGCGCCTGGCGCCGATCGCCTGCTTGAGGACCCGCTTCTCCAGTTCCGATTGACTCAGGCGGCCGACCCGGGTGAGCTGCAACTCGGCCGCGAGCGCGAGCAGGCTCTCCCGGTCCAGCCGCTGGTCACGAAGATAAGCCGCACCCTCCTGCTCGGACTCCAGTTCCCGCAGCCGTTCGGCGATCGCCGTGGCGTCGACGGCGGTCGCGGCGGTCGACGTTTCGGGGCGGCCGGCCCGTTCGGGGCCGGGCTCGAACACGGCCGGTTCGGGCGGCGCGGCAGCCGCGACGTGCCGGTCGTGTGTGTCGGGTACGGACAGCAGGTCGATGAGCGCCGCTTTCTTCAGGCCGCTGTAACCGCGCAGACCACACGCCCTCGCCACTCGGTGCAGATCGTCGACCTTGAACCCCGCCGCGTTCAAGTAGATCTTGCGGTCGTGCTCCGAGGTCAATCGCGAAATGTCCTGCGCCGCTTGCACGGGATCGCTGGAGGGCGTCGGGCGCGGGCGGGCAATGGGGGCATCGGTCGCGCCCACGACCGTCAACCGCGCGGTTCCCGCGAGGATCGCCCGCAGGGTGGCCTCGTCCTGCTGCTCGAGGAACTCGTACACACGAGCCTGTAGAGCGATGAGATTCCGCAACTCGTTCATCGCTTCGCTCCCCCGGGCACGGCGAGCGCGCCCAGCACCTCATCGACCAATTGTTCGAATTCCTTGACGACCTCGTCCTTACCCGTGGCGCGCAGCATTGCGGGAACCCCGCTCTCACCCGCGTCTCCGAAGTGCTTGGGACTGTTGCGAATTACGCCCTCCAACACGGGAACCATCGAGTTCAGCCGAACCTCCTCGATATAGGCGTGCTGCGCGAGCGTCACCTGTTGCGAGTAGATCTGCACCATGGTGAACACGACCCCGAGGAACGACGGATCGATCGGACCGTGATCACCGCTGCCGCGTTTGTGATTGACGTAGTCATTGAATTGCTCCACCAGCTTTTCACAATTCCGGACCAGATAGTCCAATCCCAGGGTGGACAGGTAATCGGCCTTGGCGGGCACCAGGATCTGTTCGCTGGCCACGATCGCGGTCTTGGTGACGAGGCCGAAATTCGGCGCGCAGTCGATCAGCACAAGGTCGTATGCCCGGAAGTGCTCGTCCATCAACGCGCGGCGAAGGCAACTGTGCAGGTCCAGAAACCTTCGCTTGGACGCCTCGAGCGTCGTCGTGCCGCCCAGCATGGCGGCGAGTTCGAGATCGATGTCGATGAGACCGAGATGCGAGGAGATCAAATCGAGGCGACCGCCGGTGTTCTCGATACGCCCATTGGCCCGCTCCGGTGTGACGACGAGCTCGGCCAGAGAGATTTCCCGCCCGGGCATTTCACCGCCGTACCACTGCCGGATGGTGCGCGTGTCCTTGAGCCGATCGTTCCAATCCTCCACGGAGTAGAACGAGAAGGTCAGATTCGTCTGCGGATCGAGATCGATGAGCAGCACACGCAATCCTCGACTGGCCGCGACCGCACCGAGATTCGCCGTGAGGGTCGTCTTCCCCACCCCACCCTTGTAGTTCATCACCGCTACGACCCGCATATGCCGCTCCCCGATGGTCCCCGGTATCGACTTCGGATCGATATTGCCATCAATGGTCGACGGACGCGCGGAAACCGAATCATTCCCGCGAGTACCAACCGCCCTGTCCGCCTTCCGGTTTCGTGGCCGAGCGGGGCGCGCTATGGTGGCAGAACCGGCATTCCGGACGGACGCGCTGATCAGGGGGTACCCGTGAAACGCATACCTGCTGTGTATCTGTTGCTCGTGGGGGTTCCGGCGGTGGGGGCGGTGGGGTTGCTGGGGGTGATTTCGGCGGCGGGGCCGGAAGGTGGTGGGGCGGTGGGGGTTGCGGAGAATTCCGTATTGCGGCAGTTGCTGGTGGCGTTGACCGTGGTGGTGGGGGTGAGTGCGGTCGGGGGGATGGTTGCCGAAAAGCTCGGGCAGGCACGGGTTTTCGGGGAGTTGGTGGCGGGGTTGTTGTTGGGGCCGACGGCGTTGGGGGCGGTGGCGCCGGGGGTGCAGCAGTGGTTGTTTCCGAAAAACATTCTGCCGCATCTGGATTCGATGGCTCAGTTGGGTGTGGTGTTCTTCATGTTCCTGGTGGGCATGGAGGTGTCGCACGCGCATCTGCGGGAGGTGGGGGCGCGCAGCGCGGTGATCGGGCACGCGGCGATCGCGGTGCCGTTCCTGGGGGGTGTGGCGGCGGCGTGGTGGCTGTATCACAGCTATCCGCCCGCGCATCCGGGGATTCTGCCGTTCGCGCTGTTCGCGGGATTGTCGTTCGCCATTACGGCGTTTCCGGTGCTGGCGCGCATACTCGACGAGCAGAATCTGCTGCCGACCCGGCTGGGCAATGTGGGGATCAGCGCGGCGGGCTTCTGCGATATCACGGCGTGGTGTCTGCTCGCCGTCGTCGTGACGATCGTGCATCATTCGGCGCTGCTGCCCACCCTCGGCGCGATCGGGATCGCGGTCGGGTTCACGGCCGTCATGCTGATCGTGGTGCGGCCCCTGCTCGAACGGGTGGTGGCTCGGGCCGAACGCGCCGCGACGCCGCCGATCGCGTTGTACGCCGGGCTGGTCTGCGTGGTCCTCGGTTCGGCATTGGTCACCGAGGCCATCGGCGTGCACGCCATCTTCGGCGCGTTCCTGGCCGGGGTGGTGATGCCGCGCGGTCCGGTCCTGGTGACCGAACTCGGCACCAAGCTCGAGGGCCTCACGCTGTGGGTGCTGCTGCCGCTGTTCTTCGTCTCGGTCGGCCTGCGCACCGACATCGGCAGCATCGCCACCGTCGCGGGCGTGGCCACCTGCGCCGCGATCATCGTGATCGCGACGACCACCAAATTCCTCGGCACCGGCGCGGCCGCCCTGCTGGTCGGCGAGACACGCCGCGACGCACTGGCCCTCGCCGTCATGATGAACTGCCGCGGTCTCACCGAACTCGTGGTCCTCAACCTCGGCAAACAACTCGGCCTGCTCAGCGACAAACTCTTCGCCATGTTCGTGATCATGGCGGTCGTCACCACCGGCATCACGGCGCCCGTGCTGCGTCGCGTCACCCGAAAGGTCCACGCGGACCAGCGGATTCCGCACGAAGCGGAATCCGCCCACTGAACCCGAGCGCGGATCGCTCCCCCGGGTACAGAATGGTCCCCTCACCCCTCCGAAGGAGACGACGTGCCCGCCCTCACCCTCACCGCCCTGCTGGGCCTGCTGACCGCTCTGCTGCTCCTGCGCGCCCTCGCCCCGGCCCGCACTCCCGCCCGGGTTCCCCACGCGCGGCGGCGAACTCAGCCCAGGTAGTCGAGGATCAGGCCGTTGACGGTGTCCGGGCACTCCAGGTGCAGGAAGTGTCCGGCCCCTTCCACCGCGACGACCACGCTGCCGTCGGGGAGCCGGTCGGCGACGGTGTCGAACAGGCCGGGCCGTAGACAACCGTCGGTGGTCCCGTACAACTGGAGGATCGGCGACCGCGGCGGCGCCATCAGGAAGCGGTCGAGTTCGCGGCTGCGCGCCGACCGGGGACCACGGCGGACCAACTGCCGGTAGTAGTCGACGATCGCGGTGCGATGGGCGGGCGTGGGGGCGGATTCGGCGAGGTGGGCCAGATCCTCGCGCGCGTCGTACCCGGGAGACCAAGTGCGCCAGAGGAATTCGGTCATCGGCGTGAACAGCCGCTCGGGCACGGCGGGCACCTGGTTGGCGAGGATGTACCAGCTGTTGATCGACTGGGCCAGGGTGTTCAGCAGGTGCGGGACGAGCCGGTCGCGCGTGGGCGTCAGGGTCGCCAGGGGCGGGACCGCGAGGCTGACGACGGCCCGGAACGGCGACTCCGGCATGGCCGCGATCGCGGTCGCGGTGAACGCGCCCCAATCGTGCCCGATCACGACGGCCGAAGGGGCGCAGAGCTTTTCGGTGAGGTCGAGCGCGTCGGCGACCCGGGAACCGACCGACAGATCGCCGTCGGCGGGGATCGTCGAGGGCGCGTAACCCCGGGAGAACGGCGCGACGGCGTAATACCCCCGCTCGGCCAGCGCGGGCCCGAGATACCGCCAACTCCACGCGGTATCGGGGTAGCCGTGCAGGCACAGCGCCAGCGGCGCGCCGCGTTCCCCCCAGGTCAGGGCGGACACGGTGATATCGGTGAGCGGAACGACGAGCTCACCCGGGGCCACACCGACCACTACGCCTCCCCCGCCCGCAGGAATCGCCCGGTCCGCTCGCGCCCGACCACCGGTTCGGCCACCCCGTACCGGAACACCGGCCGTCCGCCCACCATCACCAGCGGAACCGTCGCGTCGTTGCGGTTCACCATGCGCGACAGCCCGCCGTATACCTCGATCGGCCGCTCGTGGTACTCGGTCAGCGAATCGTCCAGGCGCGCCGGGTCGACGACGAGCAGATCGGCCCGGTCCCCGATCCGTAGGTGCCCCGCATCGATCCCGTACCAGTCGGCGAGTTCCCCCGTGAGCCGCCGGACCACCGCCGCCACGCTCAGGAACGGCGTCCCCGCCCGCTCCGCGTCCCGAACGTGTTTGAGCAATCGCAGCCCGAAGTTGTAGAAGGACATGTTCCGCAGATGCGCCCCCGCGTCGGAGAACCCGATCTGCACCCCCGGGCAGCGCGCGAGCTTCCGCAACACCTCCGGCCGATGGTTGGAAATCGTTGTGCGCCAGCGTAATTTCTCGCCGTACTCGACGACCAGATCGAGGAACGCGTCCACCGGATGCAGCCCGCCCCGCTCGTCGGCGACCCGCCCGAACGACTTGCCGATCACCGACGTGTCGGGACATTCCACGATCTCGGCGTCGTAGAAGTCGCGATGCCAGACCCGCGGCCCGCGCCTGTCCTCGTAGTCGGCGCGGAAGCGGCGACGATAGTCGGGATCGGTCATCAGCGCGTTGCGCTCGATCTCGTCGGCGAGATGCAGCGCCGCCGCGCCCGAGCCGAACTCCTCGAACACCACCAGCGAGATGCCGTCGGCGTAGACCTCGAACGGCACCGGCAGATGCTGCCAGCGGAAGTCGCCGCCGAGCGCGTTGACCACACCCGCCAGCGGCGCCATCAGCGAGATCACGGCCGGATTGGACTTGATGTCGGCGGCCGAGAGCAGACTGGTCTTGAGCCGCCGCCGCCCGATGCCGAGCGACCCGAACACCTGCGAACCCACCGACAGTGGGTTGGAGATGTCCGGCCCGGTCTGCAACACCCGGCGCCGCCGCCGCAGAATCGCGTTGAGCCGCCGCTTCTCTCGCGCCGGGGCGTAGGTGGAGGGCAGCGTCCGCGAACGGCAGACCTCGCCGTCGATCTTGTCGAAGAGCAACTGCTGCGACGACATCCCCAGAAAGCCCGCGTCGAGCGCGTCCTCGAGCATGCGCTCCATCCGAAGTTGTTGCGCCCGAGTCGGTTTCACATCCGGCCGGGTGGCGCGCTCCAACCCGAGCACCGCGGCGCGCAGATCGGAATGCCCGATGAGGGCCGCGATATTGGGACCCAGCGGCCGATCCTCCAGCGCCCGCGCGTATTCGGCCGGGCCCGTCCAGGACCGGGCCGAATCCACCGCCGCCACGACGTGTTCGCGCGGAATCGCCTCCACCCGCCCGAACAGGTCGCCCGCGTCGGCCCCGTCGACGTACACCGTCGACAGCGAGCACGACCCGATGAGCACCGTGGTCACCCCGTGCCGCAACGACTCCGACAGCGACGGCCGCACCAGCGCCTCGATGTCGTAGTGGGTGTGGATGTCCACCATCCCCGGCAGCACCCACTGCCCGGCGGCGTCCACGACCTCCCGCGCGTCGGTCAGCGGCACCGCGCTCAGCGCCGCGACCCGCCCGTCCCGGATCCCGACGCTCCGCGCCACGGGCGGCGCACCCGTTCCGTCGTACAGCGTCCCGTTGTTGATGACGACATCGAACCCCGTGGCCATCTCGCCGCCCTTCCGTCCTACCGCACTTCGCACAGTAGGAAGAAACCGCCCGGGGCGGCGGGAATTCGGTGGATCCGCACCACTGACCGGAACAGACCCTGGCGCCCGGCGTCTCAGGCGTGTTCGGCGGCGGCGCGCAGGTCCGCGAGCCACGCCTCCAGTCCGGCCCCGAGGAACGCCGTGGAGGTCGGCACATCGGCCTCGACCTGCGCGCCGGTCCAGTTCTCCTCGGTCCGGACCAGGACGCCCTCGGCGGTCGGGGTGAAGGTCCAGACGTGGATGCCGCCGTCGATGTTCAGGCCGTCGCCGGTGGCGGGGCCGGACCAGCGCAGGCAGCGCCGCGGCTCGAGCTGCTGGACGGTGGAGGTGATGGACAGCGTGGTCGCCGGGGTGGTGGCGGTCGCCGGGGCCGGGGTGGTCCAGCGGAATCGCGAACCCGGTTGCAGCGCACCGGATTCCAGCCGCTGGGCGCTCGTGACGGGACGCTGCCAGGTCGGCCAGCGGTCGACGTCGGTTTGCAGATTCCAGATGACGTCGAGCGGGGCGTCGATCACGGCCTCGGTGCGGTAGTGGATGGGGGCGGCGGGGTCGATGCCTCGGCCCGCGCAGGTCACCGGTTGCGCCGCCGGGCCGCCCGCGGTGGCGGGGGCGGCGGTGAGAACCGTTGCGGCGAGGGCGATTCCGGCGAGGGCGAGGCGTTTCATCGGGACTCCTTGTTAGTGGCTGTTGCTTCAGTTAGAGGCTATAACTCTCGCTCGTTAGAGTCAATAGGAACAGTGATAACCTCTAACCAACAGGGAGAGGACAGGCCGATGACGACCGCGAGGACACCCCGCGAGCGCTACCGCGAGCAGATGCGCGCGGAGATCAAACAGCACGCACGGGATCAGATCGCGTCGTCGGGCGCGACGTCGTTGTCGCTCAACGCGATCGCCAAGCGGGTGGGCATGAGCGGGCCCGCCCTCTACCGCTACTTCGCCAGCCGGGACGAACTGATCACCGAGCTCGTGCGTGACGCGTATCGCGGCCTCGCGGACGCGGTGCGCGCGGCCTTCGATTCCGGCGCGGACGTGGCCGGTCTCGCCCACACCGTCCGCGATTGGGCGCTGCGCGACCCGCACCGCTACTTCCTGATCTACGGCACGCCCGTCCCCGGCTATCACGCTCCGCCGGACACCACCGCCATCTCCGACGAGATCATGACGGTTCTGCTCGCGGCCTACGAGCGGTTGCCCGTTCGGGCGGTCACCCCGTTCGCCGAACACCTCGGGGGCGCACCGGAATCGGCCGTCGTCCGGCACCGGGCCCTGTCGTTCTGGACGCGGGTCCACGGCGTCCTGTCCCTGGAGTTGGCGGGGCACTTCGCCGGGATGGACTTCGATCCGGCCCTGCTGTTCGACGCGGAGGTGCGGACGCTGATCGGCGAGGGGTGACCGTCAGCGCGCGGGGAAGCGGAGGACGCGGTCGTCGCCCGGCCGCGGGTCGCCGCGCCCGTCGATGTTGGATGTCGTCACCCAGAGCGCTCCGTCGGGTGCTACGGCGACCGTGCGGAGCCGACCACGGTCGCGCAGCCGCGCCTCGGGGGTGCCGAGCGTGCCGTCCCGCAGCGGGACGATCCACAGTCGTTCGCCGCGTAATGCGGCCATGTACAAGGTGTTTCCGGCGATGGCGATTCCGGACGGCGACGCCTCCCGCGTGGTCCAGGTCAGCAGCGGATCGCGGTAACCCATTCCCTGGCCGCCCGTACCCTCGACGGTAGGCCAGCCGTAGTTGCCGCCCGGCTCGATCAGGTTGATCTCGTCGAACCGGTTCTGTCCGAACTCGGCGGCGTACAGCCGACCGGCCGCGTCCCACGCCAGTCCCTGCACATTCCGGTGCCCGAGTGAGTACACCGGCGACCCCGGGGTCGGATTTCCGGGCGCGGGTTGGCCCTCGGGCGTCAATCGCAGAATCTTCCCGTTCGGACTCGCCGGATCCTGCGCCCGCGCCGACTCCCCCGCATCCCCCGTCCCCACGTACAACATCCCATCGGGCCCGAAGGCGATCCGGCCGCCATTGTGGTTGTCGCCCTTGGCGATTCCCGCGAACACGACCTCCGGCGACCCACCGTCGCGGAACCGCACGATCCGATTGTCCCCCTCGGCGGTGAGATACGCGTACACCCACCGATCCTCGGCATACGTCGGCGACACCGCCAACCCCAGCAACCCGCCCTCACCCCGCGCCACCACGCCCGGCACCTGGTAGAACCGCTCGCTCGGCGCGCCCGGCGAAAGACGAAGCACCACACCGGAATTCCGCTCTGCCACCAGCACCGGCCCGTCCGGCACGAACGCCAACCCCCACGGCACCCGAATATCGCGCGCCCGTTCCTCGACCGCCCCGAGATCCGAATCGCTTTGCGCCGTCGTCCCGACCGCCGACGGTCCGCCACCCCGCTCCCCGCCGCACGCCGCCGCCCCGATCAGCAGCAGCGCGACCGACAGCCGGATCCACCGGCTCCTCAACCCGAGGCGCATGCCCATGCCCACCATCCTGCGTCCCACGCCCCGCTCCCGTCCGGGAAACCACCCGCGTCTCGAGAGCCCCCTGGGAAACCTCGTCGTAGGAATGAGAGCCCCCTGCCCGGGAACCGCCCGCACCTTGAGAGTTCCCTGCCCGAGAGACCCCGCCGCAGGAATACGAGCCCCCTGCCCGGGAACCTCGCCGGAGGAATACGACCCCTTGCCCGGGAACCTCGCCGGAGGGATACGAGCCCCTGCCCGGGAACCTCGCCGGAGGGATACGAGCCCCTGCCCGGGAACCTCGCCGGAGGGATTCGCCCCCCTGCCCGGGAAACCCTCGCCGCAGGAATTGGGGGCGGTCTCGACTGGTCACAATCGGCGATTCGGCTGCGATGATCGGGGCATGATCATCAGGAATATCACCGCGGCCGGAATGCTCTGTGCCGCATCCCTTCTCGTCGCCGCACCGATGGCCCACGCCGACTCGGGCAGTTCCTCGCTCAGCGGCCCCTATTCACTGAGCGGGCAGATCAATGTGGGTTGCATCGTCGCACAGTTGGAGACGCTGTCGGGCGCCCCGTCGCCGGGTGCGGGCTGTATTCCGGCGACCATCCCGACGAACCGCGCTGACGACGGCGTGGGCGAGCTGGCGCTGCCCTGATCGGGCCGGTCAGGCGTTACCGCGTGCGGCGCTGATGTCGGCGAGCGCGGAGCCGGAGTCCTTCTCGATGGCCGCGTCACCGATCGAGAGGACCCCGACCGCGCGGCCGCCGTCCACGACCGGAATGCGTCGCACGGAGTTCTTCCGCATCCGCGCGACCACGCTGTCGACATCCTCATCGGGCGCGGCGGTGACCAGCTCCCCGCTGCACACGTCCCGCAACGACGTATCCGACAGATCGTCATGCTCGGCCAGACCACGCACCACGAGATCACGATCGGTCACGATCCCCCGCACCGCATGACCGTCCACAACGAGCACCGCCCCGATATCCCGCTCCCGCATCGCCCGCGCCGCCTGCCGCACGGGCGTATCCGACGCCAAGGTCACGGGGTCGGCCGCCATGAGATCACGCACGTACTGAACCATGGGAATCCTCCTGTTTCGAGTCGCTTACCCATGGCGGCTACCCGCGAGCGAGGGCGGTACTCGCGGCGAGATCGATCGACTCCAGCAGCTCCCCCAGCCCGTCCAGTTCTACCCCGGACCCACGCCCCAGAATCCGCTGCAACCCCGAATTCAGTGGGGCCGCAACACCATTCAGCCGAGCCAGGAGGGCGATCTCGCCGTTGAGGTAGTCGACCTCGTGTCCGGCGCCGCGGGCGAAGCTCTGCCAGGTCGAGGATTGGCCCGCGGTCACTCCTGCTCGGTCGCTCAGATGCTGTTGGGTGGGGTCGAGGATGAGGGACTTGCGGTCCAAATACGCGAGACCGGCGGCGTCGAGAACCGTGCGGGCCTCGGAGATCAAAGCGGCGCTCAGGGTTTGCTTGTCGGTCGTCGGTCCGGCGAGGACGGCTACGCCGTTGGTGACGCTGATGAGGAGTTTGGTCGCCTTGTAGGGGGCGATGTCGGGGACCTCTCGTACGAGGAGGTCGAGGGCGCGCAGGTCGGCGGCGACGGGTTCGGCCAGGGATGGCGCGCGGTCGCCGGAGGCGGGGCCGATGATGACGCTGCCGAGGTGGGGGTGGCCGCCTACCCGGACCTCGCCGAGATCGGTGTAGCGGGCCGAGATCAGGAAGACCGCGCCGAGGACCGTGGCGAACCAGCGGGCGGCGGAGCGTTCGGCGTCCAGGCCGTTCTGGACGGTGACGAGCGGGATCAGGTCGGCCGCCACGCCGGCCTCGGCGCCCCGCTCGTCCCGGACGGGCTGCCAGGCCAGTGCCGGGAGCACGCCGTGCAGGTCCTGGGTCTTGACCGTGACCACGAGGACGTCCCCGACCCGCAGACCGAGGTCCCCGGACAGCGCCGCCACGGGGACCCGGATCGCGCGCGAGGCGGTGTGCGTGTGATACCACAACGGTTGGCGCGCAAGGTGTTCCAGCGCCGCGCCGCGGGCCAGCAGCAGCGCGTCCTCGCCGCGTTCGGTGAGCTCCGCGGCCAGGGTCGCGCCGATCGCCCCGGCGCCCACGATCACGTACCGGGTCATCGATGCGACTCCGTCCCACGGCGCGGCCGGGTCTCGCCCGCCCGGATGGGCACGGTCAGGCGGTTGCCCGGCGGGGGCAGCGGGCACAGGTAGTGGTCGCTGAACGCGCACGGCGGCAGGTGGGCGCGATTGAAGTCGAGCTCGACATTGCCGTCCGCGTCGGGCGGGGCGACGGTCAGGAACCGGAAGCGGTCGGTCTCGACGCCGTTGGTGACGTCGGCGAAGGTGATCTGCGCCCCGCCGTCCGGGGTCCGCGCGCCCGCCAGCACGACCGTGTCCCCGCCGAGCGAAACCCGCACGCGCGCAGCCGAATTCTCGCTCACGAACCCGTCGATGTGCGTCAGCCGCAGCGTCTCCGGATCGGTCTCGAACGTCCCCGTCAGCACCCACGCCGGGTCGGGATCGAAGGCGTCGATGCCGAGCAGACCGGTCCGGGTCGGCGCCTGCGGATCGAACACCCGCACCGCCACCCGGCCGTCGCGAATCAGCGCCCGCAGCAACAACTCTCGGTGCGGATGCGCCTCCCCGGGCGCGAGTTCGACGTGGAATCCCGGCCCGTCGCCGACGGCCCGGCCCGCGCGGGCGACCCACGTCCCGGGAACGCCGTCGACGGCCACCGGGGTGTCGTCGAGCCAGTGCGTTCCGGTGAGTGCGGCCGTCCCGTGCCTGCCGGTCGCCAGTGCGACGCGCTCGGCGTGCCAGCGCTGCCAGTCGGTCAGCCAGGTTTCGACGGAGGCGGTCATGTCAGGGCCCTTTCGGTTCGGTGCGCGCGGGTGCGACGGCCGGGGACGGCCGCCAGCAGCCGCCGCGTGTGGTCGGCCGCGGGTGCGCGGAAAATGGTTGCGGTGGCGCCGGATTCGACGATTCTGCCGTGCTCGAAGACCGAGACGCTGTGCGCGATCCGGGCCACCACCGCCAGATCGTGCGAGACGAACAGATACGCCAGCCCGAGCCGCTGCTGGAGGTCGGTGAGCAGGTCCAGGATCTGGTCCTGCACCGACACGTCCAGCGCCGACACCGGTTCGTCGAGCAGCACCACCTCCGGTCGCGGGGCCAGCGCGCGGGCGATGGCCACCCGCTGCCGCTGCCCGCCGGACAGTTCGGCGGGCAACCGGTCCAGGAACGTGCGCGGCAACGCCACCTGGTCGAGCAGTTCCGCCGCGCGCGCCCGGCGCTCGGCGCGGTCGCCGATCCCGAACGACACCAGCGGCTCGATGACGCTCTCCCGCACCGTGAATCGCGGATCCAGCGCCGCGAACGGATTCTGGTGCACCAGCTGGAACCGCCGCCGCAACGGCCGCACCCGCCGCCAGGACAACCCGGTGATGTCGGTGCCGTCGAACCGCACGGTCCCACTGGTCGGCGGGGTGAGACCCATGGCGATCCGCAACGCGGTCGTCTTCCCCGAGCCGGACTCCCCGACCACGGCGTGGGTACGGCCCGGCGCGACCCGCAGGGACACCCGATCCACCGCCGTCACCCGTTCACCGCGCCGCCCCCGGGAGCGGAATTCCTTTGTCACGCAATCGAGTTCGAGGATCGGCCGGACCTCCTCCCCGGCATCGGGCGGTGGCTCGAAACGCGGCCGGAGCACGCCGCCGTGCGCGAGCGCGGGGGCGGCGGCGATCAGCCGCCGGGTGTAGGCGTTGTCCGAATCCGCGAGAATCTCGGTGGGCGTGCCGGATTCGACGACGCGCCCCTGCCGCATCACCACGACCCGGTCGGCGCGGTCGGCGGCGACGGCGAGATCGTGGGTGATGATGAGCAGCGCGGTCCCGGTCTCGCGCACCAGCGATTCGAGGTGATCGAGAATGCGGGCCTGCACGGTCACGTCCAGCGCGCTGGTGGGTTCGTCGGCGATGAGCAGATCCGGCTTCCCGGCCAGCGCGATCGCGATCAGCACCCGTTGGCGTTGCCCGCCCGACAGTTCGTGCGGGTACCGGTGCACGCGATGTTCCGGATCGTCGAGCCCGGCCGCGCGCAGGATGTCGAGCGTCTCCCGCGCCACGTCGGGCCCGCGCACCCCGCGCAGCCGCACCGCCTCGGCCACCTGCGCGCCGATCCGCTGCGTCGGATTCAACCCGACCATCGGATCCTGCGGGATCAATCCCACCCGCGAGCCGCGCAGCGAACGCACGAGTTTCTCGGGCGCGCCGACGATCTCGGTGCCGCCGACCCGGATCGAACCGCCCGTGACGCGCCCGCTCTCGGGCAGCAGCCCGATGATCGCGTGCGCGGTGGTGGACTTGCCCGACCCGGATTCGCCGACCAGCGCGACGATCTCGCCCGCCCGCACCCGCAGATCCACGTCGGTGATCGCCGGAACGACTTTGCCGTCGCGCAGGTAGCCGGCGGTCAGCCCGGTGATCTCCACGAGGGTCATCGCCGCACCTCCTGCACGGTCTTGGCGATGTGGTTGAGCGACAACACCGTCAGCACCACCACCGCGCCGGGCAGCAGCGACACCCACGGCGCGGTCACCAGATAGTTGCGCCCGCCCGCCACCAGCGACCCCCATTCCGCGCGCGGCGGCGCGGCCCCGAAGCCGAGGAAGCTGAGCGCGGCCACCGAGATGATCGCGGTCCCGAAGTCGAGCACCGCCAGACTCAGCACCGGCCCCCACGAATTCGGCAGGATGTGCCGCACGAGCACCCGCGGCCACGACGCGCCCCCGGCCCGCGCGGCCTCCACGTACGGCAGCGTCTTGATCCGCAGCACCTCCGCGCGGGTGGTGCGCGCGAACCCCGGGATCGTCGCGATACCGACGGCGATGGCGACCGGCACCGTGCCGAATCCGAGCGCGGTGACGATCGCCAGCGCCAGCAGCAGCCCCGGAATCGCCAGCTGCACATCGATGCCGCGCATGACGACGGCATCCACGCCGCCACCGAAGAATCCGGACACCACCCCGAACACCAGCCCCGCGCACAACGCGATGCCGATGGCCACGAGCGCGGCCTTCACCGTCAGATCCGAACCGTACAGGGTCCGCGCCCACAGATCGCGGCCCACCTCGTCGGTGCCGAAAAGGTGTGCGGCACTGGGCTTCCGGAGCCGTTCGGCGGGCGCGGTGGCATACGGGTCGCGCCCGGTGAACACCGTCGGCGCGAACGCCGCCACGATGACGAACGCCACGAACGCGCTCGCCAGCACGAAACCCGGCCGCCGCGCGAGCCGCGCCGCCCGCGTCCCGAACCGCCGTCGCCGCACCGGCGTGTCCTCCGGCACGGCCACCACGGTCTCGGCCGCGGTCACGGTCTGCACCATCTCAGTCCCCCTTCGCCGACGCGGTGTGGGTGATGCGCGGATCCAGCAGCGGATACAGCAGATCGATGACGAGATTGACCAGCACGAATCCGGCGGCGGCGAGGACCACGATCCCCTGCACCACCGGAACGTCCTTGGCCAGCACCGATTCCTGCGCCAATCGGCCGATCCCGTTGCGGTTGAACACCGTCTCCACCACGATCGCGCTGGTGACGGTGATCCCGACGAGCAGCCCGACAATGGTCAGCGCGGGCAGCGCGGCATTGCGGAACGCGTGCCGCAGCTGCACCTGCCCGCGGGAGAGCCCCTTGGCGCGGGCGGTCACGATGTACTGCTCCCCCAGCGTCTGCGCGAAACTGCGCCCGAGCACCTGGGCGAGCTGCGCGGCGGCGGGCAACGCCATCGTGATCACCGGCAGCACCAGGAACCGCCAGCCGCCCGCGCCCGCCGACGGCAGCCAACCCACCTCGAACGAGAAGTACTGGATCAACGCCAGTCCCACCAGGAAGCTCGGCACCGCGACCCCGAGCGCGGGCAGCCGGTCCAGCAGCAGCCGCAGCGGACGCACCCGGACGTAGGCCGCGAGATACGCCAGCCCCGTGCCCAGCACCACGGCCAGCAGTCCGGCGAGCGCGGACAGCGTCAGCGTGCCGCCGATCCGGTCCCCGATCAGCCGCGCGACCGGAACGTGCTTGGCGATGGAGGTGCCGAAGTCGCCGTGCAGCGCCCCGGTCAACGACGTCCAGTACTGGTCGAGTACGGGCCGGTCCAGCCCGTACTGCGCCTTGGCCGCCGCGAGCTGTTGCGGTGTGAGGGAATCGGTTTCGATACCCGCCGCGCCGAGCTGGATGGCGACCGGATCGCTGGGCAGCAGGTACAGCACCACGAAGGTGACGGTGAACGCCGCCCACAGCACCACCACCGCCTGCGCGATCCGGCCCGCGACATAGCCGATCACGGCTGGATCCAGACGCCGTGCAGATCGAGGAAGCTCTCGGAGGTGAACCGGAAACCGTTGACCTGATTGCGGATTCCCGCGTACTGCACCCGCTCGAACAGCGGAAAGGTGACACCCTCGTCGATCAGCGTGTTCTGCAAGCGGGCGTAGGCGTCCTGGCGCTGCGCCGGATCGGTGGCCCGCACCGCGCGGGTGAACAGCTCCGCCACCCGCGCCGCGGTCTCCGGCTGTTGCGCGTTGCGGGCCAGCGCCTTGGAGTTCGCGAGGGACTCCACCAGAATGTATTGCAGCGCACCGGGATCGGCGCGGGTGAAGTAGGTGCCGACGAGATCGTACTGGCCGCTGGCGATGACGCCCGCGCGCTCGGCCTGGGTGACGACCTTCAACCGCACCTCGACCCCGGCCTTGCGCAACTGATCCTGGAACAGTTCCGCGCCGACGCTGCTGGGCTCCACGATCAGGGTCAGCGTCAGCCGTTTGCCGTCCTTGGACCGGTACTGCTCGCCCGGCGCGAGCCGCCAGCCCGCCGTGTCCAGGATGCGCCCGGCCTCGGCCGGATCGTGGTTCAGCTTCGCCCGCTGCGACGCGTAGTACGGGGTGGTGCTGTCGAACGCGCCGCCGACGGTCGGATAGTCCGAGCCGAAAACCGTTGCGCCGAGCGAATTCACGTCCAGCGCGTGATACAGCGCCTGCCGCACCTGCCCGTCGGCGAGCGGCCTGCCGTCGGCGACGTTCGGGTAGAGGGTGTAGGAGACGCCGGGCAGCGACCGCGACCGCAGGTACGCGCCGGAGCGGGCGATCAGCGCGCGGTCCTCGACGGTGAACGGGTTACGTGGCCAGGCGATATCGATCTGCCCGCTGACCAGGTTGCCGGTCCGCACGCTGTCCTCGGCGACATAGCTGACCTGGATCTTGTCCAGGTAGGCGTCGCCGGTGTTCTTGTCCAGCGGCGACGGCCAGCGGTAGCCGGGGCGGCGGCTGAGCGTCACGCCCTGGCCCGGGGTGTAGTTGTCGAGGGTGAACGGGCCCGCCCCGGCGAGGCCGCCGAGGCAGCGCTGTTGCGGGGTGCGTTGCAGCGAGGCCGGTGAGAGCAGCGCCAGATTGGTGGTCGAGGTGGCTTGCAGGAACGACGAATTCGGTTGCGCGAAGCGGAATCTCACCGTCTTCGCGTCGATCACGTCGGCGCCTTGCAGACCCTGGATGTAGCTGGCGCCGTACGCGGTGCCGCCCGAGGCGCTCGCCAGGTCCAGGAACGCGTCGAAGTTCGCCTTGACCGCGGCGGCGTCCAGCGGCGCGCCGTCGGCGAAGGTGACGCCGTCGCGCAGGGTGAAGGTGTAGTCGCGGCCGTCGGGCCCGATCTGCCAGCCCGACGCCAGCCACGGCACGATCTCGCCGGTGTCCGGGTTCTGATCGGTGAGCGAGGCGGCGAAGTTGCGGATCAGCGTGCGGT
Source organism: Nocardia sp. NPDC004068 (assembly GCF_042874315.1). NCBI lineage: Bacteria > Bacillati > Actinomycetota > Actinomycetes > Mycobacteriales > Nocardiaceae > Nocardia > Nocardia sp. NPDC004068. The sequence continues at coordinate 242,434 of NZ_JBIAMW010000009.1, forward strand.
GTTCGATCCAGTAGGTCTGGAACGGGTCGATGCAGGCGAAGGCCGCGTTGTCGGGGAAGAACGCCAGCCGCAGCGTACCGCCGGGGACCGGATCCTTACCCTCCCCGGTGGGGCCGCTGGCCTGATCGGATCCGCCGCAGGCCGCGGCCAGCAGGGTGAGCGCGGCAGCGAGGGCGGTGGCGGCGCGCCGCCGGAAACGGGTGGTGCTCGGCATGTTCGGGGTGATTCCTCTGTGGTGATGCGATGGGAGAGCCGGGTTATCCGAGGACCGCGCGGCCTGCGGCCAGCAGGGCGGAGTCCTCCTGCGGGGGATGCACCCGCACGCACAGCACGTCGCGCAGGTGTCGCTCCAGCGGGTGGTGCCGGGTCAGGGCGGCGTTGCCGAGGGCGGCCACGGCGGTCTCGACGGCGGCGATCACCGAGCGCGCGATGAGCGTCTTCACCAGCGAGAGCCGTTGCGCCCCGATGTCTTCGCCCGATTCCAGCCGGAGCAGGGTGCCGTGCAGGAGGGTTTCGGCCTGCACGATCTGCGCGTCGATCTCCCCGGCCACCGACCGGATGCGGTCGGTCTCGGCGATCGGGCGGCCCAGGGCGCTCGGCACGCGGGTGCGGGCGAACTCGGTGAAGGCGCGCCGGGCCGCCCGCGCCACGCCGACATAGAGGGCGACGTGCCCGAACGAGGTCGGTCCGCTGGCGGCGGCCGGGTCGCGGTAGACACCGTCCTGGAACGGGATCTCCAGGAAGTTCTCGTGCGGCACAACGACATTCGAGTACGTGACGTCGTGGGTGTTGGAGGCGCGCAGGCCGAGATGGTCCCAGGTGTCGTGCCAGGTGATGCCGTCGGCGTCGGCGGGCACGATGAGATGCCCGACCCGCGCGGGGGTCTCGTCGGTCATCGCCCACACCAGATGGAAGGCCAGGGCCGTGCCGCCGGTGGCGAAGCTCTTGCGGCCGTCGAGCACGAATCCGGTGGCGGTGCGGCGGGCCACGGTGGCGGGCAGGCCGCCGCGGGCGGGCGCGCCCAGTTCCGGTTCGGCGCGCACGACATTGAGCAGCGTCGGCCGTTCCGCCGAGCGGCGCAGCACCTCGGCGTACAGGTCCGCGGGCCAGTGCCCGGCGGCGGTCTGGGCCTGATGCGAGGCCAGGGTGTTGGCGGCGAGCAGCGCCACCGACGGATCGCCCTCGCCGAGCGCGGACAGGATCCGCGCCACCGCGCGGTGCGGCAGTTCGGGTCCGCCGTGGCGGGCGGCCACGGTCGCGGTCAGGTAGCCGCCGCGGTGCGCGGCCCACAGCCCGGCCTCCGGAATCGCCCCGCTGCGATCGTATTCCGCGGCGGTGGCGGCCACCTCGGCGGTGAGCCGGGTGAGGGCGTCGTCGGACAGGTCGGGGACGGTCGGCGGCCGCCCGGTCGTGGCGGTCACGCGCGGCCCGCCGCGACCAGGGCGCCGGGATGGTCGGCCTGGAGCGTGCCGCGGCGGCCGGTGGCCTTGCGGTGGGCCAGCTCCTGACGCACCAGCGGCAGCACGTACCGGCCGTAGTCGACGACGTCGTTGAGGGTGTCGTAGCCGCGGATCGAGACCAGGCTCGCGCCGAGGTCGATGTAGTCGACGATGGCCGCGGCCACCGTCTCGGGGCTGCCGACCAGCGCGGTCGACGCGCCCTGGGCGTTGGTGGCGGCGGCGGTGCGGGTCCACAGGGCACGGTCGTAAACCTCGCGGCGGCGAGCGAATTCCAGCGCGCGCTGGGAGCCGACGTTCTCGGGGACGTTCTTGTCGCGGCGGCGGTGCGCGCCGGATTCGAAGGTGCGGGCGATCCGCTCGACGTAGTCGCGGGCCTTCGCCCACGCCAGCTCGTCGGTGCGATCGATGATGGGGCGGAAGGTGACCCAGATGCGCGGCCGGTCCGCGCGCCCGGCCGCCGCCGCGATGCCGTGCACGCGGTCGATCTGAGATCTGATGTCCGCCAACGGTTCTCCCCAGAACGAGAAGATGTCGGCCCGCGCGCCGCCGATCTCGAAGGCCGCGTCGGACTGGCCGCCGATGGAGATGGGGATGGGTCCGGCGTGCGGCGGGAAGCCGGGACCGAAATCGTCGAAGCGGTAATGGGTTCCGGCGTGCGAGAACGGCGCGGTCTCGGTCCACGAGCGGCGCAGGATGTCGATGAATTCGCTGGTGCGCGAATATCTTTCGGCCTTGGTGAGGTAGTCGCCCTGGCGGGCCTGTTCGGCGTCGCTGCCGCCGGAGATCAGATGCACCACCGCGCGGCCCTCGGTCAGCTGATCCAGGGTGGCCAGCTGCTGGGCGGCGACGGTCGGGAACACCGTGTTCGGCCGGACGGCGACGATCGGCTTGAGCCGGTCGCTGAGCTGGCCGACGGCCGTGGCGAGCACGAACGAGTCGGGGGTGTTGGAGCCGTACGGGAGCAGCGTCAGATCGTAGCCGCCGTCCTCGAGGGCCCGCACGTAGCGGCGCAGGAACGGCAGATCGATGCCGCGGGTGGGGATCGGCTCGAGTTCGGTGGAGGCGTTGGTGTGAGTGAGGCTGATGAACTCGACATCCGCGGCGGCGGTCGTGGGCACCGTATCCGGTTCGGAATCGACGGCCATGGGGTTCCTCTCGGGCGGTGGGTCGCGGTTGGGTCGAATGGTAGGAAGACCACCGCACCTAAACCAGAGTTCGATTCAGCGTTTTCGATTCGTATCGCCGATAGCAACCGATCGCCGAATTGATCTGCACGCATTGCGATCTGGCAGATTCAAAGGGTATTTCGCGCGCGGGAAACATTGTTGACTCGCGTCATGGCGGATCCGCTGGACCTGACGCATCTCCGCACGCTGGTGGCGATCGCCGACACCGGCGGATTCCGGCGCGCCGCCGACGCGTTGCACGTGAGCCAGCCGACCATCAGTCAGCACATCCGGTTGCTCGAACGGCGGCTGAAACTGCCGCTGGTGGAAAAGGACGGGCGGAGTTCGCGTTTCACGGCCGATGGGGAACGGCTGGTGGTCGAGGCCCGGAAATTGCTCGCCGCGCACGATGAAATGCTCGCGCGATTCGCGCCGTCGGGGCCGCGGCGGATCACGGTGGGTTCCACCGAGCACGCGGCCGACGGGCTGCTGCCGGAACTGCTCGGCGTGCTGCGGGCGGCGTATCCGGACGCGTATCTGCATTTCCGGATCGACCGCTCCACCACATTGTCCGAGGCCGTCGGAAAGGGCGCCCTCGATCTCGCGGTCGTGCTGGGCGGCAACGGCGATCCCACGGGCGCGGAGGTCGGCGAACTCGACCTGCGCTGGGTGGCCGGGCCCGGCTGGCACCTCCCGCTGGTCCCCGGCCCCATCTCCCTGGTGGCCTTCGAGGAGCCCTGCGGCCTGCGCCGACGCGCCGTCCACCGCCTCACCGACCTCGGCTACGAGGTCGCGGTGACCGCCGAATCGGGCAACCTCGACGGCGTCCTCGCCGCCGCCAAGGCGGGCCTGGGCATCGCCCTGCTCCCCTTCCACACCGACATCCCCACGGGCATAACCGAAGTCCGCCCCCTCCCCACCATGGGCGCGATCGACGTCCGCCTCATCGCCCGCCGCGGCCTCACCCCCGCCATCGAATCCACCGCCGTCACCACCATCACGGCCTACTACCGCACCGTCACGGGCCGCCGGTTGCGCGGCGTGGCTTAGCCCCCGGCCCCGCGCGGCGTAACCGCCTACTGCCCCAAGGCTTTTCCGGGGTTGAACAATCCGGTGGGGTCCAGGGCGCGGCGGAGGGACAGTTGAACATCGAGGGCGTCGGGGCCGAGTTCGCGGGAGAGCCAGGCGCGCTTGAGGATTCCGATGCCGTGTTCGCCGGTGATGGTGCCGCCGAGGGCGAGGGCGGTGGCGAAGATCTCGTCGGCGGCGGTGGTGGCTCGGGTGTAGGCGGCGGGGTCGTCGGGGGGGACGACGATGATGGGGTGGAGGTTGCCGTCGCCCGCGTGGCCGAAGGTGTGGATGCGGGTGCTGTGGCGGGTGGCGATCTCGGTGATGCGGCGGACGGCCTCGGCGATGCGGGAGCGCGGGACCGCGATGTCCTCGATGAGGGTGCGGCCGTGTCGTTCCAGTGCGGGCAGGGCGGCGCGGCGCACGGCCAGCAGGGCGTCGGCGGCGGCCGGATCGGTGCCGACCTCGAGCCGGGAGGTCCAGTGCCGGAACGTGTCCGCGACAACCTCGGCCTCCGCGCGGGCGCCGTAACCGTCGGTCTGCGCGACAAGGAACGCGCCCGCCGCGCTCGCGGGCAGGCCGAGCAGATCCCGCGCCTCCCGCAGCGACGACTCGTCCAGGAGTTCCAGCATGGCCGGACGCACCCGCGCGGCGAGCACCCCGGCGGCTGCGGCGGCGGCCTGTTCGACATCGTCGAACCAGGCGGCCACCGTGACGGTATCGATCGGGATCGGCTGCAAACGGACGGTCGCCGCCACGATCACCCCGAGCGTGCCCTCGGACCCGGTGAACAGCCGCGTGATATCCAGCCCCGCAACGCCTTTCACGGTCCGGCGGCCGGTGTGCACCAGCCGCCCGTCCGCGAGCACGACACTCAACCCGAGCACCGCGTCCCCGGTCACCCCGTATTTCACGCATCGCAACCCGCCCGCGTTGGTCGCGATATTGCCGCCGATGGTGGAGATGGCGACGCTGGCGGGATCGGGGGTGTAGCGCAGGCCGTGCCGGGCGGCCTCGGCGTCGAGCACCGCGCCGCTGACCCCGGCCTCCACCACGGCCAGCTCGTCGGCGGGCGAGATCTCCAGAATCCGTTGCAGCCCGGACACATCCAGCACGAGCGTGCCCGCCCCCGCCGCAGCGCCCCCGGCGAGACCGCTGCCCGCGCCCCGCACCACCACCGACCAGCCCGCCCGCGCCGCCACCCGCACCGCGCGCCGCACATCCTCGACATCGGCCGCGCGCACCAACGCCTCCGGCGCGCCGACGGGCACGTACCCGGACCGGTCGATCCGCGCCGCCGCCGGAATGTCGCGGCCGAGCAGCACGGTCCCGGTGAACGCGCCGATCTCGGCCACCGACAGGGTCATCGGCCCATGGTCGCCCGAACCGGGCCGCCAGACCCGCATTGCGATCTCGGCGATTGCAACGATCCATTCCGGGCGGCGGATGTAGTTGCGTTCTTGCGGAGGAGAGGAGTCGCGAATGGCGTTCCGAGCAGACGCGTTCCGCGCGGACACCCTGATCACCGCCGAGGAGCTGGCCGCGCGGATCGCCGCCGCCGAACCGGTGACGATCGTGGACGTCCGCTGGCGGCTCGACCGGCCCGACGGCCGCGCCGATTACGCGGACGGGCACATCCCGGGCGCGGTCTACGCCGATCTGGACGGTGAGCTGTCCGACCACACGCGCGACGGCGAGGGCCGTCATCCGCTGCCGACCGGATCGGCGGTGCGGGCCGCCGCGCGCCGCTGGGGCGCGCGGACGGGCGTGCCGATCGTGGTGTACGACAACTGGAATCGCGCGGGTTCGGCCCGCGCCTGGTGGGTGCTGCGCGCCGCCGGAATCCGCGATGTGCGCATCCTCGACGGCGGCCTGACCGCCTGGACCGCCGCCGGATACGACCTGGCCACCGGCACGGAGACACCCGAACCCGGCGATATCGAGGTCACCGCCGAGGACCTGCACCACGGCGAACTGCCCACCCTGACCGCCGCCGAGGCGGCCGCGGTCCCCGAGCGCGGCGTCCTCGTCGACGCCCGCGCGCCGGAACGGTTCCGCGGCGAGGAAGAACCGGTCGACCCCGTCGCCGGGCACATTCCCGGCGCACGCAACGTCCCCAGCGGCGCGGTGCTCGACGACCACGGATTCTTCCGTCCCGCAACGGAATTGGAGGCGGTCTTCGCGCACGCCGGAATTCGCGACGCGCCGACCGTCGGCGTCTACTGCGGGTCCGGTGTCACCGCGGCCATCGATATCGCCGCGCTCACCGTGCTCGGCGTCGAGGCGGTCCTGTATCCGGGGTCGTGGTCGCAGTGGAGTTCGGATCCCGCCCGGCCGGTGGCGACGGGAGACGAGCGATGAGCGCCGAATTCCTCTGGTACATCCCGAATCAGGCCACCCCCGGCCATCGCGGCGACACCGTCACCGCCGATCACAACAGCCTCGACACGCTCACCGCGCAGGCGCGGGCGCTCGAGGAGTACGGCTGGAAGGGGGCGCTGCTCGGCACCGGATGGGGCCGCCCGGACACCTTCACCGTGGCGACGGCGCTGGCCGCGCGCACCACCACGTTCGAACCGTTGATCGCGATCCGCCCGGGCTACTGGCAGCCCGCCCAATTCGCCTCGGCGGCGGCCACTCTCGATCATCTCTCCGGCGGGCGGGTGCGGATCAATATCGTCTCCGGCAAGGACGACCTCGCCGCCTACGGCGCGGCCGAGGAGGACCAGGCCGACCGCTACGGGCGCACCGAGGAATTCCTACGGCTGGTGCGCAGGCTGTGGACCGAGCGGCACGTCACCCACCACGGAAATCATTACCGGATCGAGGATTCCACCGTGGTTCCCCGCGTCGTCGCCCGTCCGGGCCGTCCGCATCCCACGCTCTACTTCGGTGGGGCGTCCGCCGCCGCCGAACGGGTCGCGGCCGCGGTGGCGGATGTGCAGTTGTTCTGGGGTGAACCGCTCGCCGATGTCGCGGAGCGCATCTCGCGGCTGCGCGGACTGAGCGACCGGGTCGGGCGTGAGCTGCCCCCGCTGGAGTTCGGGCTGCGGGTCACCACGGTCGTGCGCGACACCGCCGACGAGGCGTGGGCGGTCGCCCGCGCCAAGGTCGCGGAGATGGCGAAAACCGCTGTGCGGCCGAGCGATCCGCATCATCGCGGCGCGGTCGGGCAACAGCGGCTCGAGGCGTTGAGCGAGCGCGGCGAGGTGCTCGACGACAATCTGTACACCGCGCCGGGCCGGTTCGGCGGGGGCGGGGCGGGGACGACGTGGCTGGTCGGGTCCGCCGAGGAGGTCGCGGCGTCGCTGCGCAAGTACGAGGATCTCGGGATCACGCATTTCGTATTGTCCGATACGCCGTATCTGGAGGAGCTGCGGCGGCAGGGCGAGCGGCTGCTGCCCTTGTTCGGGGTGGCGGTATGAGACTCGTCTTTGCTGGTATCGTCTGCGGCGCAACGCTTTTCGGGATGCCGATGGCGCACGCCGAACCGTTGACGCCCGATTACGCGCAGGCGCCGAACGGGACCGGCGCGGCCGCGGCGGTGACGCCCGCGTGGTCGCCGATCCAGCTCCCGCCCACCGAGGAGGAGACGCTGGACGGGACGACGACGATCGTCGCTCATCCGTATCTGTCGCCGTGGGTGCACGATCTCGTTCCGCTGCCCGCCGACGCGGGTGTGGAGGTCCTCGGCGCGGCACGGGTCTCGCTGCCGCTCGGGTCCGGTCGGACGTTGGTCGTGAATCCCAACGGCCACTGCGTCTTCGGTGCGCCCGCCACGCAAGCCCTGCCGCCGTTGCGGGTGGGCACCGGCGCGTTCGAACTCGTCATCGAGCCGAGTATCCGGCACTGACCCAGGAGTGGATATGACCGAAACACGACAGCTGGGCACGGATGTGCTCGTCGTCGGCGGCGGACCGGCCGCCTGCTGGGCGGCGCTGCACGCGCGCGAGGCCGGGGCCGATGTGGTGCTCGTGGACAAGGGGTACTGCGGGACCAGCGGCGCGACCGCCCCGGCGGGCACCGGGGTCTGGTACGTCGCGCCCGATCCGGCGGCGCGGGCCGCGGCCAAGGCGAGCCGCGAGGCGCTGGGCGGATATCTGGCCGACCACCACTGGATGGATCGGGTGCTCGAGCAGACCTACACGAATATGGATCGGCTCGCGGTGGAGGGGCGCTATCCCTTCCCGGTCGATCCCGCCACGGGACGTCCGTTGCGGACCGGGGTGCAGGGGCCGGAGTACATGCGGCGGATGCGGGCGTGGATCAGGCGGCTCGGGGTGCGGATCATCGATCACGCGCCGGTGCTGGAACTGCTGGTCGACGCCGACGGGGTGGTGCGCGGCGCGGTCGGGCACGAGGTGCGGTCCGGCGTGGACCTTCGGATCGCGGCGGGCGCGGTGGTGTTGGCGACAGGTGGGTGCGCGTTCCTGTCCGGCGCGCTCGGCACGAATGTCGACACCGGGGACGGCGCGCTGATGGCGGCCGAGGTCGGGGCGCGGTTCTCCGGGATGGAGTTCTCCAATGCCTACGGCATCGCGGCGAAGGGGTCGACCATCACCAAGACTGCCTACTACGCGTACGCGACGTTCTTCCACGAGGACGGGCGGGTGCTCGAGGGCGCGGGGTCGGCGACGGGGCGGTCGGTGATCGCGCGAACGTTGTTGCGGGAGAAGGTGTTCGCGCAGCTCGATCGCGCCGATGCGGGGGTGCGGGAGCAGATGCGGCTCGGGCAGCCGAACTTCTTCCTCCAGTTCGATCGGCGGGGGATCGATCCGTTCACCCAGCGGTTCGAGGTGGATCTGCTCGCGGAGGGGACGGTGCGCGGGACGGGTGGGATCGATGTGGTCGGGGATGATTGCGCCACAACGGTTCCCGGGCTGTACGCGGCGGGTGACGCCGCGACCCGGGAGCGGATCTGCGGCGGGTTCACCGGAGGCGGCAGCCACAATGCGGCCTGGGCCATGTCGTCGGGGACCTGGGCGGGTCGGGGCGCGGCCGCGTTCGCGCGCCGGTCGCCGCGTCCGGGGGTGGACGGGTTGCGCGGGGCGGGGCGGACCGGGTTGTGTCCCACCGGGTCCGCGCGGGTGACGGCCGAGGAGGTGCTGAGATCCGCTCGCGCGCAACTGCTTCCGATCGAGGTCAATTATCTGCGTGACGGCGACGGTTTGGGCGCGGCGCTCGGGGAACTGGACGGCGTGTGGTCCGAGGCCGCCCGTGGGCTGCGTGCCTCCGGGACCGAGCGGGTGCGTGCCCGGCAGGCCGCCGCCGTCACCGCGGTGGGGCGGCTCATGTATCGATCGGCCCTGTCGCGCACCGAGTCCCGGGGTATGAGCAAGCGCGCCGACCACCCCGAGCTCGATCCTGCGCAGCACCATCACATCGTCGGCGGCGGCCTCGACGAGATCTGGCTCGGCACGGCTCCCATCCGCACCCCGGCGGCGGTGGCGTCGTGATCGAACTCGTCCTCGCCGACGCGTGCATCGCCTGCGACAAATGCGTCGAGGTCTGCCCCACCGACGTCTTCGACCGCGGCCCCGACGGAATCCCCGTCCTGGCCCGCCGCTCCGACTGCCAAACCTGCTTCATGTGCGAGGCATACTGCCCCACCGACGCCCTCTACGTCGACCCCCAATCCACCCCCCGCGACACCACCCCACCCCCCGACCACATCGGCCACTACCGCCGCGCCCTCGGCTGGGGCCACGGCCGCCGCCCCGGCAGCCAACTCGCCATCGGCCCCACCCTCCCCACTACACCCCCACCCCGCCTCCCCTGAGGCGCCCTCAGGTCAGGAGCGGACGAGTTCGGTGGTGCAGAAGGCGCAGCGGCGGGCGTCGGCGGGGATGGAGCTCAGGCATTCGGGGCAGTCGCGTTTGGGGGTGGCGGGGTCGGCTTGGGGTTTGAAGCGGGCGGTGAGGGCGTTGACGGGGACTATGACGAAGTAGTAGACGGCCAGGGCGACCAGGACGAAGGTGACCACGGCGGTGAAGAAGACGCCGACGGGGAACTCCACCTTGCCGATTCGGAAGCCCTGGCCGCTGAAGTCGCCGGACGCGCCGACGGCGAGGCCGACGAGCGGGGTCAGGAACGCGCGGACGAAACCCTCGACGACGGCGGTGAACGCCGCGCCCACCACGATTCCGACGGCCAGGTCGACGACATTGCCGCGCAACAGGAATGTACGGAAGCCTTTCACATTTCTCTCCTTCGGCGGCGGCTCGGATCCGCCGATCCGCCCGTACCGGAACATCTCTGCGAGGCATTCCCCGCCGAGCGCCGCACAACCCTCGCGCGGTACGGTCGCGACACCCGAATCCGCCTGCGGGCGTGCGCGTCCTCTGCGTGAACCGAGGTGAGGGCGATGCGCGTGCGGCGAGGGAAGGCTTCGAAATGAAAGACTCGCTTTACCTACGGCACTCCGATTTCCTTGCCGCTCACTAATTTTCAGTACAAACCAGAAGGTACTGTACTTTCATTTGCATACGCAGATGCGATTGCACGAAGACGGTCACGGGCGTAGCGTGGGCATTCCGTACTCGACGAGGACTCGATTCACCGATGGAGCTTGTCAGCATCGCCGTCACCACGGCCGTCGCGGTGGCCTGTACGGCTGTGGGTAAAGCGGTGGTATGCATTTACGCATTGAAGGGCACGCCCGCGCGGGATCGGCCGGAAATCATTCGGGCGCTCGCTCGATTGTTCGGACGGCAGGAGCCGCCCGGCGAACCGCGGGAGCCGGACGGCGATCCTTGACCGATAACGCTATCGGAGCACCGGGCATTCGTCCGGAGCCGGTTCGCCGCGCAGGCGGGCGTCGATCCAATCGACCGCTCCCGCATTGCCGTTGAGCATGGCGGTGACGTGTTCGCCCGGAACGGTACGGAATTGCGCGGGAACGCCAAGGGCGCACTGGCGGGCGTAGAGGTCGCGCGGGCCCTGGATCGGAATCCAGAAGTCGTTGGCGCCGTGATAGATGTACAACGGGGTGGCCGCGCGGCGATCGGTGAGATCCATCAATCGCACGATCCGGTCGGCGATATCGCTTTCCAAGGGGTGATCCACGGTGGCGGCGACATCGATGGGGATGCCGACCGCGCCGAGCGGCCCGTCGGCGTCGCCGCAGATGTCACGCAGGGGTGAGGTGGCGGCCCACTGGGCGAGATTGTTCATGTAGCGCAACATCTCCGGATGTTCCCGCGACAGCGCCAGCGAGACCGACAGCAGGATGCCCGAGGCGCTGCGGCCGTTGAACACGTGCGCGACCGCGGCGTAATCGGTGACCAGACCGCCGATGGCCGCGCCCACCAGGACGCCGTCCAACTCGGGCGCGTATTCGGGCAGCAGCATGGTCGTCGCGTAGGCCGCGATCGAGCCGCCCGAGTAACCGGTGGCCGCGAATCGACTGTCCCCGAACTCGTCCGGGAACACCGCGCGGACCGCGCGGATCGAGTCGAGGGTCGTCCGCCCGGCGACGAGGGGTTCGGCGTAGGACATCCACGGGCCCTCGTGATCGGGCAGCAGCGCCGCGTGCCCCTTGTTCAGCGTCGCCGCGACGCCGGGCAGGAACACATTGATGTCGTGATTGGTGCGGACCTCGTGCGCGATCGTGTACCCGGGGGTGCAGTGCCGCCCGAGCGCGTTGATCGGCAGCGTGTCCACCTCCACCGGACGCGCGCCGGGACCGGTCCACGCGACGGCGGGAACGAGCAGCGTCGCCGTCCCGAACGACGGCGCGCCCGTCGCGGAGGTGGACCGGAACTTCAGCAACACCGCCCGCGCGAGGGGGGCGCCGATCAACGCGGCCGCCGCGGCCGTCACGTCCCGAGACTCGATCAGCTCGCCCGGTCGCCGCGCGGCGAGGCCGTCGGGCCACGCGTCGAACGCGGAATCGCCTGTCGGCGAGGGCAATACGGCCCGCCACAGCGCCGAACCCGCGCCGTCCTCCGGCTCGCCCGGGGCCTCGGGCACCGGCGGCGCGGGCAGCGTGTCATCGATCCAGGTCTGCAACGACGACGGCGCGGGGTCGTCGGCGCGGGCAGCGGGCACGGTCGCGAGAACACACCCCGCGACCACGGCGGCCGCGAGGGCAAGCAACGATTTCAAGACTCTTCTCCCGAGTGGAAGGGGCCGAATCAGCGTGGGGCGGGCGGACATTCGTTCGGCGGCGCCTCGTCGCGCAGCCGTCCGTCCAGCCACGCGTCCAGGCCCGGATAACCGGTGACGTAGCCGATCAGATGTTCGCCGGGCACGATCCGGAAGATCCCCGGCACACCTTTCCCGCACTGCTGGGCGTACATGCGCTGGGCGTCCTCGAGCGGTATCCAGGGATCGTGCAGACCGTGGTAGATGTACAGCGGCACAGCCGATTTCCGGGTGGTGAGGTCGAGCAGCCGGTACATCTGCTCGGCGATCGGGCTGTCCAGCGGATGGTCGATTCTCGCCGCGGCCTCCATCGGCAGCCCCACCGCGCCGAGCGGGCCGTCCGCGTCGCCGCAGATGTCGCGGAGCCCGGAGGTCGCCAGCCACTGCGCGACATGATTGGTGTAGGGCAGCAGCTCCGGATGCTCGCGCGCGATCGCGAGCGTCACCGACAGCATGATGCCCGAGGCGATATTGCCGTTGAACCGGTGCGCCACATCGCGATAGTCGGTGACCAGTCCGCCCGCCGCCGCCCCGGTCAGCACGCCCGCCAGCTCCGGGGCGTACTCGTCGAGCAGCATCGCCGCGGCGTAGGAGGCGATCGCGCCGCCGGAGTAGCCGATGGCCACGAAGCGACTGTCGGCGAACTCGCCGGACGGCTGATTCCGCACGGCGCGAACGGAATCCAGCATCACATGCCCGGCGATGTTCGGTTCCGCGTAGGCCATGAGCGGACCCTCGTGGTCGGGCACGAGGACCGCGTGCCCCTTACCGAGCGCCGACCAGATCGACGGCATGAACACGGCCAGCTGGGTGTTGGGCTGATCCAGGATGCCGTGCGAGAACTGGTATCCCGGCGTGCAGTGCAGCCCGAGGGAGTTGATCGGCAGCGCGTTGACCTCCACCGGCCGCGCGCCCGGCCCGCTCCACTCCCCCGCCGGGACGATCAGCGTCGCGGTGCCGAAGGTCGGTGTGCCCTCCGCCGAGGTGGAACGGAACTTCACCAGCGTCGCGCCGCGGAGCGGGGTCGGCATGATCGCGGCGGTCGTCGCGGTCACGTCGCGGACCTCGATGATCTGCCCGGGTCGTAAGGCGTCCAGGTCGGTGGGCCGGGCGTCGAAGATCGGATCCCCGGTGGGCGTGGACAGCACCTGCTGCCACAGCGGCGCGGTCAGCGTCGGGGCCGGAACCGTGTCGTCGATCCACTGCTGGAAGGGCGCGGGCGCGCCGTTCGAATCCGCCGGTTCGGCCCCGGCGGGCGGCCCGGTCACCAACGAACAGCCGAGCAGTCCGGTAACGGCAACCGCGAGAAGCGCTTTCACAAACCTCATCCCCAATTCGTCCCTGGATTCGAATATCTCACCACGGGAACAGGTTTCCGGGCGAACCGGCCGGAGCCGAACACAAAGAGCCCCAGTTCGATCTTGTGACAGTTACCAGCGAGCGATTGGAAGTGACAAAGAGAGAACAACAATCAAGTCTTTTCATCTGGTTGCGCCTCGGGATTCCGCGGCGGCAGCCAGGCGAAGGTGAGGCTGCCGCCGAGCAGGGCCGCGAGCGTGCCGATCAGCAGGCCGCCGAGATTGGAGTAGGCGAACGCGGCCAACGCCAGCAGCACGGTCGCGATCCCGAGCAGGCCGTGCCGGTCGGGCCGGAACCAGATCGCGGGGCCGAGCAGCGAAAGCAGCCCGCCCAGTAGGAGATTGGCGACCCCGCCGGTGCCGGGCAGCCGGGGTTCGGCCGCGACGAGGGTGGTGGGCAGGGCGAGCACGACCAGACCGCCGCACGAGGTCAGCACCCCGCCGAGGAACGGCCGCTCCCGCCGCCAGCGCGCGAAGTCGCCGCGCCGCATCAGAAGCATTCCGTCACATCGTGACCCATGTCCATATCGACCCCCGACTGGTCCACGCCCCGCAGCGACACCCATCGAATGGTGGCGTGGATACGCACCTTCAGATCGTGGACCTCGATCGGCAACCGGCCCGGCCGTTGGTCGAGCACCACGATTCCGTCGGGGGTGGTCGACAGCCCGTCTATCGCGAAGCTTCCGCTCAGCATCCGCACATCGGCGAAGGAGTCCATCGCCAGCGAGACCTCGGCGATCGCGAGCACATGGCCCGGCCTGCTCGTGATGCGCAGCACCTGCGTACCGAACACGCTGTCGACCGCCCCGGACACGCAGACCTCCTCGGCGCGGGTGTCGTGCAGGTCCACCGCGAGCACGATCTGCCGGTCGCCCGCCCGGGTCTGGGTGAGTTGCGGGAAGACGCCGCCCGTGGAGGTCGTCAATTGCCGGATCGAAACCTCCACGGTGACGTCTCCGACGAGTTCCGCCGAGACCGGAACGATTCCGAGCAACATGCCCGCGATCATCATCACCAGGGCGAGCAGACCCGAGAGGAATGCGGCGGCGAAACGGCCCTTGTGAATTCGCGAACCCCTATTCCACCGACGTGCGCGCGACACCGCTCCGGACCATCGTGACATCGGATCCTCTTTCGATCGAAAGAACATCGCGCCGCGCCGCGCGACGGGCGCGACGGCGGTTACAGAATATCCGAACCCTCTTCTCCCGGACGCCGATCCGTGCGATGATGGATATCTCATCCTCCCGTACGAGGACGACTTCTCGATTGCTGTACGCGCGTGCGACTGTTCGAGCGAATACGAGCTTGACGAGGTTGGCATGGAGTTGCCGGACGAGGAAGAATTGGTCATCGGGGACGATCCCGCGACCACCGCGAGCGGATCACCCCGCGATGTGGCGTTGTTACAGGATATAGCGGCGCGAATGCTGCTCGAGCGCGATCACATGCTCGGTTTCCCGGTGAATTTGGATTTCGATTACCGCGACTTCGCGCTATTTCTCGGAATTCACGCGAACAATGCGGGCAGCCCCTATGACGAAGGGCTGTATCACCTGCATACGAAACCCTTCGAGCGCGCGGTGGTGACATTCTTCGCGCGGCTGGCCGGACTCCCGGAGGCGTTCGGATACCTTACGAGCGGAGGCACGGAGAGCAATCTGTTCGGCTGTCTCGTTGCGCGCGAACATTTTCCGGACGCCGTGCTGTACCACTCCGAGTCGGCCCACTCCTCGATTCGCAAGATCGGGCGCATCCTGCGGATGGACGCCTGTCCCGTTCCCGTGCGCGCCGACGGGGTGATGGATCCCGACCGGCTGGCCGAGACCTACCGCCGCCGGGGTCCGGAGCGCGCGGCCCTGGTCGTGGCCACCGTCGGCACCACGACCGGCGGCGCCTACGACGATCTCGTCGCCCTCCGGCACGCCCTCGCCGAGGCCGGGGCCGACCGCGTGCACGTGCACTCCGACGCGGCGTTCGGCGGCCTGCTCGCCGCCCTCGCGCCGACGCCGCGCCCGTGGGCCTTCGAATCCGGCGCCGACAGCGTGGCGATCAGCGGGCACAAGATGATCGGCGGCCCGATCCCCTGCGGGATCGTGCTCGCCCGCGACGAGGACGCGGCCCGGCTGCGTTCGGGCGGCGCGGAGGTGGGCACCGACGACGACACCGTGACCGGCTCGCGCAACGCGCTGTCGACGGTGTTGCTGTGGTATGAGTTGCGGCGGCTCGGCGTGTCCGGGCTGCGTCGCCGGGTGCGGCGGTGCCTGGCGGTCGCCGACTACGCCGAACGGCGGCTGCGCGAGGAGGGTATGCGTCCCGAACGTCCCGCGGGCGGCAACACCGTTCTGTTCGACGCCCCGGAGAAGGACGTCTGCCGCCGCTGGAACCTGATCCCCCTCGACGATCGGGTCCATCTCATCACCATGCCGCATGTGACCGGCGAGCACATCGACCGACTGTGCGCGGATCTGCGCACCTGACGACGCGAGGGGGACGAGGATGTCGCACACCGTCACGGTGATCGCCGACAGGTGCTGGGACCCGAAGGCTTCCGCGCCGAGCGGTCCCACCGCGGTGACGGTGACCGACGGCACCATCACCGCCGTCGGCCCGCCGCGGGCCCGTGCCGACCGCGCCCGGACGATCCACCTGGGCGACCGGATGCTGCTGCCCGGGCTCATCGACTGCCACGTCCACCTCGTCGACGAGAATCTGGACCTGGAACCCGTTGCCTACCAAGCCCTCAGCGCCGCGCCCCACCTGCGCACCCTGTTGGCCCACGGCTTCACCACCGTGCGCGATCTGGGCTGCTCCCGCGACGCGGTGAACGTCGCCCTGCGCGACGCCGTCGCCTCCGGCGCGCTGGCCGGACCGCGAATGCTGGTGGCCCCCAACATCTTGTCGCCGCCCGGCGGCCACGGCGACAAGAAGCCCGCCCTGGCCCAGCGCTACGGGGTGGATGTCGGGGTCCTCGCCGCCGACGCGGACGAGCTGCGCCGCCAGGTCCGCGAACAGGCCCGGCTGGGCGCGGACTGGATCAAATTCGCCGCGAGCGGCGGTTTCAGCTCGACCACCGACCGCGCCGACCAGACCTGGTACACCCTCGAGGAGATGACCACCCTCGTCCGCACCGCCACCGACCTCGGATTGCCCTGCGCGGCACACGCTTTCAACGACGAATCGGTGCGGCGCGCGCTGCGGGCCGGGGTGCGCAGCATCGAACACGCCGGGCTGGTGTCCGCCGAGGTGCTCGCCGAGATCGTCGAGCGCGGCGCGTATCTCGTCCCGACGCTGTACGCCGAGCACTACTTCTTCGGCCGACTCGACGACGACGAATTCTGGGTCGATCGCCCGCCCGGTCTGCGCGATCACCTGCGCGCCCACGCCCCCCGCGCGCACGCCGCCGCCCACCGCCTCGCCGACAGCGAGGTGCGCCTCGTGTTCGGCACCGACGCGGGCATGTTCCCCTACGCCGACACCTGGCGCGAATTCCTCATCATGAACGACCTCGGCATCTCCCCCCTGCGCGCGCTCCGAGCCGCCACAACGGTCGCCGCCGACCTGCTCGCCCGCCCCGACCTGGGCCGCATCACCCCCGGCGCCACCGCGGATCTCATTGCCGTGGACGGCGATCCGTTCCACGACATCGAGGCGATGGGACGGGTGACGTTCGTCATGCGCGACGGCGTGATCCACCACGCCCCCGACCTCGCGGCGCGGACACCGCTGTCGGCTCGAGTGGTGTTCCGATGACTCAGTACGCCGCCACGGCCCCGTCGACCGCCGCCTGGAGTTCCTCGCGTACGACCCGGGTGATCTCGGCGGGCTTGGTCGGGAGGTCGGGGACCGGGACGCCGAAATAGAAACTGGCGGAACGGACTTCGGCCTTGGTGGGTTCGGCGGTGGGGTCGGGGCGGGGGCCGTAGCTCAGGCCGAGGCTGACCAGGGCGGGGGCGGCGCCGAGTTTCTTGGCGCGGAAGGCGATGTGGCCGATGCCGGTTCCGAGGGGTTGGAGCCGGGTGGGGTCGACGGTGTTGCAGGTGCCTTCGGGGAAGACCGCGACGCCGTCGCCGCGGGACATGCGCTCGGCGCAGATGTCGATCATGCGTTGGCCCGCGGCGTTGACGGCGCGCACGCCGTGGTCCTTGCCGCGGAAGACGGGGATGCCGCCCATCATCTCGATGCGGGAGCGCAGGTCGGGGTCGGTGAACAGTTCGTCCTTGGCGAGGACGCGGGTGCGGCCGATGACCGGGCGCAGGCTGCTGCGCCAGGCGGTGGCGGCGACGGTGTAGGGGTCGAGCTGGGAGAGGTGGTTGATGGCGATGAGCAGGGGACGGCCCTGGGCGATGAGTTCGCGCAGGCGCTTTCGCGCGCCGGGGGCGAAGGACACCCGGGGACGGTAGCGGCGGCCGAGCAGCCAGTACGCCGCCCACGCCTGCGCGCGATTCTGCTGGTGATCACGGTAGAAGTCGTAGACAGCGTCGCTGTTCTCGAGCAGCACCTCGGGACGTCGCATGGGCGTCACTGTAGTTCGGTGCCCGGACAGCGGAAAACCCGCACTCTTCGTGCGGGTTTCCGGGGGTGTCGGCTACCTAGATGGCGCGGACGTTCTGGGCCTGCGGGCCCTTCTGGCCCTGACCGATCTCGAACTCGACCCGCTGGCCCTCGTCGAGGGACTTGTAGCCGGTGCCGGAAATCTCGGAGTAATGGACGAAGACGTCGGGACCACCCGCGTCCTGGGCGATGAATCCGAAGCCCTTTTCGCCGTTAAACCACTTCACACTGCCTTGTGACATGTACTTTCTGTAACTTCCTGTAGTGAGCCGGGCGATCACTTACAACAACCCGTGCCCCCTCCACCATGCCACATCAGCCGCCGGGCCGTCGAACCGTGACCTCGGGTGCACCCGGGACGGGCCGCGAGGTCGGGTGTTCCGTGGGGTCGGTGCGGGATGGCTCCCGAGACGATTGCCATGGCATTGCCGAAGATCACAATCTCGAATACTCCGCACCTCTTCAGCGGGTTCTCACCGGCTTCGACTACCGCTGATGATCTACTCGCAGCCGCGTATGCCATCTGTTAGCTGAAGATCGGAGAGGGGATCAGATGTCGCTGGCGGTGCCCGGAGTCGCCGATCGCGTTCGCCGGCGTGTGCGCGAGTTCCACACCGAGCGGATCGCCGGTGCCTGGGGTGGCCGCCACCTGCTGCACGGCCGTACCCCGGGGCCGGGTGACGTCCTGGTCAACAGCAACGACTATCTGGCGCTGGCCCGGGATCCGCGCATCGTGGAGGCCATGTGCGCGGCGCTGTCCGGGTCGGGGGCGGGATGGCTGGCCTCGGGGGTGTTCCAGCACGGGGATCATCCGCAGCTCGCGCTCGAGCGGGCGCTCGCCGGGCAGATGGGGGCGGCGGCCGGGGTGCTGTGCCAGTCGGGGTGGAGCGCCAATGTCGGTGTGTTGCAGGCGATCACGGACGCGCGGACGCCCGTCTACATCGATCACCTCGCGCACATGTCGTTGTGGCACGGCGCGAAAGTGGCCGGGGCGCCGATCCATCCGTTCCGGCACAACGCCGTCGCGCATCTGCGGGAGCGGATCGCCGCGCACGGACCGGGCGTCATCGCGGTCGATTCGATCTACAGCACCAACGGCAGTCGCTGCCCGCTGCGCGAGATGTGCGCGCTGGCCGAGGAGACCGGCAGCCTGCTGCTGGTCGACGAGTCGCACGCGGTCGGCGTCGACGGGCCGGACGGCGCGGGCACGGTGGCGGCGCTCGGGCTCGTCGAGCGGGTGCCGTTCCGGGTCGCGAGCCTGTCCAAGGCGTTCGCCGGGCGCGCCGGATTCGTCGCCGTGCGCGATCCGGAGTTCGTCGACTACTTCAAGATGGAGTCCGAGCCCGCGGTGTTCTCCTCGGCGCTGCTGCCGCACGACATCGCCGGTCTGGCAACGGCGTCGGCGGTCGTGCGCGTGGAGGAGGGGCGGCGGCGCCGGTTGCGCGAGGTGTCGGCGCGGGTGCGGGCGGCCATGGCCGGTCTCGGTTTCGATCTCGAGGATTCCGCCAGTCAGATCGTCGCGCTCCAGACCGGCCCGGACCGGCGGGCGCTGGCGATCCGGGACTTCCTCGAGCAGCGGGGCGTGTTCGGGTCGATGTTCTGCCCGCCCGCCACCTCCGCGAACCGCACCCTCGTCCGCTTCTCGCTGCACGCCGCGCTCACCGATGCCGAGGTCGACCGGATCATCGACGCGTGCGCCGAGGTGTGCTCCTACTTCGGGGCGACACCCTCGGCGTGGCTGGAAACCGTAAGCACCGCAACCGATTCCGCACCGGCGGGCGAGACGATCCGGTGAGACGGCTCACCGCGGGCGCGGGCGCGGCCCGATCTGGTCGAGCAGGTCGTTGACCTCGTCGGGGAATCCGTTGGTGACCGGTTGGGCGGTCTTGTGCGGGAAGCGGCGGGTGACGTGCTCCTCGGCGGCCGAGCCGGACAGGACGTAGACCGGTTCGGACTTGTTCTGCAACGGGCGCACCACCTCGTCGAGATGCTCGCGGCGGTTGTCGAGGTAGGCGCCGATCACGTCCTCGCCCGCCGGGCACACCGCCATGCAATACCCGGCCTTGTAGTTCGGTTTGAACGACAGGCTCTGCCACATCGAGAACGATTCGCCCGTGCTCACCCGCTCGCGGTAGTCGGCGCGATCGGCGCTGTCGGCGACGGTTTCGGCCCAGTCGGTGAAGCCGCCCATGAACTCCCGGTAGTTGTGGGTGTAGCACGCCTGGAAGTCGAATCCGCCGTCGTCGGCGATCGCGCCGACCGGGCACGCCGACACGCACAGCTTGCACTCCAGGCACGGATTGAAATCCAGTGCGGCACTGGGCTCGTCGACCTCCGCGTCGGTGACCACGGTGCCGAGCAGGATGAAGTTGCCGAATTTCGGGTGGATCACATTGCGGTGGATGCCCATCACGCCCAGCCCGGCGGCCTCGGCCACCACCTTGTGCGCGATCACCCAGATGCGGTCGGGGAAGCGGTCGACCTCCATCGGGTAGCCCGGCGCGGGGTACACCGCGCGGTAGCCGGCGTCCTGCAATGCCCGGGTGATGCGGCGGGACACCTCGTTGGTCTCGTCGTCGGCGTGATTGAACTCGGTGTTGGCGAGGCTGCGCATCGGGCTGCGCAGATTGTCGCGATTCATCCGCACGCAGAACGAGACGAAAGTCCGTGCGGCGGGCAGGATTCCGCGCGCGTGCTCGAGTTCGGCGGCGACCCGCGGATCGTCCACGGGCACGAATCCGACATCGTCGGCGCCGGCGTCCAGGCAGATCTCCCGCAGCCGGGCGGCGGTCACCGGCGCCGGGCGCGACCGCTCCCGCTCGGCCATCCGCCGCACGGTCGGATGGTCGGCCAGCCGCCGCGATGTGGTGGGTTCGGATTCCATGATCGGGGCCCTCCTCGCATTTCCCCGAGACCGACACGGCCTCACCGATACAGACTCCGCGGCGGCCCGGAATTCATCGCTTCGGGACGCGCCGATCGACGTGCACCGGAGCCGGGGCACGGACGTGTCAGGCTGTGCGAGGCGCTCGACGCGCGGAAATCGGAAGCCGTCGCACGATGGGCGGCCGGGCATCTCGAGGAGTGATCGACGTGAAGACGCTCGTGCGGATGGGAACGGCGGCCGTCGTGGCGACGCTGGCGCTGGCCCCGGCCGCCGCGAACCCGCTCGACGAGACGCTCGATCCCCCGCACGAACTCGCGTCGGTGCTGCCGACGCCGCTGCCCGACCCGTTCTACGTGCCGCCTCCGGGATTCGAGACGCGTTCGCCCGGAACGGTTCTCGCATCCCGCGCGGTGGAGCTGCCCTCGCCCGTGCCGGTGCGCTCGATCGAGATGCTGATCCGTTCCACCGACGCCCGGGACGAGGCGGTTCCGGTGGTCGCCACGCTGATGGTGCCGGAGCACCCGTGGCGCGACGACGGGCCCCGGCCGCTGGTGTCGTACAACATTCCGGTCGATTCGCTCGGCAACACGTGCAGCCCGTCGCAGCAGTTGCGCAACGGGGTCAACGCCGATCAGCTGTCGATCGGGGTGCTGCTGACGCGCGGCTACGCGGTGATCGTGCCCGACCATCAGGGTCCGCGCCAGGCGTACGCGGCCGGGCGCATGGGCGGGCACGCCGTGCTCGACTCCGTGCGCGCCGCCGTGCACTCGGGCATCGCCGCGCTGCGGCCGGATTCGCCGATCGTCCTGAGCGGCTACTCCGGCGGCGCCATCGCCACCGGCTGGGCGGCGCAACTCGCCCCGGCCTACGCGCCGGAGTTGTCGCTGACCGGCGCCCTGCTCGGCGGGGTGCCCGCCGACTACGCCGCGCTGCGGCCCAGCATGGACGGGAAGTTCGGGGCGGCGGGCATCTTCCTCGCCGCCGCGCTCGGCCTGGCCCGCCAGTACCCCGAACTGCTGACCCTGCTCGACGACAACGGCTGGCGGGTGGCGCACGCGTTCCGGGACCTGTGCGTGCTCGGCGTGGCGGCGCTGGGCATCCTGGCCTCGCTCCGGGTCGAGGACCTCACCACCGTCCCCGACCCCACGGCGCTGCCGCTGGTGCGAAAGATCCTGGCGGACAACCGGCTCGGCGAAACCGCGCCCGCCGCACCGATATTCGTCTATCACGGCGTCGACGAGGTGTATGTCCCCTACGCCCAGGCCCGCGCCCTGTACACCGACTGGTGCGGGCACGGGGCGAACGTCGCGCTGCGGCCCCTGCCGGGCGAGCACATCGCCGTCGGCGCGCTGGCCATTCCCGCGTCCGCCGAATGGATCGACGCCATGTTTGCCGGAACCCTCGTGCCGCCGGGCTGTTCGATCGCCGATCATTGACGCGGCGGGATGCTTCAAATGCGGTGAACGATGGCCGATCACCGAGGCAGCGGGATGCCTCGAGCGCCGGTGAACGATCGCCGGTCACCGAGGCAGCGGGACGCTTCGAGCGCGGTGAACGATCGCCGATCGCTGAGGCGGCCGGATGCGTCAAGCGCGGTGAATCGGCGATGACCCGCGCCCGCCGAACGTGTCACAATCAGGGAGTTTCACAGGTGACGCCGCGGGTGCGGCCGGGTTTTCCGGGAACGGTGATCGATCGAAAAGGGCGAGGTCGCGTCGTGGAACCATCGCAGCCGGAGCGGCTTTTCCACGGGGTGGGCAAGGATGTGCTGCCGGTCCCGGTCGAATTCGCCTATCACGCCGATCGTTTGGTGCGACACCTGTTCGAGGCCGGGCTCGATCTGCACCGGCTGAAGGTCGAGCTGACCCACGACGGCGACGGCAACCCCGTCCCGCCGGCGGCGAGCGCGCGGCTCAGCGCGGTGCTGGACGGGCTGGACCGGGTGATCTACGACGCCGCCCTCACCATGCTCGCCCTCGTGGACGGCCCCGAGGACCGGGACGAGGACGACCGCTGATCAGTGCCGGTCCCGCACGCCGAGCAGCACCCGGATGTCCTGCTCGAAGCCCTCGATGTCGTCGAGGCCGAAGGCGGCGTGTTGCAGGACGAAGCCGTGCAGCAGCGCCATCACCACGCGGGCGCCGCGGTCCGGATCCAGTTCGGCCGGAACGGTTTTCGCGCGTTGTCCGGCGCGGAGGGCGGCGGCGACGCGGTCGCGGACGTGGTCGAAGCCCGCGAGGGCGTGCTGTCGCAGCCCGTCGTGGCGCAGGAGTTCGCCCCACGCCTGGACGGCGCAGCGGAGCAGTTCGCGGTCGCCGCGCACGGGTTCGATGGCGGCCGAGACCAATTCGGCCATGGTGACGTCGGCGGTGTCGGCGAGGCGCTCGACGGGGGCGAACATCGTGCGGAATGCCTCGCCCGCGATCTCGACGATGATCTCCTCCTTCCCGGCGAAGTACCGGTAGGGGGCGCCCACCGAGAGGCCGGCCTCGGCGGCGATATCGGGCATGGAGGTCCGGTGGAAGCCGTCGCGGGCGAAGCAGCGGCGGGCCGCCGCGACGATCTGCGCGCGGTTCGCCTCCCGATGTTCGGGGGTGATGCGGGGCACCGGCACCGTCCTCTCGAAAAATGAATGCTCGTTCGCCTTGACCAAGGATAGCCCGTCTCGGCATGCTGAAAAGTGAAAGGTCGTTCACGGATACGGCCGCCGCGGAGAGAGGGCCACCGTCATGTCCGATACCGAGCTGAGCCTGGGCGTCTACCGCTACGAGCACACCGAGCCGCTGTTCGACGGGCGGGTCACCATCGCGGGAGCCGATGTCGCCCTGCACACCTCGCCGCTGATCTCGGACGTGTTCGAGCGCATGGCGAAGGGGGAACTGGATGTCGCCGAGTTCGGGCTGACGTACTTCCTGCGCACGTTCGATCTGCCCGAGTCGCCGTTCCTGGCGCTGCCGATCTTCCCGAACCGCAACTTCCGGCATTCGGCGCTGTTCGTGAACGTGGACAGCGGAATCGAGCGGCCCGAGGACCTCGCGGGCAAGACCGTCGGCGAATTCGCCTTGTGGGGCAGCGATCCGGGCGTGTGGATGAAGGGCGTGCTGGCCGAGGAGTACGGGGTCACGCCGGAGGAGGTGCGCTGGGTGATCGGCGGGACCGACCATCCCATCCCGGAGTTCGACTGGATCCCGCGCCCGGTGCCGGAGGGGGTCGAGGTCCGCCACACCGAGGGAGCGCAGACCTTGGCCGCGATGTTGGAGGCGGGTGAGATCGACGCGCTGTTGTCGGTCGACGTGCCCGCCGCCCTGCTCGACGGGTCGACGCGGAAGATCCGCCGGTTGTTCGTCGACTACGAGTCGGTCGAGCGGGACTACTTCCGCCGCACCGGGATTCACCCGATGATGCACGTCGTCGCCATCCGCCGGGAGCTGGCCGCACGGCCGGGTCTGGCGCGCTCGATCTACCGCGCGTTCGACGAGGCGAAAACCCTTGTGCAGCAGCGCTATCGGGACGACGCCCGCAAACAGCACATGTCGGTGGTCACCCCGTGGTTCAGCGCGTTGTTCGCGGAGAACCGCGCGCTGCTCGGCGAGGACTGGTGGCCCTACGGCCTCGCGGCCAACCGCCGGGCGGTCGAGACGTTCCTGCGCTACCACCACGAGCAGGGATTGTCGGCGCGCCGCCTGACCTGCGCGGAGGTGTTCGTGCCGGAGCTGCTCGATACCTGACGCGGCCCGCGGCCGGTTCCGCCCGGGCGGCTACCGTGACAGCGGTGTCGGGCGAGAGGCGAAGTGGGTTGGTGGCGAGGGTGATTCGGGGTGTGGTCGGCGTGCTGGCCGCGGTGACCCTGCTGGCGGTGCCGGGGGCGGGGATCGGGGCGCGGATCCACGCGCCGGATTGGTACTACCACCAGCGGTTGTCGTGGGGAGCCTGCGGCAGTGCGGAACTCGACGCGACGGGGACGCGGTGCGCGAGCGTGCGGGTGCCGCTGGATTACGCGCGCCCGTTCGGGCGCACCCTCACGGTGGCCGTCTCGCGGGTTCCGGCGACCGATCCGGGCCGTCGCCGCGGCGTGCTGATGTCCAATCCCGGCGGTCCCGGTGCGGCCGGGCTGGATTCGGTGGGCCTGCTCGGCGACGTGCTCAGCGCGGAGGTACGGGCGCGGTACGACTTGATCGGCATGGATCCGCGCGGGGTGGGCCGTTCCGCGGGCGGGCGGCGCTGCGGGTGGCCCGTGGGCGAGATGGTCCATTCCGCCGGAACGGATCTGGCGGGGTTCCTGCGCGAGACCGGGCAGGCGGCCGCGATGGCCATGGGCTGTGTCAGCGGGGATCCCGATGCCGCGCGGCAGCTCACGACGCGCAACGCCGCGCGCGATATTGATGTGATCCGCGCGGCGCTGGGCGAGCCGTCGCTCAGCTACTTCGGCGTCTCCTACGGCACCTACCTCGGCGCGGTGTACACGCAGCTGTTCCCGGAGCGCGGCGATCGCATGGTGTTCGACAGCGCCGTCGACCCGGACCGGTATTGGACGGGGCTGGTTCAGGATTGGGGCCCGGCGGACGAGGCGGCGCTCGACGACTGGGCCGGGTGGGCCGCCGCGCACGACGCCGAGTACCGGCTCGGCGACACCGCACCGCGGGTGCGCGCGACCGTCGAGCACCTGATGGCGACCGCGGCCCGGACGCCGATCGTGCTCGACGGTTTCCGCCTCGACGACCACTGGCTGCCGTTCGTTCTGCACAACTCGCTCAACAACTTTCGCAACGACGAGGCCCTGGCCGCCACCGTGCGCGAGATCGCCGACGCCGCGGGCGGCCCGCCCACCGCGACCCGCACCCCGCGCCTGACGGCGGTGCTGTCCGCGCTGCGCGAGGAGGAGAATTCGGAACTGGCGTTCATCGCGTGCGGCGACACCGCCGCCCCGACCGACCCGGCCTGGTACTGGGACGCCATCGAAACCGCCCGCCCCACCCAGCCCGTCTTCGGTCCGATGGCCGCCGCGATCCAACCCTGCGCGTTCTGGCCCCGCCCGGCCGAACCCCCCACCTCGATCCGCAACAGTGTCCCGGCGCTGATCCTGCAAGCCACGGGCGACCCGCGCACCCCCTATCGCCACGGTGTCCGCCTCCACGAGGACCTCCCGGACTCCCGACTGGTCACCTTGCGAAATGTGCGCATACACATGACATTTCGCCCCGATCTGAGCACGTGCGTGAACGATGCGGTGAACCGTTACTACGTCACCGGGGAGCTTCCGCCCACGGACCTGATGTGCGAGGCCGACCACTTCGAGTAGTGCACTACGCATGCCATCCCCCGCCCGAATCCGGAGACTTCCACCTGAAAGCAATTCGGCAGGGTCTCGGCGGAGGGAAGTGGTCAGGCATGAGCAATATCAGCGGGGATTCCGCGGCCACGGGTGTTGCGGCGGTGGCCGGTACGCACAGCGGGACGGCGCGGGTGTGCTCGGGACGAGCGCGACCGGGTGGGGTGTGCGTGGGCAGAGCGGTGGCGCGAACGGGGCGGTGGTCGGCGTGAACGACGCGCCCGCGCCCGGCGGCAACGGGGGCTGGTTCGAGAGCGCCGAGGGTGAGGGCGTGCGGGGGTGGTCGAAGAACCCGAACCACGGCGGTGTCGTGGGGGTCAACAGCGCGAACGGGGATGCCGGATTCTTCGACGGGCATGTGCACGTGACGCGGAATCTGGTCGTGGACGGGGATGTCGTGCTCACCGGCGCGGACTACGCGGAGGCGTTGAGCACGGCCGATCCGGCGGTCGAACCCGGCACGGTGGTGGTGCTCGACGAGGAGGGGCGGGTCCGGCCGTGCGCGGGCGACTACGACAGCGCGGTCGCGGGGATCGTGTCCGGCGCGGGCGGGGTGAAACCGGCCCTCGTGCTGGATCGGCACGACGGCAGTGCCGAGATCGCGTTGATGGGCAAGGTGTGGTGCCTCGCCGACGCCGAGGACGCGCCCATCCGGCCCGGCGATCTGCTGACCACCTCGGCGACCGTCGGCCATTGCCGCCGCGTCACCGATCGGTCCCGTGCCTTCGGCGCTGTCGTCGGCAAGGCCCTCACACCGCTGCCGGCGGGGCGGGGACTCGTCCGCGTCCTCGTCAGCCCCCGGTGAGGTGAGGGCGATGATCGCGATCCGCGACGCGGCGAGGAAGTTCGTGCCCGTGGGCGCCCGGCTGTCGCTGCGCGAGCTCGCCGGGAGACTGGGCACCGGGCCATCGGCGGGGAGGCTCGCCCGGCAGCTGGAACCGCAAGCGCGACTGATCAATTCGGGGATGCTCGGCCCGTCGACCACGGACGGCTTCTTCGAGCTGGTGCTGTTCTCCGACGGGTACTGGACCTTCAAGGGCCACGCCCACGAGTCCGGATTGGTAGGCCACGACTACACCGCCGCGCTGGTGCTCACCTACGTCGATCCCGAGAACCACGTCTACGCGTGGAGCAACACCGGAACCATCCACGGCACCACCGATATCGGCTCCCGCGACGACGATTGGCAACAGGACGGCTGGGATCCGCGGATCTCCCGGCACTGGGACGAGCTGCGGACCTGCGAGTGGCGGGCCGAGTTGCACGTGTCGACGAATCCGTGGGCCGTCGTCGAGGCCATCGCGGCGGGGATCGGGGTGGCCGGTGCGGCGGTCGCGGCGACCCTGTTCGTGTCCGATCCCGAAACCCATTGCCAGTGGGCCACATTCCCGCACGACGACGGCACCATCGGGGTCGGGGTGCAGTGCGGGCGGGTGAATCAGGAATGAGGCGGCGGCGCGGCGGGCGCGGAGGGGACGCTCGCCGCGCCGGTCCGGGTCAGCGGGTCAGGGTGAAGCCCGCGTAGTGGTCGGCGGCGACCTGGTCGCACTTCGCGCGGTAGGCGCCCACGCCGCCGATGTAGGCGTACATCACCCGGGGCTTGCCGGGGACGTTCGATCCGACGTACCAGGAGTCGACCTTCGGGTAGAGGGTCATATCGCCGACCTCGCCGACGTGCCGGGTCCATTCCTGTTCCGCGTCCGGCTCGGCCTCGATGGTGGTGACGCCCTCGGCGCGCAGCGTGGCGATGGCGTCGGCGATCCAGTCGACGTGCTGTTCGATCGACACCATCATGTTCGACAGGACCGCGGGGCTGCCGGGGCCGGTGATGGTGAACAGGTTCGGGAAGCCCGCGACGGCGAGGCCGAGGTAGGTCACGGGTCCGGCGGCCCACTTCTCCCGCAGGGACACGTCGTCGCGGCCGCGGATGTCGATCGCGGTCAGCGCGCCGGTCATCGCGTCGAATCCGGTGGCGTAGATGATGTCGTCGAATTCGAAGCGCTCCGCCGTCGTGGTGAGTCCGGTCTCGGTGATCGCGGTGATCGGGGTGGCGCGCACGTCCACGAGCCGGACGTTGGGGCGGTTGAACGTCTCGTAGTAGCCGGTGCCCAGGACCGGGCGCTTGACCCCGAACAGTCCCTCGGGCTGGAGTAACCGGGCGACGGCCGGATCCGTCACGATCTCGGCGATGCGCTCGCGAATGAATTGCGCGGCGGTCTCGTTGGCGGCCTCGTCGGCGAGCAGGTCGGTGAAACCGACCAGCATGCTGACCAATTCGCTCTCCTCGTCCTCCCACACCTTGCGGTAGAAGGCGTTTCGCTCCTCCTCGCTCACCTCGAGCGCGCCCCGGGTGGCCTCGGGTTGCCAGATGCCGAAGGCCGATTCCCGATTCGCCTTGCGCACCTCGCGATAGCGCGCCTTGATGCCGCGCTGGTAGTCGGGGTCGATCGGGTGATTGCCCGCGGGCAGTACGTAATTCGCGGTCCGCTGGAAGACGGTGAGCGTCTCGGCCGCCTCGGCGACGAGCGGAATGACCTGCACCCCGGTGGAACCGGTGCCGATCACCGCGACCCGGCGGCCGGTGAAGTCGACCTCCGCCGCGGGCCATTCGATGGTGTGGAAGCTCCGGCCCCGGAACGTCTCGATGCCCGGGACCTCCACCAACTTCGGCGCCGACAGGCAGCCGGTCGCCATGATCGCGTACCGTGCCGCGACGACCTCGCCCCGATCGGTCGTGATCCGCCATCGCGCGGCGGCCTCGTCGTAGATCGCGGCGGTGACGCGGGTTTCGAGCCGCACGTCCTTACGCAGATCGAACCGGTCCGCGACGTGGTTGATGTAGCGGAGCAATTCCGGTTGCGGGGGCAGTTTCTCGGTCCACTCCCACTCCTGTTCGAGGTCCGGGTCGAAGGAGTAGTTGTAGTACATGCTCTTCACGTCGACGCGCGCGCCCGGATAGCGGTTGCGATACCACGTACCGCCGATTCCGTCGCTCGCCTCGTACACCCGCACCGAGAGTCCGAGGCCGCGCAGTTTGTGGAGCATGTGGAGACCGGCGAATCCGGCTCCGACGACGACCGCGTCGATCTCGCGAACTTCCGGCGTGGTCGAGATCGCGGAGTGCTCCGAGGTCATTGTCATCGTGGGACCTGTCTTTCGAGGAGTCGCAAGGGGTGCCCAACGAGTGTGCGGCCGCATGGCGTTGTCGCGCAACGAGTTCCGCGCACGCGGCCGCCTCGTTCAGGCCAGCCGCATCGGCGGGCACGGCGGGAACAGCACCGGCAGCGTCGCGAGGGCGCGGTGGAACTGTCCGGGCCGCCATTCCAGTTGCGGCGCGGGGCCTTCCGGATGGATGTCCGGCAGGGCGTCGAGCAGCAGATCGATCGCCTGGGAGGCGATGGTCAGGCCGAGGGACTGCGCCGGACAGGCGTGCGGCCCGGCGCCCCACGCCAGATGCGACCGGTTGCCCCGGCGGTCGCCGCCCACCGCGGGGTCGTTGTTGCACGCGGCGAGGCTGATGACCACGGGTTGATCGGCGGCCAGCCACATCTCGCCGACGAGTTGCGGCTGCCGGGGGTAACTCACCGACCAGTTCGCCAGCGGCGGATCCTCGAACAGCACGGCGTCGATGGCGTCCCGGGTGGCCATGGCGCCGCTGAGGACCTCGCCGCCGTACTGCTCGTCGGTCATCATCTTCAGCAGCGCGTTGAGGATGAGGTTGCAGGTCGGCTCGGTGCCCATCGAGAACAGCAGCGCCGCCTGGTTCACCATCTCCATGAGATCGAGCCCGTCGGGGTGCCGCAGCAGCGCCGAGGTCAGATCGTCACCGGGCTGGGCCTGCTTCTGCTGGACCACCCCGACGAGGGCGTCGACGAACCGTTGCTGCCCCTCCTCGGCGCCCACCCCCTCGAGCATCGCGGCCATGCCCTCGTACGCCTCGGCCGCGGCCTGCTCGGGGAAGCCCATCATCTCGCTGAGGACCCGGAAGGTCAGCGGATAGGCGTATTCCATCCGCAGATCGGCCGTGCCGCGTTCGCAGAAGGCGTTGATCAGCGACTCGGCGGCCCGCGCGACCGTGACGTGCACCCGGTGCAGATCGACGGTCTCCAGCGCGGCCATGATGGTCCGCCGATACCGCTCGTGTTCGGCCCCCGCGGTCCGCATCGCGTTCTGGCGATACCCCAGCATCGGGACCAGCGGACAGCCCGGCCCGACGTTCTTCTCCCAGCGGCGGGAATCGGCCGGAAAGTGCGTCTCGTCGTTGAGGATCTGCACGGCCACCTGATACCCGATCACGAGCGTCGCGGGCACCTCCGCGGCGAGCTCGACCGGCACCAGCGGACCGTGCCGCCGCATCTCCGCGTACACCCGGTGCGGATCGGCGGCGAACGACGGATCGTCCAGCCGGACACGGGAATCCGCGGCCACCGGAATCCCGAACGGAATGGCCGGTCCGTTCCACTCCCCGCTCACCGCGGATCTCCCCCGTTCGGTATCGCGTGGTCTCCCCTGCTGGCTGCTACGGGACGGGCTGGCGTTCGTAGTGTGCGCACGGGCGGGGACCTTACCGGAAAGTGTTGCGGTCCAACACTTTAACGAAACCCAGCGCGGTAGCTTGTTACCCGGGTATTACTCAGGCGTCCAGGAACAGGTCGAGTTGGAGGTCACCGTCGGGCGCGACTCGGTAGGGGTCGAAGTCGGTGGTGCCGACGGTTGTCAGGACCTGCTCGTCGAGGAAGAAGTTGCCGGTGGTGTCGGAGGCCGGGGAGGTGAGGATGGCGTAGGCGGCGTCGGCGCAGATCTCGGGAGTGCGGGAGCGGGTGAGGGTTTCGTGGCCGCCGAGGACGTTCTCGACGGCGGCGCTGGCGATGGTGGTGCGGGGCCAGAGGGAGTTGACGGCGATGCCGTCGGGGCGTAATTCGTGGGCGAGGCCCAGGGTGGTCAGGGACATGCCGTATTTGGCGATCGTGTAGCCGAGATGCGCTCCGGCCCAGCGCGGGTTCAGGTTGATCGGGGGTGAGAGGGTGAGGATGTGCGGATTGCGATGCGCGGCGGCGGATTTCCGCAGGGCGGGCAGGCAGGTTCGGGCGAGCAGGTAGGCGCCGCGGCAGTTGATGTCCTGCATCAGGTCGTACTTCTTCATGGTGAGTTCGGCGGTCGGGGACAGGTCGATCGCCGACGCGTTGTTGACCACGATGTCGATGCCGCCGAAGCGGTCCACCGTCTGTCGTACCGCCGCCTCGACCTGGTCGTCGAAACGGATATCGCCGACGAAGCTCAGCACCCGGCCCCCGGCGCGCTCCAGCTCGGCCGCGGCGGTGTGGATGGTGCCGGGCAACTTCGGGTGCGGGACGGCGGTTTTCGCGATGAGCGTGATGTTCGCGCCGTCGGCGGCGGCGCGCCGGGCGATGGCCAGGCCGATGCCCCGGCTGCCGCCGGACATGATCATGGTTCGACCGGCGAGCGGCTTGGTCTCGGTCACGGGATTCTCCTGGTCGTCGAGGTGATGTCGCGGCGCGCGAGCGGTCCGCCCAGGCGGCGCAGCGCCCGTTGCGCGGCATTGACCCCGCACATGCCGTGCGCGCCCGGGCCGGGCGGGGTGGCGGCCGAGCACAGATAGTGGCCGGGGACGCCGATGTCGTAGGGCCACAGGGTTTTTCGAGGGCCGAACAACAGTTGGGTAAGGTCTTTCGCGCCGGTCATGATGTTGCCGCCGACGAAATTGGGGTTGTCGACGGCGAATTCGGCGGGCGAGCGACACGACAGACCGATCACCCGCTCCCGGAAGCCCGGCGCGAACCGCTCGATCTGCGCGATCACCGCCTCGGTCACATCGCCGGAATAGCCGTGGGGCACATGGGCATAGGCCCACACCGGGTGCACCGAGCCCACCGAACGCCCCGGATCGGCCAGATACTGCTGACCCACCAGCACGAACGGCCGTCGGGGCAGTCGGCCCGCGTGGACCTCTCGTTCCCCGGCGGCGATCTCGGCGAACGAGCCGCCCAGGTGCACGGTGCCCGCGCGGCGGGCCGCCGGATTCGTCCACGGGACGCCGTCCGCCACCGCGAAGTCGACCTTGAACGCGCCCGGTCCGTAGCGAAAACGCCGGTAGGCGGCGGCGATTCGGGGCGGCAGGCGATCGCCGAGGATCTCCGCGAGCGCGGTCGGCGCCACATCCCACAGGGTGAGGTCCGCGGGCGGCAGCTCCGACACCGAGCGCACCCGCACCCCCGTCTCGATCGTGCCGCCGTGATCGACGAGCGCCGCCGCCAGGGCGTCGGCGATCCGCTGCGAGCCGCCGACCGCGACCGCCCAGCCGTACCGGTGTCCGGCGGTCAGGATGCCCAGCCCGATACTCGCGCTGAACGGCCGGTCCAGCGGATGGAACGCGTGCGCGGCGACACCGCCGAACAAGGCCCGTCCCCGCTCGGTGCGGAAGGCGCGCGCCAGCGCGGTGGCGGGCGCGGCCGCGGGAATCCCGAAGCGCGCCAAGCGGATCGGATGCCGCGGAATCCGCGCCAGGGGCCGCATGATGTCGGCGCTCAGTGCGTCGTAGCCGAGCACCGGCCCCTCGAACAGCCGACGCCACAATCGTTCGTCCTCGCCGAGTCCGACGGCGGTGTCGGCGACCGAGCGACGCAGCACCCCGGCGCCGCCGTCGTCGAGCGGGTGGACGCAGTCGAATTCGGGCCGCGCCCAGCGCAATCCGTAGCGTTCCAGGTCGACCTGGCGGAACAGCGGCGACCCCACGCCCATCGGGTGGATGGCCGAGCAGTGGTCGTGCAGCAGTCCGGGGACGATCGCCTCGTGCGAGCGGGTGCCGCCGCCGATCGTGGCGGCGCCCTCGAGCACCGTCACGTCGAGTCCGGCGCGGGCCAGGGTGAGGGCGGCGGCGAGTCCGTTGGGGCCGCTGCCGACCACGGTCGCCGTCGTCATCGGCTCGTCGCGGGCACGTCGTCGCGCCGCCAGGTCACCGTGTGCGGGATGGGTCCGTCGGGCAGCCAGGGCAGGGCGTCGACCGCGTCGCCGACCGCCCACGTGCCGCGTTCGATCACCCCGAGCGCCGCGTCGATCACCTGGTAGCACTGGACGTTTCGATGGATCGGCTGGGACTCCACCCACACCACGATCCACTCCCCCGGCGCGAATCCCACCCGGGCCTGCACGGCGGCGATGAGATCGAGATTGTGCAGGTGGCCGTCACCGAAGTTGAAGCCGATCAAGGAGTTGCAGGCGAACTCCGCCTCCCGCACGGTCCACGCGTCGAGATCGGGAATGTGCTTGTACAGCATCGAGAACAGCCCGCGGCCCTGGCTGTGCATGGATCGCCAGGCGATGGTCTGCTGCATCGTGATCTCGGCGATCTCCGGGGGGTAGCCCATGGCCAGCAGTTGATCGATCTGGTTGAGCGAGGGCCGGTGCGCGATCGTGTTCAGCTTCGCCTCCGCGCCGGGGGCGAAGGCCCACAGCGCCGAGGCCCAGTTCCCCGCGTACTGGCGCATCGAGGGCAGGAACGACACCAGATCGGGACGCAGATTCCCCAGCACCGGGAAGAAGGCGAGGGCGGCCACGATGGCCACGGTCAGCCACGGCGAGGACATGTCGAACACCCCGTACCTGGCCGAGTTGGGGAAACCGAGGAACAGGAACACCGTCAGATAGGCGAACAGGATGTTCCATTCCAGCGGCACCGCCAGCGGGAACGTGGAGGTGATGAACAGGTGGAAGATCACCATGATCGTCACCCCGGCCAGGGTCAGCCAGCGGTCGGTCGAGAACAGCAGCACGACGGGGGTGATCACCTCGACGGTGGTGCCGCCGACGTGGGCCATGAACGCGGCCAGGCCCGAGGGCCGGATATCGCGGGGGAAGTCGCGGTAGTGCGCGCGTTTGATCGATCGGAACGGCATGGTCGGGCTGTTGGAGATCATCGGCGGCACCACATTGGTGAAGTGCTTGCCGAATTTGGAGATGCCCGCCCCGAGCCACACCAGCACGATCAGCAGCTTGGCCGCGATGATCATGTCGGTGAACGGCAACACCGCGAAGAACACCAGCGCCGGTAGGTACTGTTCGCCGCGCGCGGCCAGGAAGATCGTCTTGTCGCGCAGCCCGCACAGCACGTACAGCACGATCGGCGCGACCAGCAGGGCGGGCCGCACCAGCCCGGAGGTGTTGTGCGGCAAGGCTTCCAGCAGCGACGCCGTGGTGTGACCGGGCGCGAGCAGCGCCACCGCCAGCGCGGCCAGGAAGCCGACGTAGAGGAGCACGTCGACGGGTGTGCGGGTGTCGCCGTCGGTCATCGGCACCCGGCGCCAGGGCCGCAGCCGGATGGTGCCCGGTCGCGCGAAATACCGTGCGCCACCGGTCATGGGCTTGAACTTGCCCGCCAGCGGACCCCACGACCCGGCGACGCCGACCGCCTCGAGCAGCACCGTCCACAGCACCAGTTTCTGGTAGACGATCGGCTGGTTCCACCACTGGTCGATGTGCCAGAACGGTCCCGCGCCCGAGGTGGCGGTGGCGACCACCACGCCGCCGATCATGTAGAGCACCAGCACCTTCAGCAGATAGATGGTGTGGATCATTTTCGGTGTGCCGAAACCGTATTCGGCCCAGTGCAGTGCCAGTGTCCGGACGCGTTCGCGCAGCGGTAGATCCAGAAACGTCTCCGTGTCCACCGGCGGGAAGTCTCCCGTCTTGAATCCCATGATTCGATCCCTTTCTTGGTGTCTCCGGGCGCGCGCGATCGCGACCGAAAGTCGTCTTTCGTTCGAATGGTGTGCGGGACAGCGCTTTTCAGCCCTGGACGGCCAGCGCCCGCAGTCGTTTCTTGTCGATCTTGCCGACCGGGTTGCGCGGCAGCTCCGCGGTGCGGACGATCGCGGCGGGCACCTTGAACGGCGCGAGCACCTCCCGGCAGTGCCGGATCAGCTCGTCCTCGGTGACCACGGCCTCCGGCGCGATCACCACGTGGGCCACGGGCACCTCGCCCAGCACCGGGTCGGGCACCCCGACCACCGCGGCCTCGTGGACCGCCGGGTGCCGGTAGAGGGCGTTCTCGATCTCCTTGGGGTAGAGGTTCTCGCCGCCGCGGATGATCATGTCCTTGATCCGGTCCACCAGGATCAGATAGCCGTCCTCGTCGAACCGGCCGACGTCGCCGGTGTGCAGCCAGCCGTCCACGATGGTCCGCGCGGTCGCCTCCGGGTTGCCGAGGTAGCCGCGCATGACGTTGGGGCCGCGGACCACGACCTCACCGGATTCGCCCGCGCCCAACAGGTTTCCGTCGGGATCCATGATCGCGACGGTCTGGCCGGGCAGCGGCGGACCGACGGTGCCCGGCTTGCGCGGTCCCGCCACGGGGTTGAGCGTGGACGCGCAGGTGCCCTCCGAGAGGCCGTAACCCTCCACGATCGGCACGCCGAAGCGGTCCTCGAACCGCCGGATGAGTTCGGCGGGCATCGGGGCCGCGCCGCAGATCACCCGGCGCAGCGAGGACAGGTCCGGTCGGCGCGTCTCGGGCTGGGCCACCAGCATGGCGTAGATGGCGGGCACCGCGGAGAAGTAGGTCGGGCGGATCCGCTCGACGGCGGCGAGGAACGTGGTCGCGGAGAACTTCGCCGCGATCGTGGTGCGCCCGCCCGCCAGCAGTGGCGAAAGGACGCTCACCACAATGCCGTTCACGTGGAACAGCGGCAGCACGAGCAGACTGTGATCGGTCTCGTCCAGGCCGAGCGCCTCGATGATCATGGCGCACATGGCGGTGAGGTTGGCGTGCTCGAGCACCACGCCCTTCGGGCGGCCGGTGGTGCCGCTGGTGTAGATGATCAGCGCCGGACCGTCGGCCGGGGCGGCGGCGACCGGTTCGGTCGGCCGCGCGAGGTCCGCGACGTCGAGGGTCACCCCGGTCCCACCCGGCTCGCCCACCACCACGGTCGCCCCGGAATCGGCGATCTGGTAACGGATTTCGTCGCCGACGAGGCCGGGGTTCACCGGGGTGACGGCCGCGCCGAGCCGCCAGGCGGCGAACAGCGCGACCACCAGCTCCACCCGATTGGGCAGCACGACGGCGACGACATCCCCGGCGCGCACCCCGGCCCGATGCAGCGCCCCGGCGGCGAGCCGCACCCGCGCCCGGAACTCCGCGGCCGTCAGGACGGTCGCGTCGTCGGCGAGGATCGGTGCCCCCGGCGCGAAATCCGCTCTGGCATCGGGCAATTCGGCGATGTGGCGCATGATTCCTCACCGGTTTCGACTGTGACATGGGTTACATATCAGAAGGTAGGCCGGGGAGCGGGGCGTGGACTACGGGCCCGTGGCCCAGCGTTGTCCGGCCGCCTTGTGCCCTCGGCACAATGGGCCACGACCACGGGTGCCGCCTTGTGTCGACGGACAATGGGGCCACTATCGCGGGTGCCGCCTTGCGTCGACGGACAATGGGGCCACTATCGCGGGTGCCGCCTTGCGTCGACGGACAATGGGCCACTACCACGGCAGGGGCGGGGGTACTGTCAGCGGCCATGGCCCATGACAGCGATCTTCTCGTGCGCGAGGTGGCGGGTCGGATCAAGGCCGACCTGGAGCGGCTCACGCCGACCATGACGTCGATGTTCGTCGAGGTCATCCCCGAGTTCCGGCACGATGACGAGATTCGCAGGCTGATGGTGGCCAGCACCGAGTCCAACCTCGCGGCCATGCTGGACATGCTCACCCTGGCCATCGGCCTCGACGACCTCGCGGTGCCGCCGGCCGCCGCCGAGTACGCCCGTCGCTTCGCCCAACACGACCTGTCGCTGGAGGCGTTGTTGCGCGCCTACCGGCTCGGCGAGCACATGTTCGGGCAGTGGGTCCTGACCGCGCTGGGCGAGGTGAACCCGCCGACCGACATCGCCCTCGCCACCGCCGCCCGCGTCGCGGAAACGGTCAACGGATACATCGATCGGGTGATCGAGGGTCTGATCGACATCTACGCGAGCGAACGCCAGCGGTGGGACGCGCGCACCGAGGCCACCCGCGCGGCGCAGGTGCGGGCGGTGCTCGAGACCGAGGATCTGGATCTGGCCTCGGCCGAGCAGATGCTGTCGGCCTCGCTGCGGGGGTGGCATCAGTTCGCCGTGTTGTGGGCCGCGCCCGGGACGCGCGATCCCGCCGCGCTACTCCGCACGGGGACCGCGCTGGTGGCCGCGGCGACCGGCAGGACGCCGATGACCGTCGAGGTCGACGACCACACCCGATGGGTGTGGATCGCCTCGGCGGGACGCCCGCCCTGGGACATCCCGCGCTTGGACCGGGAGCTGGCCGCGCACCCGAATCTGGCTGTGGCCGTGGGTGATCCGGCCCCCGGGCTGGAGGGCTTCCGGCGGACCTTCCGCGACGCCCAGGCCGCCCGATCCGTCGCGCTGGCCGCGCGCGGGGGCGGGGTGACGGTCTACTCGGACGTGGCGCTCGCCGCGTTGTTCGCCGACCATCTTCCCGAGGTGGAGGCGTGGGCCGGGCGCGTCCTGGGCGCGCTGATGGGCGGCGACGAATCCGTCGCCCGGCTGCGCGAGACCGTCCGGGCGTTCCTCGACACCCGGGGCAGCTACACCGACGCCGCCGCGCGCCTGCACGTACACAAGAACACCGTGCACTATCGGGTGCGCAAAGTCGAAGAGCTGCTTGGGCATTCGCTCAGCGAACGGCGGCTCGACCTCGAGGTGGCGTTGCTGGCCTGCGCGCGGTTGGGACTGCCCAGATCCCGACGGGAATGAACGGCGCGACGGTCGCGCGGAGCGGAATCGGCTAGAGCCGGGTCGCGGTGCGGACGAGGTCGGCGACGGCGTGGGATCTGCTGTGCGGCGGCCAGGCGATGACGGTGGTGACCGCGGGCGCGTCCGGCACCGGCACGACGGCGTGCTGGTCGCCCAGGTGGGTGCGGACGGACTCCGGCATGACCGCGCAGGTCCGCCCGAGTGCGATCAGCTGGGTCAGCTGGGTGTGATCGCGAACCTGCGGGCCGGGGCCGTCCGGATAGCCGCCGTCGGGTAGCGGCCAGCGCGGCAGCGGCAGGTCGGTCAGCTCGGCGATCTCGGCCGACGAGATGTGGGTGCGGGTCGCGAGGGGGTGGCCCGCGGGCAGGACCAGGACCTGCTGTTCGGTGTGCAGGTCCTCGCTGTCGAAGCCGACCGTCGAGTCGAAGGGCCGGTGCAGCAGGGCGACGTCGGCGCGACCGTCGCGCAGGAGTCGTTCCTGTTCGCCGGGGCCGCACAGCGTCACCTCGACCGGGACGGCGCCCGGTTCGGCGGCGTAGGCATCGAGCAGCTTCGACAGCAGTTCGCTGGACGCTCCGGCCTTGGTGGCCAGCACCACGCCGGGCCGATCGGCCGCGGCGCGGCGGGTGCGGCGCTCGGCGGCGTCGACCGCGTCGAGGGCGGCCCGCGCCTCGCGCAGCAACACCGCCCCCGCCTCGGTCAGGGCGATTCCGCGCGAATTCCGGTGCAGCAACACCACTCCGAGCCGCCGCTCGAGTTGCTGGATGGCCCGCGACAGGGGCGGTTGCGCCATCGCGAGTCGCCGCGCCGCCCGGCCGAAGTGCAACTCCTCGGCGACGGCGACGAAGTAGCGCAACTCCCGCGTCTCCACCATGACATCGTATCCGGCCCTGACCGCGACCGATACCCGCCCGGTATCGCCGCGCACCCAGTCGGTCTTGGACGCGCCGCCCGCGGCCGAACAGGATCGACGGTATGAGTACACAGACGATCGCGCTGGTGACCGGCGCCAACAAGGGAATCGGATACGAGATCGCCGCGGGCCTCGGCGCCCTCGGCTGGAAAGTCGGTGTGGGCGCGCGGGATTCGCGCCGCCGCGACACCGCGGTGGAGAAGCTGCGCGCGGCCGGAGTCGACGCGTTCGGCGTCCCGCTCGACGTCACCGACGACGCGAGCGTGGCCGCCGCGGCCGATCTGCTCGCCGACCGCGTCGGCGGCCTCGACGTTCTGGTCAACAACGCCGCCATCACCGGCGGTATGCCGCAGGAGCCCACCGCGGTCGATCCCGCGACCGTGCGAGATGTCGTGGAGACCAACGTGATCGGCGTCCTGCGCGTCACCAACGCCATGCTGCCCCTGCTGCGCGCCTCGGCCGCGCCGCGCATCGTGAACATGTCCAGCACCGTCGGCTCCCTCACCCGGCAAACCACGCCCGGCGCCGAGACCGGTCCCATCTCGGCCGCTTACTCGGCGTCGAAGACCTTCCTCAACGCCGTCACCATCCAGTACGCGAAGGAACTGCGCGACACCGGCATCCTGATCAACTGCGGCTGCCCCGGCTTCACGGCCACCGACCTCAACGGCTTCCGCGGCCACCGCACCCCCGAACAGGGTGCGGCCATCGCGATTCGCCTCGCGACGCTCCCGGACGACGGTCCGACCGGCGGCTTCTTCGACGACGCGGGAACCGTGCCCTGGTGAACGGTTTCCTCACCTCCCCTGATCGGCGCTCCGGCGGACCAGATACTGCCAGCCCGCGTCGAGTTGGGTCGGATTCCAGACCTGGTCTCGTTTGAATCGGGTCTCGGGTTCGTCGGACCAGATGCTCGGGCCGCCCGCTGCGGCGGCGAGAAGTTGTGTGCGGCAGGCTCTTTCGAGGAGTACCGCGTACATGACGGCGGTGCCGATATCGGGTCCCGCGGTGACGGCGCCGTGGTTGGGGATGAGGACGGCGTGGGCGTCGCCGAGCGTGTGGGCCAAGGAGCGGCCCAGTTCGGGGGTGGCGACGAGGGCGCCGGTCTCGGTGAATCGCGGGAGTTGGGGGTGGGTGAACGGGACCGCGTCGTGGGAGATCGGGAGCAGGTCGCGGTCGAGGCTCGCGAAGGCCGCCAGGGCGGGGGCGTGGGTGTGGACGACGGCGCCGACATCGTCGCGGCGGGCCATGATCTCGGTGTGGATCGGGTATTCGAGGTGTCGTCTGCCGGTGCCGTCCAGGACCGCACCGGCCGGGGAGACGAGCACGACGGTATCCGCCTCGACCTCCTCGAACCCCCAGCCGGACGCCTTCATCCACACGCCGCGGCCGTCGGGGTCGCGCACCGAGGCGTGGCCCCAGACCATGTCACCGAGACCGGCCGAGGCCAGCGCATGGCTGGCCCGCACCACCGATCGTCGGAGGGAATCCATGCGCGTCCTCTCAGAGTTCTTGCGGCACAGCGTGTTCGAGCACCTCGACCGTGGTGCCCGCCGGGGCCAGGGTGCGCAGCAGGTGGTGGTGCATCCCCTGGTGCACGGCGGCCAGACCGGCCTGGTGGATCGGCACGGCGACGCGGGGCGCGACGGTGCGCAGGTAGTCGATGCCCTCCCCGACCTTCATCCACGGACCGCCCGCCGGAACCAGCAGGACATCGGGCCGCACCGGCGGCACGTCGAAGGCGTCGCCGGGGTGGAAGACCTGCTCGCCCAGCAGGTATCCGTTGTTGTCGGAGGCGGGGAGGTCGGGGTGGATGCACGCGTGCGCGCCGCCGGTGACCCGGATCCCGACCCCGCCGATCGTCGTGTCGTCGCCGGGGCGGACCAGCCGGGCCCGGTCGCCGAACTCCCGCAACGGCTCCGCCGCGCCGGGACCGTGGACGACGGGCGCGTCCGGATTGGCGGCGAGCAGCTGCCGGAGCCGGTCGACGTCGAGATGGTCGGGATGCGCGTGGGTGATCAGCACCGCGTCCAGGTCGCGCAGCTCCTCGAAATCGCCGGAGTACGTGCCGGGGTCGAGCAGGAGCCGGACGTCCTTGTCGGCGCCGGGCAGTTCGGCCAGCACACAGGCGTGGCCGAAATGGGTGAGTCGCATTGCCGATTCCTTCCAGGGTGCCGGATCAGGGGTTGACGACGGTCATCCACATGGGCCGGTCGCGCTGTTGCATCGCGTGCACGGCCGCCACGGTGTCGGCGAGCGGAAACCGTTGGGTGACAAGCTCATCGGCTCGGAGCGCGCCGGTGCCCAGCAGGGTGAGCACATCCTTCGCGTCGTTGCGGGTGCAGGCCCGGGTGCCGATCAGACGCCAGCAGTTCACCATCATGGTGGCGGCCGAAATCCCCAGGGGCGCATAGTTTCCGCCCATGTGCGCGAGCGTGCCGCCGGTCGCCAGCGCGCCCATCGCCTGGGCGGTCGTCGGTCCGGTCGGCAGGTAGTCGATGACCGCGTCGGCGCCCTCCGGGACCAACTCGCGCAGCCGACGGGTGAGACCGTCGCCGGATTCCCAGTCGGCGGGAAGTTCCTCGAGCGCGACGGTCTCGACGGGGAGATCGCCCGCGAGCGGGACGACGCCCGCGAGGCGCTCGGCGCTGCGCCCGACCAGGATGAGCCGGGACGCGCCGAAGTGCTCGGCCAGCTTGATGGTCGCGGTGCCCATGGTGCCGGTCGCGGCCGTCACGATCAGGGTGGCGCCGATCCCCAGCTCGACCAGTTTGAGGATCCGCACCGCGTTGGCGAGGTCGTGGACCTTGGCCGCGATGTCGAAGCCGACGGTGTCGGGCAGGGTGTCGACGAGCCAGTGCGGCACGCGCACGTATTCGGCGAGGCCGCCGTCGTGATACCGCTCGTACAACGGCAGCGGCGCCTTGCTGAACGCGGCGTGGCCGATCATGGCCTGCTGGGCGCACATCATGTCGCGATCGCTGCGGCAGTGAACACAGTTGCGGCAGTTCAGGTTCGGGTGCACGCGCACCCTGTCGCCGACGGCGACGCCGGTGACATTGGGGCCGACCTCGACGATGGTTCCGGCGGCCTCGTGGCCCAGGGTGGTGGGGAGGTGTTTGAACGCGCCCTGCGCCAGCAGCGTCATCATCCCCGGGGCCAGCCCCGCCGAGGCCACCTTTACCAGCACCTCGTCCGGTCCCAGCTCGGGCACCGGAATCTGTTCCATGACAAGCGATTTCGCGGCGCTGTGGGCGCGGGCGGCGAGCATGGTCATCGGGCGTCTCCTACGGTGAGGTCGGCCAGCAGGCCGGGAGAATAGGGGTCGGCGGTGCGGGTGGTCTCCGCGATCCGCGGCAGCTCCCGGTGCGAGAGCAGGCTGATGTGGGTGGCCGGTTCGTCGACGACACCGGCGTGGGCGACGCCCAGGGGGATGCGCACGAAATCGCCGGGCCGCAGGGTGACGAGACCGCGCTGGGTGAGCAGGGTGCGGGTGCCGTTGATCTGGTACTGGATCT
Source organism: Nocardia sp. NPDC004068 (assembly GCF_042874315.1). Taxonomy (NCBI): domain Bacteria; kingdom Bacillati; phylum Actinomycetota; class Actinomycetes; order Mycobacteriales; family Nocardiaceae; genus Nocardia; species Nocardia sp. NPDC004068. Next base: position 284,591 of record NZ_JBIAMW010000009.1, read on the forward strand.
CGTCGGCGTCGAGCGTGCGCCGATAGCGGCGCGGCCCGGGGACCACGGTGGTGGTGCCGAGCCGCAGCTCGTCGGTGCCGTACAGCGGTGTGTCCCCGCCGGTTCCGGCGGCGAGCACGGTCATCCGTTCGGCCTCGGCGTGAATCCTGTTCAGCAGCAACGTCTCGTCGGCGGGGAACACCGCGATGTCGTGGCCCGGGGTGCCCATGCACTGGGTGACCGCCTCGTTGACCGCACCGGGTTGCCAGCCGGGGAACGGCGGCATCGTCGGCTGCGAAGTGCGGATCGGAGCGGACAGCTCGGCCACGGGGGCGGGCATGTAGAACAGCAGGTGGCTCTCGCCGCGGCCGTAGTTGTCGTGCGCCACGCCGCGGGGGATGCGGGAGAACTCTCCGGCCCGGTGCTCGATGACGCCCAGTTCGGTCATGAGCGTGCGTTCCCCGGCGATCTGATAGGAGATCTCGTCCACATCGCAGTTGCGGTGGTAGAACGGCTGCCGATTGTCCATGGTCTGCCACTCGACGCGGATCCGGTCGTTCTCGTACACCCCGCGCGGCGGCGCGAACGGCTGGGCCCGGTACTGCTGCGAATAGTGCACCACCTCGAGCGGCGGATGGTCGTGCCACAGTTTGATCGGCAGGTCGCTGGGGTGCGGCGGCGCGAGCAGCAGGTGCTCGTCGCGCTCGACGCTGCGCAGCGGGGTGTCCGATGCGAGGACCATGATGTCTTCGATGACGGTCACGGCGGACTCCTTGTCGTTTCGTCAGTCGGCCGGCAGCGCGGCGTAGTAGGCGGCGGCGCCCGGATGCAGCGGAATCGGTGCGCGCCCCATGGTCTTCGGGTCCAGCGGATAGGTGATCGGGCTGCGCTCGGGCGGGATGTGGGCGTACTGGGCCTCGATCAGGTGCCGGGTCTCCCCCAGAACCCAGGCAACCGCGTAGGCGACGTCATCGGAGAGGTCACTGCGGGTGAGCACCAGGAAATCGGAGAAGTCCAGGGTCCGGAAGCCATCGGCGCCCGGGAAGAAGCCCTCGGCGACGGTGGCGGCGGGCCACCCGAAATCGGTTTCCAGCCCGGCCAAGACCTCCGGTTCCACCGGCAGGAACCGGTAGTCGCCGCCGAACCGCTGCCAGTGCGGGAGCATCACGGCCTCGTGGACCACCGCGTTCGCCCGCCCGGCCAGTACGTGGTCGAAGGTTTCGAACGGCCGCTCGTCCTCGAGAAGGGTTCCGCCCCAACCGATCACGTCCACCCCGGACCGGGTGAGCAACTCGTGCGCCGCCAGCCCGACCCCGTTCACCCCGTCGTGCACCGACGTCGCGAGGGTCAATCGTGGCTTCAGATCCCGTAATTCGGCGAAACTGCTCACCCCCACGTCGCGGTGGATCGCGCAGACCAGCCGATCGCGCTGGGGAACCACGGCCAGCGCCCGCAACTGCGGGTAGGGCTCGTCGGCGAAAATGCCGCGCCCGTCGAGGGCGGCGGCGCTGAACGCCGCGGGCGTGGTCAGCGCGATGTCGACCTCGCCGCGGCCGACGGCGCGGACATTGTCGGAGAAGCCGCGCCCGTTCCAGATCGCGACCCGGGTGTGCGGTCCGGCGCGGTCGGTGAGCTCCTGGCAGATCCATCCGCAGACGCGGTGCAGGTTGACCATGCCCCAGTCGCCCTTGAGGTGCAGCGTCAGGGAGCGGTCGATATGTGGTTCGGTGGGACGCTCGCTCATGCCGTTGCCTCCTCGGTCCCGCGAATTCGATTGCGGATCGCGCCGATTCCGTCCACCTCGACGACGACCTCGTCCCCGTCGCGGAGTAGGCGCTGCGGGTCGCGTCGATAACCGACCCCACCGGGCGTGCCGGTCAGGATCACATCGCCCGGCGACAGGGCGGTGAACGTCGAGATCGTCGCGATCAGGGTGGGGATCGAGAAGATGAGCATCGACAGGTCCGATTCCTGCACCTTCTCCCCGTTCAGCAGGGTGCGGATGCCGCCCGGCTCGGCGTCGCCGGGCGGAATCAGGTACGGGCCCAGCGGCGTGCTGGCGTCCCATGCCTTGCCCTGCATCCATTGATGGGTCTCGTACTGGAAGTCGCGCATCGTGACGTCATTGGCGACGGCGTAGCCCAGAATGTGGTGTGCCGCATCGGTTTCGGCGATCCGACGCCCGGGACGGCCGATGATCACCGCGAGTTCGCCCTCGTAGTCGACCGCCGCCGATTCGGGCGGCAGGACGATGTCGTCGTGCGCGCCTAGCAGGCTGTCGGCGTATTTCGGGAACAGCACCGGATAGGTCGGCAGGTCACGCTTGGTCTCGGTGACGTGGTCGCGGTAGTTGAGCCCGACGCAGAAGATCTTCGCCGGGCGCGGCACCACCGGCAGCAGCCGGACCCGTTCCACCAGCACGGCCGCCGACTCGTCCCGCGCCGCGGCGGCCAGCACCTCCGGCGTGGTTGCAGCGCCCAGTTCGGTGATGCCTTGCAGCGGAACCACATTCGAGCCGTCCAGCACACCGGCGTGTCGTTCGCCCGCGTACTCGTAGGTCGCGTAAGCCATGAGGTCGTTCACTTTCCTTCGCTGGTGTGCCGCCAGGTGGGGAGCTGGCCGCCCCAGAGGTTGACGCTGTTGGGGATCGGCTGCCACCGCCGCGGGACGTAGGTGACCCGGTCGTCGTGGAACTTCTCCATCTCCGCCGACAGCTCGATGTGGTTACCGGCCGGATCGTCGAAGAACACGAACAGGTTGTTGCCGGGACCGTGCCGTCCGGGACCCCAGGTGACGTCGACGCCCTCGTCGGTGAGCCGGTCGCACCACGCCTTGAAGTCCGCCCACTCCGACAGGTCGTAGGAGTAGTGGTCGATATCGCCGCCGCGGCCGACGTTCACCACCGCCAGGGTGTGGTGATCGCGGTCGCTGCGCAGCCACGCGAACCGGCCGTCGGCGAGCTGGTCGGAGATCCGGAATCCCACGACATCGACGAAGAAGCCGGTCATCTTCTCGACATCGTCGGTGCCCAGGGTGATGTGCTGGTACTTGATCGGGCGGCGGCCGGGGTCGGCGGCGGACTCGCCCTGACGCCATACGGCGGTGTGGAAACGCACCTCGGTGCCGTGCGGATCGGCGACCGAAATACCTTGGGGCGCACCGACCGCCGCGTCGATATGAGCGGGGTCGAGCTCGGAGACGGTGTGCCCAGCCGCGGCCAGCCGTTCGGCGATGCCCTCGACACCGTCGGCGTCGCGGACCTCGAAACCGTAGTGCCGCAATCCCTTCTCGCCCGGAAGCAGGTCCAGCACGTGGTGTCCGGCGCCCCAGCCCAGGCTCAGGCCGCCGCCGGGCAGCTCGTCGTGCACCACCAGGCCGAGCACCCGACCGTAGAACCGCGCGGCGGCGGCCGGGTCCGGCATCGAGAAACCGATGTGCGACACCGCGGTTCGAGTGAGCGTTCCGGCGGCGTCGCGCTCCTGTAGCACGACGCGCTGTGGCTTATCCATGAACGTGCGCCCTTTCTTCTGATGACGGGATGGGGAGGGCCCGCTCGGCGCTCGCGGTCGCCGGACGCGGGAGCCAGGACCGGATGTGGTCGACCACGCGGGCCGTATGCTCCGGCCGCCACCCCGCGGCCACGAAACGATCGGGCCGCAGCAACACGAATCTGCCCGTGTACGAGGCGAATTCGCGGACCAGGCCACCGTCGACGTCGATCAGGACGCGGCGGGCCGTGCGGGGGAGCCGCTCGCCGGTGACCACCAGCGCCTCCGTGGCCGCCAGCGACTCGGTGAGCGAATCCACGGCGGCCCAGTCGGATTCGTCGACGTCGACGCCGAGCAGCGCCCAGCCGTTGCCGAGGATCGCGTCCAGGCGGCGGACGGCGTGGTCGGCGGTGTCGAAGGCCAGCGGCTGCCCGATCGGCACGCCCACCGCGTCGTCGCCGGGGACGACCAGCCCGGCGTCGTAGCGCTGGGTCGGCCGGTACCGCATCTCCTCCAGATAGGCGCGTCCGTGCGCGGTGGCCAGTGCGGCCCGGGCGAATTCGTCGCGCCGGGCGGCCACATACGGCGAGGTGGTCATCACGACCCGGCCCAGGCGCTCCGACATCCGCACGGTCGCGACGGCGTGCGGCTCGCGCTCGAGCTGGTAGCTGGTGAGCACGGCCGGATCCAGGCGCCCGGCGAGGACGTCGGCGATCTTCCAGGTGAGGTTGGCGGCGTCGCGAATGCCGGAGTTGAGGCCCTGACCGGCGAACGGGGGCATCATGTGCGCGGCGTCGCCGAGCAGGAACGAGCGCCCGATCATCCAGTCGTCGGCCACCACCGCGTTGAACCGGTAGTTGACCGCGCGCTCGATCTGCTCGGGGGTGATCTCGCGATACCGCGACACCAGCCCCCGGATCAGATCGAACGCCGGGGGTTCCCCGGCCGCGCCCTCGCCCGGGAAGAGCCGGAACTCGTAGCGGCAGCGGCCGTTCAGGCCGGGCACCACGACGTGCGGGCGGTCCGGGTCGGCGTGATGCATGGCGAAGCGTTCGGTGTGGTGGTCGTCGAGGGTGTCCACCACCAGCCACACGTCGGCGTGGCTGCGCCCGCTCATCTCCACCCCCTGCGACAGGCGGGTCGCCGAGCGCCCGCCGTCGCAGCCCAGGACGTAGGCGGCCTCGACGCTCCCCTCCACTCCCCCGCGCGTCACGCGCACCCGCACCCGATCCGGATGTTGTTCGAAACCGAGGACCTCGGTGCCGAAACACAGTTCCACCGTGGGCATTTCGGCCAGCGCGCCCGCCAGGGCGCGTTCCAGATCGGGCTGGGCGAACGGATTCTTGAACGGGAATCCGAGCCGGAACGGATGTGGCCCCCGCGCGTGGAACAGCGGCTCGCCGTGGCGGTCGTAGTATCGAGTTCCGGTGCCGGGCACCACGATCGGCAGAATCGCGTCGACGATGCCCGCCTGCTGATACACCCGCAGCGACTCGTCGTCGATGCTGATCGCCTTCGGTTCGTCGCTGGTGGACTCGTTCCGCTCCAACACCACGACATCGACGCCCCGGGCGGCCAGCAGCGCGGCCGCCGTGAGGCCCACCGGCCCCGCACCACACACAGCGACATCGAAGATGTTCCGCGACCGCGTCGTCGTCATTGACCCATCTCTCCGATCTCCTCGCTCGATGCCCGTCACACTATGCGCGTGTCCTGAATGGCGAAAGCGATGTCCTGCAAAGCAGGAATACGAGGAGCGGCGGCCTCGGAAGCCGGGCGATTGCCGGATAGGTCTAGACCTAGAGCTAATATGCGGTATGCCCTCCACCCCCGACGACGACCTGCCCGCGGCGGTGGCTCGCGCGACCTGGACGCTGCATCGCGCCCTGCGAGCCCGGCAGGGCTCGCCCACCGGGCAGGTCGCCCGTCCCCCCGCGCAGGTCGAGGTGCTGCGGCTGGTGGACGCCGAACCGGGGATCAGCGTCCGCGACCTCGCCGACAAGCTGCACATGCACGCGAACAACGTCAGCACGCTGGTCACCGGGCTCGTCCGGGACGGATTCCTCGAGCGTCGCCGACACCCCCACGACGCCCGGCAGGTGCAGCTGTTCCCGACCGACCAGATGCGGGCCGCCAGCCTGGAACTGTCGACGCGGGTGAACTCCGGACTCGCGGCCGCGCTCGGACAACTCGACTCCCCGGCCCGGGCCCGCATCGCCGCGGCCCTGCCCGACCTGCACGAACTGGCACGGCTACTCGGTCCCGAGGGGTAGCTTCCGGTCGCACACAGGAGAACGTGCCGCACGAAATACATCTACCACAATAGCTATATCGGTAGAGTGTTTTCGGTGATGTTCGTACCGGTCCCGTCAGGCGCTGCGCAGCTCCAGCTGCCGGGAGATCGCGGCGGCGGCGTCACGGACCGCGGTCTCGACCGCGGGCAACTCCGCGTAGGGAATCCGCACGGCCAGCGCGGCGATGCTGATCGCGGCGCAGACCGCACCCGTGGCGTCCCGAATCGGCGCGGCGACACCGAGGATGTGGTCGTCGAGTTCCCCTTGGGACACGGCCACACCGCGCTTGCGGATGTGCGCCAGCCGCGCCCGCAACGCCTCGGGATCGACGAGCGTCTTGGCGGTGAACCGTTCCAGCGGCGCCTGCCCGAGCACCCGCATCACCTCGGCCGGATCCGCCCAGGCCAACAGGACCTCCGCCGCCGCACCGGCATTGATGGGCAGCACATGACCCCGTTCGTAGGTCAACCGCACCACATGGGGCGCCTCCACCAGGTCCAGGCACACCACCGAGCGGCCCGACCGGCGGGTGAGCAGGACCGTCTCGCCCACCGCGGCGACCAGCGAGCGCATCACCGGCAGCGCCACCTCCGACAGCCCGATACCGGCCCGGGCCAGCCGGGCGAGCTCGAATATCCGGGGGCCGAGGCGGAAACCGCCCGAGGTCTCCTCGATGAACCCGGTGCCCACGAGGCTCTGCAGATAGCGATAGCCGGTCGAGCGCGCAACCCCCAGCTCCGCCGCGATTTCCCCGGCAGTCCACACCGGCTTGCCCGCCGAGAACAGCAGCAGGATGTCCAATGCCCGGTCGGCCGTGGAATTGCGTTCCTGGTACGCGCTCGCCGCGCTTTCGTGTGCCATCGCGTCACTTTCCTGGAGCCGGTCGAAGTCCTGCTATCGAGAACGAACGCCCTGATATACAGGACACCTTAGCGCGGAGTCAGGAGGCGGCTCGGTCGGCCGCCAAACCCCTGAGCAGGGCGCGCGCCAGCGCGGCGGCCTGGGCACGACCGGCCTCGGCGTCGTCGGCCTCGGCGATGGTCAGCGACATCTCCGTGAGCGCGCCGTAGAAGGCGCTGGCGAGCAGTTCGGGCGGATGTGGTTGCAGCGCACCGGATTCCAGCAGATTGCGCGCCTCCTCGACGACGAGTCCGCTCTGGATCTGACCACTCATCCCACCCACACCGCCGGTCGGCTGTTGTTACGGGGCCTTCGCCACACCGGGCACCCTCACCCGTTTCGGACACGCCCTACGCCCGGCCATCGGCCCCCTGCACTGGGCCGGAACCGAAACCGCCACGCGCTGGGCGGGTTACATCGACGGGGCCGCCGAATCGGGACACCGCGTCGCCCGGGAGATTCAAATCGCCAGCGGCACGGCGTGATTCACAGTCGGGCGACGGCGAAGTCCGCCGCCTCACCGGCCTTGGGGGTGTAGCTGGTGACGTGGACGTTCCAGTTCTTGCCGTTCGGGTCGCAGACCGGGTCGTCGGCGGAGCAGGTGTCGTAGGTGCGGTCCGCGTAGGGACCGGTGACGCTGCGGCCGATGCCGCGAATCGGGTTGCCGAACAACAGGATCGCGGCGATGCGCGGTTCCACCGAGGGCGGCAGGGTGGCGGCGATCGGGCCGCCGACCTTCGCGCCGACGCTGCTGACGCCGATCGAATTGTCGACGACGTTCGCGCCCTGCGAGTAGCCGACCAGGATGAAGCGCTGGTTCGGGCACGCTTTCGCCGCACCGGTCACATGGTCGACGAGGTCGCGATTGCCCTGCTGCACCGAGAACGGCTCGGCGAGGCTGGCCGGGTATTCGACGCGATAGGGGCTGTGCGAGACCGACAAGCGTTGGGCGAGCGCGTGATAGACCGGGTTGCCGACGACCGCGCCGAGTCCGGGATCGGCGCCGAGCAATTCGCCCGTGCCGCGCGCGACGACGACATCGACATCGGTACACGTCGCGGGCTGCGCCGCCGCCGGTGTGGCCGCCGCGATTCCGGCGGCGGCGAGGGCGGCTGTGATCGACGCGACCGCGGCCGTCTGGCGGAGGTGGTGCGGCGCTTTCCTATCGAACAGTGCCATGAAAGACTTCTCCTCTGTCGAAAACGCTTGTCTCAGTGTGTATTCGGTTGGAAGCTGTCGATGACGAGCGCGGACCGCAGGTACCACTGGTCCGGATAGCGGTGCGGGTGCAGGCCGGTGAGTTCGGCGATGCGCCGCAGCCGGTAGTCGACGGTGTTGGGATGCACGTGCAGGGCCTTGCCGGTGCGCAGCCGGTTGAGGTCGGCGGCGATGTGGCAGCGCAATGTCTCTCGCAGTTCGGGATGCCCGTCGAGCGGCACGAGCAGGCCCCTCAGGTGTGCCAGCGCCGGGCCGGGGCGGGTGAGCTGGTATTCGAGGGCGAGGTCGGCGAACCCGTACACTCCGGCGGGCAAACCCAGCCGCTGCGCGAGGTCGAGCAGTTCGTGGGCCCGCTCGATGGCGGCGGCGAGGTCGGGGGTGGCCGCGTCGACCACCGTGGCGGTCAAGGAAACCCGCGCCGCCCGCCCGACGTCGGCGACCAGGCGCTCGAGGTCGGCCGCCTCGGTCGTCGGGATCAGAACCGTGCCGCCGGACGCCGACACCTTCGCCAGGGTCGCGTCGCCGGTCCGCTCGCCCAGGGCGTGTCGCAGCCGTCGGGAGAGGAATTCCTCGTCGGAAGGCTCGTCCGGGTGGGCCATCAGCGCGAGCACCCGGTAGTGGTCGGCGATCACGACGCCGTAGCGGGCTCGCACCTCCGACGCGGGCACGCCGCGCCGCAACGCGAACAGCGCGCCCTCGTGGGTCTCGTGGCGGTGGTCGTCGGCGCGGTCCAGCTGCCGCAGACAGGCGCCGATGATCGCGGGGCTCATGGTCTCGATGAGATGGCGGACCAGTTCGACGGCGGCGACGACGACATCGTGGTCCTGGCGGACCGGCGCCGAATTCCCGTGGCCGATCCGGTTCAGCACCTCGCGCAGCGCGGCGTACAGGGCGTTCACCACGTCGAGCGAGACGCCCTCGTGGGCCCATTGCCGCGCGGCGGCGGCGAGGCGCGCGGCGCGGTCGCGGGCCGAGGACGTGTGCACGATCTCGATGGCGAGCCGCAGGCAGTCCCGGTCGGGGTCGCCGGGCCGCGACGTCTCCGCCGCGACGCGGGCGAGGAGTTCGCCGACCAGCGTCCGGGCCACATCCTGGGCGTCCCCGGACACGGCCGGAACCGGGCGCTCCGCGACGGCGACGGCGCCTCGCGGCGATCGGTCGAGGTGATCGGTGGTGGAGTCGAACATGGGCTGGCTCCCATCTGCCGGGGGTTGCCAGCGTGCACGGCGGGCGCGGGCCGCCGCATCGGTGAAACGACGTATATCCGCCTATCGGTGCGCGCGGGCGGCCATCCACGCCGCGATCTGCGCGCGTTTGCCGAAACCGAGCTTGGTCAGGATGTGCCGGACATGGGTGTCGGCGGTGCGCGGCGCGATGACCAGACGCACGGCGATCTCGCGATTGGTCAGGCCCTGCGCGACCAGTTCGGCGACCTCCAATTCCCGGGCCGAGAGCGGTGACCGGCGATCGCGCACCTCGTCGGCGTCCTCGCGCAGCGCGTAGCGACGCGCCCGCTCCCGGGACAGGGCGCGCCCGGCGGCATGGGCCTCGCCGAAGCCGTGGGCGCCCAGCGCGGTCGTGGCCAGCTCCCGGAATCTCCCGTGCGGGCGCGGCATGATCGCCGCCGGGTCGGCGCCCAACAGATCCCACGCCGTCGCCGCCGCGCCGAACAGAGTCGCCGCCCGCTCGGATTCGCCGCGCCGGGCCGCGCACCACGCCAGCGTCTCGAGATGGTAGGCGTCGCCGAACCGACTGTCCCGCAAGCGAGTCGAGGCCAGGGCGGTCCGGGCCGCGGCTTCGGCGGCGTCCAGACTGCCGGCCATCACCTCGATCATGGCGATCCCGAACAGGGCCATGTCCCGGTAGTAGGTGTCACCCAATTCGTCGCTGCGCGCGGTCATCTCCCGCAGCAGCCGCAGGCCCGTCGCGGGCGAATCGGCGGTGTTGGCGATCCCCTGATGCAACCGGGCGCGCAGCTCGTTGCGCCGATCGCCGTGGGCGTGGAAGATCCGCACCGCCGCACCGGCCAGTTCGGCCGAGAGACCGTCCTCGAGGCGGATCTTCGCCACCTGCGCGCGCACCACATCGGCGAAGGCGGCCGCCACCCGGTCGCCGCGGGCGGCGGCGAGCTTGTCGGCCTCGTCCAGCCGGGTGAGCGTGCCCGGGATGTCCGACAGCCAGATCGAGTACTGGGCGCTGGTCGCCAGCCCGTAGGCGCGGGCGGGGTGGTCGGGCGAGGTGGCCGCCAGGGCACGGTCCAGGCGGGTGCGCGCCTCGCGGTTCGCGCCCCGCAACGTCCAGTACTCGACGATCCGCTGCGCCATCGACAGCGCGGTATCGGCCTCGCCGGGCTCGGTGAGCGACCACTCCAGTGCCGCACGCAGATTCGCGTGGTCGGCCCGCAACCGCCACACCCACGACGATTGCGCGGGACCGATCCACTCGGCGTCCGCTCGCGCGGTCAGCCGGTCGAACCAGTCGCGGTGGCGGCGGGCGACGCGGGTATCGTCGGCGGCCGCGTGGAGTCGCTCCTGTCCGAACTCCCGGAGGGTCTCCAGCATCCGGTACCGCGCGTCCTCGGTGCCGTCGCGTTCCAGCACGGACTTGTCGACCAGCGCGTCGATCACGTCGATCACGTCGGCGGGGTCCACACCGCGCCCGCCGCAGACGAATTCGGCGGCCTCGAGATCGAACGATCCGGTGAACACCGACGCCCGCGACCACACGAGTCGCTCTGCGGGCGAACACAACTCGTAACTCCAGACGATGGTGGCGCGCAAGGTCTGCTGCCGTTCGGGGGAGATCGGCGAACCGGTCGTCAGCAATGCCAGCGCCCGGTCCAGCCGTCGGCAGATCTCCGGCAGGGGCAGCGAACGCATTCGCGCCGCGGCCAATTCGATCGCCAGCGGCACCCCGTCCAGGCGGCGGCACAGTCGCGCCACGTCCGCGGCGTTGCCCGAGGTGATGTCGAAGCCGGTGCGCGCCGCCGCGGCCCGGTCGGCGAACAGGCGGATGCTGTCGTAGCGCAGCAGCTCCGCCGGTTCGGTGGTGTCCGGCGGCACCGGCATCGGCGGCACCCGGAACGTCCGTTCCCCGGGGACGGCCAGCGACTGCCTGCTCGTCGTCAGGACCGTGACCCTCGCGCAATGGGTGAGCAGCGCGGCGACGAATTCCGCGCAGGCGCCGAGGACGTGCTCACAGTTGTCCAGGACCAGCAGGACCTCGCGCTCGCGCAGATACGCCAGCACCCGGTCGAGCGCGGACTGTTCCGACCGGAGCTGAAGGTCGAGCCGTTCGGCGACGAGATCGGCCAGCAGGACCTCGGCACGCAATTCGGCCAGTTCGACGAGGTACACGCCGTCGCCGTACGCGCGCGCGAGGTCCGCGGCGACCCGCGACGCCAGCCGCGTCTTGCCCACCCCGCCCGGACCGGTCAGCGACACCAGCCGCGCCGAACCGAGCAACCGGCGGACATCCGCGGATTCGCTGCGCCGGCCGACATAACTGGTCAGCTCCGCCACCAGCCCCGTGGGCATCATCCGGTCGTCCGCTCCGTCCGCACACCCGCGGGCACCGGCAGATCGGCCCACGGAATTGCCAGGTCTCGGCAATCCTACTGAGCACCTTTGTGATCGCGCCCAGATTCGCGGGCTCGCCTGGTATCCCGCACAACTCGATCCTTCGGCGGCCGGAACCGGCGCTCCCGGGCGCTCAGGTCTCGGCCGGGCGCGGATCGGACTCGGAAACCCGTTGTGGCTCAGCCGAACTCACCGTGAACCCGCGCGGGGTCAACAGCACGACGAGCACGGTCGCGACCACGGCCAGGCCCGCGCCGATGAACGCGGTGGTGGTGAGGGCGGAATCGAACGCGGTGCGGGCGTGCGCCATGAGCGCGGCCCCGGCGTCCCCGCCCAGCCGGGTCGCCACGGCCACCACGCCGCCGACCGAGCGGGCGGCGTCGGCGTCGGGTCCCGACACCGGCAGATCGGTCATGCGGGCGGCGAAGATCGCGCCGTGGATCGAGCCGAGCAGCGCCACCCCCAGACCCTGGCCGAGGTCGTAGCTGGTTTCGGAGACGGCACCGGCCTGTCCGGCGCGTTCGGCGGGGACGGCGGCCACGAGCATCGACGACGCGATGGTCGTCACCACACCCGCGCCCAGCCCCATCGTCACCTGCACCGCCGCGATCGAGCCGTAGGAGATGGGCTGCGGCGCCCACCCCAGATACAGCAGACCACCCGCCACCACCAGCAGGCTCACCCCCAGGGTGGTGCGCACCTCGACCCGATCGAGCAGCTGCGGCGCGATCAGCGAACCGACCAGCGACGCCACGGCGATCGGCAGGCTGCGCAGACCGGCCTGCGCGGGGTCGTAGCCGTGCATGCTCTGCAACCACAGCGTGATCAACAGCAGCATCGCCCCGAGCACGATCTGCGGCACGAACATCGCGACGGCCGCGGCGGTGAACGGCCCGCGCCGGAACAGCCGCACATCCAGCAACGGGTCGTCGCTGCGCAATTGGCGACGGGCGAACAGCGCCAGCAACACCGCCCCGACCAGCAGGATCGCCACATCCGCACCGGTCAGCCCGCCGGTCGCGGTGTGCTTGATCCCCCACGCCAACGCCATGATGCCGAACACCGACAGCGCCGCGCCGAACCAGTCCAGCCCGCCGCCACGGTGGGGCGCGCGGTATTCGGGCAGCAGGGGCACCGCGGCGACGATGACCACGACCGCGACGGGCACGTTGAGCCAGAACGCCGCCCGCCACCCGAAGCTCTGCACCAGCACCCCGCCGACCAGCGGCCCGGCCGCCGCGCCGAGTCCCGCGACCGCCGACCAGATCGCGATGGCCCGCATCCGTTCGCGGTCGTCGGTGAAGATCGATCGGATCATCGACAGCGTCGGCGGCATCAGCATGGCCGCGCCGATCGCGCACAACGCGCGGCCGATCACCACCTGCCACGAGTGCGCGGCGGTGGCCGCGACCACCGAGGCGACCGCGAACACCACGAACCCGGCGACGAACATCAGCTTGCGCCCGACCCGATCGCCGAGCGCGCCGCTGAGGATCAGCAGCCCGCCCAGCAGCAGACTGTAGATGTCGACGATCCACAGCTGGGTCAGCGGACTGGGCCGCACGTCGGCGATGAGCGCGGGCAGGGCGACATTGAGGACGGTCACGTCCATCATCACCACGAACACGCTCACGCACAGCACGGCGAGCATCGCCCAGCGGGCCCTCGGTCCGGGCATCGGATGTCCTCCTCGGGTCGGTCGGGCGGTCGTCAGTCGGCGCGCAGCAGCGGTTGGGTGGAGCAGCGGAACGCGCCACCGAACAGCCGCGACACCGCGAAGTCGAGATATTCGACGGTGACGCCGCGCGCCTCGAGTTCCTTGCCGACGCGCTCGAATTCGACGTCGATGACGTAGGTGTCGGGATCGATGGGCAGGCCGTTGGTCGCCATGGCCGCCGCCTCGTCCTCGCCGACCTCGATGCGATCCCAGTCGCGCAGGGGTTCGGGCAGGCCGCCGGGCAGGCGTTGCGGGCACGCGATGAGCAGCCCGTCGCGGACCAGACCGATCGCGCAGTCCAGGTGCAGCACATGCTCGGGCAGCGGGACCGGCGTCACGGTGAAGCCGAAGGGCCGCAGGTATTTCGCGAGCCAGCGCACGCCGAGGTCGTTGGTGGCCATGCCCGACGAACCGACGAACACGTGCTTCCCGAGCACCAGCACGTCACCGCCCTCGAGGAACGGACCGGACCCCGGGTGGCCCAGCGGGGAGACCTCCGGTTGCGGCAGCGAGACGTAGTGCGCCTCGGCCGGGAGCACGCGGTCGAGCAGCAGATCCCGGCTCGGCAGCACCTCCATGCGGCGGTGCGGGAATTGGAGCACGCCCTCGATGACGTGATCGCCGACGGTGAACCAGGGGTCGCGGACGAAGAAGTTCGCGCATCCCGTCTCCCCGGCCGCGTCCTTCTCCACCTCGGTGAACAGCCGCGGGCGCAACACCTCCACGCCGTGACGGCGCAACAGGTCGGCCAACTCCTCGCGTTCGGCCTCCCAGCGTTTCTGCCGATCGGGGAAGACGTCCCCGAAGTCCTTGCCCCACACCGCGTTCAGGATCTCCACGGCGCTGTCCTCCACGGGCATCGAGTGCCCGAGGATCTCCGCGCGCGCCGGGGCGTGGAATTCGCTGCGGGAGACCACGACCGTGCGCAGGGGCGCGAACTCGCTCTCTACCCGCACTGGCGAACTGTTGGCAATCATTCGGCGATGATAGGAAGGGTTATGCGAGCCGTCCAGCGCTGCTATTTCGCCGCGAAACCGCTCGCCACCTAGCCTTCTGCGGCCGGATCGACCGGGCGCGAGACGAGATCGCTATCAGCCCGCAACACGTTCGTGCGCCGGATCGTTACCCGCGCGCGCTCGACGTTGCGGGTCACGCCCTGCCGAGCAGTGCCGCGAGCACGCGCCGCAGCGCGTCCTCCGGCGCGGCGGGCAGGGTGGGTGAGCGCCACGCCACGATGTGGTCGGGACGCACGAGCAGCGCCCCGTCCGGTTCGATGCCCGCCATCTCGGTGAACGCCGCGCTGTCGCCGTCGAATTGGTCGGCGGTCAGCTGCCGCACCCACACCATCGAGTCGGCGGCCTTCTCCACCGCGTGCCAGGCGTCGCCGCGGGGGCCGGTCAGCAGCGTCCACCCGAACCCCACGAGATCGAGGGTGGACAGCCGTCGGCCCTCGACCGTGAGCCACCGGTGCGGGAGACGGCGACCCACCACGACACGATCGTCGAGGACGTCGGCATCGGGTTCGTCGTCCGCGACCACCGCGCCGCCGGTGTACCGGTAGCACAGCATGCCGCGCAGGTAGTCGGCGGCGAGGCGGGCGTAGAGCGCGGTGGTGTCCCGCCGCGCCTGATAGCCGTGGTGCAGCCGTTCGGACACGGCGAGGGACGCCTCGGCGGCGGCCCGGCGTTCGGGTTCGTAACTGTCCAGCAGCGTGTCGCGGGCCTGTCCGTGCAGGACCGCGGCGAGTTTCCAGGCGAGATTGTGGCCGTCCTGGATTCCGGTGTTCATGCCGAGTCCGCCCGCGGAGCTCTGGGTGTGCGCGGCGTCCCCGGCGAGGAACACCCGGCCCGCGCGGAAGGTGGACGCGAGGCCGAACGCGGCCTCCCACGCGTTGCATTCGATCAACTCGATGGGGACCGAGTCGTCGCCGATCGCCGCGTGCAGCAATCCGATCGTCCGCTCCGGCGTCAAGGTGGTGAGCTCGGCGGGTTTGCCCGGGTAGTCCAGGATGTGCGAGGACCAGCGGGTGCCGTCGGCGCCCTTGGCGAACAGCGTGCAGTACACCCGTTCGTTGCGGATGAAGCAGGAATGCGAGGCCGACTCCGGCAGCAGCCGCCCGAGGTCGGCGCGGAAGAAGGCGGTGTTCGGCCGGGCCGCGACCCGCCGGTCCGGCATCCCGACGCCGAGCAACCGCCGCACGAGACTCCGGGCGCCGTCGGCCCCGATCAGATAGGCACAGCTCAGCCGCTCCCGCGTGCCGGTCTCGGTATCGGACACCGTGGCCCGCACCCCGGTCTCGGTGACGTCCAGGGCTGTCAGTTCGACACCGAAGCGCACTCGGCCGCCGCCGCGGCGCAACGCGTCCATGACCACCCGCTGCACCTCGTACTGGGTGACCGCGCGGCGGATGCTCACCGGACTGCACGTCGCCAGCCGCCGCGCGTACCGGGCCGGGGGCGCGGCCGTGTACAGCACCGAGCCGACCGCGCTGTCCTTGAACACCGAACACAGCGGCGCGGGACCGTCCCAGCCCACCCGATCGAGCGCGGGTCCCAGCCCGATCGAACGGAACAACTCCAGGGTGCGCACCGAGGTGCTGGCCCGGGGCGGCGCGTTCATCGGATCGCGCTTGTCCACGACCGCGACCCGCACGCCCTGCTCCGCCAGGAACAAGGCGGTCGACAACCCCACCGGGCCCGCGCCCACCACCACTACCTCGTACCGCTGCCGCATGCCGTCCTCCTCGGTGCTTCCGTTCGGATTCACCGTGCACGCTCAAGTGCACTGGAGCGCAAGGCTGCGACGATGGTCCGATGGATCACACGATCAGCGAGGTCGCCCGCGCGTTCGGCATCCGGGTCTCGGCGCTGCGCTACTACGACGAACTCGGCCTGCTGCGCCCGGCGGGCCGGCGCGCGACCGTGCGCACCTACGGCCGCGACGAACTGCGCCGACTCGCGCTCATCCAACTGCTCCACCGCGACGGCCTGATGAGCTTGTCCGACACCGCCGCGGTGCTCGCCGATCCGCCCCCGCACGATCGAACGCTCGGTCGGCGGGTTCTCGCCGAATCCCTGCACGCCATGCGGGAGCAGATGAACCGGCTGGCCGAGGCGCAACGCGTCCTCGACCATGTCCTCACCTGCCCCCGCGACGACCCGGCCCGGGACTGCCCCGTTCTGCGCGAGAACCTGGAGAACGCGGTCGATGCCGCGCTCGGGTCCCGGGCGGAATCTCGCGTGTCGTCCGAGGCCCCCGAGAGCCGATGACGTCCGTGGCTCACCCGCGATGACGATCGACCAAGGGGAGGAAGATGTCGTCGACGAGTTGGTCCAGCGTGGGCGTCTGCTCATCGGCCGGGGCGTGGGCCAGCAGATCGACCGGCACCCGGATGACGTGCCGGCCGACGGTCGCCGCGTCGCATCCGTACGCGGTCACGGCATCGGTCAGCAGTGCGACCGCCTCGTCGCCCGCGGCCCGCCGAAGTCGTTGGGCCAGAACCGGATCGGCGTCATCCATCAGGCACAGCCCCCGGAGGGTGGCGGACAGTTGGTCCAGGACGGCGAGCGCGTCGCGGCGCAGTTCGCCGGTGATCTCCACCCGGCCCAGGCGGGGTACCCGGTCCCGCACGACCGCGTGCACGACGGCGGCCTTGTCGGGCCACCGGCGATACACCACCGACTTCGCGGCCCCGGCCCGTGCGGCGACACCGGCCATGGTCATGGCGTGAAAGCCGTTCTCGCGCAATTCCTCCCATGCCGCGTCCAGCAGTGCCCGCTTGAGCACCGCACCTCGTCTCCTCGTCTCGGCCACTCTCTTAAGCTACCTCGAGTTGCTTATCCCCGGGTGCGTTCCTATGCTCATAAGCAACTCTGAGTAGCTCGAGGAGTGTGCGGTGAGAACGCTCATGGTCGATGTCCCCGGCGGTAGCCTCTTCTGCGAGATTCGCGGTCGCGGACCGGTATTGCTCCTGCTCCCCGGCGGCGACGGCGACGCCGACACCTACGATCGCCTCGCCGACCACCTCGCCTCGACATTCATCGTGGTCACCTACGACCGCCGCGGCCTGTCCCGAAGCGGCACCGCCCCAACGGAAGTGACGGTCGCCACCCACGCCGACGACGCCGCGGCGGTCCTCGCCGCCACGACCGACACACCCGCCCTCGTCTTCGGCAGCAGCATCGGCGCGGTCATCGCCCTGCAACTGACCCTCGCCCACCCCGACCTCGTCCGCCACGCCATGCTCCACGAACCACCCCTCGCGGCCGTCCTCGACGAACCGGCACGCACCGAACTGCGCCAGGCCCAACACGACGTCGAAACCGCCTATGCCAGCACCGGTATCGAGGCGGCAATGGCCCGATTCCTCCGCCTGATCGATTTCGACCCCACCGACCGCGAACCCGACATCGAACTCACCCCACCGAACCCCCAACGCCTCGCCAACCTCACCGTCTTCCTCACCCACGACGCCCCCGCCGTCCGCCGCTACGAACCCGACTTGACCGCCCTGCACACCCACGCCCCCGCCCTCACCCCCGCCATCGGAGCCACCACCACGGGCCTACTCCACCAATGCACCACCACCCTCGCCGCCCTCCTCGGCACCGAAACCCACACGCTCCCAAGCGGTCACATCGCCCCGACCCTCCGCCCGCGCGCCATGGCCGATGCCCTGCGCGCCTTCTTCACCGAGGACACCCCGGGCGCTCAGCGGGAGGAATGAACCACGGCCGGTCCGTTCGGCGCCCGAGCGTGACCCCGTCAGGGTCGCAGCGGTTCAGCTCTCGATCGGCAGCCCGGCCTCCGTCCAATCCTGAATTCCCTCACGGTATTTGCGGACATTGGTGTAGCCGAGGGCCTCCAGTTTGGTGGCCACCTGTTGGCTGTTGCCGCAGGCCGCGTTCGAGCAGTAGGTGACGATCGGCGCCGATTTGTTCGGGAGGAGTTGGGGCGCCGCGGTTTCCACGTCGGATTCGACCAGGTTCAACGCGCCGGGCAGATGCGCCTTGGCGTAGTACTCGGCGCCGAGCGCGTCGATCACGGTGACCGAGCCGGCTTCGATCTCCCGGGCGAGTTCGTCGCGGGTGATGAGTGCGGTCATGGCGAGCCTTTCTCGAAATTTATGTGCGTGTGCACGCTACTATATATGTGCGGGCGCACGCAACCGGATAGGATCGGGCGATGCCCCAGTCCGCGAACCGAACTCGACCGGCGGCCGCCGCCTGGTCGGCGCTGTTGCGGGTCCACGCCCAATTGGTGCCCGAGTTGGACGCCGCGCTGCGCCGTGCCACCGGAATGCCCTTGAGCTGGTACGACGTCCTGCTGGAACTCGATGGGCCACAACGACTCCGGATGAGCGACCTGGGCGAACGCGTGGTCCTCAGCCGCACCCGGGTGAGCCGTTTGATCACCGAATTGGCCAGCGAGGGCCTGGTCCGCCGGGAAGCCAACCCCGACGACGGCCGCTCGGCGTTCGTGAGCATCACCGACGCGGGCCGCGAGCGCCTGCGCGAGGCCGCCCCGCACTACCTGTCGGGTATCGAAACACGTTTCGGCGCAGTGCCGATCGAGGATCTGAACGCCCTGACGGAGACGCTGCACAAGGTGCTGGGCCGGACCGACCTGCCCGATCCGGCCGGTTCCGCCTAGCGGCCGACGAAGCGCGCGCTACGGGGTCCAACTCGCCCGCCTCGGCGGCGCGCACGTCGTCGCGTCGACCGGCGCTCCCGACGCGCACGGTGCGAGTCTGCGCGCACTCGGCGCGACCGAGGTCGTCTCCGGTCCCGCCGACCTGCGCGAACCGGTCGACGGCGTGATCGATCTGGTGGGCGGCCCGCAACTGGTCGAGGCGTATCGGTGCCTGTCCGAGGGCGGCACGATCGGTCCATCGCGACGTTCTTCCTGCTCGCGTGCACCGGCCTCGGCCCGGACCTGACCTGGCTGGCGGCCCGGGTGGCCGACGGCACCCTGGATCCGAGCATCGCCTGGCGGGGCGATTGGACGCGGGTCGGGACGGCGGCCGACGCCCTGCTGTCCCGCCGCCTGCAGGGCAAGGCGGTGCTGGAGCTGTCCTGAACGGGCGCATAGGAATTCCCTATATCGCTCGCTGAGTATTCGTCTTTGCCTCGCGCGGTCGCCCGCCATACCGTGAAAACAGCTCGGCGAGCCGCACATCGCGAATTTCCGCACCCCCGCGGCACATCCGTCTTTTCGTCGAGCACAGGGAATTCGAGAGGACTGCGCGAAGCATGACTATGATCGAAACCGGTTCGGCCACAAGGGAACTCGCTGGGCAGCGTGCCGTGGTGACGGGTGGCACGCGCGGAATCGGCGCGGCCGTGGTACGCCGACTCCTCGCGGCGGGCGCCACGGTGCTCACCACCGCGCGGTCGGCGGAGAGCACCGCGCCGGAGGGAGCCGCCTTCGTCACCGCCGACGTGCGGACGCCGACGGGAGCGCAAACGCTCGCCGCGGCCGCGGGGGACGTGCTCGGCGGGGTGGACATCCTGATCCACAACGCGGGCGGGGCCAGCCCGTATCCCGGCGCCCTGGCCATTCCGGACGAGATATGGCGGGACGCCTTGGATTTGAACTTCTTGGCGGCGGTGCGGCTGGACGCGTTGCTGGCACCGGAGATGCGGGAACGGCGTTCGGGAACGATCGTGCACATCTCCTCGGCCGCGGTGCCCACGGCCGCCCCGCCGTTCCTGCACTACACGACGGCGAAGGCGGCGCTGGAGAACTACAGCCGCGGACTCGCCGCGGAGCTGGCCCCGTTCGGAATCCGGGTCAACACCGTCTCACCCGGCCGCACCGCCACCCCCGGCGGCGAGGCCACCCGGGAGCAGTGGGCGCGCCTGGACGCGGGCCCCGGGGCGGCCACCACCACTCCCCCACTGGGCCGCGACGGGCAACCCGACGACATCGCGGACGCCGTGCTGTTCCTGGTGTCCCCGCGCGCGAGCTGGCTCACCGGCAGCGCCCTCGTCGTCGACGGCGGCGAATTCCCCCGAGGCTGAACACCTTTCGAGAGAGGACGGCACTCGGCAAGGGACGCGCACACCGCCAGGAACGCCGTCATCACCGACGGGCCACCTACGCGGTGGACACCGAGTTGGTCGTGGACGGCGGTGTCACCCAGCTCTGAGCGGGTTGGTGCCAGCGTTGCTCACGCAGGAGTTCGAGCAGCGCGGACTCCCCCGGACCCGGCTGCGCCCGCAGCACGGCGACGACGGGCTGGGACACCGCCGGGACCACCGGGCGCGCCAGGTGCGCGTCACCGCGGGGCACGGCGGAGGCGGGGACGAGGGTGACGCCCAGGCCGTGGGCGGCCCAGCGGACGGCGGTGGCGGTCTGGGAGACGCGGGCGGCGGTGGTCGAGGTCAGGCCGTTGTCGCGGAGCACGCCGGTCAGCACGCCGTCGAGGGCGCTGTCGCGGTCGAAGCGCACCCACGATTCCCCGTCCAGATCGGCCAGTTCGACCCGGTCCGCGTCGAGGAGCCGGTGTCCGGCGCCCAGCACCACGACGAACTCCTCGTAGCCGAGGTGATGGGCGGCCGCCGGACCCCGCTCGCAGGCCGCCATGAGGGCGAGGTCCAGCACGCCCTGACGGCAGAGTCGTTCCAGCTCGGCCGAACTCGGCTCCTCGAAGACGGTGACCTCGAGCCCGGGAAAGCGGTGGCGCAGGGCGCCGAGCACGCCCGGGAGCTGCCGGGTGCCGAAACCCATCTGCGCCGCGACCACCAACTCACCCACGAGTTCCTCGGCCCCGGCCCGCGCCGTCGCCCGCGCCCGCCGCGACGCGCTCACCGCGACCTCCGCCTCCCGTAGGAACGCCCGCCCCACCACGGTCGGCGTCAGCCCGGTCGGCGTGCGGGCGAACAGTGTCACGCCCAGCTCCCGTTCCAGATTGCGGATCTGCTGCGACATCGACGGCTGCGCGACACGCATCAGCTCCGCCGCCGCCGTCACCGACCCCGCCTCGGCCACCGCCAGCGCGTACTCGAACTGACGCAGATTCATCGACTCCCGTCCCTTCCTGCGCGGACCGCCGCCGCGACACCTCGAGCGCGACAACGCACACGGCGGCGCGTTTACTCCGGACCGGCACGGCGACCCGCCGCGGTCACGGGCGCAAGGGGGCGATGAACCTGTCGATGGCGGTCCACATCCGCGGGTCGAGCTGGGTGTGGGAGCCGGTGCCGACCACGGTGTCGTAGGCGACTCCATGGGCGGCGAACTGCGCCGCCAGCGTCGCGTGCAACGGCGAGGGCACCACGAGGTCGGCGGTATTGAACAGCAACAGGATCGGCGCGTCGTAGCCGTCGGTGGGCACGGCCAGGTAGTCGGCGACCGTGCGGCGGAACCGCTCGTCGCTCAGCGGTTTCGACAGCAGGTCGCCGATCGCCATGCCGCGCAGCCGCGCGCCGATCTGCGGGAGGCATTGCGTCGCAATGGTTTCCAGTATGTCCCGGCCCAGCGGGGTGAGGTAGCCGTCGATGTCGAGTTCGGGGTGGGCGGCACGCAGGCCGACGAGCATCATGGCGACCAGGGCGGTTTCGCCGCCACCGGCCGCGGCCAGCGCGGGGATCCCCGGCCCGGCCAGCGGCAGCAGATCCTCGGCGTCGGATTCGGGGTCGACGGCGATGACGCCGCGGAAGTCGAGGTCCGGCGCGAGGATTCGCTGACGCTGCGCGGTGCCGAGCGCGGCCTGACCGCCCTGGGATCCGCCGATCACCGCCCAGGTACGGGACAGCTCCGGATGCGCGGCCCGAGCCGCCCGCACCAGGTCGATGGTGGCGCTCGCCTCCGTATCCACCTCGAGGTACGGGTGCGGTCCGGTCGCGAACCGGCCGAGGCCGAGGTAGTCCGGCGCGACCACCGCCATGCCCTGGTCCAGAAGGTGTTGCAGCAGAACGCTTTCGCTGAAACCCCCCGCCCTCGGCAGGGCGGTCCCCTCCGGTTGGCTCCCTGGTGTCACCGGGTCGGACTGATGCCCGCACCCCTGCCCGAGCCCGGAGGTGCCGTGATCGTAGGCCATGATCGGCCAGCCGCCCGGCGGCGGTGGACCGGACGGAAGGAACAGCGCGCCGCTCGCGGGCCGCGCAGCGCCGTCCGATCCGGTCATCCAGTACTCGACGATCGACCCGCCGGACAGGTGATGCCACCCGTCGTCCTGCGGCAGCACCGCGATCAGCGACCCCGGCCGCCCCGATGCCGCATCGTCCGGCGCGGCCGTCGCGACACCCGGCACGCACACCGCCAGCAGCGCGACGACCACGGCTCGGCACATCGTTCTCATAACGCCGTCCCCGCCTCGCTCCTGGCCATCCGTTCAGGATCGTACAAGGCCGGGGCCGCCCTCCTCGGCACTTCGAGAGGTGTTCGCCTCGTCGGCGGCCGAATCACGCGCAGCTGCAACGGTTTTCCGATATCAGCCCTCGGCGACCACCGCCACGTACATGCGGGCCGCGCCGTAGAGCCGCTCGCTGCCCTCCTCGGTGGTGATGATGTCGAAGGCGTAGATGTCGCCGGGGCGTTCGTTCTCGGCGGGGGCGACGGTGATGGTGAGCCACCGGCGTTCGCCCGGTTTCAGGAAGATGCCGACCTCGTGGCTGGGATCGCCGTTGTCGTCGATGCCGACATTGTCCAAGGGGTCGGTCGGGCAGTGGTGCCGCTCGAGTCCGACCGCGGCGGCCACCCGCCGCGCGTCTCCACCGTCCGTCTGCAAGGCGACCGGGCGCAGGGCTACCTCGGCCTCGAGCGGGCAGCGGTCGGTGGCGGGCACCTCGACGAGGACCTGACGAACCAGCGTGGCGTTCACCGACTTCGGGGTGATCATGATGTTGCGCTGGCCGTGATGGGTGTCGCCGACCACGTTCAACTGGGTGGTGATGGGCCGGGCCAGCATCTTCTTCCCGTCCGCCGGGTAGGTGGCGTCCGCCTGCGCCACATGGATCACCCCGCCCCCGCCGCCGATGACGTCACCGCCCGCGGAGAAGACGTTCACGCCGACGCACACGTGCCCGCCGTTGTAGTGGTTGATATCGCCCGCTTGCGGACGCCAGAAACCGTCGCTGGCCACCACGGTCTGCGCGTTCGGCTCCAGCACCACGTTCCGGATACCGCTGAACGCGGTGTCGCCGTTGATGTCCGGATTCGGCGGAGGGTCGATCTGGCTGGCCGGTCCGATGTAGCCCGCGGTGAAGTCGGACACCCAACCCTCCATCGAGATGCCGTGCAGCGGCATCGGGACGTCGTGGGGTTCGGTGGAGAAATCACCGCGATTGAAGACCCGGACGAGCAGATAGTATTTGGTGTCGACGAATACCTTGCCGTCCCAGGCGGCTTCCGGACGGTCCCAATAGGCGGGATCGAGGAGCGCGTCCTTCTCGCCCTCGGTGGCCAAGCGGATGTTCGGGCTGGCCCAGACGGCGGTGCCCTGCGGCAGCGGGCGGCCGGTGCCTTGGTCGCCGCCCACGTAGGAAACGACCAGGCGGCCGTTGGGATTGAGATTGGGCATGTGAATTTCCTTTTCTCTCAGTGGTTTTCCCCCGAGCGCGGCTCAACTGGTGACACAGACGATCTGGAAGCCGAACAGCCCCACCGCGTCCGCGGCCGCCGCGCCGGTCAGTCGCGCGGAGATGCAGTAGGAGTACTTCGGGTCGAGGCCCTCGGTGCCCGCGACGGGCGGCAGGGTGCGATCGAACGTCTCCCCGGGACCGGTCTTGGGCGCCGAGATCAGGGCGACCGAGGACTGGTCCGAGGTGAGGAACTCCTGGCGGAACAGTTCGAGCCGCAGATCGCCGTCGCCGGACTTCTGGCCCAGCGCGCGAAAGGATTTGATCGTCCCGGTCGGGGGCAGCACCACCGGTTGGATGCCGTACGCGGCCGTCGCGGTGCCCCCCTTGCTCGCGACGCCGAGGTCGTGAACCCAGCCGTTGGGGCCCACCTGGGTCAGGCTGGGTACGAGGTTGATCGTCACCTGCCGCGACAGACCCGACGCGACCGTATTGAACGCCGCGCTGATGTTGTCCAGATCGACCTCGAGGGCCTGGAATCGGACGTTGAAGCCGTTGTCACCGCCCGCGGTGACGCGGTCGACGGCGTCGACCCATTTCTTGTGGCTGAAGGTGCGGGTGAAAAGCGCCATGGCTCAGTCCTTTCGGAGGGGACGCGCGAGCCGCTGCCCGCGCAATCGGTAGGTGGGATAGGTGTAGGCGGGGAAGGCCGTGAGATCGCCGGACCGCAGTTCGGGGACGCGCGCGCGGATCCGGTCGGTCCGGAACTCCACTCCGATCGGATGTAATTCGTTGAGCACGTTCATGAGTCGCTCGTACTGGCCGCGCCGGATCCGGATCGTCGTCCCCGCCGCCTCGAGGTCGAGCAGCGGCTGGATCAGATCCACCCGCCCCACGTAGGACGCGTTGCCCGTCTCCGGTTCGCGGACCCGCACCTGCGCCGCGCCCGCGCTGGACGCGGTGAGCCGCGTCAGTTCCCCGGTCGATCCGTCCAGTGCGGCGGCGGCCTCGTCGGCGGTGACCAGCGACCACACCAGGCGGACGCCGCCCGCGGCGGCGAGCGGCCACTGCGCGGTCACCGGCAGGGTGGGGCCGGGTCCGGCCACGGTGACGACGGCATCGCCGCGCTCGTTCCCCAGATCACCGCTCACGACCGCGAGGATCGGCCCGCCGAACGGCAGCAGCGCCACGGGCGTGCCCGGCGTCGTGCAGGTGGCGAGTTCGAAACTGCCGCCGCCCAACGGTTTCAGACGGAAGACGCGATCGGTCTCCCAGCCGCCGACATACACACAGCCCGCGCGGTCGTCGGCCCACGCCCGCGACGGGAAGGCGTCGGGCACGGAGTAGGTCGCGATCGGCGCCCCCGTCTTCGCGTCGAAGGCCCACACCGTCCCGGTCCCGGTCACGTACACGGCCGTACCGCTCGCCGTGACGGCCAGCGGAACGCCGGGCAGTGTCACCGGGGATCGCCATGTGCCCGAGGCGATGTCGACGCCGCGCAGCGTCTTGTCGTCGCAGACGATCCAGGCCGTGCCGCCCACCGGATCGAGCGCCAGGGCCCGGCCCTGCACCGATCCGGGTATCGGCCACTGCCCGACGAGGGCGAGGCTGTCGGCGTCGACGGTCACCACCCAGCTCGACGCCAGCACCACCAGCAACGGCCGGGTCGGATGCCCCACGATCGCCACGGGCGCCGACGGGAGGAAGGTGCGCGGCGTGGTGGCGCGCACCGCGCGATCGGGCACGGAAATGGCGGTGAGGGACAGGTTGCCCGCGCTGGCGGTGTAGACGGTGCGGCCGTCCGGGCTCGCCGCGATCCCGACCGGCAGCGGGTCGACCGCGATATGGTCGCCCACCAGCGTGCCGGTCGTCGAATCCAGCAGCGCCACAGCGGCATTGCCCTGGTTCACCACGCACACCGTGCTCCCGGCGAGCACCGCGCCGACCGGATTGTCGTGGCGCAGCACGCCGAGGGACGCGGTCGTGCCCACCTCGACCTCGCTCGGACCGCTCACAGCGAGGTGCCGCCCGCCGCGGTGGGCGATGCGCACGGCCGTGCCGGTGTTGCGGACGTAGTCGAAGCCCACCCCCTGAGCGATCGCCGCCAGACTGACCGGGCTCAGCCCCCGGTCGCCGCCGTCGAGGGTGAATGCCCGTCCCACACCGTCGAGCCCGGCGCCGCCCGCGCTCCACCCGGAGACCAGGCGGATCGGGTCGAGCACATTCGGCGTGACCCGGCTCATCCGGCGAATGACGGTCAGCAGCCGCCCCAGGCGCACCGCGACCGACCCCTGGAACCGGTTGCTGCCCGGCACGGCGACGGTGAGCGCCGGATCCGACACGGCGACAAGGTGTTCCGGCGAATAGGCGCTGTCGTCGGGGCTGCCCGCGACGGATTCGGGGACACCGTAGGTTCCGTCGGAGCCGATCGACACCCCCTCCCCGACCGTGTCGGTGCCGACGGTGATCCGCCGGGTCGCGCTGTAGACCGAACCGCCCAGGCGGACTTCGGCTTTCACGGTGATCTCACCGGGAGCGAGCGTGGTGAGCTCGACGGTGTCCGCGGCCGGGTCGATGTCGAGCCAGGCGCGGCCGGGTCCCGCCTGGAGGACCGACCAGCGGACCTCGCTCTCCTTGGGCGGTGCGGGCGCCAGCGACAGCGGGTAGCTCCGGCCCGCCGCGGTGTCCTTGCCGTACCAGGCTCCGGCGGGCCCGAGGATCCGCACCGCCGACCGATCCGCCACCGACGCGTAGATCTCGCCGGTGTCGGCGCGATGCCACACCCAGGAGAATCCGGAGCGATGGGCCAAGGCGCCCAACCGGTTCCGATATCCGGGCGGGCACCGGAAGATCACCGCTCGCCCGACCGCGCGCAGGGTGTCGGCGCTCGGATCGAACGCGGCGAGGTGCACATCCGCGAACGCCACGCCGCCGTCGTCGAGCAGCAGCTGGATCAACGCGTCGAGGGGGCCGCGCAGCGATTCGCGCACACGCCCGTCCCCGTCGATGGTGATCGTCACCGAGGGCCGATACGGGACCAGCCATCGCGGGTCGAAGCGGTCGTCGGCGACGGTGCCGCACACCTGGGCCTCGGTGGTGGTGGCGCGGCCGCGGGCATCGACGGTCGCCCCGGGCGGCAGGGACACCGGCCGGATCGTGACCGAGTGCAGACCCGTCGCAACGCGATCGAAGCTGTCCGACACCGTGATCGGGTCCGGATACCCCTCGATCTCGCCGACCACCTCGTTCACCCGGGCGGTGATCTGCGCCGGGGTCGGCAGATTCCAGCGCTGGAACACCGCCAGCCGCCGCCGGTAGCTCTCGTCGTCCTCGCCGAGGACCGGCGCGAAGGCGGCGAGCGCCGCCCGCGAGATCCGGACCTCGTCGATCGTGCCGGAGAACGGCCCGCTCACCGCCGCGCCGCCCGCGTAACCGATCCGCAGCGGCGAGACATTGGTCAGCGCACCGAGTTTCGCGGCCGCCGACGCCCGCCGCACGCCGTCCACGTACAGCCGCGCCTCCGCGCGCTCGCGATCGAGGACCGCGGCCAGGTGATGGAACCGGTCGGTGTCGAGGGAGACATCGGCGTACAGCGACAGCGTTCCCGCGCTCGTGCCGTCCGAAAGGGTCAGCAGCACATTGCGTTCGATGCCCCGGAACGCGCCGACGTGCAGGCTCCAGCCGGGCGCGGCGGGATCGAGGTCGCCGTGTTTGGACAGCACGGACCCGGTGGGCGCGCCCGCCACCGGCCGCACGAAACATTCGGCGGTGAGGCTCGCCGTGTCGGGCAGCGCGAAATCGGTGTGGTCGTCGACGCGGATATCGCCCGAGCCGTCGAAGCGCATACCGGATCCGAACCGGCCGTCCACGCCGGTGACCACCGATGGCGCGCGCTGACCGGGGTGCGTGGCGTCTGTGTAGAGCGCGGTCGCGTCCGCCACCACCGTGGGCGCACCGCTGTCGTCGAGGTGATAGAGCGCGATCGTGTCCTCGGTGACGCCGTACGGCAGCGGCGGGAACCGCGGAATGCTCAGGTCGGAGCCGATCAGGTCCAGCGACAGCCCGGTCGCCGCGGCGACGGTGCGCTGCTGGCGGACCCGGCGCAGCTCCGCGGCGAGTTCGTCGCGCGCGCCGCCGAGCACCCACAGCAGGGCGGCGAGATCGCCGAGCAGGGCGGTGAACTCGAAGGTCCCCTTCACCGTGGGCGTCGTCTCCGCCGACGGACCGGTGACGGCCGCGGATCGCAGCACCGCCGTCGCGGCGTCGGCTCCCAATGGGACCAGCAGCGACGCGCCGATCGCGGTATCGGTTGGAATGTCCAGTGTGACAACGCTGTTCGCGGTGCCGCCCGTGGTGTAGGTGATCCGCAGCGACAGGTCGTCGGCGACCGGTCCGATGATCCGCACGAGATAGCGGACGCGCGGTTCGGTCCCGAAGCGCGCGCGATGTTCGGCGAAATCGTACGGGGCGAAGGTCGCACTGGTCGTGGCCTCGCCGCCGCGGTAGCGCAACGGCAGGCAGTCGGCGCCCGCCGCGAACGGCGTGGTGAGGGTGCCCGCCATCCGATCGACGGCGGCCGGATACAACTCCGCGGCGGTCATCGTCCCACCACCTGCATGTCGATGAGCCCGCTGTCCTGGCGGAACAGCGCGATCTCGGTGGGCGCGAGCGCGAGGTTCTCCCCCACGCCGGCCTCGATCGGGTCGGCGGCGAACAGCTCACCGCCGAAGGTGATCCGCCCCAGCGCGGGCGGGAACCGCCGCAGCCGTAGGTCGTTCACGTCCACCACGCCCGGCTGCTCGGCGAGTACGCACATCACCTGCGAATACAGCACGTCCGCGCCGAGCCGCAGCACGCCGAGGCTGCGCGAGAGGCGATCGAGCAGGGCGGCGCGCAGGGAGGCGGGATCCTGTCCGCGCTCGAGGACGACCGTGGCGCGCAGCCCGATCTCGATGTGGTCGGCCTCGATGATGTTGGGGTGGATGCCCACCGGGCGCACCCGGTCCACCTCGGCGCTCACCTGTTCGTAGATGCCGGTCACCGAACCCGTTGTGCGCCACGGACGCACGAATTCATGGGCGACGACCACATCGAAGAAGTACGGCTCCCCGAAGGCGCGCTCCGCGCTGAAGGCGCGATCGCCGAAGACGAACTGGTCGAAGAAGCTCTGCGTGACATCGACCCCGCCGAGCGAATCCGACAGCAGCACATCGAGCACGCCCCGCACCCCGAGCGCGGCCGAGCGCACGCTCTGCGGGGTCCACATGTCGCGGGGGAAGCCGAGCTGGCGGGCTCGGTAGGAGGTGTCGTCCTCCTGGTCCTCGCCGCCGGTGAAGGCGGCCGGGTTGTCCGCGGCGACCGTCACGGTGTCGGGGAAATTCAGTTGCGCCCGAAGGTGATCCGGATCGACCTGCGCCAGCGTGTGCGCCGGGATGTCGGCCTGCCAGCCCGGCTCGAAGGCGCGCACGAGGACGGTGGCCTTGGGCGCCTGCGCGGTCAAATCGATCGGCGCGGTGGTGTAGTAGGCGTTCACGGGGTCCGACCGGTCGAGCACCACCGTGCCCGCGGGCAGGGTGTAGGTGCGGCCCGCTTCGCCGCCACTGAGGGTCAGTTCCGCCGCGCCCGTGGCGAACAGGTAGTTCCGCTCGAGGCCGATGTCCTGGCCGAGCAGGTTCAGGTCGACGCCGGAGGCGGTGGAGGCGAACTGGCTGTAGTAGACGTCCTCGAGCCGCTGCCACAGCATGGCGTCCTCGTCGCACGTCGCCTGCAAGAGTTTGGCCAGCACGCTGGGGGTGGACAGATCGATGTCGGGGCCGAACGCGTCGAGGGCGCGCCGGCGTGCGGCGTCGAGTATCTCGGTGAAGCCCTTGGGGACGAAGCCGTCCTCGGTCACGCCGTATCGGGTCATGCCGGTGCTCCTACGGTGGTGGTCAGCACGGCCGGGACGCCGCCGCTGGTGATGATCGACACCAGGACCTGCCAGACGCGGTGATGCGGGTCGGTGTGCGCGTCGGTGACCTGGATGTCGCGGATCTCCTGGACCCGGGAGTCGCCGCCGAGGGTGCGGACGATATTGAGGCGCAACAGGTCTCGCATCTCGTGCGCGTTCGCCGGGGTGGTGAACACCGCCGCGTAATCCAGTCCGTACCGGGTGTCGTAGCGGTCGTCGCCGAGCGGGGTCAGCAGCCGCAGCCGCAGATCCTGGGCCAGGTTCGGCAGTCCGGTGAGGGTGGCGAGGCCGCGGTTCTCGAGGACGAGATCGCCCTCGTCCAAACGGATTCCGGTGTTGTTCGGTGTGGTCATGGGGTGCCTACTTCGCGACGAGGACGGTTTGGCCCGGGGCGGTGATGATCAGGGAGCCGTTGGGCAGGGTCTTGGCGGTGGTGGTGGTCAGCAGTACGCGCTGCCCGCGGACGGTCAGCACGGTCGACAGACCCTCGAAGGGCCCGAAGGCGGTGCACGGGGTGGACAGCGAGCATTTGAAGGCCGCCTGACTCCTGGCGTCGTCCGCGAGCAACACCGGTTGGCCCGCGACCGTCAGGATCGCGTTCGATTTCACCGTGATGGGACCGTGGCCGCAGCTCAGCACCGCGCCCACGACGAGAACCGGCGCCATCAGCCCACCTCCACGGCGGAGGCGGCGAGTTTCACCGTGTCGGCGGTCAGGGTGATGGTGCCCCCGCTCAGCGTGATCGAGGATCGGCCGTTGCCGAGGGTCACCTCCTTGCCGTCGGTGCGCACATCGACCGAGCCGTCCTCGGCGATGGTCACCGTGGTGCCCCGGGCGTGCCGGATGGTCAGCGTCTCCGTTGCCGGAGGCCGCGGGCGCGCGCCGACCTCGGGCAAGGTCGCGGCGCCGACCTCGATGTCGAGGCCCATCGCCTGGATCACCCGGTGGCCGGAGGCGTCGGTCAGATCGTTGACGCCCTTCCCGGTGGGCCGTCCGTCGGCGACGCCGGTGGGCAGGCACAGCCAGTAGTCGCCGGGCTCGTTGGCGGGCGGGCGGTGCCCGGCGGGGCGCGACCACAGGAAACCGCTGGCGACGGCGTCGTCGACCGCGCCGCCGTTGTGCAGCACCGTGGCCCGCATGCCCGGATACACCGGGACCACCAAACCCGTTCGGTCCCAGGCGAAGACGGAGGCGATCGGCTTGTCGTGCAGCACGAGCCGGTCGTCCACGGGATCGTCGACGGTCGAATCCGGGTGCGTCCGACCGTAGTTCAGCGTGGTCCGGTGGCCGCCGTTGTCGCCCGCGCCCGCCTTGGTGTAGGCGCTCACGTCGCCGACGTCCACGGCCGGGTGATCGGTGAGCAGGGAGCGGGTCAGGAAGCGGAGGTCGTCGGCGACCGCGTGCGCGCCGTCGACCGCGTCGGGCCGGTTCGCCCGGTCGACGTCGAGCAGGGTTATCTCGCTGGTGTATCCGCCGCGCAGGCTGAACCGGTGCGCCACCGACTCGACGCACAGATCGTGGGATTCGTAGTGCTCCAACAGGACTCGCGCGCCGAGCTGGAGGGCGGGGTCGCCCAGGACCGTCACCTCGTGGCGGGTCGTGGTGCCCGGTGCGGCTTGGAGATCCGGCGAACCGCTGTCCCAGCGGCGTCGGGTGACGATATTGTCCGCGGCGGTGAAGCGCGCGCCCGGTGGCTGATTCGCCAGTGTGCCCAGTCGCGCGGTCCCCGCGCGGACCGCCAGCGGCACCCGCGCCCGCGCGGCCAGTTCGCCCAGCGCGCCGAGCGCGGTGCCCGCGGCGATGGTGAGGTCGCGCGCGGATCCGGTCACACCCCGGCGGTCGATCGCGACACCGCTCGCGCGCTCCAGGTCGGCGAGGATCTCCTCGAAGGTCGACTCCCCGGGCTTGTGGTACCGGTAGTCGCGGCGGCGCAGGAGATAGCCCGCGCGTTCGAGGCCCGTGATCCGGGTGAGCAGGCTGCCGTCGGCGGCCACCTCGTTGCGGGTCTCGGTGACCGCGCCGAGCATCACCGTCGCGCTCCGCGTCGGGAGCCGATCGAAGTAGCCGAGCTCGATCTCCACCAGAACCGGTGTGTCCGAACCGGATCGGGTGCGGGTGCGTTCGGCGAGATCCTCGGCGGCGTCCAGCGGCAGATCCCACAGGGTGATGTCGAAGCGACCCGGATGCGGGCCGAGGGTCGCCGTCGTGTCGACCGCGGCGTCGATCAGCGCGCCGCCGTCGAGCACGTCGTTGGACGCCCGCAGGAACGGCGGCGCGCCGGGTGCGGTGCGGAACCGCAGCTGGTACCGGATCATGATGCCCATCGCAGCGCCACCCCTCCCACCACGGACGAGCCGTACGCGCCCGAGCCGTTGACATTGCGCGGATGCACCGACACCTCGGTGAACAGCAGGGCCAGCTCCCCCGCCGCGTATTCCAGGTCGGGAACGACCTTGCGGCGGAACAGGATCCGGGCTCCGTCGGTCTCCTCGGCCGAGATCTCCACCGCCAGGAACGCGCCCGGCCGCGGCAGCGGCAGCGGCGCCGTCGCCGACAGCAGGGTCTCGTCGGTCACGTTCACCCGGGCCGAGAGCACGTAGACGCGCTGTCCCAGCGACAGCCGCAGGGCCTGCGGGAAGCCGCGATCGGCGTCGATCGGGATGCGCAGATAGGGATAGGTCGTGGTCATGACGCCTGCCTCACAACGGGTTCGACGGGACGACGGGCACGGCGGACGGCGTGGCGGCACCGGCGAAGACGGCGGTGCCCGCGGCGAGCGCCAGATCGGCGATCTCGCCCACCCCGGCACTCACGGTTCCGCGCGGGACGTGCTCGAGGCTGACCGACACATCGATCGCGTCGCGCTTCTGCACGCTCTGGGTGAATCGCAGATCGGTGATCTGCATATCGAGGCTGATGGTCAGCCCGCACACCACCGGAATGCCGGTCGCGGCCGGGCCGCTCGCCGCGACCAGCAGCCGCGAGCTCAGCGCCAGCACCTCGAGCGCCTTCTTCAGCACGAGCCGCTCCGGCCCCAGCAGCATCGCCTCGATCGCGATCGCCTTGCGGGTCGGCGCGATCGCCTGGGAGAACTTGCTGTCGGCGATGCGCTGGATCTGATAACCCTCGGTCATCCCGATGCTCTGCACGTACAGCAGCGGAACGGGACCGATCAGTACTGGTTGCGCCGTCACTTGTCCGGCTCCTTCCGCAGGCGAAGCGGGGCGTGGGGCTCCTCGATCGGCCCCTCGACCGAGGGCGGGGGTGTCGTCTCGGTGTCGACACGGAATCGTGTTGCGGGCTCGCCGGTTTCGATGCGGAATCGGGTCGCGGGCTCGTCGGTGGCGACGCGGACTCGCGGCGCCTCGGTCGTCTCGGCGACCGAGGCGGCCACCGGCTCCTCGGAGACCGGCCGGTAGCGCACCCGGCGGGCGCGGTCGAACTCCAGGGGGTCGAGCTTTCCCATCGACACCCAGTCGACGGCGGTCTCGGGATCGACGGGGATGCCGCGGAATTCCAATGCCGTCTCGATGCTCATGAATCCGCCCCGGGACGGATGTTCGATGATGCTGCTGGCGAGCCGGTTTCGATAGGTCGACATCACCACCAACTGATCGCCGCCCGCGCCGCCCAGCGCTTTCGCACTGGTCAGATGCCCGGCCTCGGTGATGAGCGGGTTCTCCAGCCAATGCCGGAAACCGCCCGTCGCCGGGTACGGGGAACCGTGCTCGTTCAACAGGAATCGCAGGGGGTGGCTCGGGTCGTCGCGCAGGATCCGCACCCACGCACGACGGAAGCCCTCCTTGCTCGAGATCGTGCCGATCTCGCCCAGCGCCGATGCCGGAATCGTCGGCCGCGCGGTCGAACTCAGCCCTCTCTCGATCGACCCGGTGATCTCCGACAGCCAGTCGGAATCGTCGAACCCCTCGAACCGGCCCGCCGCCAGCCGTTCGGCCAGTTCGTGGAATTCCTGCGCGCCCATGCGTCGACGCGCCGCGCGCACGCGGGCCAGGAAGTGCTCGTAGCGGCTCTGATTGGTGCCGAACTCCCGGGCGGTCGAAGCGAGCGCGTCCGGACCCGCCTCGACCAGGAACTCCAGCGCGCCGCGCGCTCGGACCACCCGCGCGAAGTCGGCGGGCGCGAAGGCGGCGCACTGCTCGACGGTGAGCCGTCGCGCGACGCGCAGCAGATCCGGCAGTTCGGTGGCGGGGACATGCCGGAGCACGGCCTCGGCCTCGCCCGCCCAGCGGGGCGCGGACGCCATGGTTTCGACGATTCGGTGCGCCCCCTCCAGCAGGTCCTTGGTGAATCGGGTTGCCGGACCGAGGGTTTCCTCGAGGGTGCGGGCCAGCCGCAGCGCGGTGACCAGTCGCTCACCCGACTGTTCGGCGTCGGCGCTGACGCCCAGGTACCCCGCCAGGGTCCGGGCGCGCTTGGGGGCCTTCGCGAGCAGCCGCAGCACGTCGTCGGCCGCGGACTCGGGCAGCAGCAGCATCAGCCTGCCGACCTCGCCCGCCTCCTGCATTTTCATCGACGCCGCCAGCGCCTCGAACAAACGGGCCTGTGCCGCAACGCCTTCGGCGATCTCGGCCGCCTTCGTCGCGGGCGCGCCGGTTACGAACGCTGCCAGGACCTCGAGCAGCACCACGCGTGCGCAGCGGCGGGCCAGCGCGCTGCCGATCGCCCCCGCCTCACCCGCCAGGGCCTCGAGGAATTTCAGCCCGGCCAGCGCCGTGCGCCCGGTCGTGCCCGCGCTCGCCAGCAGCGCGCGCAGTTCGGCCATGGCCTCGGGATCGGCCGCTCCGGAGACCACGACGACACCGGGAACCACGATCGGCACGACTCCCGTTGCGCGGCAGACCAATTTGTAGAGTTCATAGAGTTTGGGCAGGCTGCCGCCGAGTTCCACCGGCAGCAGCGGCAGGTCGGCGAGCGCGCTCACCGACCCGCGCAGCCAGTCGTACGCGGTGCCCGCGAACTCGATGACATCCATCAGCGACATCGGATGTCGCAGCTGGTACACGAGCATGTCCATCAGCTCCGAGGCGTCCACCGGCGCCGGCTCGAGGTGCTGACCGATCGCGAGCAGCAGGCGGAAGGTGGGCTTGTCGAACTGGGTGAACACCTTCGCCAGCGAGCCGTCCGCGGCCAGCGGTTCCAGCAACGCCCGCAGCTCCGACACCGACCGGCACGAGGCGATCAGCTCGACCATGGCCGTCGCGAGCTGTTCGCCGTCGATCCCGCCCGCCAACCGCTCCGCCATTCGCACCAGCGCGAGTAGATAGCGCCTGCGATCGGCGAGCGCCATCGTCGCGAACAGCGAATGATCCAGCGCCACAAGCACCTGCGCGATACTCGCGTCGTCGGCGAACTCGGCGGTGACCGCTTCCAGCAGGGTCCGCACGTCCGCGGGATCCAGCGCACCCCGATGTCCCGGCCGGGTCAGGCCCCGTTCGATGTTCTCCCCGGACCAATCCTCCGGGGACTGCGCGGACGCGTGCCGGTACAGCCGAATCCGGTCGGCGGTCGCGACGAGCAGCGGTTGCAGACTCGGGTCGGTGAGGAGCGTCGCACCGCTGGCCGGTGTGCTGTCCGCGGCCCCCTCGCGACCGTGTTCGTGGCTCACCGCGGGGACGAATCCCCCGAAATCCTTGGCGCGCAGGGACGTCGTGAGCGCTCGCACCGACAGTCGCCCGGGTCGATCCGCGGAGGTCAGCACTGCGTACCCGCGCTCGCCGAACAGCAGCTCCCCCCACCGCGCGGCCCGCACGGGATCGCTCGTCTCGACCTCGAGATGGCCGCCCGCCCTCACCCACCGCGGAATGTCGCGCCCGAGACTCAGCACCGGGCTCTCGGCGACCGGTCCGATCCGCAGGATGTCGCCGCCCAGCACCGACATCTCGCGCTCGCGCGGCAGCGGGCTCTCGGCCGCGAGTTCCGCCAGGGTCGCGGGCGGGCGCACGCGCGACATCCCCTCGTCCTGGGAGGACACCACCTCCGCCCGCTGAATCGACTGACGCAGCGCGGTTTCCACCGCGCGCTGGTTCCCGAGCGTCGCGGCGCCGGAGATCGTGAGCGAGATCGACGCCATCACGCCCCGCCGATCTTCAGCATGATCGAGATGTCGAGATCGCTGACGGCGGGATCGAGGATTCGATCGAGATCGGGCGCGGTGAAGCCCTCGGGCGCGTCATCGACGGATTCGACGACCCACCGGGCGTCCGGGCTCTTGCGGTATCGCACGAGGACATCGATGGTGTGGTCGTCGGGCCGGGACCGGTCGCGGGTCTGCCAGGTGAAGGACAGCGTCTCGCCGATCTTCTTGGCGGCCGCCTGCCGCCGGACGTGCTCCCGCCAAACCGGGAGGTCGACGGAATCGGGTGAGCGCACACTCGATTCGAACCAGTCACCGCGGAAGAAGCCGCCGAGCCGTTCGTACCAGGGAGAATCCGCGAAGGCGGCCGAGCCGACCGGTGCGTACC
The DNA here is from genome assembly GCF_042874315.1 of Nocardia sp. NPDC004068. Classification (NCBI taxonomy): domain Bacteria; kingdom Bacillati; phylum Actinomycetota; class Actinomycetes; order Mycobacteriales; family Nocardiaceae; genus Nocardia; species Nocardia sp. NPDC004068. The sequence goes on from NZ_JBIAMW010000009.1 coordinate 320,720, forward strand.
CCTGTGTTTCGCGTTGGCGCTCGCGCCGCGACTCCCGCCCGATCGCGCCCGCCACGCCGAGCGCGAGCCCGGCGACGCCCGGCACCGCCGGCGACGGCGGCTCGGCCGCGTGGTAGGTGAACTCGATTCCATTGAGCGCGCACGTCTCTCGCACGGACTCCAGCTCGGCCGCCTGCGCGGGCGAGGGCACGCTGTCGAGTTCGACGTGCAGGATCCGGCGGTCGACGGCACCGCTGTGCTCGACGTGATAGACCGACTCGCCGCGCGCCTCGTTCAACGACGTCGCCCGGTCGAAGTTGACGATGTCCTCGACGGCCTTGCCGAGGGTGCGCGTGATGCTGCCGGGAGCCTGATAGCCCGCGGTGCTGTTCTCCAGGGTCTTGATCTGGACGACCGTGCCGCCCTCGACCCGGAAGCTGTCCGCGGTCATCGGCCACGACGAGCCCCGGAACCGCGTCGCACCGGTCAGCGGTGTCCGCGTGCCGCCCTCGACGAGATCGATGCCCTTGTAGTTCCGCGGCAGGGCGGTGGCCTCCGGGTAGTACCGGCCGTGGACCAGGCGCTCGCCGCTCAGCCCGCGTTCGGTGCTGCCCGCGAACCAGTTGATCGGCAGTTCCGGGGTCGGCCGCAGGCCCGCCGCCTGCTCGGCCAGCAGCTGCGCCGCGGCCAGTTCGCCGGAGATCCGGCGTTCGGCGGCGGCCAGCTCCGCCCACACCCGCTCCGAACGCACCCCGATACCGGTTTGCTGTTGCGCCCGAACGTCTTTCAACCGGTCCGTGAGGACGGTCGTGAGCGCGTCGAGCACCCGGCCGCGCTCGGCCTCGAGGTCGGCGAGGACGGCCGGGGCGCGCACCCCGATTCCCGTCGAGAGGGCGTCGTCGACCTCCGCGAGGCGGCGGCGGAGGTCCTGTTCGGTATCGGCTCGGCGCGTGGCCTCCCGCGCCGCGGCGGTGCGGAGACGCGTGGTGACCGCCCGGGACACCGTGGCCTCGAGTGTGGCGAGGTGCGCGGCGGTCGGTGTACCGGTGATGCGCACCTTGACGGGAATCACGGTGCGGCCCTTGGTCTCCGGGGGCATGGTCGTCCTCCTCTCGGTGTCGGAAGGGGTTCAGCCGCGGCCGCGCAGCGTGGTGTGCAGTTGCTCGAAGACGTACTTCGCGACCTGGCGGAGCTGGTCCTCGCCCAGTTCGCCGACGACCTCCACCTCGACCGGGAAGTGGTGGGCGGCGTCGGGGGCGGAAGTGCCGGTGTCCCAGCGGGATTCGTCGGGCATGGCTACTCCACTCCCGGTTGCAGGCACATGCAGGTGAAGGTGGCCTGGGGGACGCCGTCGATGACGACATTGCTGGGATTGGCGGAGGTGACGATGCAGCGGCTGAACTTCAGCGCCTTGAAAGACCAGTCGGTGCCGGTCTTCTCGGCGACGGCGATCTCGAACTCCTTGCCCTGCACGGCGAGTTGGGTGAGATCGGCGACGACCGAGGCGAACGCCTGCACGGTCATGGTGAAGGTGAAGGTCTGCGGCTGGCGGACGTAGCCGAGGTTGTCGTCCTCGACGCTGTGCACCACTGTGTGCGGCACGTTGAAGGTGGGCGTGAACTGCGAGATCGGGCTGACCACCGTGCTGCCGAGCCGAACCTCGAGCCGGGTGTTCCAGTTGGGCATGGTCGTGTCCTAATGTCGTGGGGCGGTGGTCAGTTGAATTTCAGGTTGATGTTGATGCGGTGCATGGCGCCCGCGTACTCGACGCTGACCAGGACCTGCGCGATGCGACTGGAGTGCGCGTCCTGCACCGCCCGCAGCTGCGTCTGCGACAGCGTCGCGGGGTCGGCGTCGAGCAGGTTCAGCACCGGGATGGTGACCTCGTACCCCTCGAGGACGCCCCCGGCGACGAGCGGCTCGAGCACCGCCTCCATCTGAACGATCAAGGCGCGCAAGCCCGATCGGCTGATCCGCAGATTGCCGATCGACCCGATCAGCCGGGCCTTCAGCCGGAAGCTGACATCGTCGATCGTGCGCTGCACGTCGATGAACTTCAGGCCGTCGACCTTCCCGGTGTAGCCCTCGCCGAGATAGACCCCGCCGCCGGGGATGAGGGCGGGCTTGGTCAGCCAGACCACGCCGCGACCCGCGATGCCCGGCGGGATCGGATTCTTCTCGTCCTCACCGCCGTTGAGCTTGTCGATCTGGGCGGCGGTGAACGGCGCGCTGGAGATCGCGACCTGTTTGAGCACCATCGAGGTGTAGGGCGGATAGCCCGCGATGGTGCCCGCGACCGCGGCGGCCGCGTCCTCGTCGCTCTGATGGGCGACGTAGACCATGCGGTCGACGGCGAGGGTGCCCGCGACGAGGGCGGGATCGTCGACGCCCTTGGCCAGCATGGCCACGCCCATGCGCTCCTTGCCGTCCACCGCCTCGGACACGGTGACGACGTGGTCGCGCAAGGCCGCGACCGCGCCGCCGGCCCCGGCCGACTCGGCGGTCAGCGGGGTCGCGGCGAGGACGACGAACTGCACGTCGAGCGCCTCGGCGGCCGCGAGCGCCTTGGTGATGTCGGTGTCTTGCCGGATGCCCCAGAACTGGGTCGCGCTCGGTGTCTGGCGCATCGCCGTGGCCAGCGACGCCGACAGCGGCGAGGCCGTCGGGGAATCCTTCGGGGTGAAGGTCGCGAGCGCCTCGGCGGGCGTGCTGACCTGGTGGGGAACGTTTACATCGGCGGCCGTGGCGGCGCCGATGACGACCATGTTGCCGGTCGGGCGGACCGAGGGCGCGACGTAGTCGAACGAGGGAAAGACACGCACATAGCGGAGTGTCATGAGGGTGTTCTCCTAGCTGGGAGGGAAGGGGACGGCGGGCGGCGGAGCCGTCACGGCTCGTGGTAGCGGGCCCGCAGCTTCGCGCGGTACGCCTCGATTTCGATGTCCGACAGGGCATTTCCCGATTCGGGTGGGGGCGTCGGCTGCGGGGGCGGTTCGCGGTCGGGATCCGGTGCCGCCTGCGGGGTTTTCGGCATGTGCTGCTCCTTCGGAGAGGTGTCGTGCGCTGATCAGACGAAGACGGCGAGAATCCGCTCGGCGGCGAAGAACGCGATGATCTGGTCCTGGGTGAATCCGCTGCCCGCCACCGCGGACGCCGGGAAGACCACGAGAAACGCTGTGCCCGAGACGGTTTCGGCGAAGTCGCCGTCGTGGTGCTCGTCCACGACGGCGGGCTGCGCGGCGAGCAGGTGTCGCACGTCGCGCAGCGCGGCGGTGAGGTCGAGGGACTCCCGGATGAGGATTCCGGTCCGCAGGGTGAGCCTGCGGCTGGCCGCCGGGTCGGCCGGATCGAAGGCCGGGGCGGGTTTGACCTTCACCTCGGCGAGCAGGTGACGGAACGCCCGCCGCAGATCCTCCACGGTGGTGAGCCCGTTCTCCCGCATGTACGCGTCGAGGTCGAGGTAGCGGAACTTCGCCCGGAATTCGTCGAGCGTGGCGAAGTCCCCGATCGGGCCGAGGCGCAGCGACTCGAGTTCGCCCGGGTCGACCTCGAGCACCACGGTCGCCGCGAGGTCGGCCACGACATCGATCCACGCCGGATCGGCGCCGTCGCTGCCGGCGAGATCGACATCGGTGCGGATGTGCCCCGGCATGGTTCGGGTCCAGTTGCCGGTGCGCCGGATCACCGGATACACCGGCCGCGCGCATTCGGTGGCGAGCACCTCGACGCCCGTCACGTCGTGCAGCACCGCGTCGGGCAGCTCGTACACGGCCGCGAGCAGGGTCCGCATCCGCGTGCGGCCGGTGTCCGAGTCCGGGAACACGAGGTCGCGAATCCCGGACGCGGTCGCCAGACGCAGCAGGACGGTATCGATGGCCTGGCCCACGGCTCCTCCTCAGCGTGTTCGGTGACTGAGAAGAAGTGTTGGGGCGGAGAGTTTCACCGACGTCTCACGGACGTCTCACGGGTGCGGACCGCGTCAGTGGTCCGCGGCCGCGGCGAAGCGCGCGGCGATGTCGGCGGCGGTGACCTTGGCGAGTTCGACCAGGAACGGGACGCGTTCGGGGATCATCAGGGTGGTGGGGCCGCGCAGGCCGAGGGCGAAGCGGCAGCGGCCGGCCGGGTCGAGGACGGGGACGCCGATGGTGCGGAAGCCGGGGTCGAGTTCCTCGTCGTTGTAGGCGTAGCCGCGCTCGCGGGTGACGGTGAGTTCCCGGCGCAGTTCGTCCGGGCCGGACACCGACCGCGCGGTGCCCTCGTCGTAGGGCAGCGCCCGCAGTTCGGTGTCGGTGACGTCGGACCACGCCAGCAGCGCCTTGCCGAGTGCGCTGGCGTGCAAGGGAAGTCGCACCCCCTGGAGGCGATGGCCGTCGGTCTCGCGCCAGCGGCTGGTGCCGAGCAGGACGGCGTGGATGCTGTGCCGGATGGCGACCGAGGCGCTGGCGCCGGTGGTGTTGGCCAGCTGTTCCAGACACGGTTCGGCGAGATAGATGCGGTGCTGCCGATAGGCGATCTGCCCGTATTCGGCCAGGGCTCCGCCCATCCGGTAGCGGCTGGACTCCTCGTTCTTCTCCAGGAATCCGGCGGATACCAGTGCGGTGAGCAGCCGGTGGGTGGTGCTGACGGCCAGGCCCTGTTGCCGGGCGATCTCCGAGACCCCGCGCTCCTCGCCGCCGCGGAAGCATTCGAGCACCGACAGGGCACGGGCGACGGTCTGCACACCGGAGGCTTCCACGCTGCGACGGTAACACAGCCGCGGCCCGGCGAACCGGGCCTCATTCCGATATTCGGAAACTGTCGGACAAGGCAATTCGCCTCACCCTGCGCGAAACCCTGTCTACCACCGGCTCTTTCGGCAGGCAGAACCGGAATACGAGCGGCATATCGGTTCTCACCGACTTTTGTCAAGCCTTCCAATCCTCGGAAAGGATTATCTCGCCGCCACGTCCCCGGATGCCTACTGTCCCAGAGCACCGATCGGCATCGCGATCGGTTCTCGACCCGGAAGAGGTGCCCCACGATGTTCCGCACGCGCCGACCACACCGGTGGCGTCTCGCCCTCGCGTTGGCCCCGATCATCGCTCTCGTCGCCGCGTGCGGTCCCGGGTCCGGCACCGGCGCGCCGCATTCGGAAGTGGTGCTGAAGGTGGTCGATCCGGGCAACTCCGGGCCGATCGCGGTCGGCAAGCGCGACGGCGACTTCGACAGGGCGCTCGCCCCGCTGGGCGCGCGCATCGAATGGGTCACCACCACACCGGGTTTCAGCTCCATGCTGAAACTGTTCAACACCGGCCAACTCGACGTCTCCGGCGCGGCGTTCAGCCCCGTGGTGGGCGCGCTGTCCAAGGACGTGCCGGTGCGCATCGTGGCCGTGCAGGATCCGGCGGGCAAGGACCAGAGCGGCATCATCGCGCACCCGGGCTCCGGGATCCGCTCGGTCGCCGATCTGGTCGGCCGGCGCGTGGCGGTCAATCCGGCGGGCAAGGGGGAATACATCCTGCTCGCGGCGCTCGCGCAGGCGGGGATACCGGCGGACAAGGTGACCCGGGTTCCGTTGCAGCAGAAGGAGGCCGCGTCCGCCTTCGCCACCGGCAAGGTCGACGCCTGGGCCTCGTTCCTGGTGCCGTACCAGGAGGCCAAGGCCAACGGGGGCATCGAGCTCGCCACCGAGGCGAGCATCGGCTCCAAGGACAACTCGGTCGTGGTGTTCCGCACCGAGATCCTCGACCGCCGACCGGATATCGCGGCGAAGTATCTGGAGGTGCTGCGGGATCTGACCGCGCGGCAACGCGCGAATCCGGCCGGATCCGAGAACGTCTTCGAGCAGACCGGTCCGCGCGCCCTCACCGGTCCGCGGCTGGCCGACGCGCTGCGGATCGACGCGGAGGCGACCGATCCCCGCCTGCCCCGCGACTCCGACGCCGCCGACCTCGCCGAGATCGTGAACCTGTTCGCCGACAACGGCGTCATCACCCGGCGGATCACCGCGGCGGACATCTTCTACGACCTGAGGTCCAAGCTGACCCCCGAGCAGCTGACCGCGCTGAAGGAGCGCTGACATGGCCGTCCTCGTCGCCGCGTCCCCGGCCGCCGGTCACCTCGCCCCGCCACCCACCCGGCTCCGGAAACGCAGGCCCGCATGGCTTTCGGTGCCGCTGCGGTTCCTGCTGCCCGCCCTGATCTTCGCGGCTTGGTGGATCGCCTCGGCGACGGGGGCGCTGGCACCGCAGGTACTGGCCGGGCCGCCGAAGGTGTGGACCGCGTTCACCGAACTGCTGGGCACCGGGCAGCTGATCGACTTCGCCCTGGCGTCCTTCACCCGCGCCGGACTGGGCGTGGCGCTGGGCGTCGGGCTGGGTCTGCTGCTCGGTCTGGCGGCCGGATTGTCCAGCCTCGGTGAGGAATTGGTGGATTCGACCATGCAGATCGTGCGCGCGGTGCCGTTCCTGGCGCTGGTGCCGCTGTTCATCGCCTGGTTCGGCATCGACGAACTGTACAAGGTGCTGCTCATCGCGGTGGCCACCGTCGCGCCCATGTACGCCTACACCTATCTCGGCGTCCGCAATGTGGACCGCAAGGTGGTGGAGGCGGCCCGCGGCTTCGGGCTGACCGGCGCGCGGCTGGTGCTCGAGGTGATCCTGCCCGCCGCCCTGCCCGGCGTGCTCATGGCCCTGCGGGTGTGCCTGTCCATCAGCATCACCGCCCTGATCGCCGCCGAGCAGGTGGGGACCACCGAGGGCGTCGGATACCTGGTGACCCTCGCCCAGGAGTACAACCGCACCGACTACATGGTGCTGTGCGTGGTGCTGTACGCCCTGCTCGGCCTGATCTTCGACGGGCTGGTGCGGATCGCCGAACGCTACGCCATGCCGTGGCGGCGTCAGGTGGCGATCCGATGACCACCGAGCGCCCGATCGCCGTCTCGATCACCGGACTGCGAAAGACGTTCGGCGACAAGGTGATCCTGGACGGCGTGGACCTCACCGTGCGGCGCGGCGAGTTCGTGGTGCTGCTCGGGCCCAGCGGCACCGGCAAGACCACCCTGCTGCGCCTGCTCACCGGTCTGGAACGGCCCGACGCCGGGCAGGTGCTGGTCCCCGCGGCCCGCACCACCGTCTATCAGGAACCCCGGCTGATCCCGTCCAAGCGGGTGCTGGCCAATGTGATTGTCGGGCAACGCCGTTCGCGCGCGACCCGCGCGGCGGGACTGCGCGCGCTGGCCGAGGTGCACCTGGACGGCAAGGACCGGCAGTGGCCGGCCACCCTGTCCGGCGGTGAGGCCCAGCGCGCCGCGTTGGCCCGCGCGCTGGTGCGCGAACCCGAACTGCTGCTGCTCGACGAGCCCTTCGCCGCGCTCGACGCGCTGACCCGGCTGCGGATGCAGGACCTGGTCGGCGAGCTGGTGGCGCGGCACCGGCCCGCGGTGCTCATGGTCACCCACGACGTGGACGAGGCGGTGCGGCTGGCCGATCGCGTCCTCGTCCTGGACCGCGGGCGGTTCGCCGTCGACACCGCCATCGACCTGCCGCATCCGCGCGACCGCACCGACCCCGCGGCACTGCGCTATCAGGCGGCCTTCCTCGCCCAGCTGGGCGTCGGCCGCGCCACCGAGAACCCCAGGAGCACTTCATGACCGACACCCTCTGGTACACCCGCTGCCCGGTGCCCACCGCCAGCGGCCTCGCCCACAGCCTGGGCTGGCTGGCCGAGGCGGCGGCGGGCCACGGGCTGAGGTTCGGGGTGTTGCAGGACGCCGGGCCGGAACTGGCGGGCTTCCACTTCTCCCACGAACTGGCCGGGCTGATCCGCGAGGGCGGCAATGTGCCCGCGCTGGCCGCCCGCGCCGAGGGTTCCCCGACCCGGCTGATCGGACTGACCTGGATCGACGAGGCGCAGGCGATTCTCGTGGGGCCGCGCTCGGAGGTGTCCGCGCCCGCCGACCTGGCCGGGTTGCGGATCGGCGTCCCGGCGTGGGCGCGGGATCGGGCGCGCAGTTTCCCGCGTGCCATGGCCCTGCACGGGTTCGCCGACGCGCTGCGGCTCGGCGGGCTGACGCTGGCGGACGTGCGGGTCGTCGAGCTGGGGGTGGAGCGGGATCCGCAGGTGCGCACCGAGATTCAGGATCGGCGCCGCAACGTCACCTGGGGTGTGGACGAGCTGCTGGACGGTTCGGTGGACGCCATCTACGTCAAGGGCGCGCGAGCGCGGGAGGTGGCGGCCGAGCACGGGCTGCGGGTCGCCGTCGACCTGGACGCGACCGAGACCAAGCGGCTGCGGGTGAACAACGGGACGCCGCGGCCGATCACCGTGCATCAGGAACTGCTGGACACCCATCCCGACGTGGTGATCGGCTTCCTCGCGCAGAGCCTGCGCGCCGCGGACTGGGCCGCCGGGGACCTCGACGGCGTGCGCACGGTGCTGCAACGCGAAACCCTTTCCGGCCCCGCGGGTGTCGTGGCCGCCTACGGCGCGGACTTCCACCGCGGGCTGCATCCGACGCTGTCGGCGGAACGCCTCGAACTGCTCGACGTCCAGAAGCGGTTCCTCTACACCCACGGATTCCTCGCCGCCGACTTCGACCTCGACTCCTGGGTCGCGCCCGAGCCCCTGGAACAGGCGCGTGCCCTCGTCGCCGCCGGGACGGTGACGGTATGACCGAGTATCTGTGGCGGCTGCCCGCGCGCGGCGACGGCCGCCGCGCGGATCCGCGGCGGCGCCATCGCGGCGGATTCGGCGGCCCCGCGCCGGCCAGCCCGGCCACCGATCCGCGGCTCGGCCGGTTCGGGCCGTTCGACGACCTGCACCAGATCGTCGACGCGGCCGAATTGGCCGGACTGGACGGCGTTCTCGCACCCTACGATCCGCTGGGCGAGGAATCCTGGATCGTCGCGGGCGGCGCGCTGCGCGCCACCCGGCACGCCCGGGTGATCGTCGAATTCCCCACGGACTTCGGCACTCCCGTGTACGCGGCCAAGATCTCGGCGACCCTGCAACGGCTTTCGGCGGGACGGCTCGGCTGGCGACTGGCCATGGACGCCGACACCGCCGACGACCGGTACGCGCGCGCCGCGGAGTTCCTCGACGTCGCCCGGGGCGTCTGGAACGCCGAACCCGTTGCGGCCGCGGGCTTCCGGGGCACCGGCTTCGACTACGCGGGCGAGTTCTACGAGGTGATCGACGGCGGATTCCGGGGCATCCTGTCCGGCCTGCCGTTCCCGGAGGTGCAGCTGACCGGGAATTCGCCTGCGGCGCTGGACCTTTCGGCGCGATACGCGGATCTGCACGTGTTCACCGACACCCCCGAGGGATTCGCCGGGGCGCTGGCGGACCTGCGCCGCCGCGCCGCGGAACACGGTCGCCGGGTGCGCGCCGGGCTGGAACTTCCCGTCATCGCCCGCGAGACCGAGCAGGAGGCGTGGGCGCGCGTCGAAAGGCAGTGGCGCGAACTGCGTCCCGACGGTCCGGACGCGGCCACGCTGGGCCCGGGTGACGGCCGCTGGGCCGGATTCGCCGAACTCGGCTACCCGCAGGCCATCGGACTGGTCGGCAGCTACGAGCAGGTCGCCGCGCGGCTGCGGGCGTACGCCGCGGCCGGTGTCGACTCCTTCGTGCTGTCGGGTCATCCGCACATCGAAGAGGTGCATCGCGCCGGTGAGCACCTGCTGCATCTCGCCGACCCGGCCGGACGCGTTCTCACGGAGGCCCACGCATGAGCATCGACATCTATTGGCGCATCGGCATGGAAGGCGACCACGCCTCGCTGCGCACGCCGCGCCGATACAACCGCGGGCACGCCGGAGGGTACGGGCCGGGCAATATCGCACCCGCCATCCGCGGCGGGGAACTCGACGGCTACGCCTACATCGATCACATCGCCGCGGTCGCGCGCGCCTCGGAGTCGGCCGGATTCCTGGGCGGGCTGCTGCCGTCGTTCCCGGTGACCGAGGATCCATGGGCGGTGGCGGCCGCGCTGGCGCGGGAGACCACCACCTACCGGTTCATGGTCGCCTTCCAGCCCGGCTTCCTGCATCCGGTGCAGGCGGCCCGCATGTCGGCCAGCCTGCAACGCGCCACGGGCGGGCGGCTGGTCTACAACATCATCAGCGGGGGCGGCGGTCCGGCCCAATTGTGGTGGGGCGACAAGGTTTCCCACGACGATCGGTACGCGCGCACCAGCGAGTTCCTGGATGTGCTGCGCGGCGTCTGGGACGGCACGCCGTTCACCCACGACGGGCGGTTCTACCGGGTGCGCGACGCCGCGCTGGCGCCGGGGCTGGCCGGGCAGCCGTTCCCGGAGGTCTACTTCTCCGGGTCCTCGGGTGCGGCGGTTCAGGCCGCCGGGCGGCACGCGGACTACTACCTGTCCTGGCTCGAGCCGTTCGCCGACCTGCGCGCCAAATTCGACGGCGTCCGCGCGCACGCCGAGAAGATCGGCCGCACACCGAGATTCGCGGTCCGCATCGACATCCTCGCGCGGCACACCGAGGAGGCAGCCTGGGCCGAACTCGAGAAGGGCTGGGCGTTCGTGGACCGCGATGCCGCGAACCGAGCCGCGCAGGGCGATTCGGTCGGCGCCGCCCGCATCCAGGGCTGGGTGCCGCCGACCATCACCGGGTACCGGGACCTGGAGGTGCAACCCAATGTCTGGTGCGGGTTCAGCCTCATCCGCGGCGGGCCGGCCTTCGGGCTGGTCGGCAGCTACGAACAGGTCGCCGAACGGCTCGACCAGCTCATCGACCTCGGCGTGGACGCGTTCATCCTGGCGGGCAATCCGCATCTGGAGGAGGCGTACCGCGTCGGCGAGGAGGTGCTGCCGCTGCTCGGCCGCTCCCGCCGCACCACATCCGCATCCGTCGCCGCCGCGTCGGCCGCGTCCTGATCCGATCCACCTCTCTCCGTCGAAGGAACTTCCCCATGCCTGTTCGTATCGGCTATTTCCCGCACAACAATTCGCTGTTCGTCCTGCGGCACCGCGGCATCGTCGAACGCGCCCTGCCCGACGTGGAATGGGTCGACCTGCGCGCCCTGCCCGCGCCCGCGCCGGTCGACGTGAAATCCGCGCTGCCGTCCCAGCATTCGGATTGGCTGTTCACCGAGGGCGGCTACGACGTCATCGGCACCGGCTTCACCCCGCCCGTGACCGCGCTGGCCAACGGCCGCGACATCGTGTATCTCGGCATCTCCGGCCCGCGGGTCGAGAACGGCCGCCTGATCACCAAGGCGGACAACGGGATCGAGTCCGTCGCCGATCTCGCGGGCAAGCGGGTCGGCATCGCGCACGGCTCCTGGCAGACCACCCTGCTGCTGTTCGCCCTCGACAAGGCGGGACTGACCTGGTCCGATATCGAGCCGGTCGATACCGACGTGAACGGCGGCGCCGCCCTGCTCGCCGGTGAGCTCGACGCGTGGGTGGGCGCCTATCCGGGTCTGGCCGCCATCGAGGCGGCCGCCGATCTGCGCACCCTCGTCGAGACCGAATCGGTGTTCAGCCATCCGTCGCTGTGGTTCACCCGCCGCGACTTCGCCGAGAACAATCGCGAGGCCCTCGAGGTGATCCTGCGCGCCCTGCAGGAATCCGACGCCTGGATCACCGAAAACCCCCGCGCCGCAGCGCAATACTTCGTCGACGACGTCCGCGCCCGAGGCGGCGTCGCCGACCTCGACGCGTGGGAGGCCGCGCTGCGCAACCGCCCCTTCGGCGTCCACCCCGTCTCCGACGCCTTCCTCGACGAGCAACAGCACGCCGCCGACCTCCTCGCCGCCAACGGCCTCATCCCCCGGTCCGTTCCGGTGCGCGCCGCGGTGCTGCCCTGGATCGGCGAATTCGTCGCCGCGACCCGATCCGCTTCCGTCGCGGGCTGATTCGAGGCGGCGTCATCCCTCGGGTGTAATTCCGGCGTCGCGGCGTTCAGTGCACAGTCGTACACTAAGTTGATGAGCGATCGGCGACAGGAGGAGATCAGGGCGCTCGCGCGGTTGGCGGGCGACGAACTCGCCGGGGCCGTCGACGGGATCGCCGCGGTGCATCGCGCGCTCTCCGATCACGTCTTCGCGGCCGTGCGGCTAGGGATCGGCCCGGCCGCGCGGCCCGTGCAGGCGGTCCACGACGCCATCACCGACGCCGTGTATCGGATCGTCAGCGATTCCGCGGCGTCGGCGGGCATGCTGGCCGAACAGGCCGCGCCGCGCACCGGGATACCCACCCCGTCGCGCACGGTCTACGGCTCCGGGCTCCTCGCGGCCGTGCAGGGTCTGATCGGCGACACTCTCGCGCAGCAGCGGCCGATTCTGGCCGAGCCCATGGCATTTCGGGTCGACGGCGAACCGGTGGCGCCGGAACAGTTGGGCGAGCGCGTCGCCGAACCGAGCGGCCGGGTCGTGATCTTCCTGCACGGCCTGGTGGAAACCGAACACGCCTGGCGGCTCGGCGGCAGACCGACCTACGCCGAACGACTCGAGGCCGACCTCGGCTACACCTGCGTCCAGGTGCGGTACAACAGCGGCCTGCACATCTCGGAGAACGCCCGGCAACTCAACGATCTGCTCCAGCGCCTCGTCGAGCACTGGCCGGTCGAGATCGAACAGCTGTCGCTGGTCGGCCACTCGATGGGTGGACTCATCGCTCGTGGCGCGTGTTTCGCCGCCACTCAGGAAGGGCGTTCGTGGGTGGGCCGGGTGCGCCAGGTGGTCTGCCTCGGGTCACCGCATCTCGGCGCGCCGCTCGAGCAGGTCGTCCACTACCTGTCCGCGGCGCTGGTCCGCGTGCCGGAGACCCGCCCCTTCGGACGACTGCTCCGCCGCCGCAGCGCGGGCATCCGCGATCTGCGGCACGGTTCACTGGTCGATGAGGACTGGGACGGGGTCGACGCGGACGCGTTGCGCCGCAGGGCGATTCGCGAGGTCCCGCTGCTCGAGGGCGCCGATCACTACTTCGTCACCGCGACCGTCACCCGCAGCCCGCGCCACCCCCTGGGCCGCGTCATCGGGGACGGTCTGGTCCTGGCCGCGAGCGGTTCGGGCCGAAATCGCGCCCGCCGCATCGGTTTCGACGACGACAACGGCCTGCACCTGCCCGGGGCGAATCACTTCACGCTGCTCAACCACGAAGCGGTCTACGCGGCGTTGTCCCGGTGGCTGCGCGGCGAGCGCGAACAGCGATCCCTCGTTCCGGCTGAATCAGGGGATATCGATGACACCCGAGCAGGTCACCGGCGGCACCGGGAACAGCCCGGTGTTGACGGCGGTGAGATCGAACCGGACAGGTCCCCCACCGATGTTCCAGGCGTCGAAGTTGGCCTGCCCGCCGGTCCCGAACACGCTGGACACCGGGTACTGACCGGTGGCCGTATCGCTCACTCCCGTAGCGAGATTGGTCCACGTGAGCGTCGGCCGGGACGTGTAACCGCCCCACACGCTGGCGCCGCTGTGCACCGCGATCCCCGTCCACCCCGGCCTGCCGCTGTACTGCCCCACCACGACCTGCGCCGAATACGGCACATCCACGACATTGGGACCGACACCGCTACAGTTCATCACCACCGCGGAGAAATCCGCTGCGGCCACACCCTGACTCGCCAGCATCCCGGCGGTGACCACGGCCGCCCCGACGGCGACCCTGCCGACCACGAAACGCTTCGTACCCCTCGAATTTCGCGACATACTGCGAACACTCCTCGTCAAGATCGTTCCGATGAGACCTCGACGGTAACAGCGGCAACCCTGTGGCGGTCTTCGGCACTGGCACTAGGGATTCCGCGGTGTCGCCGAGACACACCAGACCCTGCGGTCGTCACCGGACTCCGTCCCGGCGAACGGCGGCACCGGACGCCGGTGTGTCAGGGCGAGTTCGCGGATGTCGTGCACGCGGCCGGTCCACCCGAACCGGGCCAGCCACCGGGCCGGGTCGTCCAGCTCGGAGCGCCACGGCTCCCCGAGCGCCGCGACCCACTCGGCCACCGCACGGCCTGCCGCGGCGGTCTGGGCGGCACGATTGACGTGCTCGACCAGCACCATGCTGTGCGGGGCGCTGTGCGCGGTGAGAGTGGCGAGCAGCCGATCGCCCTGTCTCGCGGTCAAATACAGCAACAGGCCCTCCGCCAGCCAGGCGGTTCGCGCCCGGGGATCGAACCCCGCGCGGATCAGCGGGGTCGTCCAGTCCGTGGCGAGGTCGGCCCGCACCGGTATCCGTCGACACACCGGACGTTCGCTCCGGCCGAGCAGCACGCTGTCCTTGAACTCCAGCGTCGGGGGCAGGTCCAGCTCGTAAACGGTTGTCGTCGAGGGCAATCGCAACCGATAGGCTCGGGTGTCCAGGCCCGCACCGAGTAGGACACACTGCCTGCCGCCGGAGGCGGTGAAACGCGTCAGCTCGTCGTCGAAGTACCGGGTACGGAGGATGAACATGTCCCCCAGCAGGCGAGCCACCCTCTCCCCCATCGCCTTTCGAGACGGGTCGAGGACCGGCGGCGCCACGGCGTCGAGGAAGGACTCGGCGAGCGGATCGGTCACGAGCGGATCGGGTCGGCGGCTCTCCGCGGCGCGCCCGGCCGCGGCGAGGAGCGCCGTGTCACTGACGGCCGCGCGCGCGGCCGCCGGTTCCGCAACGTTCCTCGCAGGTCTCGGCCTCGCCACGCGGGTCATCGCGCCGCCCGTTCCGTCTTCGCCGTCTCTTCGGCGACGTGGGCGGCGATGGCCTCGACGGTGGGCCTGTCCCAGAACAGGGTCGGGGGCAGTTCGAGGCGGTAGCGGCGGTTGATGCGGGTGCGCAGCCGAACGGTGAACACCGAGTCGACGCCGAGGTCCGACAGCGGGCGCTCGGGCTCGAGCTCCTCGGCGGGCATCCGCAGTTCCGCGCTGATCTGCTCACGCACGTCCGACAGGATCGCCCCCGCCCGTTCGCCGTCCGGCACATCCTGCCATTCCGGTGTGTCCTCGTCGGAATCCGCACTGCCGCAGACCGATCCGTCGAGAAGGGGGACGGGATTGGCCGCGGCGGCCACGACCGGCGTGACGGCGAGGTAGTGCTGGGGGCAACGCGCGGCGAACTGCCACGCGCGGAACACGTCGGCGATGCCGAGGGAGCCGAAGCCGCGGGTTTCGGCCTCCTGGATCGCGGCGGTGTTGTCGACCGACATTCCGGTGTCCAGGACGGTGTTCCACGCCAGGCTGACCGTTCCCACGCACCCGGCGGCACGCCGTCGCGCGGCGAGCGCGTCGAGAAACGCGTTGGCCGCCGCATAGGCGCTCTGACCGGTGATGCGGGCGAGTTGGCCGCAGGAGGAGAACAGCACGAAGAAATCGACGGCGCCGGGTGGGAAGAGGCGATCCAGTACCGCCGCGCCTCGAATCTTGGGCCGCAGCACCCGGGTGAGGCTTTCTCGCGTGAGCTCGGTCAGCAGCGTGCCGTCCGAGACCCCCGCCGCGTGGACCACGCCCCGGATCGGGGGAATGTCCAGTTCCGCCAGGGCCGCCGCGGTCGCGTCCGCGTCCGCGCAATCGAACGCGAGAATGTGGACGGTGACGCCGAGTGCCTCGAGCGCCCGGACGTCCGCGATCCGGTCCGCGGCGTCGCCGGTGGCCGTGTCCCATTCACCCCGCGGCGGCAGCCCGTGGCGTCCGGTGAGCACCAGTCGGCGCGCGCCGCGCTCGGCGAGCCACAGGGCGGTCTTGCGACCCAGCGCGCCGAGGCCGCCGACGACCAGGTAACTGCTGTCGGCGCGGCATTCGAATTCGGTTCGCGCCGAGTCCTTGTCGGCGGGCCGCAACCGCGGCGCCAGCACGCCGCCGGCTCCGAGGGCGAGCACGTCCTCGCCCGAGTGGCGGCCGACGACATCGGCGACGGCCTCGAGGGGCGCGTCCGGATCCAGATCGATCAGGCCGCCCCAGAACTCCGGATGTTCGCCCGCCAGGACGCGGGCGACGCCCCACAGCGCTCCGTCGGCGGCGTTCTCCCCCGCGCGCACGCCCCGCGTGACGCACCACAGCCTCGGCCGGTGATCGCGTCGCGCCGCGGCGAGCGACTGCGCCGCGCGGACGAGCGCCCACGTGTTCCGCTCGGCCACCTCGTCCGCGGGCCCGCTGGCCGACGGGAGAACGACGACCGCGCCGCCCTCGACGGCGACATCGTCCGGGCCCGCGGCCACCGTGCAGCGAATCCCGTTCTCCGCGTGGCGTTTCCGCAGCGCCGCGAGCACGCTCGGATCCTCACCCAGGAGAACAACCTCCTCCGGCGCCGCTCCCCCATCGGCCGAACGCGCTTCCCACGACAGTCGGTGAACGAGTTCGCGCGGATGTGGGCGCTCGTCGAGCGCGCCCTCGACCGCTTCCAGACGCACGCCGAGCAGTTCGGCGCGCACCGACCCGTCGTTGCTCAGTACTCGGATGTCGAGCGTGCCGTCCTCGTGCCCGACGCCGTGCACGAGGAGCCGGGTATCGGGTATCCCGTGCAGCGCGACCGTGCCGATCCCCGCCAGCACGCGCGGACGATCGTCCTCGGGCGCGATCAGTTGCAGGGCGGTGAGCGCGGCGTCGAGCAACGGCGCCCAGCGGCTCAGCGGCGCGGCACCCGAATCGGAAACGGATGCGGCGGTGAGGAATTCGCCGGAACCGGTGCGCAGATCCTCGAGTTGCCAGTCGAAACCGTAACCGGTGACGCCGTTTCGGGTGAACCGGTCCTCGGCGTCGCGCCACGAGAGTCCCCGCCCGCACCGCCGCCGGATCGCGGCGATGTCGGCGCGGTCACCGGGGCCGGGCGGTTCGGACTCGACCGCGGCGGTGGCGTGGACGACGTTCGCCTCCGGATCGGCGGCGTCCCGCTCGTCCTCGGCGGTCCGGCCCGTCATGCTCAATTGTCCGGCGTGCGACACGATCTGCACGCGCTGGGGCCCGTCGAGCACCAGCGGGAACCGGAACTCCACCTGCCGCAACACCACCGGCCACCGCTCGGTCCGGGGTCCGGCGACCGCGGTGGCGAAGGTGGCGAGCAGCACCGCGGCGGGCAGGATCTCGACGCCGAGCAGCCGGTGTCGACCCGGATAGGGGCGGCTGTCGAAATCGACGGCGGTCTCCCAAACGTGCATCGCCGTGGGCGCGGTCGTATGGTGCGGCGCGCCGAGCAGGGTATGGCTGTCGGGATCGTGGCCCGCCGGACCGGTCGAGTCGCTCGCGGGCGAGATCCAGTAGGGCTGGTGCTGCCATGCCATGGTGGGCAGGTCCACCGGATCGCCGCCGGGAGTCGAGCGCGACCAGTCCACGGCCGCTCCGTGACAGTGCAGATGCGCGAGATTGGTCAGCAGCGTGGCGAGTTCGGGTCGATCGCGGCGCAGGCTGTGCGCGACCGCGGCGCGGGTGTGCCCGAACTCGTCGAGGATCTCGCTCACCGAGTGCGCCACGATCGGATGACTCGACACCTCGAGGAACATGCGGTGACCGTCCTCGGCCGCCGCGCCGATCGCCTCGACGAACCGGACGGGCTCGCGCACCGCCGTTCCCCAGTAGGTGGCGTCGCGCGGCGCGGTCGACCGCGGGTCCGCGGTCACGGTGCTGTACAACGGAATTCGCGGGTCGCGCGGTGTCAGGCAGCGCGCCGCGTCGATCACGTCGGCAACGAACGGGTCGAGCAGATGCGAGTGGAACGCGATCGAGGTGTCGACCGGGCGCACCACCACCCCCTCGTCCGACCATCGCCGCGTCGCGCGCCGCACGGCGTCGGCGTCCCCCGACACCACCGTCCATCCGGGTGCCGCCGAGATCGCCGCCTCCGCACCGGCGACGACACGCTGTCGAGCCTGGGCGAACGGCAGATTCACCATCGCCATCGCGCCCTTGCCCGCCGCATCCGCCAGCGCGACGGCGCGTCGGCAGTTGAACCGCGCGGCGGGCTCGAGGTCGAGGACACCGGCCACGACCGCCGCCGCGATCTCGCCCGTGGAGTGCCCGACGATCGCGCCCGGTCGCAGGCCGCGCTCGAACCACACGTGTGCGAGGGCGACCTGCATCGCGAACACCATCGCCTGTGTGCGGACCGGCGACGACCAGTCCCCCGCCTCGATCGCCGCGCGGGGGGTGAAACCGCACTCCTGCTCGAAGATCCGACCCAGCCGGTCGATCACCTCGGCGAAGCCGGGCTCCTCGCGCAGCAACTCGCGGCCCATGCCGCTCCACTGGGCGCCCTGCCCGGAGAACACCCATACCGGATCGCGGCGGTCGGTGGGAAGTACGCGGGCCCGTTCGGCTCCGATGTCGTTGCCCGCGGCCAGGTTTCGCAGCGCGTCGGCGAGTTCGTCACCGTTCGCGGCGGTGACCGCGGCCCGGACCTGGAGATGGGAGCGCCGCGTCGCCAGCGTGGCGGCCACGGCCGACAGCGGGACCTCGGGAGTCTTTTGCAACCAGTCCGCCAGCCGACCGGCGGCCGCGCGCACCCCGGCCTCGGATCGGGCGGACAACGGAAACACCCACGGCCCCGGCCGATTCGGCGAATGCGGTTCCGCGGTCCGCTCCGGCGCCTGCTCCAGGATCACGTGTCCGATCGCGCCGCCGACGCCGAAGCCCGAGACCCCGGCGCGTCTCGGCCCGTCCCGCCGCGGCCACGGCATCAGGGCGGGAACCACGCGGAGCCCGGAGGCCGCCCAGTCGACGGACGGTGTGAGTTCGGTGTGCAGGCTGGCCGGGAGCCGCCCGCGGTTCAGGGCGAGAACGGTCTTGATGACACCGGCGATCCCGGCTCCCGCCTCGAGATGTCCGATATTCGGCTTCACCGAGCCGATCAGGCACGGGTCGTCGGCAGTCCGGTGCGCGCCGAAGAACCGCGACAGCGTGGCGGCCTCGATGGGATCGCCCACGGGCGTCCCGGTTCCGTGCGCCTCGACGTAGTCGACGCTCGCGGGATCGATGCCGAAGCGGCGATAGACCGCGCGCAGCATCCGCTCCTGGGCCTCGCCGTTCGGCGTCATGAAACCGTCGCCGGTCCCGTCGTGGAACGCGCCCGTGCCGCGGATCAGCGCCAGCACCCGGTCACCGTCGGCGACCGCGTCCGAATACCGCTTCAAGACCACCACCGCGGCGCCTTCGCCGCGCCCGTACCCGTCCGCCGCCGCGTCGAACGCCTTGCAGCGCCCGTCCGCGGCGGTCGCCCCGGTGCCCTCGAGCGCGACCGTGGATCCCGGCCCGGCGATCACGTTCACGCCGCCCACCACCGCCAACGGAATCTCCCCGCGCCACAGATGCCCGCACGCCAGATGGATCGCGTTGAGCGACCCGGCGCACGCGGTGTCCACCGTCATGCTCGGACCGTGCAGATCCAGGGCGAAGGAGATACGGTTGGAGATTCCGAAGGCGTTGGCGCCGTTGACCGCCCACGCCTCGAGGGTCCGCAGATCGGCCCGCAATCGCTCCGAATAGTCGTGCGAGGTGGCCGCGACGAACACGCCCGCGTCGGTGCCTCGCAACCGCTCCACCGGAAGACCCGCGTGTTCCAAAGCCTCCCAAGCCAATTCGAGCACGATCCGATGCTGCGGATCGATCATCACCGCTTCCCGCGGCGAGATCCCGAAGAACGCGGCATCGAATCCCGCGACATCGTCGAGCACCGACGCCCGCCGCGTCGTCCTCCGCCACACCGCGGCCGCGCGCGCGTCCTCGGGTTGTTCCCACCGGTCCGCCGGGATCTCCGACACCGAATAGCGGCCCTCGACCAGCATCTCCCAGAACGTGTCCGGGCTGTCCACCCCACCCGCGAACCGGCAACTCGTTCCGATCACCGCGATCGGGTCCGATTCCGCGGCTTGCCCTTCGGTAGTTCCGGACATAATGATCCTCCTGCTCCGTTCCGTCGAAGTCGTGACGGTTCGCCGATCGGATCCGGTCCCCACACCCCTGCTCCCCCGACCCGGCGATCACGCGCTGAGGATCGGCCGCGGCGAACTTCGGTACTGCCGCCATACCCGGGTCTCCTGGATCGAAAAGCCCTCCGGCTCTGGAGTTTTCAAGATTTTGGAGATCGGCCTGCCGTCCCTCGTCAGCTTTGCCGAGTTCGGGGATCGGCGAGGGCCTGCCCGAGGTCGACCAGGAAGTTGGTCAGCACGTAGATCGCGCCGAGGGTCAGGGTGATTCCGGCGATGGTGGTGTAGTCGGCGATCTTGATGGCCTGGGCGGTGTAGAGGCCGAGGCCGGGCCAGGCGAAGATCAGTTCCAGCAGGATGTCGGCGCCGAACAGGGCGGCGACCTGCATGCCCGCGATGGACATGGTGGAGTTCAGGGAGTTTCGCAGCGCGTGTTTGGCGACGACGCGGAGTTCGGGCAGACCTTTGGCGCGGGCGGTGCGGACGTGATCGGCGCGGAGCGTGTGCTGCATACTGCTGCGCAGCGCCCGACCGATGGCGACCGCCGGGACCAGGGACAGGCACACGACGGGAAGTACCAGATGCGCCGCGGCGTCGAGGAATACGGTCGGCCGCCCGGCGAGCAGCGAGTCGATGAGCAGGAATCCGGAGGGCCCGTCGGGCGCGTCGGCGTAGGAGCTGCGCCCGCGCGCGGGTAGCAGACCGAATTCCTTGTAGCACAGCAGGATTCCGAACAGCGCGGCGAGGAAGACCGGCATCGATGAGCCGCCGATCAGCACGAGACGAACCACCTCCGATCCGCGCCACCGCAACGCGGTCGCCGTGCCGAGCAGGATGCCGAGCACCACCGCCAGCACGAATCCGCAGCCGACCAATTCGGCTGTGGCGGGCAGGAATTCGGCGATATCGGAGCCGACCGGCCGACGGGTCACCGCGGACTGCCCGAAATCCCCGGTGGCCGCCTTGCCGACGTAGTCGGCGTACTGCACCGGCAGCGGCCGATCGAGGCCGAGATCGTGCCGCGCCCGCTCGACCACCTCGGCGGAGGCCCGGTCGCCGACATACGCTCGGGCCGGATCGACCGGCGAGACCTGTCGGAGCACGAACACCGCGGCGACGAGCGCGAGCAGCACGAGGATCGTCGAGATGCCGCGCCGGGCAACGACTTCGAGCATTCGGATCACTCCCTTGCTGGGAACAGCGGGCGCGGTCAGCGATCGGTGAGGCGGTCGCGGAGCACGTCACCGGTGAGGTTCGCGATCGTGGCGAGGACGAACAGCCCGATCGCGGGCATGATCGGGATCCACCAGGAATCGAGGAGGTAGGCCAGCCCCCGCGCGCACATCGCGCCCAACTCCGGAGCCGGTGCGGGAGCGCCGAGTCCGACGAAGGACAGGCCCGACAGCATGAGGATCAGGGCACCGACATCGAGACTGGCGGCGACGATGGTCGGCGGCCACGCGCCGGGCAGCAGATGCAGCCGGCCCAGCCGGAGCGGGCCCGCGCCGGACATCCGCGCGGCGTCGATGTGCGGCAGCGCTCGGAGCCGGGTCACCTCGCCCCGCACGACGCGCGCGTACAGCGGCCACCAGACGAGCGCCACCGCCGCCAGGGTGTGCGCGTACGACGGACCGATCGCGGCCACGACCGCGATGGCGAGCAGGGGTGCGGGCAGGGCGATGAACAGATCGGTGATCCGCATGAGGATCCGGTCGACGATCCCGCCGACCGTTCCGGCGACGAGTCCCACCGCGCCGCCGACGACGACCCCGGACGCGATCACGCACAGCGCACCCCACCAACTGGACCGCATCCCGATCAGGACCCGGCTCAGGATGTCGCGCCCGATCTCGTCGGTGCCGAGCCAGTGGGCCGCGTCAGGTGGGGAGACCGGATGTCCCACGGGGAGCTGAGGGTCGTAGGGGGCGATCCAGGAGGCGGCGAGCATGACGAGGATCAGCGCCGCGAGCACACCCAGCGTGATCGCCTCGCCGGGTCTCGGGCGTCGTCGTAGCGCCGCGGGCGTGGGTGCGCCGCCCGGGCCATTGTCGGGCGCCGACGCGGCGACGATCGGTTCGCCGCGCGGTTGTTCGGGCGCGCACCCGAGCTTCGGCACCGCGGCCACCAGCGTCCTACTGTAGGGGTGCGAGGGTGCCTGTGCCACCTTTTCGGCGGTATCTATCTCGACGATCTCCCCGCGATACATCACCGCGACCCGGTCGGCGATGAAGCGGGCCGCGGCCAGATCGTGGGTCACGAAGACGACCGTGAGCCCGAACTCCCGCCGCAGCGCCTGAATCAAGTTCAGTGTCGTCGCCGCCAGCGGCGCGTCCAATGCCGAGGTCGGCTCGTCGCACAGCAAGACCGACGGGACGACGATGGTCGCCCGCGCGAACGCGACCCGCTGACGCTGCCCGGTGGACAAATTCTCGGCACGCAGGTCGGCGACGGCCGCCGGAAGTCCCACCCGTTCGAGGGCCGCGATCACCCGAGCCCGGCGGGCCGCCCGGCCGAGCGTCCGCGGCAGCCGCTCACCGACCTGTCGTTCGACGGTCAGCCACGGGGTCAGCGACGCGCTGACGTCCTGGAAGATCATCTGCGTCGACGCCCCGGACACCTCGACGACACCGCCGTCCGGCTCGGTCAGTCCCGCGATCACCCGCAACAGCGTCGATTTGCCCGACCCGGACTCACCCACCACGGCGACGGCCTCCCCCGCCGCCACCCGCAGGGTGACCCCGCGCAGCACCGTCAGCGTCTCGCGCCGGGCCGGACCGCCGCGCAGTCGGTACTCCTTGCCGACGTCGACGCAGCGCACCGCCGGTCGTGCGTCGACGCGCGGGGCCAGCGGCGGAAACGCGGGCGGCAGCCGACGCGCCCCGGCCCGGTCGACCGGCTCGGGAAGCACGCACGCCGCGGTCCCGGCATGGGTGGCCGCCGGTGTGAGCGGGATCGGCGACCGCTCGCAGTCGTCGATACGCAGCGCGCACCGCGGCGCGAACGGACACCCCGGCGGCGGATCGCTCGGATCCGGCGGCATACCGGTCAGCACCGGGATGGGGTGACCCAACGGCAGGGTGAGATCCAGCCGCGAACCCAGCAACCCGGCGGTGTACGGATGCGCGGGCGCGGCGAGAACATCGGCCACGGCACCGATCTCGACCAGGCGTCCCCCGTACATGACCGCGACCCGGTCGGCGATCTCGGCGGCGACACCGATGTCGTGGGTGATCAGCAACACCGAGCACTCGAGTTCGCCCCGCAGGTCGGACAGCAGTGCCAGGATCTGCGCCTGCACCGTGACATCCAGCGCCGATGTCGGTTCGTCGGCGATGATCAGATCGGGGTGCGCGGCGATCGCGATCGCGATCATGACCCGTTGCCGCATACCCGCGGACAGCTCGTGGGGATACGACCGCAACCTGCGCGCGGCGTGCGGAATTCCGACCAGGTCGAGCAGTCGGGCCGCCGCCGCGGTCGAGCCGACGACCTCACGCAGCTGGTCGCCGACGCGCATGGTCGGATTCAGCGACGTCATCGGGTTCTGGAACACCGCGCCCAGATGCGCGCGACGGATCCGGCGTCGCTCGGCGGGCGGGGCGGCGACCATGTCGACACCGCACACCTCGGCCCGCCCGGTGACGACGGCGGGCGGATCCCCCACCGGCAGGCCGAGCAGGCTCGACCCCAAGGCGCTCTTACCGGAACCGGACTCCCCCACGAGCGCGAGGATCTCCCCGGCCGCGATCTCGAGGTCCACTCCCCGCACGGCACGCACCGCGACGCCCCGGCGGCGAAACGTCACGCGCAGGTCCCGCACGGCCGCGCGGGCCGGTCCGATCGGCGGGCCCGTCACCTCGCCGCCGCCCGTCGAAGCTCGTTGATCGGCACCATTCCGGTACCGAGCAGGGTATGCACGATCCGGCCGATGCCCGAACCGGTCACGATGACGTCCGCGATATCGCAGAGGTTGATGATCCATGCCTGATTTGTCACGATCCGAGCGCCCTCGACCCAGTGCCGCTCGGCGTCGGCCTTGCCGACCGATCGCTTCCCGGCGTCCATGACGGCGTCGAACGCGGGATCGGAATAGTTGAACCAGTTGATCGGCGCGACGCCCGTGCGGAAGAAGATCCGCAATGTCGTATCGGCGTCGAGCGCGTCGCCGCCGTACCCGTGGACGAGCAGATGCGGTTGCTGCCCGACGGGCGCGGCGTGCAGCGCGAACACCTGCGAGGTGGGCAGCGCCCGCACGCGGGCGGTCAGCCCCAATGCCGCCAGCTGCGTCTGGAGCAGTTCGGCGACGCGGGCGTCGGTCGCCCCGCCCGCCTCGTCGTAGGCGAGATCGATCCGCTTGTCACCGTCGGGCAGCCTCGCGATCAGCGCCCTCAGCGGGGACACGTCGTGATCGGGCGCGTCCGGCGCGACGCCCTCCGGCAACACCCCGGCCGGGTAGAACTGGGTGGATCGGGACGCGGTCGAACCGTAGGCGGGCTCGACGAGCGCGGGAATGTCCACCGCCGCGCGCATCGCCCGGCGGAACTCCGGATCGGCGAACGCGCCTCGCTTCCAGTTCAGGAAGATCGTCGATTTGAACGCCGTGGGACGTTGGGTCACCGTCAGCCGCGGGTTCGTCCGCATCGCCTCGATCGCGGCGACCGGGGACCCCTTGGTGATCATGTCGAGTTGCCCCTGTTCCAGCAGCAGGCGTTGCGTCGTGATGTCGGGGATGATCTCGATACGCAGGGTGGTGAACTCCGGTCGCGTCCCCCAGTAGCCGTCGTAGGCGGTCAGCGTGTAGTGGCTGCCCCGCACGAATTCCGCGATCCGGTACGGCCCGGTTCCGGCGTCGTGCGTGCTCAACCAGTCCTGCGCCAGATCACCGTTCACGCTGTGGGTCCGCACGGCGGTGGGGCTCACGGCCTTCAGCCCCCACGGACAGGCGAGGTAGTGCAGGAACGGCTCGACGGGTTCCCGGAGCGCGATCACGAGCGTGGCGTCGTCGGGCGCCGACATCGACTCCACATCGGCGATCAGATAGGCGGGCGCCTGGTCGACGGCGGAACGCCGGTGGAAACTCTCGATGATCGCGGTGGCCGTCATCGGCGTGCCGTCGTGGAAGGTGACCCCCGCGCGGAGCCGGAATGTGTAGGTGCGCCCGTCGTCGACCACCGTCCACGACTCCGCGAGGGCGGGCCCGATCTCGGGCGAATCCGGTTGGTACGCAACGAGTCCCTCGTAGGCGCTCAGGGTGACCTGGAGGCCCTCGCCCTCGTAGAAGATGTCCGGATCGGGCACCTGCATATCGGCCAGGAAGCCGAACCGGATGGTGTCGCCGACCGTTCCGGTTCCGCCGAATCCGTTCGCACACGCCGATACTCCGAAAGCCTGCACGGCGACGAGCGCGGTGCCTCGGAGGAATGTTCGTCGATTCGCGGTCGAACTCATATCGCCACGCACCTTCCAGGGGGCGCCGACACCGGTTCCGAATCTCCAGTGTCACACAAGAATCCGGTTCCGGAAGCCGAATCGATATGTGGCACAACAGGACAGATGGGATCTTCGGAACCGGTCGGGTGTTGACAGCGCGGCCGGGTGCTGCGAACGTTGGAGACAGCACGATTCGCAGCGGCCGATCATCATCGGACTCATCCGACAGGGGTGCAGGCGTGAGCGAGAAGGCAACCGACCTCGGCGATCCCGGCCCCACGCTCATCGAAAGTCCCGCCGACCTCTTCGACGACGATTTCCAGCCACCGGTCTGCGATATGCGGGATCTGTGGGGTGGCCCGGCGGCGCGCGATCGTTTCATCGATATCCTGGGTTCGGCCATGGCGGATTCCGGATCGGCGATTCTGATCAACCACGGCATCGCCCCCGAAGAACTCCGGGCCGCCGAGGCCGACGCGCTGAGTATTTTCACGACGGTACCCGAGGCGCGGAAGATGCGTTTCGTCTCGCCGGACTGCGCCTACGGCGAACCCTACTATCTGGGGTACGTGCCACTCCAGGAGAGCATGCCGTCCCTCCCCCACGCGGTGGAGGCCTGGGAATTCGACCGATCCGCCTTCCGAATTACCGGACAGGACCCGGCGAGCGCACTCGACCGGTGGCCGGACGAGAAATTCGAACCGGCATTGCGCACCTTCTGGCAACGCTGCGAGGAACTGATCCCACCGCTCGGCAGGGCGCTGTTCGAATATCTGGGCGTCGATCCCGCGCGATACGACGCCGACATCGCCCCGACGAACGACGTCCTGCGCATCAATCACTACCCGCCCATCGCCACCGCCCCCGGAGCTCTCGCCTCACCGGCTCGCGTGCTCGCCCACGAGGATTACGGGCTCCTCAGCCTCATGCTCGGCAGCCCGGTGGAAGGGTTCCAGGTGTATCGCCCCCGGAGCGGGGCGTGGAGCCGGGTGCGCACACCCGCCGACGCGCTCGTCGTGATCAGCGGCGAATGGCTGCGGGTGATCGGTAACGACCATTTCCGCGCCTGCACCCATCGCGTCAGCGTGCCACGCGACCCCGCCCAGTGGGCCGTGCCCCGGGTCACTGTCCTCTATACGCTGCACCCCTATCCTGCGGCGGTCGTCCGGGTACTGCCGGAATTCGATCCGAAATTCGCGCCCGCGAGCGGTATGGATTTCATGACCGATGTGGCCCACAGACTGTCCGAGAAATGCCGAGCGCTGGAGTCGTGACATGTTGTTTCTGCCCCGATCCGAGCTGGCCTCGCTGTTCGGCCGGGCCACCTACCGCGCCTTCCAATTCGAGGTGGAGGACTTCCACGTCGTGAGCGACGAGCACGAACCGATGCGCCGCTATCGGGCGGGCCTGGTGCCGCTCGATCCCGACGATTATCCGGTGTTGTGGAAGGAATGGGAGGATCTGTGCGACGCGACCACCGCCCGCGGCGTCGCGATGCAACGCGTCCGGGTCGTCACCGAACCCCTGACCGAATACATCTCCTTCCTGCACGCGGTGACCGGACGCAATCAGGCGCACGGTGAGGATATTCGCTGGCTTCCCCGGCATCGGGTGCGGCCGGAGGATCACACCACCGACGAGTGGTGCCTGATCGACGACGACACCCTCGCCTGGACCTTGTTCGACGAGGAGGATTTCGTCGGCTACGGCCTCACCCGTGACCCGGTCGAGGTCGCGCGCGCGATCGCCGTCCGCGACGCGCTGTGGGCGAAAGCCGTTCCGCACGAGGAGTATTCGCCGGGCGCTCCCCGTTGAGCCGCACCCGCGAGCTCATTCGGCCGACTCCCACAACACCGGACAGATCGCCGGGTCGCGGTAGTCGACGTCCCCGTTCGGCAGCCGGCCGCACATCCGATCGTTGAAATGCGTGAGCAGCCTGCCGGTTTCGTCGTGCACGCGTTGATAGCGGTTCGCGTCGTCCTGCATGTGCACGATCAGTCCGACGCGCGGACGGTCGCTCAGATTCGACCCGCTGCCGTGAATCGTCATACAGCTGTGAAAACTCACCTGCCCCTTGCGCAGCAGGAGCGGCACCCGCCGGATCGGCATTCCGGTGCGCTGGAGCATGCGCTCCGCCTTCGCCGGGTCGTCGCCGCGAAAGAACGTGTCGTTGTGGCGAATCGCGTGGATCTCCGCGGTGTCCGGCCACCGATGGCTGCCGTCGATCATCACAACCGGTCCCATCGTCTCGTCACAGTCCTGGAGGGCGATCCACGCGCTCACCATCTTGGTGGAGGTGCAGGTGTGCCAGTGCACGCGGTCGGCATGCCATTCCAGGGTGACCCGCGTGCGTGGCGGTTTGTAGATCAAGCTGCTCAGCCAGAGCCTGATCCGCGGGGTCCCCACCAGCCGGGCCGCGATGGCCGCGATGAGCGGTTGCAGCATGAAGCCGCCGAGACGATCACTGGTCAGGGCGACGTGATCATTGAATCGGATCGCGTGGGCCGAACCCTCGACCCAGTCGTCCATCTCGTCGAGGGGGACGGGGAGGACCCGGTCGCGCTCGCCGCGGTGATGGTCCGCCAGCGCCGCCGCGGCGGCGTCCACGGCCTCGTCGGTGAACAGCCGCGGGGTGACGAACCAGCCGTGCTCCCGATAGAACTCGACATCGTCGTCGGACGGCAGCAACTCTCGTTCGTTCGGCGACAATTCGAACATGACACCTCTTCCCGCGAAAGTCGTTGTAGATCAATCGGATTCGGCATCCCACAGCACCGGGCAGATGACCGGATCGCTGTAGTCGAAGTCACCGTTCGGTAGCCGTCGGCACATCCGGTCATTGGCATAGGACTGCAATTCGCCCGCGTCGTCGTAGACCCGTTGATAGCGGTTCGAGCGGTCCTGCATATCGACCGCCGCCCCGATCCTGGCCTTCCCGCTCCGATTGGGTCCGCTGCCGTGGACGGTCAGACAGTTGTGAAAACTGACCTGGCCCTTGCGCAACAGCAACGGCACGTATCGCAGCGGCATCCCGGTGCGTTCGAGGCGGTCCTGCAACAACGCCGGATCGACGCCGAAGAAGGTTCGACCCCAGCGCAGCGCCCGCACCTCCGGTGTATCCGGCCAGCGGTGACTTCCGTCGACCATCACCACCGGACCCATATCCTCGTCGCAGTCCTGAAGCGCGATCCACGCGGTCAGCATCTTCGTCGAGGTGCAGCTGCGCCAGTAGGCACGGTCGGTGTGCCAGCCGATCGTGGTGTCGCCGTCCCCGGTCTGCGGCTGTTTGTGGACGATGCTGCTCTGCCACAGGCGAATTCGGCTCGTCTGCGCCAGCCGGGCGGCGGTGGCGGCGATCATGGGGCGCAGCATGAAATCGCGGAGGCGGCGATTCGTCAGCGCCACATAGTCGTTGAACCGGATCTGATGCGTCGCGCCCGGAACCCAGTCGTAGAGTTCGTCGATCGCGCCGGGCAGGGGGTCGTCCCGCTCGCCTCGCTGATGCGCCGCGACCGCGGCCAATGCCTCGTCGATCTCCGCGTCGGTGAACAAGCGCGGCGCGACGTACCAGCCGTGCCGCCGATAGAACTCGACGTCGTCATCGGACGGCAGCAATTCCCGTGCGGCCCTGGTCAACTGGAACACCGACCACTCCTCTCAGTCCCGCGCCGACCGGCGGTCGACGAGACGCAGACGCAGCCCTCCGGGTACCAACGAAACCGACAGCGGCGGCCGGACGCGGACACCGGGCACGGTCGCCAACCGCCAGCGACTCGCGATGATCGCCAGGGCCAGCACGACCTCGGTCATCCCGAAGGCTTCGCCGATGCACTTCCTGGCCCCGCCGCCGAAGGGCAGCAGGGCGTCGGGGGACGACACCGCGCGCTCCGGCAGCCACCGGTCGGGATCGAACCGGTCGGGTGCGTCGAACAGGTCGGGCCGCCGCTGAATGACGTAGGGGCTCAGGGCGATCGTGCTCCCGGCGGGCAGCTCGTACGGGCCGAGCCCGGCCGCGGTGGTGACCCTGCGGGTGAAGAACCAGGCGGGAGGGTAGAGCCGCAGGGTCTCGGTGACGATCCGGCTCGCCAGCGGCAGCCGTTCCAGATCGCCGTACTCGGGCAGTCGTCCCGCGAGCACCGCGTCGACCTCGGCATGCAACCGCGCCTCGATATCCGGTTGTCGCGCAAGGGAATACAGCACCCACGACAGCGCGGCGGAGGTGGTCTCCGCGCCCGCGACGAAGAACGTCACGACCGCGTCGCTCACGTCGCCGCGCGCGTCGCTGTCGCGGTCGTGGGCCGCGAGCAGCGCCGAGAGCAGATCCCCGTTGTCGACGCCGCTCGCGCGGCGCTCGGCGATGATGCCGTTCATCGTCGCCCGCAACCGGCGATTGGCGGTGTGGTACCGCCGCGTGCCGGGAATCGGCAAGCGGCCGACCGCGTCCGGGAGCAGCGTGCGATGGAAGGTGCCGTCGAAGGTGGTGGTGAGATCGCCGATCACCCGATGCAGCGCCGCGGCCGGGAGGGTGCTGGAGAACATGGCCGCGCCGAAGACCCGGGACGCGATGGTGAACATCTCGGGGCACACATCGAGGATTCGACCGGAATGCCAGCCGTCCACGACCGCGGCGATCTGCGTGGTCATCGTGTCCGCGTAGCCCGCGATCCGTCTCGGATGGAAGGCGGGCTGGGCCAGGCGCCGCTTGTGCCGATGCGTGCCATGGGTACAGGTGGCGACGCTGTCGCCCAGCCACTCCCGCTCGCGTTCCAGGAACAGCCCACCCTTGTCGAAGGTCCGGTCGTCCACCAGAACTCGGCGGGTCAATCCCGGATCACACACCACCACAGCGGTTTTCGGCCCGAGCCGGATCCGCACGACATCGCCGTGTTCGGGCAGCCGCGCCAGAAACGCGAAGGGCTGCTTCAGGAATGACGGCAGGTGGCCGACCAGCGGCCGCGCGCCCGGCGCGGTCGGTATCACTCGCGAACCCCTTCCGTCTCCCGCGCCGCGACCAAGAGCTTGTTGACGTATTCGAGTGCGAGACGCGGGGTTCGGAGAATCTCCACGGTCTCGTGGGGTAACAGCGTCGGAATCCGAACAGGCCATTCCCGTTGGATCCGTTCGGCCAATTCGATCGTGCCCAGCGAATCCAGCCCGAGATCGGTGAAGGGTTGGTCGAGGGCCTTCTCCGTGAGGTCCCGTTCGGCTCCTTCACACGCCCGGTACAGCCGGCTCAAATCGTCGAGGACGAACGCTCTCATCGGTACTCCTTGTCGCCGCTACCGGTTTCATGGCAGGTGCATCCCGTGGCGCGGTCGCGGTGGGCGAGATGCAGACCGTGGCGTACGGCCACCTGGGCCGCCCGCGCCGCGACATGTCCGTAGCCGCCGAAGAATCCGCTCAGCAGAATGCTCGCCGAGCGATTGCGGACCTCGTGCCACCAGCGATCGGGCACGTACAGGACGTCACCGGCGACGAGTTCGACCTCGTACAGCCTGTCCTCGGATCGCGTGGCCGCGGCGATCTCGGCCAAGGGCCGGGCCGACAGGCGCGCCAAGGGGTCGTATTTCGCCGACAGGGCATCGGCCGCTTCGACGAAACCGGGCGGCGCGACGCGAAAACGCTTGCCGCCGCGAATCACGACGGCGATATTGCCCAGGAGGTCGTAGTGGGCCCCGGTCCGCGCCCGCGCGGGACCGACCCAGACTCCCGGCGGCGGGGCGAACGCGCGCCGCGGAAGGAGTTCTCTACGCGGCGAGATGTCGGCGTGCAGGTGCGGAAAACGCCGCAGGAGATCGAATTCCTTGAGATACAGGAACTCCTCGCCGAACTCGTCGCGCGCGAGCAGCCGCATGTAGGCGCCCAGCGTCGACTCGACGAAACGCGTCGCACCGCTCTCCCGATCTCCCCGCACCAATCGAACCGACATCTCCGGCCGGAGTCGCCCGAGGAAGTCGAAATCCCACCGCCGGACGGCGGGCCACCCCGCGGCCAGGCCGGGGAAGAACGCCGGTTCTCGTCGTGCGATGTAGTCGCTCAACGGCGCGGTGGCAGGTGGCAGCTGCGGCACGGTACTCACCCTTCAGAGACTCCGGTGGATGACGACTCCGTAATTCAGCGACTGCGAGTGCGGAAAGTAGTTCGGCTTGACCGCGACGATCGTCGTGAAGCCGTGCATGTGGTAGTAGCGCAGTTGGCGGTCCAGGGGTGTGCCGTCCTCGTTCGTCGCCCGCGCGTACGCGTCGGGCGAACCCGCCGGATGGGCCGCGAGCCATTCCCGCAATCCGGGGACGGTCGACCCGCCGTACAGGTGGCGATAACCCATGTCGGCCAATCGCGGCAGGAAGGAGCGGAACAGCGCCTCGGCCGCGTCGGCGCTGGTACTGGTCAAACTGACGCCGAATACGCAATCGGTGCTCCCGGCCGGGGGCAGGGGTGCGTAGGCGCACCCGCGCCAACTGTCCGCGTCGCGAACCGTTTCCCTCGTGACAGGCCGGGCGAACATGGACGCGAGCAGTTTCTCCCCGTCCGCCGAGAACGCCCCGGCGGCATGGCCGGGCAGGCGATCGATCCGCTCGTACAATTCCGCCCGGGTCGCGGCCTGCGCACGATCCCATTTGGCGTGCTCCAATTCCACCACCCGGTCCAGGTCGGACGGTCGGAGATCGCGTACCTCTACATCTGTTGTCGGCATGAGCCTTCCTTCCGCGGGTCCACTCTCGCTACCGGAGTTGCTCATCGATGTGCAGGGCGAGCCGGGTCGGCGTGGGATGGTCCAGGATGCTCGCGACGGTGAGCCGCACGCCGGTGGCGCCGGTGAGGCGGGTGCGCAGTTCCACATTGGACAGCGAGTCGAATCCGGCGTCCCGGAAGGTCCGGTCCGCGGCGAGGGCGTCGGGGTCCTGGTGGCCGAGGACGAGGGCCGCATGGGCACGGATCAACGCGGTCAGCGCCTTCACGCGTTCGCCGCGCGGGAGGCCGATGAGCTCCGGTCGGGGCTCGGGTGCGGCGGCGTCGCCGTCCGGGGCGGGCGTCCGGGTCCGAGGCAGTTCGGCCAGGATCTCCGCCAGCGGCGTATCCGGGTCGACGCGCGACAGCGCGGTGGCGACGAGCAGCGGCTCGTTCTGTTCCAGGGCCGTATCGAACACGGCGAGCGCGTCGGCGGTGTCGAGGGCGGCGATGCCCTGCCGGGCGAGCCGGGCGCGGTCGGTGTCGTCGAGGCGGGAGGTGAGCCCGCTGGACTGCCGCCACAGCCCCCACGCGATCGAGGTGGCGGGCAGCCCCACGCTGTGCCGGTGGTAGGCCAGCGCGTCGAGAAAGGCGTTCGCCGCCGCGTAGTTCGCCTGCCCGGCCGTGCCGATCACCCCCGCGACCGACGAGAACATCACGAAGGCGCGCAGCTTCGTCCCCGCGGTCAGCTCGTGCAGATACCGGGCGGCGAACGCCTTGGGGGCCAACACCTTTCGCAGCCGATCGTCGGTCATCTCGGTGAACACGCAATCGTCCAGCACCCCCGCGGCGTGCACGACCGCGCCGAGCGGATGGCGGGCCGGGATACCGCCGATCAGCGACGCCAGGGCGGCGCGGTCGGACACATCGCAGGCCGCGAGCGTGATCTCCGCCCCCAGCTCACGCAGTTCGGCCGCCAGTTCCCGGGCCTCGGCCGCCCGATCGCCGCGGCGACTCACCAGAACGAGATGACGGCAACCGTGCGCGGTGACGAGATGACGCGCGAGCGATCGACCGAGACCTCCGGTGCCGCCGGTGATCAGCACGGTCTCCTCGGGTTCGAGCGCGACGGGCTGGGTCAGGACGAGCTTGCCCGTGCTGTAGCCCTGCCCGAGGTGCCGCAGCACCTCCCGCGCGTGGCCGATGTGCCAGGTTCGGACGGGCAGCGGGCCCGACCCGCCGTCGGCGAACAGCGCCCGGAGTCTGTCGAGGACGGCGGCCACCCGAGTCATCGGAAGTTCCGCGATATTCATTGCGGCGTAGGTGATTTCGGGATACTCGGCGGGATCCCGCAGGTCGGTCCGCCCCATTTCGATATAGGTTCCGCCGGGCCGCAGGAGCCGGAGCGACGCGTCCACCGTCTCGCCCGCCAGACTGCCGAGGACGACATCGACACCATCGCCGCCGGTGCTGTCGGCGATCCGCTGTTCGAATCCGAGCGTGCGCGAGTCGGCGATGCGTTCCGGCGGGATTCCCATCGCCTCGACCAGCCGTTGCTTGGAAGGGCTTGTGGTGGCGTAGATTTCGGCTCCGAGTAGGGTGGCGATCCGCACGGCCGCCATGCCGACCCCGCCCGCCGCCGAGTGGATCAGCACGCGCATATCCGGTTTGACCTCGGCGAGTTCGACGAGCGCGTGGTAGGCGGTGAGGAAGGCGATGGGCGCACCCGCGGCCTCGGCATCGCTCCACTGGTCGGGTACGGGCAGGAGCGCACGCCGGTCGACGACCGCCCAGGGCCCGAACGCCCCGGGCCGCGCGCCCGCGCGCAGCACGACCGCGGCGACGCGAGCGCCGAGTGCCACATCGCGGACCCGTTCGCCCACCTCCACGACATGACCGGCCACTTCGAATCCGAGCGCGGTTTCCGGGAGGACGCCGAGCGCGACGAGCGGATCGCGGAAGTTCACGCCGCCGGCCACGACGCGGATCCGCACCTGATCCGGCTCGAGCGGCTGCGTGAGGTCGGGTGCGGGCGCGGTCGCGACGCCGTCCAGGGTCTTGTCCGCGCCCGGCACGAGCCGCCACGGTTGGTCGACGGCAGGGGGCCGCAGCAGATCGTCGCCCGCGGGAGCCAGCCGCGGGACGAGGGCCCGTCCGCCGCGCACCGCCAATTGCGGACGGCCGCAGCCGATCGCGCCGATCAGCAGCCGGGGATCGATCGGGCCGGTGTCGAGATCGATCAGCCGCACGCGGCCCGGATTCTCGGTCAGGGCCGTGCGCAGCATTCCCGCGCAGGCCGCTCCGACCGCGTCCGACACGCATTCCGCGAAGCTCGCGCTGGCGGCGCCGCGCGTGAGGCAGACGATCGTCGTCCGGTCGAGCGTGTCGTCGGACAGTAGTGTCCGCATATCGGTCAGCGTGCGCGAAAGACGTTCCCACAGCGCGGTTTCCGTGGGCAGTCCGGGTTCCTGGCGACGGAGATCGAGCAGGACGACCTCCGGGACACGGCGACCGGCCCGCAGCGCGTGCGTCAGCGCGCGGGCATCGGGGTGCGCCTCGGCCCCCGGGAGGTCACGGTGCGCGCCGACAACCGCCCACCCCGACGTATCGCCGTCGCTGTCGAAATCAATTGGCCGCCAGGCGATCCGGAAGGCGTGTGCGGCGAGCACATCCCGCAGCCCACGTCGGGTCACCGGACGCAGGAGCAGATCCCGGAAGTCCGCGACGAGGTTCCCCTCGGTATCGGTGACCCGCACATGGTGACGGTCCGGTCCGGCCGGAATTATGGTGGCGCGCAGATGATCGGCCCGGCGCGGCAGTATGCGCGCGGAGCCGAGCGTGTACGGCACGAGGGTGTCCCGCTCGGATCCGGACAGCAGGAGCGCGTGCAGGATCGAGTCGATCAGCGCGGGATGAACGGCGAAGCCCTCGGCGGGTCCGTCCGGTTGCCGACCGAGCCGGACCTCCGCGTACAGCGTGTCGCCGACGCGCCAGGCGGCGGTGAGGTTCCGGAAGCCGGAACCGTAGTCGTAGCCTCGGTTTCGGAGCACCGCATAGCAGCCGTCCACCGGCAGGGGACGGCTGCCGGGCGGCGGCCACGCCTCGTCGCGGGCATCGCCTCCGTCGTTCGCCGGGGCGGGGTCGATGATCGTCGTCGCCTCGCCGTGACACCGCCACGGCCCGGTGTCCGCGCGCTCGCGGGAGTGCAGGGTCAGTCGGCGGCCGCCGTCGTTACCCGGGCGGCCACACACGACCTGGATGTCGACGGCCGAATCCCGCAGTGGCAGCGGGGAACTCAGCACCAGGTCCCGGATTCCGCCGCCGCCCGCCCGCGCGGCGCACCAGGTGAGAATGTCCACGGTCACCGTGGCGGGCACGATGACCCGGTCGAACACCTTGTGGTCGGCCAACCACGCGTGTTCCCCCGGATCGAGGCGGCCCAGGCACAACAGCCCGCCGTCGGACAGGTCGGTGGTGGCGGTGATCAGCGGATGGTCCGCGGTATCGAACGATCCGTCGCGCGCCGCCCGTGACCTGTCGGCGGGGAGCCAGTAGGACCGGCGTTGCAGCGCGTAGGTGGGCAGGTCGACCTCGCGCGCGTCGGGATACACTGCGTCCCAATCGATATCGGCGCCCTGTGCGTGCGCGTCGGCGACGGCGGCGAGGAAGTTCGCGCCGCCGCCGCACTCGCGCTGCAAGGTGGCGGTGATCCCGGCGTCGATGTCGACCGCGGCGGCGATGTCGTCGATGGCCCCAGTCAGCACGGGGTGCGGCGACACCTCGACGAATTGCCGATAGCCCGCGGTCAGCGCGCGCCGGATGGCCGCGTCGAAATCGACCGGGCGGCGGAGGTTTTCGAACCAGTACGAGCCGTCAAGACGGGTGGCGTCGCTGATCTCGCCGGTGGTCGAGGAGACGATGGGCAGCCGCGCCGGGTGGCATTCGAGGTCGGCGAGGTCGGTGTGGATACGGTCGCGCAGGGTCTCCATGTGTTGGCTGTGGGAGGCGTAGTCCACCGGCAGCAGCCGAGTGTCGACACCGGCGTGTTCGCAGTGGCGCAGCAGCTCCGTCATTGCCTCGGAGTCACCGGCGACGACCGTGGCCGACGGCCCGTTGACCACGGCCACCTCGAGCCGATCGTCCCACCGGAACAACAACTTTCGCGCGCGCTCGGCGGGCACCGCCAGCGCCGCCATGGCTCCTCGCCGGTCGACCGCTCGCAGCGCGGCGCTGCGCAGCGCCACCACGCGGGCGGCCTGGTCGAGGGTGAGCGCACCCGCCACATGCGCCGCGGCGATCTCGCCCTGGCTGTGCCCGATGACGGCCGCGGGCGTGACACCGAGGCTGCGCCACAATTCGGCCAGCGACACATACATCGCGAACAGCAGCGGCTGGATCACCTCGGCCCGCTCGATCGGCGCACTCCGCTCCCCCCGCAACACGCCGAGCACGTCGAAGGTCACATAGGGTTTCAGCGCGTCTGCGCAGCGTGCCACCGAGCGGGCGAATACGGGGGAATCGCGGAGCAGCCGGGCACCCATCCCCTCCCATTGCGAACCTTGTCCAGGAAAGACGAAAACCGGACCGGGTCCGTGCCGAACCTTCCCCACGGCGACCCCGGGCACGACCGGTGTCCCCGCGGCGACGGCGTCCAGCCGCGCCAGCAGTTCCGCGCGCCCGGTTCCGGTGACCACGGCGCGATGCGCCAGCGCGCTGCGCGTCGTACCGAGCGACCAGCCGAGATCCACCTCGGACAGCTCCGGTCGGGTGCGCATGTGCGCGGCGAGCGCCCGCGCCTGGGCGACGAGCGCGGACGGCGACGCCCCGGACAGCGGCAACATCGAAAACTCTTGCCGCGGTGAGGTATTCGAGCCTCGTCGCCGTCCTGTCCCGACGTCCGGAGGTGCGGGCGCCTCCTCGAGGATCACATGGGCATTGGTGCCGGTGATCCCGTACGACAGCACACCCGCCCGCCGCGGTTCGGTCGTTCGCGGCCAGGGCCGGGCCTCCCGCAGCAGGCGCATTCCGCCCGACCAGTCGACTCCCGCGAGGGGATGCTCCACGTGCAGCGTGGCGGGCAATCGCTCGTGTTGGAGCGCCAGCACCATTTTGACCAGGCCCGCGAGTCCGGCGGCGGCCAGGGTGTGGCCGATATTCGATTTGACCGAACCCACCCATAGCGGATCGTCCGCGCGGTGGTGCCGCGCGTAACCGTCTCGGAGCGTCTCGGCCTCGGTCGCGTCCCCGAGGGGCGTGCCCGGCCCGTGCGCCTCGATCGCCCCGATGTGCTCGGGACGCAGCCCGGCGTCGTCGAGCGCGGCGGCGATCACGGCCCGCTGGGCGCGCCCGTTGGGCGCCTGCAAGGTGGCGCTGGCCCCGTCCTCGTTGACCGCGCTGCCCCGAATCACCGCCAGCACAGGCTTTTTCAGCCGCCGCGCTCGTTCCAGCGACATCAGGACCAACGACGCGACCCCTTCCGCCGGAGCGAAACCATTGCCGTCGGCGGAGAATCCGCGCGAGTGGCCATCCACCGACAGCACCCGGTGCCGCGAGTATCGGGCCAGCATCGACGGATCGCAGATCGCGGTGGCGCTGCCCACGATCGCCACCTCGCACTCGCCGGACCGCACCGCCCGCGTCGCCAGGTGCACGGCCACCAGCGCCGACGAGCAGGCGGTGTCCACGGTGATGGCGGGCCCGCCGAGCCCGAGGGCGTAGGCGATTCGTCCGGAGGTCGCGCTCAGCATCGTGCCCATCAGCAGATGCCGCTCCAGGCCCGGAATCCGCGAGCCCGCCAGACCGTAATAGCTGTCGGTCGCGCCGACATAGACCCCCGCCCGGACCTCGCTCAGCGCTCGCGGGGTCAGCCGCGCGCGTTCCAGCGCCAGCCACGAGCTTTCCAGCAGCATGCGTTGTTGCGGATCCATTGTGGTGGCCTCGCGCGGGCCTATCCCGAACAGGCTGGCATCGAATGCGCCGATATCCGGCAGAAAGCCACCTCGCTGGATATACGTGGACCCCTCCACGGCCGGGTCCGCGTTGTAGACGCGCCGGAGATCCCAGCCGCGGTCGGCGGGGAGACCGGCGGAGACGTGTCGTCCCTCGGACAGAATCTCCCAGTAACCCGCCGGATCATCGGCGCCGGGAAACCGACAATCCATCCCTACGATCGCGACGAATTTCTCGGGGCCGGAGTCTGCGTGGTCCATCATCGCACCGTTCGTTCGTCGCGCCGTCAGGAGGCGTAGTCCACATATTTCCCGGCCAGCTTGGCCATGAAGTCCTTCGCGCCGATCGAACGGTATTTGGGAGTTCCGCCGGGCCACACGTCGAGCGTCGAGGTTTCCCGGGGAAGAACGAGATAGGGAACGGAGATCCGGGATATCGCCCGATGTCCGGGGTCCCGCGGCGCGCACACCCGGTGCGAACAGGAGCGGAAACGGTCGTTGCTGACCAGTTGAAGCCAGTCGCCGCTGTTCAGAATCATCGACCCGCGCGGCGCGGTGACCCGGCTCCAGGTTTTGCGCCGCGGGTGGAATACCTGCAAGCCCTCGATCGGATTGGCGGGCAGCAGGGTGATCAGGCCGTAGTCCTCATGGGTCATGAAACGCCCGGTCTTCGCGGGCCCGCTCACCCGGTCCGCGACGGCCGGATAGTGGTTGATCCGCAGCACGCCGTACGGCGGTGACAATTCCTCGTCGTAGATCGAGGCGTCGATGTCCAGATAGCGGAGGAGGGCTCGTACGAGCGGCAGCGTCATTTCCTCGCACGCCCGCCAATACGGTCGCAGCGCGGTTTCGAACTTCTCGTGCGGCCAGAATCTCAGCGCCTTGGCGTGATCCTCGCCGGGCAGACGGAAGGAATCGCGGAAGAACTCCCACGCCTCCACGGCGTTCGGCCGGTTCGGCGTCCACTCCTGGACCGCGAAGTACCCGCGGCGGAACGCTCCGCCGTATACGAAATCCGTCGCGGCGAATTTCAGCTTCTGTTCCTCGGGAATCGTAGTGAACAGCGCCAATGCGTGCGCGTCGGTGACGTCCAGCAGGTCGGCATCGATGCCGTGATTGATCAGAATCGCGAGCCCGGTGTCCGCCATCGCGCTGCCGAGCTTCTCGATGAAACGTTCCTGTGCCGCCGCGTCGCCGGTCAGCTCGGACATATCGCAGACCGGCGGCGCGAAACCGTCGTCGAACACGTCGTCGGGGCTTTCCTCGAGCGAGTAATCGAGATCCTTGTCCACCACGCCGTACGCGCCGAGCGCCTTCTTCGCGTTACTGATACCCACGTTTCCGCCTCCTGGCGATCGATCAGCGATCCGCGTACCTCGCGGCCAACCTCGTCATGAAATCCCGCCCGCTGATCGGCCGATATTTCGGATCGAAACCCGGCAACACCTCGACGGTCGACGTCTCGTGCGGATGGACCACATACGGAATGGTGAGGCGGGGCACGGCCCGCTGGGCGCGGTCACGCGGCACGCCGACGCGATGGGTGCAGGACGCGAAATGGTCGCTGGTGATCATCTTCAGCCAGTCGCCGCTGTTCATCACGAAGGATCCGGCGGGCGCGTACACCCTGCTCCACGTCTTGCGGCGCGGGTGGAAGACCTGCAATCCCTCGACCGGGGTGGCGGGCAGCAGGGTGATCAGACCGTAGTCCTCGTGGGCGAGAACGCGCCCGGTCCGCCCGGCCTCGGCCTCCTCGATCGGCGGATAATGGTTGAACCGCAACACGCTGTTCGGCGGCGACAGTTCTTCGTCGTACAACGAGGGCTCGACGCCCAGATATCGGAACATGGCGTGCACGAGGGGCAGGACAATGCGTTCGCACGCCTGCCAATACGGCCGCAACGCGATCTCGAATCGCTCCTCCGGCCAGAAGGTGAGGGCCTTTTTGGCATCCTCCCCCGGAATACGGAATGCCGATTTGTCGAGTTCCCAGGCTTCCACCGAATTCGGCAGCGACGGCGTACTCTCGTGGAGCGGAATGTACCCCATCAGCAGCGGCTCGCCGAATGTGCAGTCCGTCGCGATGTATCTCATCTTTCGTTCGAGAGGTACCGTCGTGAACATCTCCAGCGCCGCGTCGGTCGCCGCGGGCAGCACCCCCTCGGCCCCATGGTTGATCAGGATGACGAGACCGATATCCGCCATGGCCGTGCCGAGTCGATCGATGAACCGATTCCGCGCGACCGCATCGCCGTCGAGGTCGGCCATATCGCAGACCACGGGCTCGAAACCGTCGTCGAATACGTCGTCGGGGCCTTCCACAAGCGAATATTCCAGGTTGTCGAGATCGTTCTCCACCACCGCGAATTTCGTGTGCTCTGCATCTGTATTTACGCTCACACCAGCCCCACAGGTCAGGATCAGATGTTCGGGCGGGGATACACCCGACGGCCGAAAAAGCTCGAGAAAGATCGTACGAGACGGAACTACCGCGTGGTCCAAGGTTGCCCCACCTGCGGGTGCGCTGTCAACAGCTCGACTAAAGGGGGGAGAATTCGATGAAGACGACGCGACAATGGCAACGGGACGGCAATCAGACCCGGCAGTACGCCTCGCATTCATGAGAGTGATGCATTATCGGTGCACGCGTATTCGCGCGCCGAGGTACGCAACCGTTTGCGACGGTTGTCGCCGAAAGACGATGCGGTACCCGCGTATTCGCCGCCGGGAATCCTGTTCGAGAACGGTCGAGTCGGCCGCGACGTCGACAGTGGTCGCGCCCGGCGACCGCGCATCCGGCGCACGGCAGCCCGGTTCGGCCGCGAGTTCTCGAGACTGTCGCTGGCTCCCCCTCGACAAGGCGGCGATCTCGCGTGCGCGAGTGCGGGACCACAGCCCTATACCCCGCTGAGCAGAAGGTGTCGACCTTCGGCGCGGAGTCCGGGGTCGAACCATGCTGAGCTGTTGCGCACGAGGAGCCCACCCAAGATCGAAAGTGCGAATCTTGCTCCGCGAGTCTTCGTTCGGCGATCACCGGGAGAAGCCCGTCTCGCCGCGAATACAGTGCCCCCCGTCGAGCCGAAGGGAAACGCGGCCGATACGGGCACGACGGCTCACACTCAACCGACTCGTCTCGACAATCGAACCGTTGCGGAAACTCCAACGCGCGCCCGCAAATTCAGGGAAATATGACGATTGTCGGCCCGTACGCTGCCCGGCACGCGCACCGGTCCCCCGCCGGAGCAGTAGCGGTCGGTATGCCCTCTCGTCCAGCGCCAACGCGCCGCGCGATGCGATCGGTCGCCGAACGCCTCCTGCTCATCCGTCACATTGCTGCCCTCCCGCCTCAGCAGTCACACGACGTTCGTGTCGAATTCGTTATTACCGTTTTCTTCCATTCGGTAATAAGTGGGCATACTCGAAGATGTGACCCTGGCAAATAAACAGCTAATCACTGGCCCGCCCGCTCGACCCACGCCGCCGCCGACCACGCACGTCGTTCGCACCGAGCGGAGGACAGGTGATGACCCGTATCGATACCCCCGCTACCACCCGGCCCCGGCTGGGCCTGGCCGTGCTGATCCTGCCGGTCCTACCGGTGTCGATGGATGTCTCGATCCTGTATCTGGCCATGCCGACGGTGACCGAGGACCTGACCCCGTCGGCCACCCAACGGCTGTGGATTCTCGATATCTACGCGTTCGTCGTGGCGGGACTGCTGATCACGACGGGAAATCTGGGCGACCGAATCGGCCGGCGCGCGATCCTGCTGGGCGGCGCGACTGTCTTCGGGCTGGCCTCGGTGCTCGCCGCGTTCGCGCCGACTGCGGCCGCGCTCATCGCGGCCCGGGCGCTGATGGGCGTGGGTGGTGCGATGCTGCTGCCGTCGAGCCTCGCACTCATCTCGAGCCTGTTCCCCGAACCCCGCGCGCGCTCCACCGCCATCGCCGTGTGGACGGCGTTCGCGGCGGGCGGGTCGGCCGTCGGC
Organism: Nocardia sp. NPDC004068; assembly: GCF_042874315.1. NCBI lineage: Bacteria > Bacillati > Actinomycetota > Actinomycetes > Mycobacteriales > Nocardiaceae > Nocardia > Nocardia sp. NPDC004068. Next base: position 362,572 of record NZ_JBIAMW010000009.1, read on the forward strand.
CCGATCATCGGCGGGGTGCTGCTGCACGACTTCTGGTGGGGCTCGGTGTTTTTGATCAATATCCCGGCACTGCTGGTCCTGCTCGCATTGGGTCCGCTGCTGCTGCCGGAGCGTCGGGCGGGCGGGCGCGGGCCGCTGGATCTGCCGAGTGTGGTGCTGTCGATCGCCGGAATCCTGCCGCTGGTGTACGCGGTGAAGGAGGCCGCCGCGGCGACCATGAGCGCGGCGACAATCGGGGTGGGCGTCGTCGGCGCGATGGTGCTGACCGTATTCGTGTGGCGGCAGCGACGGCTCGCCGAACCGCTGGTGGATCCGCGGTTGTTCCGGGACGGGGGATTTCGCCTCGCCGTCACCTCCAGCGTGGTGGGCACCCTCTCCGGCGCCGGAATGGGCTCTCTCACCAGCATGTACCTGCAATCGGTGGCCGGGCGCGACGCCTTCGAGGCGGCCCTGCTCGGCATCCCCGGAGCGATGGCGGTGTTCGTGTTCTCGATGAGCGGGGCCCGGGTGGCGCGGCGGCTCGGGGTGCGCAACGCCTTCGGGGCCGGGCTCGGCGCGGCCGCCGTCGGCAACCTGCTGCTGCTCGGCATCGGCGTCGACGGCGGAATCGGTTGGTACATCACCGGTTCCACGATCGCGGGCATCGGCTACGGGATCGTGTTCATGCTGGTGCCCGATCTGGCCGTGGCCGCGGTGCCGCCGGAACGGGCGGGCTCGGCGCTCGGCGTCTCCGAGACCAGCCTCGAACTCGGTCACGCCCTGGGCCTTTCCCTCCTCGGCTCGCTCGCGACGCTGGTGTTCCGTGCCGGCGGCGACTTCGCCCCGACCCTCGGCGAGACACTCGCGCGGTCGGGCGACGACCCCGCCTCGGCCGACGCCGCCCGGAGCTCGTTCGTCACGGGCATCCACGTCGCCACCACGACCGGTGCGGCGCTGCTCGTCCTGGTCGCCGCCGCGGCGATGCTGGGATCTCGCGTCCGGCCGACCTGACGACGCGTGTGCAACAGGCCCTTTCGCATCGGAAACTGGCTGGTAGCCAGCCTCTCCGCGAAGCCCGCTGAGCGAGTTGATCATTCGTCGCGGGCAAACAGCGGGTGTACGGATTCTGATCGCCGCGTGACTCGCCCCACGGAACGAACGCACTTGGGCTACTGTGATGCTCGGCGTTAGCCAGAATGTAGATTCGCGTGGAAGGAACCTGTCGAATGGGATTCGAAATCAAGGGAACGATCGCCGATCACTACAACGAGGCCGGCGGCGCGTCGAGCCCCCTCGGTGAGCCGATCTCCGAGGAGCTGGACGCCCCCAACGGCGGCAAGTATCAGGAATTCACCGGCGGCGTCATCTATTTCAGCCTCCCGACGGGTACCTACACCGTGTACGGCGCCATCCGGGAGGCGTGGGAGGCCCAGGGCGGCGCGGGCGGCCCGCTGGGCTACCCGGTCTCCGACGAGGAGGACATCGAGGGCGGCAAGATCAGCCGTTTCGAGCACGGATCGATCAGCTACTCGTTTGCCGAGGGCAAGGCGACGGTTCACCAGGACTAGCGGACATGCTCCGGGCCGGGTGGCCGTCGACCCTCGCGCCGACGCCCACCCGGCTCGCCCGGGTTGGATCAGCCACTGTCGCCACTCATTAGCTGGGACTGACTGTCTCGCAAGGCGGCGAGGGCCTATCGGCTCTGGCCGGTGGTGGGGTCCCCCTCCTCAGCGCTCGGGTTGTACGCCAGCAGCTCCCAGCTGTGCCCGTCCGGATCGTCGATCGCCCTGTTGTACAGCCAGCCCATGTCCTGGGCCGCGCGCGGTTCGGTGGCGCCCGCGGCCAACGCCGCGTCGGCCAGACGATCCACTTCCTCGCGCGATTCGGCCGCCAGCGCGTTGATCACCTCGAGCGAGCCGCTCGCGATGTCGCGTTCGGTGAACGTCGCGAACGTCTCGCGGGTCATCAGCTGCACCACGATCGCGTCGGCGAGAACCACCTGCGCCGAGGTGTCGCCGGTGAAGTCCGGATTGATCGTTCCCCCCATCGCCGTGTACACCTTCGTGCTCGCCTCCAGGTCGGTGACCGGCAGGTTGACGTAGATCTGCGCGAATGCCATGACAGTGCCTCCAAAGATGTTCGGGTGCCGGGTCTTCCGGCGTCACCCCGAAATCTAGGGCCGCACCTCGACCTCGGTCTTGTACAGGAGCGACAGCATCTCCTCGTCGTCGGCGCGCCGCAGCTGCGAGGCCGTGCGACCGGTGAACCGGGTCAGCGACCGCGCCAGATGCGGCTGATCGTGATACCCCGCCCGCTGCGCGACCTCGACCGCCGCGACCCCCTCCCGCAACAGCTGCACCGCCAGCCGGGCTCGCTCGATCTGCCGGATCGCGCCCTGCGTCAACCCGGTCGCCGCCGCCACCCGCCGCTGCACCGACCGCGGCGTCACCAGTGTGGTCGTGTCCCCGCGCAGCACATCGGTGACCAGCGGATCCCGCCGCAACAGCCCGGCGCGGACGAGCCGGTCCACGAACACATCGGCGTTGTCGTAGCCCGGGATCTCCCACTCCTCACCGTCGAGCACGAACGAGCGAGCCGTGGTGAACGGGCTCGATATCGCGGTATCGACCAGCCCCGGCACCGGCAGCGACGCCAGAAACGCGCCGTGCCGGAAGATGATCCCGACCGTCTCGCCCACACCCGCACCGAGTTCCACCACCGTCGGACCGGTCTCCGGCCCGCGGACCGACACTTGCGTCTCCCCCCGATCGCGCCACACGACCAGCTCCCAGTTCGAATTCGCCACCGACCGCATCCGCGCCGGAACCGCCCCCGCGCCCGGCCCCGCGCGGTAGACCCGCTCGACATACGGGGAATCCGAGGAGCGCTGGTCGAGACCGTCGGCCGGTTCATCGGTCACGGGCATGAACCTAACACCCGGCGATGAACACGTCCGACTGTCGGTCTGCCCCGAGGATTGAGGGCTCGGGAATCCATAACGCCGTCCGCACGCGGGACGACAGACTGAGCATGAAACAGGTTCCCTTACAACAGTTCACACGACGCACCGCCGTGCTCGCGGCAGCGACGGCAGCCACCTGCTGCGCACTGGCTGGTCCCGCCACCGCCACCCCCACCGATCCGGTCGCCCAGTTCACCCCGACCCTCACCAGGGTCCCCGGCCCCAACTGCGCCGCGATCATCAACGCCGAAACCGCACCGCAACCACAGTCCGGCACCTTCGGCGTCCGAGTGAAGATCACGCAGACCGGGGAGTTCTGCGGGACCTACTACCTCATCGTGCACTGGCGCAACACCGACACCGGCCTGACCAGCGGACAATCCCAGCGCGTCGACGGCACCACGGTGGTCGGCCTGCCGGACAACGTGATCACCGGAATGGGCATGGCCCCGGGCGCGGGAAGGGTCGAGGCGTGGATCGACACGTACTCCGAGGTCTATCCGCAGAACGCGGACCTGGAGCACATCGCGGGGCGGGCGACGGTCGTCTTGACGTAATCCCTTGTCCGAGAGAGCGTTTCGACTGATTCACTCACGGGGTGCGCCGGCATCCGAGGTCAGGAAGTCGAGCACCAACGCGGTGACCTCGGCCGGACTGTCCACGTGCGCGAAGTGCGACGAGTGGTCCAGCCGGTGTAGCCGCGCATCCGGTATGAGCCCGGCCAGTTTCGGCCCGGTGGCGGGCGGCACCATCGGGTCGTGGCGGGAATAGATGAGCTGCAACGGCATCGGGAACGGTTGCCGTGCGCTCCGGCGCCTCCGGAGTTCGCCGGTGAACTCGGCGAACCCGCGGGGCGCCATCACATCCCGCAGATAGCCGACGAAGGTGCGAATGCCCTCGGCGGTCTCCAATGGTGTGCCGTACTCGCGGGCCTCCTCGAGTGATTTGAGCGTGTCGTCGTAGTAGTGCACGACCCGGTGCGCCCAACGCATGGTGTCGCGCCGGACCCACCACCCGAAAACCGTTGTCGCACAAGGAATCGACAGCGCCGCGTGCAACGCGTGCATCCGCGCGACCGGGAACGCCGGGGCATGGATGTTCACCAGGCGGGAGAACGCGCCGGGATCCGCGAGGGCGTGGCGCATGGCCAGATAACCGCCGAGGGAATTGCCGACCGCGGCACACCCCCGCAGTCCCAGCGTGTCCTGGAATTCGCCGATCCACGCCGCCATCGCCGGTGCCGAAAGTCGCACGGCCGGTTGGCCGCTGCGGCCGTTGCCCGGCAGATCGGGAACGATCAGACGGAAATGGGCGCCGAGCCCCTCCAGGACGTACCGCCACGAGTAGCTCGTGGTCATGAGGCCGTGAATCAGCAGAAGCGGTGCGCCACTGCCGAATTCGCGATAGTGCACCCGGACGGGCCCCAACGACGCCGAGTCCATCTCCAGCTCCCGCGGCGTCGACGCGAAGTAGGGGTGCGGCCGCGGCGGAAACTCGGGCAGCCGAGCGAAGCGCTGCTGCCGGAACGGTCGCGGTGCGGTCTGGTCGGTACGAACGGTCACGATTCCTCCCCGATCCGAGTTCTTGCAACGCTTGCATGAACTCTCGGACGGTACGCTACGCACCGACCGGACTTATTGCAACGATTACAAGAGACAGGCCGAGTGTGGACCCCCGCAAACAACGCACGATCGACGCACTCCTGCACGCCGCGGGCGAGATCTTCAGCGACCGCCCCGCCGACGAGGTGACCGTGGAGGAGATCGCCGAGCGGGCCGGCGTGGCGGTCGGCTCGATCTACAACCATTTCGGTTCCAAATCCGGCCTGCACGCCGCGGTCGTCGAGCGCGTGCTCGACCTCGACCGCCGCTTCATGGACCTGGCCTTCACGCCCGACCGGACCCCCGCAGAACAGATCTACGCGGTAGCCGAACAGTACCTACAGTTCTATCTCCAACACCCCGAGTACTTCCGCATGCTCGCCTTCCCCACCGATCCCGGCCGATACTCGGCCGGACGCGACCTGTCCGACCGCCTGGCCCGAAACATCAAGCGCCAGAACGACCGCCTGGTCGACGCCCTCACCGCCGCCATCGCCGCGGGCATCGCCCGCCCCGTCGATCCCGCGAAGGTCGCCACCGTCCTACTCGCCGCCTGGAACGGCATCATCAGCCTCAACTGGCGGCCGGACCAACTCCACCGCACCGAGGCGGAACTACGAGAGCTGTTGGAAACCGCCGCCGATGTCATCGCCAACGGGCTGTTGGCGAACCCGGGTTAGCGGCGGGTGACGCTGCGGAGCACCCCGGTCCGCGTACCGGATCGGTTCTACAGCATCGGCAGGTCGAGCCTGCCCGCCAGCGCTTCCAGCAGTTCGACCTGCTGTTCGGGGTGCACGGGTACGAGATTGAGCGCGATGTGCATCTCGTCGGCGCCGACCTCCAGCGCGTGGTCGAGTTCGTGGAGCACGGCGTCGGTGAAGGCGCGGGGAGAGAGTCGGCGACGGGCCGGGATCACGTTCACCACGACGGTGCCGGTGCCGCCGGCCGCTCGGTACCAGCCGACGTGTGCGCGGGTGTCGTCCCAGTCGACAGCGGTGGTGATGAAGCCGTCACCGATGCGGGCCGCCCGTTCGATGGTGTGGCGGGTGATCGCGCCGAGGAACAGGGGGATGGTGCCGCCGGACGGTTTCGGGCCGACCATGGACGGCGGAATCCGGTAGCGCTCACCATGGAACTCGACGGGATCGGGGCCCCAGCACGCCCGCATCGCGGCGATGTGCTCGACGAATCCGGCTCCTCGGCGACTGGCCGGTACACCCGCGGCGGTGAATTCCTCGGGGATGTAGAACGGCGGCATGCGGGTGCCGCCGCCTTGGCCGATCCCGACATCCAAGCGTCCGCCGGACAATCGGTCCAGCGTGGCGAGCCTGCGGGCCAGGACGATGGGCGGTTGGAAGATCGAGTTCAGAATGTCGGTGGTCACGCGGATCCGCCCCGTATGCGCGGCCGCCCAGGCCAGAACCTCCAGTGAGTCCCAGGCGTGGGACTCGGGCAGGCCCGCATCGTTGTTCCAGTGCGGTCCGGCGGGGATCAGGAGTCGGTCACTGGCGGACACGGCGTGGAATCCGAGTCGTTCGGTCGCCCGCGCCACCGTGACGACGGCGTCGGGACCGGCGTACGGGTCGATGTACGGCAGGCTGACGCCGATGCGGGGAAGAGTCATTCCTATACTCCACTGATAGCCGATGGATAACGAACACCCAGGTCAGGCGTTCTTCGACAGATAGTCGGAGAGATTCGGAGATTCTTGCGGTCCCAGCACCACAAGAACGCGTCACCGGCTCCGACTCACATCACGTACGGCACCTCGACCGAGTGCCGCCGACTGTCCGAGGAGACGACGTGAAGTTTTTGTTGATCATGCACAACAACCCGCAGATCTGGGACGCGCTGACCGAGCAGGAGCGCAATGAGGTGATGAGCGGGCACGGCGCGTTCATCGAGACCATCAAGAAGTCGGGAGAGATGATCGGCACAACAGCGCTGGCGGACCCGTCGCAGAGCGCCGTGGTCCGGGTGCGGGGCGGTGTCCCGGCCGTGACGGACGGGCCCTACCTCGAGGCCAAGGAATTCCTGGGCGGCTACTACCTGGTGGACTGCGCGAGCCGCGAACGCGCGTTGGAGCTGGCCGCGCTCATCCCGGACGCTCGGGTCGAGGGCCTCGGCATCGAGGTGCGGCCGGTCGTCTTCGCCGGCACAGCCGAGGACTGAGCACACGGTGAAGTTCCTGCTGAATCTCTATCTGGATGCCGCGGCCCTGCCGGGCGACGGCTTCGACCACGAGGGTTTCCTGGCCGCGGCCGAGCGGACAGGGGAATTGATCAGCGGGTACCTGTTCGCCGATCCGTCGCTCAGTGCCGTCGTCCGGGTCCGCGGTGGCGTCGTGACGGTGACCGAGGGGCCGTATCGGCACAGCCCGGATCATGTCGCCGGTCAGTATCTGGTCGACTGCGAAAACCCTGAGCGCGCAACGGAACTCGCCGCCCTGATATCGAGCGATCGGATCAGCAGCGTGGAGGTGCGACCGTTGATGGACTCGGCCGGAACGGACGTGTGAGCACGCACGCACGCCTCGAGGACCTGCTGCGCGAGTTGACGCCGCAGGTCCTCGGGGCGCTCCTGCGCCGCTACGGCGGGTTCGAGGAGTGCGAGGACGCGGTCCAGGAGGCGTTGCTCTCCGCGGCGACCCGGTGGCCCGTCGAGGGCGTCCCGGACAGTCCGCGGTCCTGGCTGATCACCGTCGCCGCCCGCCGGATGGTCGATCAGATACGCAGCGAACAGGCACGCCGCCACCGTGAGATCAGCGCAGCGGTACAGCAGACGCCCGACCCCCTGCCGCCCGCCGATCAGGACGACACCCTCGTCCTGCTGTTCCTGTGCTGCCACCCCGCGTTGACGCCCGCCTCCCAGGTCGCGCTCACCCTGCGTGCGGTCGGCGGACTCACCACCGCCGAGGTAGCACGGGCCTTCCTCGTACCGGAGGCGACCATGGGGCCGCGGATCAGCCGTGCCAAGCAACGGATAAAAGCGTCCGGAGCGTCGTTCACGATGCCGAACGCTCACCAGTGGCCCGAGCGACTGGACGCGGTCCTGCATGTGCTCTACCTGATCTTCAACGAGGGCTACACCGCCAGTTCCGGCCCCGATCTGCACCGCGAGGAGCTCACCGCGGAGGCGATCCGGATCATCCGCATGCTGCACCGATCCCTACCCGACGACGGTGAAGTCGCCGCGCTCCTGGCCCTCATGCTGCTGACCGACGCCCGCCGATCCGCCCGCACCGGCCCGGACGGAGCCCTCATCCCATTGGCCGAACAAGACCGAACCCAGTGGGACACCGCCATGATCGACGAAGGCGTCGCCCTGATCACCGCCGCCCTGTCCTCCTCCCCGCTCGGCCCCTACCAGCTGCAAGCCGCGATCGCCGCGCTGCACGTCCAAGCACCCCGAGCCGAGGACACCGACTGGGACCAGATCCGCATTCTGTACGGAATCCTCCGTCGAATCGCCCCGAACCCCATGGTCACCCTCAACCACGTCGTCGCGGTCGCGATGACCCGCGGCCCCCGAGCCGGACTCGAACTCCTCGAAACACTCGACAGCGACCCCCGGATCGCCGGCCACCACCGCCTCCACGCCGTCCGCGCCCACCTCCAAGAGCAGGCAGGCGAACACACCGCGGCTCGAGCGAACTACACACTGGCGGCCCGTCGCACCACAAGCCTCCCCGAACAGCGCTACCTGCTCGAGCGGGCGAACAGGTTGGATCGACCCCGCTAACCGACAACATCGTCAATCCCGGCTCCCGCTACTTCGAAATCACCCGCCACCAGAACCTGCCCGCCGATAAGGCCATCGTCCTTTGGACGATCGGCGAGCCGAACCGGTGGGTCGACGAATTGCGCATCGCCACAGGCGAGAGCCGTCCCGTACTTTGACCCTCGGGCCACCTCCGACACTACGAAAGTGCTGATGCTGCTGCAGGATCCCTCCGGCGCCGCCGCGGGTCAGTCCGGCTTCATCAGCATGCACAACAACGACCACACCGCGCACAACGTGTACGAAGTACATTCACGTGGACTGATGCGGCTTCCGTCAAGACCCACCGACTATCTCAGGCAACGGTGAACTTCCTCCGAAGCGAGAAGCTGCCAGATCGAAAAATACCAGAATGAGCATTGCTCACTTTTAATGCAAGGTGGACAATCTGCTACCGCCTTTATCTATTTCCCTTCGGCGAGCGGTCGTGCGCCATGTAATACTGACATTCATATTAGTGACTATGAATGCCGCAACCCAGAGAAGGCCGAACCAGACCTTGGCTGGTACGCCCAGCCCAGAGGTTTTCAAGAAGACCGCTGGAAACGTCCAGATCAGTGCGATCATTCCTGGACCGAGAAAGGTCACGAACTGCGGGCTGACCCAACCGACGAAACCGATCGGGCGGGGTTGCCGTTCTTGCCAGGCCTCCCACAGGAGGCCGCCGGGAACCCGAGGACTCAAGACGTCTCGAATGTAACGCCCGATGGCAAGCGTGCCAAAATGTGCCGAGCTGTATCGCGCACACAAAGCGTACGAGGTGAAAGGCAAGATCAGCAGTAATCGGGTCCGCGAGGGACTTGCCAATGCGAAGGTGTATACAGCGCCAGCTGAAGTCAACTGCAAGGCAAAGATTGTTTGCTGGACGGCCAGGGCATGCACCACCTCATTGCGAAGGGCCGCGAATTCGGCCAACGCGCCCTCCTGGTTCTCTCGAGTGTCATCGAGATTTTGAGAAGGCGCCAATCGGAAGAAGACATCTCGGATGCGGCTCACAAGTGCCGATGATAACCGCTCAGCGTTCCGGGAAAGTCCCTTTCTTTTGACCCGAGTAGATGAGTTGGAGCGCTGCGGGTTCCTCGAGACCAGCATCCAGGAGCTGACAATCCTAGATCTTGGCCGAGGGACCCGTCGAGCGGCGGGCACGGCTTTCACTGCCTGGCGAGGTCAGCTGGAGATGAGTTTGGCCATTCCAGCCTTGACCAGCTGGGCTTGGTGCTCGATCAGATAGTCGGTGATCTCGCTAGGGGTCTCTTGTGGCCCATACTTCGCATAGAAGTCGATGCCCAGATCGACTGCGATTATGTCGCCGGAATCCGTACCTCCCGTTCCTGGCAGGTGCGCCTGGTGCCCGTTATGCAAAGTCTTCGCCCTCCATCCTATCCGACCCGCCGTTTCGGTATCCACCGCCCCCGGCGAGAAATACCGCTACCAATACAGCGGACTGCTGCTACTCACCCGCACGAACAGCGGATACTTCCTCATCCCCTACGACTGGAGCACAAACAACAACGACCGCGTGTTCATCCTTAAGCCCTCCGACAATACTCGAATCGACATCGCACCCCACCCAGTCCAGTGATAACGATCGGCGGCTCGGCGCCGACGTGAAACTACCGACGGCGGTGCTGTTTCCAGTCGGCGAGTCCGATGTTCAGATAGGAACGGTAGTCCACGCCGCGCGCGGGTAGGCCCCCTACGGCCGCTCAGATGCCTATCGCCCAACCACTTTCAACATCGGAGTTCCGGCGGCTCGTGGGGGGCTGGCGACTTTGTCGCCGTGTGAACCTCGATGACCAGACGCAACCACTGACGGGCTCCGCACGGTCGCCGCGCTGGCCACGTCACCCCGACGTACGCCCCTCCCGACAAGGTGCCGCTTGTCGGTGCTTGGCCGCGTGTCCTCGTGACCTGACCTCAACTTCTCAGCCCCTACGTCTTCGCGTAGGAGCTTTCTCGTTTCTGGTGACGCCGTAACGGAGTTCGTCTCCGTTACGGCCCTTTTTCGTTCACCCCTCTTCCTTGATTGAAGGTGATTTGCCGTGTCTTCTCCGTGTCCGGAACCGCGGTCGTGCACCATGTGCGGTTCATTGAAGTTTCCGTGGCCGGGCCGGCAGCTTCGACGATCGCGATAGTCATGTCCGCGATCTCGACAGCGCACTGCCAGAACTGCTTCGCCTCGGCACGCTTCGACGCGGGCAGGTCGTCTCGATCACGTTGCCGGCGAGCCCATTCGGGGCACAGTCACAGCCGAACGATGCGGGCGGCGACGTGGATCCGCTTCATACAGAAGGCAATTCGTGGCGCAGAAGTAAGGGAGGGGCAAGTCCGGTTCCTTGTCGGTCACCCTCCATGGTGACGGACGGCAGCGGTCCGTGGCTGCTGATGATGACGGCACCACCTCTACGGGCCCATCGTCTGGATCCGTGAGCTGGTCGTACCAGAGCGAAGCCCAGCGCTGACCAATCGGAATCGGTGTGGTGGGGGTCAATCTGGGGATCACGGCGGTGCAGCGCCGAGCCGGACGCGAACCTCGGCTCGAGTCGGCGGTCGCGGACTCGGGACCCGGAAATCCCGCCCCGTTGAGAACTCGACGGCAGTGGCGAACCGCAATCGTGCATCGCATCAGATGACGGATGCTCGACGATGCCCGGACCGCGCGGGTCAGTCGACGCCTTCGACGATGCGGAAGTCGCGCTCGAAGCCGTCGGGGAGGACCGCCAGCGCCGTCCGATATCGGCATATGCGCAGGCTAGGGCCTGATGCGCGGTCGAGGGAAAGACCGGTGCGCGATAGACTCGGAGCCGATCGTTATCAATCGGCACGGGAGGGCGCGTGGCGCCGGATACGGTAAGCCTGCGGTACTTCCTGATACTGGCGCAGGAGTTGAACTTCACCCGCGCCGCGGCACGGATCGGTATCGCACAGCCCGCCCTCAGCGCCCGGATACGCCGACTGGAGGCCGAACTCGGAACGAGCCTCCTGGTCCGCAATACGCGTAGCGTCGAATTGACCACGGCCGGTGCGGCTTTGGCCGAATCCGCGCCGCCCGCGCTGGCGGCGCTGGACCGAGCATGGGACACCGCCCGAAGAGCGGGGACCGGCGCACTGGGCACGCTCCGGCGTCAACGCGTCGGAGTCCAACTGGCACAACACCATCCGCTGGCCGCACACCCGGAGATCGAGATCGCCGACACGGCCGCGTTCCCGCTGCGACTCCCCCACCGCGCGGCCAACCCCGTCATCCACGATGAACTGTCCGACCTGTTCCGCGACACACCCAGCCAGCTCCCTGATTCCACACGCCCACAATCTCTTTCGACATGTCACAGCACGACCTACGCGACGGGATCACCCTCGCCCCGGCCGGAGAAGCCGCGGCCACGGCAACACCAGCCGATCTCACCTGGCGACCGCTGCAGGGCGCGCCCGCCATGACGATCCACCTGGTCCTCCCGCGCGAGCAATCGCCGGTCCACCGCCACGTCCGTGCTGTCGCCAAAGGCGTTGCGCACGAACTGTATTGGCTGGCGGACTGACACCCGGCAGGTCGAGTTGCGGTCGAACCGTTATCACCCCAGGTTCGTCCCCAACGCGCAAGGTGGGGCGTCTAGCAAAATGTGTCTTTGCATCAGCCGACCGCGGCGAGCATCCGTCGCAACTCGCGCCGATCGTGATCGTTGAGTTCTGCCAGTCGCGCGACCCTCTCGCGTCGATATCGCGGGCAACGACCGCCCGCGACCACCTGCGGTCACGCCATAACCGTTGGCTTTTCGGCGATAAGTACCGGAAACCCCGGCCGCGCCGGAAGTATTCGGCGATGCCGACTATCGCGATCGGGTGCCGTTCGGTGAACGCCACCATATCGGAAGTCGCCCGCCTAATGGACCTGATCGGCGGCGCGGCGGGCACGCATCGCCCGGACCCGTCCCCGGCTCGCGCATGCCGGGGAGGGGCACCAGCGGCGGCGACCTGCGCTGTCGATGAACACGCCCCGGCAATCGTGTTCCGGACAGACCTTCAGCGCGGCGCGTTCGATGCCGGTCAAGTAATCGACGGCTTGGCGTGCGATGCGAACGAGCGCGTCGACCGCGGTCGCGGGGGGTTCGCGCCGCAACCGATCGGCGACGACGAAGTGCACCGAGTCATCGTGCCCGGCAAGAAATGCGCTCAAGTCGGTGATCGCGTCGATCGGGGGTGCTGTGCCGTCGATGGTGGCCAGCACCAGGACACGGAGTGTCTCCCGCAGTCGGATAGCCCGGGCAAGGTCGTCGGCGGTGGGCTGTCGAGCGGGCAGCAGCTCACTGCGGTCGAGCCACTCGGCGAACCGCGCGGGTGAGTCCAGCCGCTCGACTGGATCCGCACTGAAACTGCGGCCCTTCGTGGCGAGCAGATTCAGCCAAGTGGAACCGCAGTCGAACCGGAACGCGCGCTTGTCTTCCGTCACTCGAACAGGGTAACGCTTCAGGCGTTACACGTGTTAGCGTTGTAACGCTTGATCCGTTACGGATGTGTGAGGTTGCCCGACCATGAAGAACACCGCTGATCTGTCCCAGCAGCTGACCCCGGCCCGGTTCGACCGCGAGGAGGGCTACCGAATGTTGGACCTGCTGCAGGACCGAGCCACCCAGCATGCCGCACTGCCCGGCTTGGAGAGGTGGGTGCCCGGATTCGCCGACTGGATCGTCACCGCACTGTTCGGCGGCACCTATCAACGCGGAAATCTGCCGCTGCGGGATCGTCAGCTGGTCAACCTGGCTGCTCTGACCGCACTCGGCGGGGTGGATCCGCAATTGAACGGACATGTGAAAACCTCTCTGCGGGTAGGACTGTCCCGCGAGGAGATCCTCGAGGTCTTCGCGCATCTGGCTCCCTACATCGGAGTGCCCAAGACGCTGGCCGGTCTGCGGGTGGCCATCGCAGCGCTCACCGAGGCCGAGGAACCCACCCGGTGACCGGCATGATCCGCACCGTGCTCGGCGATATCGAGCCCGAGAGCCTGGGCGTTTGCAACGCACACGATCACCTGTTCATGCGTTCACCCCAGCTGCCGGGCCAAGAACTCGACGACGCCGATGCCGCGCTGACCGAATTGAATTCGTTCGCGACGCTGGGCGGGCAGGCAGTGGTGCAGTGGACACCGTGGGGCATGGGGCCTCGCCTGGCGGACCTACCCGAGCTGTCCCGGCGATCCGGTGTGCATCTGGTCGCCGCCACCGGACTGCATCAGGCCAAGCATTACGATCCCGCCGAATTGGCTGCCGTCCGCGACGATCTCGTCGAGCTGTTCGTACACCAGCTCACCGCGGCACCGGTACGTGCGGGACTCATCAAGGTGGCCGGCGCCTTTCACCACATCGACGAACACGCCCGACACGTATTGGCCGCCGCAGCGACCGCCCACCACGCAACCGGGGCACCGATCGGTGTCCACCTCGAGGGCGGCACCGCCGCTTTGGCCGTACTCGATGAACTCAGCGGAACCCACAACGTGGCGCCGCAGCGCGTCATCCTCGGCCATCTGCACCGGTTCCCGGACCGCGCGATTCACCGGCAGATCGCCGCCGCCGGCGCATTCGTCGGGTTCGAAGGACCTTCACGGGCCCACCACGCCGTCGACTGGCACCTGCTCGACAACATCGCAGCCCTGGCCGACGGCGGGCATGCCGACCGGATCCTGCTCGGCGCAGACACCGTCACCGCCTCGGCGCGCTCGACCGCCGACGGCCCCGGAATGGCCTTCCTGCTCAATACACTGCGGTCTCGCATCGTGAACGAACTCGGGCCGGAGATCGCCACCGCTGCTTTCGTCACCAACCCCGCCGACGCCTTCAGCACGCACTGGAGATCACCCGGCCGCGAACAGCGAGACCACGTTCCTGGTCTGCGTCCTGCGCCTCGCTGCGAATGTCGGGCGCAGGAAGAGCGCCAGTCGGCGTGACCGGCGATCTACTGGAGCCGATGCAACGGAACTCCCGCATCGGCGAACCACGTCAGACCCGTGTGCCGCAAGGTATGCCGCACCAGATGCTGATAGCCGAGGTTGCATCACACAGCGCGAGCAGGGCCTCCCAATCCGGAATCGCCAGTGCCCGAGTATCTTTCAGCTCGTCCTCGACCTGCTTGTACAACTCCTGCCAGCCCCGCACCCGGGCCGGCTCAGCATCACGCAATCCCTCCTGCTCGGCCTGCTCCATGACCCGAACCAGCACCGCGAGACTGTTCTTCACCATGGACTTGCCGCCACCACGGGGGTTCGACGTGACTACGCCAATCAGCGGGAGCGCTGTTGCGCCCGCCCTACGACACCATCCATGCAGCAGCGGTCGCGCCAAGATCACCGCCACCTCCCACCGATAGCGCGAACACCGACCGCAGGTTCTCGAATCAACCTATCCGGAGGTGATTCCCAACACAAGCAGACCAGTCCGTTTCGCTGGCACCAGAAGGTCCTCAATGTACATCCGTTATATTCCGCATCAATCGGACGTAATCCGAGTCTCGGATTGATACGGCGGGCGGGGTAGTTCTTCTCCGCCTGGGCTGGACGTGATGAACGGAAGTCGTAGATGCGTGCCGAAGTCATCGGCTAGTCTTTGTCCCGTAACCGATCTCGCGGGTACCTGCGAGATCGGTTACGGGACTCATCTCCTCTTCGGGGGGCGCAGTAGTTCGTACTGTTCCCCTCGGGAGAGGAGGTGAATGCCGGTGCGAAAGTCGCATTGGCACCCCTCGATGTGGACCTCGACCTTGACGGTCAGGGTCCACATCGAGGTACCCGGTCAGCTGTTGTTCGCCTTGGTCCTGGCCTGGGCCTGGCTGCATTACTGACCCTGCAAAGGCGAGCCGACCAACGTTAGAGGCGGGGGTCGGCTTCGTCCTTTGGTCTCAGCTAACTTGACGTGTGCCAAGTATAGCGCCATATGCCAAATAGCATGGCTCGTGTGAGCAGATTCGGCTCCATATGGAGCATTCAGCTTTGTATGGAAACGGATGAACAGTCTCGTGGACGGCTCTCCACCGTGTTCCCTGATGTGCGTATTGCCGTACGCCCCGACAGCCTATTGATACGGCCAGAATTCTCGAGCGCGAAAATTCGAGTAACTTCCATGACAGTTCAAGAGTTGTGCGATACCGGGAGGCTTCTCAACCTCCCGACCCGCAACTATCTAGTCGGGCTGACAGGATTTGAACCTGCGACCCCTTGACCCCCAGTCAAGTGCGCTACCAAGCTGCGCCACAGCCCGTTGCCCCCGCTCAGCGGGTGCTCGATGAGCCTACCCACCACCCCCGCTCACCACCAAATCGCCTGGCCGTAACAGCTCAGAGCCGGCGAACCTGGGCGACCGCGCGGACGTCGGAGGACACCGTGAACCAGAGGGTGAGTGCGTCGGCGGAGGACGAGGATCGGAGGTGCAGGGGTTCGCCGAAGCGGATCGGCTTGTTGTACTCCAGCACGTAGCGGTGCGGACCGGCCGTGAGATCCGTTGCGGGAGAGGCGAACTCGTGGACGCCGTGCCAGTAGGCCGTGTTCGTCATGTGCGAGAAGTGATCGATGTCCGTGCGGCGCAACGGAAACGGGACGCCGGGCGAGTCCGGGGCGGGGCCGGTCAGCCACTGCTTCCAGCGCAAGCGGTGGTCCACCGCCGTCGTGGCCATCAGCTCCGAGAACCGGTCCGACACCCGGGAGGGACTCATCGTCTCCTTGTTCATGTGAATCCAGAATCCCTCGCTCTCGATCAGGCCGCCGTTGTCGGCGTCGATCCGGACCCGCATGGCGAGCCAGCGCGAGGACATGGCGCCGCACCAGCGTCGGATGCGCAATGTGGCGGGCCATTCGACGGGGCGGACGACGTCGATCACGGTGCGGCGCACGATCCAGTGCGGGTGGGTGTCCATGGCGCCGGTGTGGACGAGGTGGTCGACGCCCGCCTCCTGGAGGTGGCGGGCGATGCCGTCGATGCGCAGGTATTGATGTTCGTCCATGTCGACGGTGCCGAACCTGCGTTCGACGTCGAAGATGTGCCCGGACTCGGGGAGGGGCGTGAGGGGGTGGGTCGCCGGATCGAGCGTCGGCGGGCTCGCGAGCTGCGTCATGCACGTCCTCCGGAAGACTCGGGAAGTTCGTGGATCGCGATCGAGCCTAGTCCACGCGAGCGCGGCGCCCGCGGTGCGCGACCGCGGGCGCCGGGGAAACTAGCGCACGACCTCGAACTGGTCGCCCGGTTCGATGTAGTCGTAGAACGCCTTCGCGCCCTCGGGGACCATGCGGATGCAGCCGTGGGACTGCTCGTCGACCGGGCCGATGTGGGTGGCGATATCGCCGTTGAAGAAGATGGCCCAGCGCATTTCCGCGTTGTGCATCGTGCTCCAGTGGTACTCCTTCTTGAACGCCGCCTTGAACACGCCCGGCGGCGTCTCGTACCCGGCACGGCCGTGCGAAATGGGGGTCGGCCCGTACACGACCCGGCCGTGGTCCATGAGCCAGCCCTCGTTGGTCGACAGCTGCAGGCACGCGCGCGTCTCCGGGGAGGTGCACGGCGCCTGGATCGGGGCCGGTTGGACCAGCGCGCCGGCGCCGGGGACGTCGGGCCCGCCGGGCCACAGCGGGTCGGCCTGGGCGGGCGCGGCGACCGTCGCGGCGGCCAGGCCGCCGAGCATGACATGCCCGAGCAAACGCATCGTTCTCATCGAGACCTCTCTATCCCGTAGGAAACTGCTGACGAACTGGGCGTGAATCGTGATCATTGTGTCTCGTGCCCGTCCCGGCCACCGGCATTTTCGCGACAGCGAGGCGTGACGTGCCATATCGACTCCGCGCCCGGCAAGCGGAGCCCTCTCCTCCGTGCCAGACTGTCGTGGGTTTTCGACACGGTAGAGGTGGGCACAGTTCGATGACGGCAACGGTTTCGCAAGCGGCACAGCGTGTTTCGGCGTCCCAGGCCCGGCTGAAGGCGACCGAGGCGGTGGCGATGCCGTTCATGGTGTCCGCCCCGATCCAGACGGCGTGGTGGCTGCGCGAGCCGCTGGACCGGGAGCGGCTCGCGGCATTGCGGCAGGGACTGATCGACGGACCGCTGACCCGGCGGCTGGTGGCGGCGCGGGTGCCGGGCGCCCGCCCGTACTGGTCGCGCAGCGCGCACGACTATCCGATCGCCGTCGAGTCCGCGCCGCGACCCGCCGCCGACGCGGTGCGCTGGCTCGAGGAGCGGGCCGCGGTCGCGCTGGATCTGGCCTCGGGCCGCGGCTGGGACTTGTCGGCGACCGAGCTCGACAATGGGGAATCGCTTGTGTCGCTGCTGGTTTCGCACGCGATCACCGACGGTCAGGGCCTCTTCGCGGCAATCGATCTCGCCGCGCGCGGCGACGCCTCGCAGACCGCGCCCGAGGCGACCCCGCCGGGACTCGCCCGCGAACTCGCCGACGCCGCGAAATACGCAGCCCTGCTGCTGCCCGGCGGGGCGCTGCTGCGGCGCATGGCCCGGCGCGCGGCCCGCAATACCGACGGCGGACCGCTGGCGGCCCGGCTGCCCGCGATCGTGGCGCTCGACGCCGCGACGTTGCGGGCGAGCGCGCAGGAGTACGGCGGCACCGCGACCGGCCTGGTGACCACCGTCGTCACCAACCTCGCGCACGCCTTGCGCGGGCGGCCTACGGGAGAGCTACGGGTCGCGTCCTGGGTGAGCAGCCGCGCGGGCGCAGAGGTCGGGACCGGCAATATGGTCGACCTGGCCGAGTTCACCCTGCCGCTCGCGGCGGGCGCCCGCTACACCGATCTCGCCGAGGTCCGCACCCGCAGCAAGGCCGCCTACGCCAAGGCCGGGCCGCCGAACGTGCTCGCGGTGGGTCCGGACGCGATCGTGTCCAATATCGGCCCGATGCCCGAGGCGATGCCCGGCGCGCTCGGCCCGGCCCGCGCGTTCGCGACCCGCGCGTGGATCCCCTCGACCGCCCTGCTGCACAAGCCCTACAACCACAGCGTGCGGGTCTTCGTCCAGACCACCCCCGACACGACCTACCTCACCTTCCAGCCCCCGCTGCCCGCCACCACACCCCTCGCGCCGCTGGTCGTCGAGGAGTTCGAACAGTGGGGGCTGACACCCGAATTCGTCTGGTAGTCAAGACTTTTCGACCAGCAGCGGAGCGGGCAGCGCCGGGGTGCGGGTGACCGTCGCGCCCGCCTCCGCGGCGAGGCGGGCGAACACGACCGCGTCGTGCACCGCCGCGCCGCCCGGATCGTTGTTGAAGTAGACGAACACGTCGTGCCGGTCGTCCCATTCCGCGGCGAGCCGCTCGACCCACGTCGCCAGCACCTGTTTCCGATATCGCGGCGGATGCTGTTCGCGCCCCGAGTGCAGCCGCAGATACCCCCATTCGGCGGTCCGCCACAGCGGGGCAACCGGTTTCGCGCGCACATCGGCCCAGCACAGCGTGGCCCGCCGCCGCTCGAGCACCTCCCGCACGGCGGGCGTCCACCAGGATTCGTGCCGCGGCTCGACCGCCACCCGCACCGCGCTCGGGAAACACGCCAGGCACTCGTCGAGCAACCCCGCGTCGACCT
Organism: Nocardia sp. NPDC004068; assembly: GCF_042874315.1. Taxonomy (NCBI): domain Bacteria; kingdom Bacillati; phylum Actinomycetota; class Actinomycetes; order Mycobacteriales; family Nocardiaceae; genus Nocardia; species Nocardia sp. NPDC004068. The sequence continues at coordinate 381,455 of NZ_JBIAMW010000009.1, forward strand.
GCAAGGTCGGCGGCAGCTGCAACAGCACCGGCCCGAGCCGATCCCCCAGTCCCGCGGCATGATCCAGCAACCGCCGCACCGGCTCCTCCGGCTCCCGCAACCGCTTGATGTGCGTCAGGAACCGGCTCGCCTTCACCGCGACCACGAAATCCCCCGGCGTCCGCTCCCGCCACGCCGCGAACACCTCCCGACTCGGCAGCCGATAGAACGCGTTATTGCTCTCCACCGTCGCGAACCCGGCCGCGTACTGCTCGAGCCACAGCCGCTGCGGCAGCCCCGCCGGATACAGCACATCCCGCCAGTCCCGGTACTGCCACCCAGAGGTGCCCACGAACAAGGTCACCCCTCCATGGAAGCACCCCGGCGAAGAGCATGCCGGGGTACAGGGAAAGCTCGGCGCGCCGCGGTACAGGGAAAGCTCGGCGCGCCGGGGTCAGGAAAGCTCGGCGCGCCGCGGTCCCTACTCCCGCCCCTCCACCACGAACCGCATCCCCTTCGGGAAATACGTCATCCCCGCCTCCGGCGTGACCACGGCCCCCGGCGCCACCCGAATCCGCCACCGCCGCAACACCTCCGACAGCACTACCGTGATCTCGGTGACCGCGAAGGTGTCGCCGATGCATTTGCGCGGGCCGCCCCCGAACGGCAGCGCGGCTTGGCGCAGGGAGTTGCCGACCCGCTCCCAGCGATCGGGATCGAAGGCGTCCGGATCATCGATGAGTTCCGGGTCGTGCCCGGTCAGGTACGGGCTCAACAGGACAGAGGCGCCCTCGGGAACGAGATGGCCGCCCAGCGTGACATCCTCGACCGCCCGGCGTGTGATCAACCAGATGGGCGGGCTGTGCCGCAGCGCCTCATCGATGACACGGGTCGTGTACGGCAGCCGCACCAGATCCGCGGGCTCGATCGGCCGCTCCCCCAGCACCTCCCGTAGCTCACCCACCACCCGATCCGCCACCTCGGGATGCTCGCTCAGCAGGACGAACAACCACGTCAGCCCCGTCGCCGTCGTCTCCGTCCCGGCCAGCAGGAACGTCACGATCTGATCGTGAATCACGCTGTCGGACAAGGCGTTCGAGCCCTCCCGCGCCGCCAGCATCATGCTCAACAGGTCACCCCGACGGGTGTCATCGCGCCGATAGTCCGCGATCACCCGATCGACCAGCGGATGCAGCCGCGCGACCAGTTCCCGCCACTCCCGATTGCGCGGCAGCGGAAGGCGATTCAGCACCGGCAGCGGGCTCATGGCCCGCCGGTAGGACAGCTCCAGCATGCGCGGCAATCGCTGCTGCACCTCGGCGGCCAACTCGTCGGCGACGGGCGCGGAGGTGATGGCCCGCGCGACGACGCCGAGCGTGATGGCCGTCATCGCGATGCGCGCGTCGAGGATCTGCCCGGCGCGCCACGACCGCGTGTGCTCGGCGACCTGCTCGCGCATGATCGTCAGGTACTCCGCGAGCCGCTCCCGATGGAACGCCGGTTGCAGCAACAGCCGATGCAGCCGATGCGTTTCGCCGTCGGAGCTGAGCAGCCCCTGACCGAAGACGTCGCGGAAATGCTCCACCGCCACGCCCTTGTCGAACGACCGGTACTTGGCGACGAACAGCTCGTGCGCCACCGCGGTCGAGGTGATCACATACGCCCGCTGCGGCCCGATCCGGATCCGCACCACATCGCCCACCGCGCGCAGGGATTCGAACCAACCGATCGGATCGTCGCGCAGCCGCAGCGCGTGCCCCAGCAGCGGCAACCCACCGGGCGCCTCGGGTGAATCCGTTGCGGGCGCGGACATTTCACGATTGTCCCCCGAAAGCCCCCCACCCGCAGCCGTTTCGACTCCGAGCCCCGAACGTCCCGAAACCAACCGAACCCCCCACCCGAAGACAGGCGAGGGGTCCGGCCGACACGAACGAGATCAGCGCACGGTCACATTCAACGAGAACTGCTGCGCCGGAGCCGCACCCTGCTCCCACGGCCGCACCGACACCAACGTCAACTTCGTCGCACCAGGGGAAGCGGCCGTGAAGGTCCACACCACGGTGCCGGGCGAGCCGGGCATCGGGTTCGCGCCGGGACGGAACTGCGGGTCACCCTCCTGCGCCAGCACGTTCTGGTCGACCTCGCGCAGCTGCCACTGGTAGCCGGTGGACGGGTTGTCCGGCAGCGCGACCGCGAGCTCCTGCCCGACGGTCAGCGCCTGGGACTGACCGTCCCCATCGGTGCCGACGAGGATCGGCTCCGAGATCGGCGACGCGAGGGTCGGCACGGGTCCCGCCGCGGCGGCGGTCGTCGCACCGGCGGCCAGGGCGGCGCCGAAGGCGATCATCAGTAGAGGTGTACGCACCACAATCCTTTCAAGAGTTACGGGCGCCCACACCTTACCGGCGTCGCCGTGCCGCGCAGCGGGATTCACGGCTTCCGGGCCACCCCGCCGTACGCGCCGGAGGCTTCGGGCCGCTCGCCGACGTCGCCGGGATTCTCCGGGCGCCACAACGGCAACGGCACCAAGCCGGGTTCGATCAGCGGCCAGTCGTGGAAGTAGGCGGCGATCTCGTCCTTGCTCCGCAACACGATCTCGGTCGAGGTGCGCCCCGACAGCTTCTGCGCCTCGAGCACCTCGGCGGGCTGCCCGTCGGAGGTGGCATGCGTGATCGCCAGATAGCTGCCCGACACCACCCGCTCCTGCAACCGCCGCACCCCCGCGCCCGGATCCGCCTCGTCGGGAACGAAATGCAGGACGCCCAGCAACAAAACAGCGACCGGTCGGTTCAAATCCAGCAACCCCGTCACCGCGGGATCGGCCAGAATCGCCTCGGGCGCAGCCACATCCGCCTGCACCACGATCGCGTTGTCGTTTCCGTCCAGAATCGCCCGACTGTGCGCGACGGCCACCGGATCGATATCCACATACACCACTTTGGATTCCGGGTTGCGCGACTGCGCCACCTCGTGCACATTCCCGACGGTCGGTATGCCCGAACCGAGATCGAGGAACTGATCGATACCCGCGTCGACCAGGAACCGCACGCAGCGCCGCAACAGATCCCGGTTGGCGCGCATGGTCTCGGCCACATCGGGGGTGAACTGCTCGATCTGACGGGCGAGCATCCGATCGATCTCGAAATTGTGCATCCCGCCGACGAAATAGTCGTAAACCCGGGAGGCGCTGGGACGGTCCAGGTCGATGCCCTCCGGCGCCCAACTCGGTCTGGTCATGAGAACCTCTCTGCGCGATTCGCCCGCCCGGAAGGCGAAGCATCGCAATCGTATTCGAGGAACTTTCGAAATGTTTGCCGTTCACACATCCGCGATCATCGGGCTACGATGCATCGTCATGGCGTGGGATGGGTCCGAAATCGACGGCCCGCACGCCGAACTGGCCGAGCGGTGGGCGGCCGCGCTCGGCGGCGGGACACGCGATCACGTGGTTCCGCTCAGCGCGGCCGAGGTGCGACACCTGCTGACGGGGCTGGCCGCCGATCTGCTCGTGGCCGCGGCCACCGGCGGCACCGCCCGGGTGGCCGAGGTCGGCGCGGCACTCGCGGCGGCGCACTTCGTGGGCGACGAGGTGCTCGGCCGCAGCGTCACCGTGCTCAGCGACTGGTTCGCCGAAACCGGTGTGCCCCGGACACATTCGGCCGAACTGCTCGGTTCGTTCGCGGCGGGCTACCTGCGCGCGTTCCGGGCCTGGCTGCTGGCCGAACAGGAGAGCGTGCGCCGCGCCGACATCACCGCGCGCCGCCTCGTGGAGGATCGGCTGCGCGCCAGCGAGGCCCGGCTGCGAGCGGTGTTCGCGCAGGCCGGAATCGGCACCGGCCTGTCCGATATGACCGGACGCATCATCGAGGTGAACGCCGCCTTCGCGCGCATGCTCGGCTACACCCCCGAGCAGATGTGCGCCCTCGCCGTCACCGACCTCACCCACCCCGACGACCCGCCCGACATGTGGAACCGCTACGGCGGCCTGATCGGCGGCGAGCAGGACAACGTCCAACTGGAGAAGGCGTACCTGCACCGCGACGGCCACACCGTGTGGACCAACATCAACGTCTCGCTCATCCGCGACGAACACGGCGCCCCGCAGTACACCCTCATCCTCGTCGAGGACATCTCCGAACAGCGCGCCCTGCGCGAACGCCTGAACTACCGCGCCCACCACGACCCGCTGACCGGACTGGCCAACCGCTCCCGCTTCTTCGACGCGCTGCACAGCGCCTTCGCCGACCCGGCGGGCCGAATCGGCCTGTGCTACATCGACCTCGACCATTTCAAGACCGTCAACGACACCTTCGGCCACGCCCTCGGCGACGAACTGCTCGTGCGGGCCGCGAACCGGCTGCGCGACTGCGTGCGCGAACCGGACCGCCTGGTGGCCCGCATGGGCGGCGACGAATTCGTCATCCTGGTGCCCGCGACCACCGGCACCGCGGAACTGGCCGCCCTGGCCCGCACGGTGCTCGCCGCCTTCGCCGAACCGTTCGAGATCCGCGGCCACCGCCTCACCGTGACCGCGAGCATCGGCGTGATGACCGAACAACCCGGCTACGACACCACCGACACCCTGCTCCAGGCCGCCGACACGACCATGTACTGGGCCAAGACCGGCGGCCGCGGCCGCTTCGCGGTGTTCGATCCGGACCGCCGCCGCCGCGAGCACACCCGCGCCGAACTGACCGCCGCCCTGCCCGCCGCGGTCACCCGGGGCGAGTTCTTCCTCGACTACCAGCCCATCGTCAACCTCGCCGACGAACTGCCCGTCGCGGTGGAAGCCCTGGTGCGGTGGCGACATCCGGAACTGGGCGTGCTGACCCCTACTCGGTTCATCGATCTGGCCGAGGACGCCGGACACATCGCCGCGCTCGGCACCATGGTGCTCGAACAGGCGTGCCGCGACGGCCGCGGCTGGTACGACAAGTTCGGCGACCGGACACCGGTCGTCAGCGTCAACGTCTCCGCCGCCGAGGTCGCCGATCCCGCCTGGCTCGGCCGGGTGCAGACGATCATGTGCGACACCGGAATCGCGCCCGAACAACTGCAACTCGAACTCACCGAGAGCGCGTTCATGCACACCAGCGGACGCCCGTTACAGGCGTTGCGGGATCTCGCCGACGCCGGGGTGCGCATCGCCATCGACGACTTCGGCACCGGCTATTCGAACCTCGCCTACCTCGGCCAGCTACCGCTGCACGTGGTGAAACTGGCCGGACAGTTCATTCACCGCATCCGCGCCTCGTCGAGCGCGGACCGCGGGGACCTGCTGGTGCTCGAGACCATCGTCGACCTCAGCCACGCCCTGGGCCTGACCGTCACCGCCGAATGCGTGGAGACCCCCCATCAGGCCGATCGCCTGCTCGGCCTCGGCTGCGACACCGCCCAGGGCTGGCACTTCCATCACCCCATGGCCGCCGATCGGCTCACCGATCTGCTCGCCGACATCGGTCCCGCGACAAATCCGGGCCGGGAGTAGGACACTTGATCACTATGCTCACGGTTTACTACGACCTGTTCCTACTCCTGCTCGAGGGGGAACGCCTGTTCGAGCGGCTGTTCGGCGCGTGAGCCGCCGCCGGACGCACGGTCACCGGGCGCCGCTGTCGTCGGGAACGGTCACCGCGATCTCCCCGCCGAGGCCGTACCCCTCGGCCAGCCGCAGATGGTCGCCGCTCCAAAAGCTGCCCGGGTCATAGCGATTCGGGCGCTCGCTCGGCAGCAGACCCATCGACTGATACGTCATCGCCACGATCTCCGCGCAATACGCGTTCTCCAGTCCGAGATCGCCCCGCCGCGGCCGCCGCGGCACCGGCACCCGGCCCAGGAACCAGCGACCCGCCAGCGCGCTCGTCGACGGGAACGGCATCCCGTCCAACCGTGCGACCGTCCGCAGCGCCGCGTCCTCCATCGCCCGCGTCACCGGCCGATCCAGCTGCCGCAACCACGCCTGCTGCCCGTACTCGCGCGTCCAGCGCAGCACCGCCGCCCGCAGATCGTGCAGTTGCGCGCCACGATGATTGGTGCCCGACCACAGGTCCGGCAGGGTGCGCCCGAGTTCGGCGTGCCACATGAGCGCGGGCAGATCGTCGACGACGACCGCCATCCCGACGTGATTGACCGGACTGTTGGTCAGGCCGCGAATCGCGCGATCGGCGGTGGAATGTCCGCGGAACAACCACAGATCCCCCGTCCGCGTCAACTCCACCGCGTCGTCCAGACCGATACTCGAGGGCGCTTCCCGTGGCACCCGTCTAGCCTAGGGGCATGCGCTGGTGGAAGATATTGGGCCTGGCCGGGGCGGCGGGCGTCGCGGCGACCGGGGTCGTCATCGTGTGGGACCAACGCAAACGCCAGGCGTACACCCCCGAACAGGTCCGCGAACGGTTACGCGCCCGGCTCGACGAACCGAGCGAACCGTCCGCCTGAGATGTTCGAGGACTTCGCCACCGAACGGGTGCGCCTCGCCGAATCCGACATCTTCGTCCGCCACGGCGGCGACGGCCCCGCGATCCTGCTGCTGCACGGGCACCCGCGCACCTCGGCCACCTGGCATCGCGTTGCGCCGCAACTGGTTTCGCGCGGATACACCGTCGTCTGCCCCGACCTGCGCGGCTACGGGCAGTCCCGCGGCCCCGCGTTCACCGCCGACCACGCCGGATATACGAAACGGGCGATGGCCGCGGACATGGCGGCTGTCATGCACACCCTCGGACACACCCGCTTCGCGCTCGCCGGACACGACCGCGGCAGTTATGTCGCCCTGCGGCTCACGCTCGACCACCCCGATCTCGTGTCTCGGGTCGCGCTGATGGACTGCCTGCCCATCAGCGAACATCTCGCCCGCATCAGCACCGATTTCGCCACCCGCTGGTGGCACTGGTTCTTCTTCGCCCAGCCCGAGACTCCGGAACGGGTCATCAACGCCGATCCGGACGCCTGGTATCGCGGCGATCCCGACACCATGGGCGCCGAGAACTACGCCGAATTCCGCTCCGCCACAAGGAATCCCGACGTGGTCCGCGCCATGCTCGAGGACTACCGCGCCGGAATCCTCCTCGACGCCGACCACGAACGCGCCGACCATCGCGCCGGACGCCGATTGCGGTGCCCCACTTTGATTCTCTGGTCGCTGCGTGACGATCTGGAACAGCTCTACGGCGACCCGCTGCGCATCTGGCGGGGCTGGGCCGACGACGTGCGCGGGCACGGCATCGACTCCGGACATCACATGGCCGAGGAGGCGCCCGAGGCGCTCGCGGACGCGCTGCTCACGTTCCTGCGCTGACCGGCGTACCGGTCAAGACGGCTGGATCACCTTCCCGCCGCCCTACCGGCGTCGATACCCTTATCGCACCCGCATCGCCCACCGAGCTCCGGGAGGAACCATGGCATTCGTCGGGTCGTCGCCTTCCGCCCGGAACGGCGCCGCGACGCCGTGAGCCGCCGACCCGTTCGACTCCCCTTGCCGGACGCCACGGCCCTCCGGTTGCTCGCCAGCACCGGACTGGGCCGAATCGTGTTCTCCCGCTACGCCTTACCCGCCATCAGCCCCGCCGACCACATCGTCGACGGCGACCGTCTCATCGTCCGCGGCGGCGACGGCGCCCTGCCCACCCGGGACACCCAGGTCCTCACCTACGAGGCCGACCTCATCGACCCCGGCACCGGCCTCGGCTGGTACGTGACCGTCACCGGCACCGCCGACGCGGTCACCTCCCCGCACGACACCGCCCGCTACCGAAACCTGTTCCCGCCCGGCATCTCCGGACCCGACGACCGCGTCTTCCGTATCCGCCCGCAGATCATCACCGGCATCGAATACCGCGCTCCGGACGACTCGCGCACGGACTGAGGCCCCTTCCCTCTCTGCCTTTTTTCGGGGCGACGTTCTCGCTCACGACACGTCGGCTTCCAATGTTTGGATGCGCATATGAAAGTAGGGCACTGAAAATAGACGAGAGCGACGCCCCCGACTCGAATCACACTGTGCGCCAGGGATGTTCGAGCACGGCCCGCCAGACCTCCGCCCACGGGAACAAATGCCGATGCCCGCCGGCGCGCGGTTCGGGCTGCGGATACACCTCCTCCCCCAGCACCGTCACACCCCACTCCCCCAGATTCCGCGCGGCCGCCCGCAGCGGCGGAAATCCGATCTGCGCCCGATTGGACGCGGGCACCGCCACGATCGGCACCCGCATCCCCACCCCCTCCACGAGCAACCCCAACGGCAAGGTGTCCGAGATCCCGACGGCCCACTTGGCCAACGAATTACACGTCAGCGGCGCCGCCGCCATGGCATCCGGCGGCGGCAGCACATCCGGCGTCCCCGGCATCTTGTACTCGCTGCGCACCGGATGCCCGGTCCGCGCCTCGAGCGCGGCCACATCGATGAACCGCCGCCCGTACGGCGACGCCACCACGCACACGTCCCACCCGTCGCCCCGCGCGAGATCGACCAGCGTCCCCACATCCCCGGCGATCGGCGATCCGGTGACGATGGCGTACAGCACCGGCGCTCCGTGCTCGTTCATCCGCCCATGATCGCAGACCGCCGGGGCCGTCGGCCTACTTCCGTTCGCGTTTCTCCCTGACCCGCACCGAGATTCGGATGGGGGAACCCTCGAATCCGAACTCCTCGCGCAACCGGCGTTCCAGGAATCGCCGATACCCGGCCTCCAGGAAGCCCGTCGTGAACAGCACGAACGTCGGCGGCCGGGTCGCCGCCTGGGTGGCGAACAGGACCCGGGGCAGCCGACCGCCGCGCATGGGCGGCGGGGTGGCGGCCACCACTTCCTTGAGCCAGGTGTTCAACCGGCCGGTGGGGATGCGCTTGTCCCACGAGTCGAGCGCGGTTTCCATTGCGGGAACGAGCTTTTGGACCGCCCGGCCGGTGTGCGCGGAGATGTTGACGCGCTGCGCCCAGCGGACCTGGACCAGTTCGCGGTCGATCTCGCGCTCGAGTTGTTCGCGGCGGTCCTCGTCGACCAGATCCCATTTGTTGAACGCGAGGACCAGGGCGCGGCCGGTGTCGGCGACCATGCTGATGACGCGCAGGTCCTGCTCGGTGATGGGCTGGGACGCGTCGATGAGCATGACCGCGACCTCGGCGGCCTCGATGGCGGATTTGGTGCGCAGCGAGGCGTAGAACTCGGTGCCGCTGGCATTGGCGACCTTGCGGCGCAATCCGGCGGTGTCGACGAAACGCCATGGGCGCCCGCCCAATTCGACCAGCGAGTCGACCGGGTCGACGGTGGTACCCGCGACGTCGTGCACCACCGAGCGCTCATCGCCCGACAGCTTGTTGAGCAGGCTCGACTTGCCGACGTTCGGCTTGCCGACCAGCGCGACCCGGCGCGGACCGCCGCCCACGCCGCCGCCCTCGCGCGGGGTCTCGGGCAGCACCTTGAGCACGTCGTCGAGCAGATCGCCGGTGCCGCGGCCGTGCGCGGCGCTGACCAGGCGCGGCTCGCCCAGCCCCAGCGACCACAGCGTGGCCGCCTCCGCCTCGAGCTTCTCCCCGTCGACCTTGTTGGCGACCAGGATGACCGGGGTCTTGGAGCGGCGCAACGTCTTCGCGGCCGCCTCGTCGGTGGCGGTCGCGCCGACGGTGACGTCCACGACCAGCAGGATCGCGTCCGCGGTGCGCATGGCCAGCTCGGCCTGCCGCGCGACGGCCTGTTGCAGCCCCTTGGCGTCGGGTTCCCAGCCGCCGGTGTCCTGCACCAGGAACCGCCGCCCGGCCCAGCTCGCCTCGTAGGAGACGCGGTCGCGGGTGACGCCGGGAATGTCCTCGACCACGGCCTCCCGGCGGCCCAGAATGCGGTTCACCAGCGTGGATTTACCGACGTTCGGGCGGCCGACGACGGCCAGCGTCGGCATGGCGACGTGGTCGTCGGCGTCCGCGTCGTCGGCGAGATCGGCGATCTCCCAATCGGTTTCGTCGCTCCAGATACCGTCCCCGGCGAAGGTGTCCTGGGTCATCGGCCGCCTCCCGTCGAAATCGCTTCGCGCACAACGCGATACAGCTCGTCGATGACCTCGTCCATGGTCAGTTCGCTGGTGTCGACCAGCACGGCGTCCGCGGCGGGCCGCAGCGGGGACACCACGCGGGTGGAGTCCAGCGTGTCGCGGCGCTGCACATCGGCCAGCACGGCCGCGTAGTCGTCGCCGCGGCCCTCGGCGATGTTCTGCTGATTGCGCCGGTGCGCGCGGGCCTCGGCCGAGGCGGTCAGATAGATCTTGGCGTCGGCGTCGGGCAGCACGACCGTGCCGATGTCGCGGCCCTCGACCACGATCCGGCCCGCGCCCGCGGTGATCTCGCGCTGGGTCGCGACGAGCTGCTCGCGCACCTCGGGGACCGCAGACACCGCCGACACCGCCTTGGTGACGGCATTGCCGCGGATCTCGGCGGAGACGTCCTCGCCGTCGAGCTCGATCAGCTCGCGGCTGGGATCGGTGCCGATGGTCAGCGGCAGATCCTTGACCGCCACCGCGATCGCGGCCGGATCGGTCAGGTCCGCGCCGACCCGCAGCACGCGCAGCGTCGCCACCCGGTACATCGCGCCGGTGTCGAGGTAGCGGGCCGCGAGCCGGGTCGCCAGGCGACGCGAGACGCTCGACTTGCCGGTACCCGACGGGCCGTCCATGGCGACGACCAACGGCGTCGACCCGGACATCTGCGCAGCGTCCACGCCGCCTCCTCGAACGTTCCGTACCGGCATCCCCACACCGTTCACCGCGCCACCGCCTCGTCGAAGTCTCCGATAACCCTGTCCAGCCGCTCTGTCACAACGACACCGCCTCGTAAAGCTTCCCGATCTCGTCCCGGCCCAGCACCCGCATGCTGCCCGGTCGCTGATCGCCGAGCGCCACCGGGCCGATATTGGTGCGCACCAGCCCGATCACCGGATGGCCGACCGCGGCCAGCAACCGGCGCACGATGTGCTTGCGGCCCTCGTGCAGCACGAGTTTCACCAGGGAGCGGCCCTCGCCGAGGTCGAGCACCTGGAACCGGTCCACCTTCGCGGGGCCGTCGTCGAGTTCCACGCCGTCGCGCAGCCGCTTGCCGATCTCGCGCTTGACCTCGCCGTGCACGGTCGCCAGATAGGTCTTGGACACCTCGAAGGAGGGGTGCATGAGCCGGTGGGCCAGATCGCCGTCGTTGGTGATGAGCAGCAGGCCCTCGGTCTCGGCGTCGAGGCGGCCGACGTGGAACAGGCGCTGCCCGGCCATCACTCGTTCGGCCACGATATCGCCGACGCACGGGCGGCCGAGTTCGTCGGACATGGTCGACTGGTAGCCCTTGGGCTTGTTCAGCGCCAGGTAGACCTGTTCGTCGCGGACCACCACGCGCACGCCGTCCACGCGCACGACCGCGGTGTTCGGGTCGATGCGCAGGCCCTGTTCGCGCACCACGACGCCGTCGACCTCCACGCGGCCCTGCTCGATGAGTTCCTCGGCGGCGCGGCGCGAGGCGACCCCGGCCTTGGCGAGCACCTTCTGCAAGCGCTCGCCCTCGCCCCAGGGCAGCTTCTTCGGGCCGGTCTCCTCGGGTTCGACGTTCTGGTGCCGCGCCGGTTTCGCGAAGCTGAGCACGGTCTGTTCGCGCCGCTGCCGCTGCGGTTTGCGGCTCGGCGCGGGCTTCGAGGTCGGCGGCCGCCCGCCACCGCTCGACCGGCCGTCCCCACGCCCGCCGGCACGGTCCGGCGCGGAACCCCCACGCGCCGAACCGAATCCGCGCTCCTGCCCCGCCCGGCCGCCACCCGACCGCTCGAAACCCCCACGGCCACGGTCGAATCCGCCCCGATCGTCCCGATCGAACCCACCGCGCCCACGCTCGGCGCCGCCCCGGCCGTAACCCGCCCGCTCGTCGCGGTCGAACCCGCCCCGGCCGTAACTCGTCCGCTCGTCACGGTCGAATCCGCCGCGGCCGGAGTTGGCCCGGTCATCGCGATCGAATCGGCCCCGGCCGCCGCGCGCGTCGCGGTCGAATCCGCCGCGTCCTCGCTCGTCACGGCCGTAGCCCCCGCGCCCGGTGCCGCCGCGATCCGCTCGATCGAAGCCGCCGCGGTCGCCGCGCGCGTCGCGGCCGTATCCGCCGCGCTCCTCGCGCTCGAATCCGCCTCGGCCGCCGCGGGATCCGCGGTCGGAACCCCCGTGTCCCCCTCGATCCCCCCGGCCGCGGTCCCCGCCGCGCCCACTGGCCGATCCGCCCTGCGGCGAATCGATCCGACGTTTTCTACGATCCGGTGTGCCATCTCGGCGAGCGGGTGTATTCACGTGGTCCTGTCAATCCTCGGCGCCGAGGTCGATATCCGACTCGGCGGGTTTTTTCAGCCTGGTGTACCGGGGATCGGTGTCCAGGCTCTCGTTGATCTCGTCGATCAGGTCGACGCCCGGAAGCAGGGGCGCCAGCGGCGGGAGGTCCGCCAGTGACGCGAGCCCGATGCGTTCCAGGAACAGCTCGGTGGTGACGTACTGGGTGCCGTTGGTCTCCGGATCGGTTCCGGACTCGGCGATGAGGCCGCGGGCCACCAGGGTCCGGATGACGCCGTCGACGTTCACCCCGCGCACGGCACTCACCCGTGCTCGCGTAACCGGTTGACGATAGGCGATCACCGCCAGAGTCTCCAAAGCGGCCCGGGTCAGTTTGGACCGCGAACCGTCCAGCAGCATGCGCTCGACATACGGCGCGTACGCGGTCCGGGTATAGAAACGCCACCCGTCGCCCACGAATCTGAGATCTACACCACTGTCGCGCGCGGACAACTCCGCCGACATCTCCCGCAACGTCCGTTCCACCCGTTCCACGCTGTCGTCGAGCGCCGCCGCCAGCTGCCCGGCGGGCGCGGGCGCGTCGACCACGAGCAGCATGGCCTCGAGCGCCGACCGCAACCGCGCGTCGTCGAGCCGCTCGGCGACCTCGGCCGCCTCGTCCGCGCCCTCCACTCCGGTCCCCACCGTCATCAGCCGTAGTCCTCTTCGATAGTGATTGTGGGCGTTGGGTTTTCACCCGCCGCGTCGCCGAGCCAGCTGACCGCCAGTGGCCCGAGCGGGTCGGGCTGGTCGAACTCGATCGTCTTACCCCGATACAGCTCCAGCAACGCCAGGAAGCGGGCCACGATCTCGATCGGCACCGCGCAGTCGGCGCAGATCTCGCGGAAGGTGGTCCAGCCGCCCGCGCCGCGGCTCTTGAGCATCTCCAGCACGAGCGCGGCCTGCTCGGCCACCGAGATGGCGTGTGAGTGCAGGTGGTCCAGCCCCACTTTCGGCGCCGGGCGGGGCCGGAACGCCGCCGCGGCCACCTCGGCGAACCCGGCGGCGTCGACCCCCAGGGTAACCTCCGGCAGCAGGTCCAGGTAGCGCTCCTCCAGCGACACCGCGCGCGGATAGCGCCGCAGCGCGGCCTGCTCGAGTTCCCCCAGCAACTCGGCCACCTGCTTGAACGCCCGATATTGCAGCAGCCGGGCGAACAGCAGGTCGCGCGCCTCGAGCAGCGCCAGATCCTCCTCGTCGGTGACCTCGCCCGCGGGCAGCAACCGCGCGGCCTTGAGGTCGAGCAGGGTGGCGGCGACCACGAGGAATTCGGTGGTCTGATCCAGGATCTTGTCCGCGCGCAGCCCGGTGTCGTGGTCCAGGCTCGCGGTCAGCGCCTTGGTGTAGGCGATGAATTCGTCGGTGACCTGATGCAGGGCCACCTCGGTGACGTCCAGGCGGCGCTGGCTGATCAGTTGGAGCAGCAGATCGAACGGGCCCTCGAAATTGGCCAGTCGCAGATGAAAGGTGTTCGAAGCCGGTGAATCCGCGTCCGCTGAGGTGGTTCTGTCGCTCACCGGCCCGACCGGTGAATGACTTCCCGTGCCATCGCGCGATAGGCTTCGGCGCCACTGGATTTCGGCGCCCAGGTGGTGATCGGCTCACCCGCGACGCTGGCGTCGGGGAACCGGACCGTGCGGGCGATCACGGTGTCGTAGACCAGGTCTCCGAACACCTCGACCACCCGTGCCATCACCTGCCGCGAGTGCAGTAACCGCGCATCGAACATGGTGCCCACGATGCCGTACAGGGTCAGGCGCTGGTTCAGCCGGTCCCGCACCTTGTCCACGGTGTCGGTGAGCAGGGCCAGTCCGCGCAGCGAGAAGTACTCGCACTCCATCGGAATGATGACGCCGTCGGCGCAGGCCAGCGCGTTGACGGTGAGCAGGCCCAGCGACGGCTGGCAGTCGATGAGGACGTAGTCGTACTGCCCGAGCAGCGGGCGCAGGGCGCGGCCCAGGGTCTGCTCGCGCCCGACCTCGTTGACGAGCTGGATCTCCGCGGCGGACAGATCGATATTGCTGGGCAGCAGATCGAGACCCTCGACCTTGGTGTGCAGCAGCACGTCCGCCGCGGTGGCGCGATTGCCGATGAGCAGGCTGTGCACGGTCAGTTCGAGATCGTGGTGCGCGACGCCGAGCCCGGCCGACAGCGCGCCCTGCGGGTCGAGATCGACCAGCAGCACGCGCCGCCCGTATTCGGCGAGGGCGGCGCCGAGGTTGATGGTGGAGGTGGTCTTGCCCACGCCGCCCTTCTGATTGCACATGGCGATGACGACGGCGTCGCCGGTGTGCGAGACGGGCGGGGGCTCGGGGATGACACGCAGAGGCCGACCGGTCGGTCCGATCTCGGTGCCGTCGGCCACGATGTCCTTCGCCTCCCATAGTGTCTGGGCCGCCTGCTCGATGCGGGGGGCCGACCTTCCCGAAAGCGGTTCTGTCGCAGCGCTTCTCGGCTCCTCGGCCGCACCGGCTGTCGTCATATCCGCTGCTCCTTCAGTGTTCTGCGCCCAATTGCCCCGCCGAGCGCAGCGAGGCAGCTCCCAACCAGATGACACCGTACGGTGCCACCTGGACCCCCATAGACGCTACCGCTTCCGAGCGCAAGACCTCGGCTCGGACACGCAATGTGAGCGTGGCATCAGTGCGCCGCAGCGGTGAGCGGAACGCAAAACCTCGGCCAGCATACCGGCGAACATCGAGAAATAGCGAAACCGCACCGCGTCGGCGCGTCGTGTCCTAGCGGGCCCGCGGATGCGCCGTGGCCCAGACCTCGTGCAGGGTAGTGACGGTGACGAGGGTGTAGATCTGGGTCGTGGTGACCGACGCGTGGCCCAGCAGCTCCTGCACGACACGGACATCCGCGCCGCCGTCGAGCAAATGTGTGGCGAAGGAGTGTCGCAGCGTGTGCGGCGACACCGCGGCCCCGATGCCCGCGCGCTCGGCGGCGTCCTGGAGCACCTGCCACGCGCTCTGCCGGGAGAGCCTGCCGCCGCGATGATTGAGGAACAGCGCCGCGTTTCCCCGCCCGCGCGTGGCCAATTCGGGCCGCCCGCGCACGAGGTAGGCGTCCACGGCGGCGAGCGCGGGCCGTCCGATGGGAACCATGCGCTGCTTACCGCCCTTGCCGTGCAACACGACCGAGCGGGCGTCGGTGTCGATGTCGTCGACGTCGAGGCCGACGACCTCGGAGATGCGCGCCCCTGTCGAATAGAGCAGTTCCAGCAGCGCGCGGTCGCGCAGGCCGCGCGGCCCGCCGTCGGCCCCGCCCGCGGCGTCGAGCAGCCGCGAGATCTGGTCGTAGGGCAGCGCTTTGGGCAGCCGCCGCGCCGGGGTGGGCGGTTTCACCGGATGCGCGACATCGCCCGCGGTGTATCCCTCGGCGGTGGCGAACCGGTGCAGGCCGCGCACCGCGACCAGTCCCCGCGCCGCCGAACTCGCCGCCAACGGCGGATAGCCGTCGCCGCCCGCCCGCAGCGCGATCACGAAATCTGCGATATCGCTCTCGCTCACCCCCGCCAGCGCGTCGATTCCGCGCCGCGCCAGGAACTCTCGATACCGGCCGAGATCGCGCCGGTAGGCGCTGAGCGTATTGCGCGCCGCACCCCGTTCCACCGTGAGGTGATCGAGGTAGGCGGCGATCTCCCGCTCCAGCATGACGCTCGCGGAATCCCGGTGCGATCCTGCGGCATCCACGGTCACATCATGTCAGTTGGGTGCGACACGACTGCTGCCGAAACGCGGGATTTCGGACACAACGGATGTCGTGGCGTCCCGGCACAATTCGTCGATCAGCTCCGGGCGCACATGCGACACGGTGACGATATGGGCGCGGGCGCCGACCGTGGCGAGGTGGTACTTGCGGCAGACCCAGGCGGCGGGCCGGTCGAAGGTGACGGTGAGCGACCACGGCTGGCGGGCGGGCCGCAGTCCGGCGGCGGCGAGCCGACGCTCGGCGTACTCGGCCGTGGCGAGGGCGGCGCGGGCGCGGCGTTCCAGACCGGCGCGCCCCTGGGCCGCCAGGGCGTGCCAGGCCAGCGCGATCGCGGCCCCGGCGCGGCAGCCGGTGAGGGTGGCGTCGGCCGCGCCGACGTATTCCCCGGTCATCTCGGGCCGTACCAGGTCGGCGCGGCACAGCGCGACGGCGGCGGGCATCGGCAGGCCGAGGGCCTTGTGCAGGCACACGGTGAGACTGCCGATCTCGGGCCGGACGAAGCCCCACGCGTCGCGCAGCGGCGTGAACGGCAGCACGAGCCCGCTCAGCGCGGCGTCGAGATGCACGTACACCCGGCCCGCCGCCGCGGCCGCGCCGACGATCGCCGCCACGTCGTCGATCGCGCCGGTCATGGTGGTCCCGATGTTCGCCACCACGACCGCCCCGCGTCCGGCGTCGGCCGCGCAGGCGCGCCCCAGCGCCTCGGTGTCGACGCGGCCCGCCGCGTCACAGTCCACGACGACCAGTTCCCGGCGCATGAGCCGGGCGCTCTTGCGGACCGAATAATGGGTCGCCGCACCGCAATACACGCGGGCGGCGGGCAGCAGCGCACAGCCGCGGTCGAGCCCGAACAGATTGGCCTCGGTCCCGCCGCCGGTGACGTATCCGTAGCTACCGCCCGGATCGGCATTGGCCAGCCGCGCCACGAACTCGACCACCGCCAGCTCCAGATCCTTCACCCCCACCCCGGACTTGTCCGTGCTGTCGGGATCACCGACATCGGTGGCGAACACGTCGAGCAGCCCCGCGAACCGGCTGTAGGAGAAGTCGAGATTCCCCGGGAATCCCGCGATATACGGTGTCTCCCCGCGCATTTCACCGAGGAACTCGTCCAGCACCTCCGCCGTGGGCCGAGGCTCCACCCCGATCCGATACGGCGCACCCCGAGTGAAGTCCATAGCGCCCACCCAACCCCACCCGCCCGCCCGGACGTGGGAGCCGCGCGCGGACCCCGCGTACCTTCGGGCGGCCTCCCGGTCCAGGAACGCGCTCGGCTCACCGGCCACGGGGCATCGGAGCCGCGCGAATCCCTACCTACCCCTGGGCGGCCTTCCGGTCCAAAAACGCGGTCGGCTTACCCGGCCACGGAGCGTCGGCCGGGCGCAGCGGGACGGCGCGGGCGCGGGCGGTGGACAGGGCCAGCACGCCCGCGACGGCGGTCGCGTTGACGATCTCGCCGGAGAGGGCGGCCTCGACGGCGGCGTCGAGCGGCATCCGCACGAGTTCGATGTCGGCCTCCTCCAATTCGGGCTCGGGCCGGTCGGTTTCGTGCAGGCCGGTGGCGAGATAGATGCGCAGCGCCTCGTCGGTGAACCCCGGCGAGAGCGCGACGTCGACCAGGACCGACCAGTCGCGGGCGGCCAGCCCGGTCTCCTCGGCGAGTTCGCGGCGAGCGGCGTCGAGCGGATCCTCGCCCTGCTGATCGAGCAGGCCCGCGGGCAGTTCGAGCAGGCGGCGGCCGATCGGGTGGCGGTACTGGTTGATCAGCACGATATTGCCGTCGTCGTCGAGCGCGGCCACCGCGACCGCGCCGTGGTGTTCGATGACCTCGCGTTCGACGACCCGCCCGCCGGGCATCCGCACCTGGTCCAGCCGCAACGCGAGGATCGCGCCCGAGTACACGGTGCGGCTGGCGACGGTCTCGAAATCGTGTGTGCCCGGGGCGTTCTCGGGGGCGCTCACCGCGCGACCCGCTCCGCCTCGTCGAGTTCGACCTCGGGGATCTCCACCGGAAGCCGTTCGGCCGCCTTGTAGTTCAGGGCGGCGGTGATGAGCCCGGCGAACAGCGGGTGCGGGCGGGTGGGGCGGCTCTTGAGCTCCGGATGTGCCTGCGTGGCAACGAAATACGGGTGCTTGTCCGCGGGCAGCTCCACGAATTCGACCAGATGCCCGTCCGGGGAGGTGCCGCTGAACCGCAGCCCGCTCGCGGCGATCCGGTCGCGGTAGGCGTTGTTGACCTCGTATCGGTGCCGGTGCCGCTCGGAGACCTCGGTGACGCCGTACGCGGTGGCGACCACCGAACCCGGCTCCAGCACCGCCGGATACGCGCCGAGCCGCATGGTGCCGCCCAGGTCGGCCTCCCCGGCCACGACCTGTTCCTGATCGGCCATGGTGGAGATCACCGGATGCGTTGTGTCCGGCTCGAATTCGGCGGAGTTGGCGTCGGTGAGCCCGACCGAGCGCGCGGCCTCGATGACCATGCACTGTAAGCCCAGGCACAGCCCCAGCAGCGGGATGCCGCGGGTGCGGGCGTAGCGGATCGCGCCGACCTTGCCCTCGATGCCGCGGATGCCGAAGCCGCCCGGGATCAGCACGGCGTCCACATCGCGCAGGTGATGCTGTGCGCCCGCGGGGGTCTCGCACTCGTCGGACTGCACCCAGCGGATGTGCACCTTGGCGCGCGCGGCGAATCCGCCCGCGCGCAGCGCCTCGGTGACCGACAGGTAGGCGTCGGGCAGGTCGACGTACTTGCCGACCAGCGCGACGGTCACGTGCTCGCGCGGATTGTGCACCCGGTCCAGCAGATCGCCCCACACCGTCCAGTCGACGTCGCGGAAGGGCAGGCCCAGCTTGCGGACCACGTAGGCGTCGAGGCCCTCGCGGTGCAGCACCCGGGGGATGTCGTAGATCGAGGGCGCGTCGGGGGTGGAGATGCAGGCGTCCACGTCGACGTCACACATGAGCGCGATCTTGTTCTTCAGCGGCTGCGGCACCTCGCGGTCACAGCGCAGGATGAGCGCGTCGGGCTGGATGCCGATATTGCGCAGCGCGGCCACCGAATGCTGGGTGGGCTTGGTCTTGAGCTCACCGGAGGGCGCGAGATAGGGCACGAGCGTGACGTGCAGGAAGAAGACGTTCTCCCGGCCGACCTCGTGCCGGATCTGGCGGGCCGCCTCGAGGAACGGCTGGGATTCGATATCGCCCACGGTGCCGCCGATCTCGGTGATCACCACGTCCGGCGTCTGCCCGTCCGCGTCCGGGTTGGCCATCGCGAGCACTCTGCTCTTGATCTCGTCGGTGATGTGCGGGATCACCTGGACGGTGTCGCCGAGGTACTCCCCGCGCCGCTCCTTGGCGATCACCGACGAATACACCTGTCCGGTGGTCACATTCGCGTCCCGCGTCAGGTCGCGATCGAGGAAGCGCTCGTAGTGGCCGACGTCGAGATCGGTCTCGGCGCCGTCGTCGGTCACGAACACCTCACCGTGCTGGAACGGATTCATGGTGCCGGGATCGACATTGAGGTACGGATCGAGCTTCTGCATCGTCACGCGCAGTCCGCGCGCGGTGAGCAGTTGGCCGAGGCTGGAGGCGGTAAGTCCCTTGCCGAGGGACGAGGCGACGCCGCCGGAGACGAAGATGTGTTTGGTGGCCGTGCGCGCCGGAATCCGTGATTGACCCACGGGACTCCACGCTAACACGAGAAACGCCACCCGAACGAACGCCACGCGGACCGCCCGACGCTGGCCGGAGACGATTTCGTCACACGCGCCCCACCGGGCCATTGCCACCTCACCCGTCGCCGGTTACCGCACAGCAGCCATCAGGCACACCGACGGAAACTCGCGCGGTGCGGGTGCCCCGGGGCCTCGGCGAACCGGCCCTGGCACCCAGGGAGTCCGGGCGCGATCGAATGTGGCTAGCGCGGCAACGCGATCACGCTGAGCGAACTGGCGTCGGGCCCGGTGCCGTACCGCCCGGATCCCCCGTTCAATTGCTCACTCAACCCGAGAGCCGTTGTCACCCGGCCGATTTCGCGATCCACATTGTCGACCGTGGTCACCGCGTGCGCCGCGGGCCCGTCCGCGCGGACCGCCGCGATGGCCCCCGCCCCGGTGGCCGACCCCGCGCGCCCGGCCAGTACCACTCCCGCACCGCGCCCGCGCAACGCGTCGGCGAACCGGGCCACGATCGACCCCTGATCCCCGTCGCCCGCCCCGTCGCCGGTCACCACGACCGCGAGCTGCGCGGGCTGCACGTCCCCCGCGGTCACGAAACCCCCCGCGCGCAACGTGTCGAGGATGAGCGCGCGTTCCTCCGGCGTGGACCGCTGTTGCCCGCTGCCCGGATCGACGAGGAAGGCCAGGCCCAGCAGGTCACCGGCGAGCCCACCCTGATCGATGGTGTCACCGCGCAGCTGCCCGCCCGCGGGGATCAGATTGGTGGCCGCGGTCCGCAGCCGATCGCCCTGCCCCGAGTCCACGAAAGCGCCGGTGAGCCCGACCGTTCCGCCGATGGACGCGCCCGCGGTGGTCAGCGCCTTCGCGACCGCGTCGACATCGCCGCGGTCGGCATCGGGGGTGGTGAACAGCAGCACACCACGACCGGACAGCGTGCCGCCCAGAACGCGTCCGCTCGATCCGGCGATGAACGCGTCCGCGGCGTTCGCCTCGGCGGTCAGCCGGTCGACGCGCGCGGCGAGCGCCTCGGCCCGGTTCCGCTCGCCCCACCCCGACCAGGGCGCGGGCCCGTCGAGCCAGTGCGAGCCCAGGACCAGCCCGGCCGCGAGCGCGAGGATCACCGCCGCGATCGAGAAGACGTTGCGCCGCAAGAACATTCGAACCCCCTAGCGCAAGCCGTGCAACAGGTCGTGCACCGAGATCCGCGCGTGCTGCCAGGTGACGGTCGCCCAGTCCAGCACCCCGGCGCCCAGATGTGAGGCGAGCACGGCCACGATCAGCGCGGCCAGGGCGGCCAGCACGATCAGCGCGGCCGCCCAGCCGGAGGTGCGATGCTGATACAGCGTCGCCACGGCCTTGGCGTCCATGAGTTTCGCGCCGGTCTTGAGCCGGGTCAGGAACGTCGCCGGGGTCGACTCGCGCCGCCCGCGATCGAAGAAGTCGTCCAGTGACGCCGCCGCGCCGCAGGTCACGATGAGCGCGGCCCCGTGATGATCGGCCAGCAGCAACGCCAGATCGGCGGCCGAACCCGAGGACGGGAACGTGGTCGCGCCGATGCCGAGGTCCTGGATGCGCTCGAGGCCCCGCGCGTGCCCGTCGGTGTCGGCGGGCAGGATGACCTCCGCGCCGCATTTCAGCGTCGAGGCGGTGATCTCGTCCGGATCGCCGACGATCAGATCGGGCCGATATCCCATGCGCCGCAACGTATCCGCGCCGCGGCCCACCCCGATCAGGATCGGCACGTACTCCTTGACGAACGGTTTGAGCGATTTCAGATCGCCGTCGTGGCCCGGCCCGTCGGCCACCACCACGACGTGCCGCCCGCGCATCGCCAGCTCCAGCCGCGGCACACCCAGACCGTCGATGAGCAGGGCGCTCTCGGTGCGGAAGAATTCGATGGTGTTGCCCGCGAACGCCTCGAGGTGATCGGCCAGCCCGGTGCGGGCCTCGATCATGCGCTCGGCGATGGTGGCCTCGGTCAGCTCGATCGCCTCGACCAGCGCCTCCGGGTCCTTCCTGGTGAGCCGGTCGGCGTAGATCACCCCGTTGTCGACGCGAATCCGGCTGCCGTCCTTGATCTTTCCGAACACATCGGCCGTGACCGCGTCCAGCAACTGGATTCCATTGGCCACCAGCACTTCCGGACCCAGATTGGGGTAGCGGCCCGACATCGACGGCGAGGCGTTGACCACCGCCGCCACCCCCGCCTCGACGAGCCGGTCGGCGGTCAGCCGGTCCAGGTCCATCTCGTCGAGCACCACGATGTCCCCGGGGCCGACGCGTTGCAGCAACCTTCTGGTGTTGCGGTCCGCGCGGGCGATCCCCACCAAACCGGGCAGCGTCGCGGTATTTCTCGACAACAGCGCCAGCACCTTCATGACTTCAGATAATGATCCGCAACCCTCGACCCGTGGTGGAGGCGCGCCGACCGCGCGACACACCGGATAAGCTCCGGCACACAGATTCGAAGGAGATTCGCATGGCCAGTACGACCGTCGACGCCGTCATTCCCGCACCTCGCGAGCGGGTCTACCGGATGTTCACCGAGCGCGACAGCCTCAACCCGCATCTGCCGATCACCATCAGCCTGAAACAGCCCGGCTCCCCCGAGCCCAGCGGCGTGGGCGCGCGCTACGTGGTCGGCGCGGCGGGCATCGGGATCACCGAGGAGACCATCGAACTGGTCCCCAACGAGCTCATGCGCTACAAAATCATCGCCGGTGTCCCGGTCAAGAGCCACATCGGCACGGTCACCTTCGCCGACACCCCCGACGGCGGCACCAAGGTCTCCTACACCATGGAGTCCTACCCCAAGATCCCGCTGCCCGCCCGCGTCACCGAACTGGTGCTCAAGGGGCTGATCTCCCCGTTCCTGAGCGCGGCGCGCAAGGCCGCGACGCAGTAGGTCAGCTCGCGGCCGCGCGCGCGGCGTCCTTCTCCGCGCGGGCGGTGTCGAGCAGTTCCTCCGCGTGCGCGCGGCCGGTCTCGGTGTCGTCGAGACCGGCCAGCATGCGGGCCAGTTCCTTGACGCGTTCGTCGTTGGTGAGCGCGTGCACGCCGCTGTTGACGCCCTTGCCGTCGTCGACCTTGTCGACCACGAGGTGGGTGTCGGCGAACGCGGCGACCTGCGGCAGGTGGGTCACGACGATGACCTGATGGGTGCGGGCCAGGCGCGCGAGGCGGCGGCCGATCTCGACCGCGGCCCGGCCGCCGACCCCGGCGTCGACCTCGTCGAAGACCATGGTGGTGCCGTGCTCGGAGCTGGCGAGCACGACCTCGAGCGCCAGCATCACCCGCGACAGCTCACCGCCGGAGGCGCTCTTGCTCAGCGGCAGCGACTGCGCGCCGGAGTGCGCGGCCAGCCGGAACTCCACCTCGTCGACGCCGGTCGATCCGGCGTGAAAGTCCTTGTCGCCCATGGTGATCGGCGCGGAGTCCTGCGCGCTCGCGGGCACCGGCCGGACGTCGACCTCCAATTTGGCGCGGCCCATGGCCAATCCGGCCAGCTCCGCGCTGACGGCAGCGGCCAGTTTCTTCGCGGCCTTGGTGCGGGCGGCGGTCAGCTTCCTGGCGGTCTCGCGCACCTGCTCGGCGGCGGCGTCCACCTCCCGGGCGAGCCCGGCGAGGGCCTCCTCGGACACGTCGAGCGAATCCAGCCGTCGCCGTGCGTCGTCCGCCCACGCGAGGACGCCGTCGATGTCGGGGGCGTACTTGCGGGTCAGCGTCTTCAGCTCGGCCTGGCGGTTGAGCAGCGAGTCCAGCGCGCCCGGATCCGACGGCAGATCCGACAGGTACGCGCTCAGCTCGGTGGTCAGATCCACCACGACCGAGATCGCGTCGCCCAGTCGCGGGGCGAGGTCGCGCAGCGCGGTGTCCTCGGCCGCGTCGAGCCGGGCCCGCGCGGTGCCGAGCAGGTCCAGCGCGCCCGTGCCCTCGCCGGGCGCGTCGGCCGGACCGGCCAGCGCGTCGTGCGCGGCGGTGGCGGCCGCGCGCAGCGAGTCCAGGTCCGACAGCCGCCGCACCTCGGCGACGATGCGTCCGTCCTCGCCGGGTTCCGGTGCGAGCGCGTCGATCTCGTCGAGCGAGTACTTCAGCCGGTCGGCCTCCAGCGCCAATTCCCGGCTGCGCGCGGTGCGTTCGAGCAGTTCCTCGCGCGCCTGCAACCAGGTGCGCCGGGCCAGTTGGTATTTGCGCAGCAGGGTGGCGATGGACTCGCCCGCGAACTGGTCGAGCGCGCGCAACTGCTGATCGGGCCGTTGCAGGCGCAGTTGATCGTTCTGGCCGTGCACGGTCAGCAGCGGCGCGGTGAAATCGCCCAGCACCGCGGCGGGCACGCTGCGCCCGCCCAGATGCGCGCGCGAGCGCCCGTCGCCGGACACCGTGCGCAGCGCGATCACGCTGCCGTCGTCGTCGCGTTGCGCCCCAGCCGATTCCAGGACCTTGTCGACCTCGTCGCGGGCGCCCGCGTGCACCTCGTCGAGGGTGAACCGTCCCTCCACCACCGCGCGCGCCGCCCCGCGCCGCACCCGCCCCGCGTCGGCGCGGGCCCCGCTCAGCAGGTGCAGGCTCGTCACCACCATCGTCTTGCCCGCGCCGGTCTCACCGGTCAGGCACGTCAGCCCCGCGTGGAATTGCGCTGTGGCGGTGGATATGACGCCAAGACCGTCAATCCTGATCTCTGTCAGCACTCGTGCTCTCCATTCGGCCCGCTCCCGGCCGCCCGGGCCGCCGGCCCCGCCAGCCTGTCACGGGCAACTGGAACTTGCGCACCATCCGGTCGGCGAACGGCGCGGAGTCCAGCCGCACCCACCGCACCGGTTCGGACCCCCGGACCGCCTCGAACCGGCCGCCCTTCGGCAGGGCGAGGGTCCGGCGGCCGTCCAGGAAAACTATCGCGTCGTGGCCCGTCGCCACGGTCTCCACCGCGATCAGCGACTCGGGGCTGGTCACCAGGGGCCGCGCGAACAGGGCGTGGGCATTGCTCGGAATCACCAGCAGCGCCTCGAGTTCGGGCCACACCACCGGGCCGCCCGCCGAGAACGCGTAGGCGGTGGATCCGGTGGGCGTGGCGATCAGCACACCGTCGCAACCGAATTGCGACACCGGCCGGCCGTCGACCTCGAGCACCACCTCGAGCACGCCCATGCGCGCGGCGTTCTCGATGCTGGCCTCGTTGAGCGCCCATCCGCGTTCTACGACCACATCATCGACCCGGACACTGACATCGATCGTCATCCGCTGTTCGATGCGGTAGTCCCCGCGCACCACCTGCGCCAGCGCCTCGTCGAGGTGTTCGGCCTCCGCCTCGGTCAGAAATCCGATGCGCCCCAGGTTGATTCCCAGGACGGGCACCCGCGCGGGCCGCGCCATCTCCGCCGCGCGCAGGAACGTGCCGTCCCCGCCGAGGGCCAGGACCATCTCGCACCCGGACGCGGCCTGCGGGCCGTGGTCGACCTTCTCCACCGGATGCCCGTCGGGCACGACGGTGGCGGCACAGTCGAGCCGCGTGCTGTACGCCTCGTCCTCGAGCACCCGCAGGCAGATCCCCGCGTCGGCGAAGATCTTGGCGACCCGCTGCGCGGTCTCGGTCAACTCGGCCCGCCCGGGATGGGCAACCAGCAGGATCTCGCGCCTCATCGCGGCCCCTCCTCGACCGCGCGCCGCACCATCTCCTCGAGGTCGGCGCCGGTAACGGGGGCCGCGCGCCGCGCCGAGTCCTCGCTATCCCCGCCAGGCGCGAGGGCCGCGCGCCGCGCCGAGTCCTCGCCGTCCCCACCCGGCGCGGGGGCCGCGCGCAACCAGAGGAAGTATTCGACATTGCCCGAGGGCCCGGGCAGCGGACTGGCCACCACCCCGTGCGTGCTCAGGCCGTGTTCGGCCGCCGCGGCCGCCACATCCCGCACGGCCTCGGCACGCAGAGCCGGATCCCGCACCACACCGCCGGAGCCTACTCGGTCCTTGCCGACCTCGAATTGCGGTTTCACCATCGGCAACAGGTCGGCGTCGGGCCCGCAACACGCGGCCAGCGCGGGGAGCACCAGCCCGAGCGAGATGAACGACAGATCGGCGACCACGAATTCGACCGGGCCGCCGATGTTTTCGGCGGTCAGAGTGCGGACGTTGGTGCGGTCGTGCACCCGCACCCGCTCGTCGGTGCGCAGCCGCCACACCAGCTGCCCGTAGCCCACGTCCACGGCGACCACCTCGCGCGCGTCCCGCGACAGCAGCACATCGGTGAATCCGCCCGTCGACGCGCCCGCGTCCAGGCAGCGCTTGCCCGCGACGCGCAGCCCCCGCGGTTCGAACGCCTCGAGCGCGCCCAGCAGTTTGTGCGCCCCGCGCGAGGCCCAGCGGACCTCGTCGGCCTCCTCGCGCACGACCAGCGGCGTCCCCGCCTCCACGGCCGTCGCCGGTTTCGCCGCGACCGTCCCGTTGATCAGCACCCGTCCCGCCCCGATCAATTCGACCGCGTGCTCCCGCGAGCGCGCCAGTCCGCGGCGAACCAGTTCGGCGTCCACCCGAGCCCGCCTGGCCACCTCAGATCTTGTCCACCGTCGCCAGCGCCTGGACCAGCACCTCGTGCGCCTGTTCCAGGATGCGGGCCCGCCGCGTGATGTCCACGCCCGCCTGCTCGGGATCCGAATCCCGCGCCCCCGCAGCCAGTTCCGCGAGCAGGGTGTCCACCTCGGCGCGCACCGCGACGGGGTCGGCGAACTCGGCGGGATTGCCCCCGGCCAGATGCTGTCCGGGCAGCGGAACACCGGGCGTCGGCCCGGGCGTGTGCGGACGAGGATGCGGCGTAGTCATGGTGCCGACAACGCTACCGGAGTTCGCATTCGAACACACGTTCCTCCGGCGTGGTTTCGCGGCGGGTCACCGATTGCCAAGAGCCGGTAGGGGTTCGGTGGACCCGTCGCGCAGCCGGGCGGCCGAGCGGCGGGCGAGCAGGATGACCGCGTGATCACGCCGGATGAACAGCTGGGCCGCGCGGCGATCGGCCCGGGTCAGCAGGTCGGGATCGGCCACCCCGCCGGGCTCGCTGAGCAGTTCGTCCAGTTCCATCCCCGCCACGGCCTGATCGCGCGTGACGAGCCGGTCGGGCAGCCAGCTCAGCCGCCAGGAGTGCAGCGCGACCCGATCCACCCGCACGGCCCATTCGGGGGTGACGTCGCTGGTGATCGACCACTCCGTGCGATAGAGGCTCATCGCCGCTCCCCCTTCGCGGCGCAGTCGCCGAACGGATAGCAGGCCGGGTGAATCCCCGCGGGGGCGGGTATCTCGTATTTCCCGCCCGGATACCCGGCCACCACGGCGACCATCACGAGGACGGCGCAGAGCAGCAACACCGCGAATGCGACCACCCCGCGCGAAATCACTGCGAAAAACATACCGAGCCCACCCTTTTCATATTCGAAGATTGCATTTCTCACCTCGCACATCTCCCGTGCGCGAGAAATTCTGGATACCGAAAGAATGGCGCGCGAAACGCCCGGACGGGAGTCCGGACCATTCGATTCGCCGCCCGTGGCACCGTTGTGCACGCGCCGCGTGCAGAACCGGCGGCGACATCGACATCGCGTCGAATCCGGCGATAGACTGAATTCCCGGTTTCACCCGACGGGGTCGCTCCCCGGGAGCACGAGTGGTTCGCATGACGGACGTCCCACACAGCATCAGGTGCGCGCGCCGAGTCGCGCGCGAGGTCAAAACCGCCCACGGTTCCGACTACGAGGCGGCCCGCGCCGTGCACCGGCACTGTGGGGTCTCCCTGCTGCGCGCGCACCGGATCGCCCGGGGCTACACCCTGGTCGAGGCGGTCGAGGCGTTGAAGGAGGCGCTCGCCGCCCGCGGCACGCCCGCCACGGGACTGAGCCATCAGCGCATGTCGCAGTGGGAGCAGGGGCAGGACATCCCCTCACCCCGCTACCTCGACGGCCTGTGCCTGCTGTACCGCACCCGCCCGGACCGCCTCGGCTTCGGGCACGACTACTCCGATACCGCCTCCGATCCGCGAAACGAGTTGCAGGACAACATGGATCGTCGTCACTTCGTGAGCCTGGCCGCCGCCGGGGCGGTGTTCATGTCCGCGCCCTTCGGCCCGGGCTCGCACGCGGAGGACCTCGACCCGCCCGGCGGCCCGCGCGCCACCGCCGCCTACGTCACCCTGCTCGAGGACCTCACCGAGCAGAGCGGGTATCGGCTCTATTCCTCACCCGCCGAGTACATTCCGGCGCGCATGATCGACCTGGCCCGCACCCAGGCGTGCCTGCTGACCACCACGGCCACCGACATCCGCCGCCGCCTGCACCGGATCTACGCCAAGAACGCGGGTTTCATCGCCATCCGGCTCAACGACGTCGCGGGCGCGAGCGACACCTTCGAATGGTTCGGCATCGCGCGCCGCGCGGCCCGCCAGGCCGAGGATCCGGCCGTGCTCGCGTGGCTGGCCGGGCGGGTCGGTGACGCCTTCGCCTGCCACGGGCGGCTCGACAACAGCCTGGCCGCGGCGCGTTCCGCGCAGACGCTCGGCGGGTCCCGCGCCAATCCCGCCGCGGTGCTGGGCCATCTCATCGAGGCCGGGGCGCAGGCCCGATCCGGTTGCCGCCGAGGGACTCTGCACGCGGTCCGCGAGGCCGACCGGCTGTACGCGCGGCTCCCGGCGGAACAGAACGTGCCCGACGGCTTCCACGTCAGCGAGTATCTGCTGCGCTGGCATCAGTGCAACGCCCTGGCCCTGGTCGGCGCGCACGCCGAGGCGGCGCCGCTGCGGGCGCGGGTGCTGGAACTGCCGCTGGCCCGCCACGACCAGGTCGGCACCGCGCTGCTGCACCTCGACGCGGCGGCCGCGCAGGCGGACGGCGGCGACGTGGAGGCGGCCTGCGACACCATCACCGCCGCCTGGCTGGAGCTGCCGGAGGAGTTGCGCGTGGGGCAGATTCCGCAGCGCGCCCACGAGATCCTGCGCTCGCTCGACACCCGCCGCGCCACCCACCGCCGGGCGGCCGAGGTGCGCGAGCTCCTCGAATCCGCCACCCGGCGAGACAGTTCCGCATGACCGATGCCGCACTCACCGGGCCAGGGGTCGGCCGCGACGCAGATCGAGTGTGACACAATGGAATCCGCCGCCCATCGCCCGCGCGTGCCGCAGCGTGTGCGGCACCACGTCGATGCCGCGGCGTTCCAATGCCGCGATCAGCTCCCGCTGCGCGGCGTCCACGATGGCCAGATCCGGCCGCACCATCAGCAGGTTCATCCCGATCCAGCGCGACGACAACGGATACGGTGTCGCGCACGGCGTCTCGACCATGGGCGGGCACCACAGGTGATCCCACGCGCGCAGCGGTTCGGGCAACAGGTCGAGGTCGCAAATCCGCTCCGGATTCAACAGCACCAGGCCCTCGCGCAGCAGGCTGATCGTCGAATCGATGTGGGTGTAGGGGTAGACGCCGCGAATGGGATGGACCCGGTAGTCGCCCAGCGCGGCGAGGGTGGTGCGCAGCCAGCGGTGGCCGAGTTCGTTGCCGCTGGCCGAGACCAGGTAGAACAGGTCGGGTCCACAGCGCAGCACGTTCGCGGCGTCGAAGGCCGGTTCGGCCTCGCCCAGCGCGACCCGGCCCGTGCCGTCGTCGGGGAACAGGTCCTCCCGCAGCTGCGGCGGCGGCGCGGCGATCCACGCCGAACCGCCGATCATGCAGCGCTGGAACAACTCTCGCAGTCCCGCGAGTTCGTGCGCCCGCGCCCGCATGGGGCTCGGCGCGGCGATGACGGTCCGCCCCACCACCAGCGCGAGATCGCGCGGGCAGTAGGAGTAGAAGCCGCTGCTGCGCCAGTGCGGCGTGGCGAATTCGACGTCGTGGGCGATCGGGGCCGGCCGGTGCACCCGGACCCCGAGCCCGCTCAGCACGCTCGCCAGGCCGTCGAGATCCTCGGCGGCCTCCTCGAGCACGCGTCGTGGGAAGGCTCCGACCGCGACCCGGGCCAGGGTCGCGGCGTCGAGGTCGGGATAGAGGTTCAGCCAGGCCGACCGGTCCAGCGGCGGGATCCTGGCCCCGGCCGCGGTGCCGACGACGACGTCGAGCAGCGGGCTGAACTCGTCGTGCGAATCCGCCCGCAGGGCAACCGGATCCGTGGGTTCGACCGCGAATGCGGTGGTGAGCGTCTCGGTCATGACATGCCGCCTTCCGGATCAGCCGAGCGCCCGGACGGCCCCGCGACGGCGGTGGGCCCGGATCGAGGAACAGGTCATCGCGCGCAACAGCCAGCGGTCGCTGCCGTCGTAGCGCGCCCGAAAGACGCTGCGGCCGTGCACGGTTCGCCGGTTGTCGGCGATGAGCAGGTCGCCCGGCAGCAGCTCGACACCGAGGGCGGCCCGGTCCAGCGCCGCGGTCAACGCCCGCAGCGCCGCCGCGGCCTCGTGGTCGTCCGGATCGGCGGGCCGCGCGTCCGCCTCGCCGAAGCAGATCTCGGGATCGGTCGCGGGTCCGCTCAACACCGCCACCCGGTCCGCGTCGACCGCGCCGGACAGCTCGTGCGCGGTGTCGGGTTCGATCACGAACCGCGGTTCGCGCAGCACCGCGACGACCTCCGCGGCGAGATCGAGCCGCCGGACCGGGGCCAGATAGGTGACCGCCCCCGGATGCCCGCGCAGGCACAGCAGGCCGAAGTAGTCGCAGCGGTCGGCGCTGAACCCGTCCTCGACGTGCCACTGCAACGGAACCGCGCTGCTCGCACCGGTTTGCGTCTCCTCGCGTCCGGGCACCGGGGTCACGTGCTGCACGAGGCGGCCCTCGTGCAGCGTCCGGAAGGTGAACGGCTCCCCCAGCGGCAGCGACGCGGCCAGCAACAGCAGCGCCGCCGCCTCCACGACGGGCATGGACCAGTCCGGGGTGACCGTGGCCGGGGTGGCGGGCAGATCCGTCAGATCCCCGCAGACCCCGCGCAGCAGCAGCGCGTTGTGTTGCGAACCGACGGCCCGGAATCGGTGCAGCGCCACGATCATTCGCGGCGGCAGGCTCGCGATGAGGCCCGCGGCGATCTCCACCGGATCCTCGCCCGCGCACAGTTCGCAGGCCGCCCGCAGCGCCTCCGCCCACGCCACCGCGGTCTCCCGCCGGGTCAGCGTGACCACCTCGCCGGGTCCGAGCCGATCGAACGACGCGCCGCGCGCTTCGCCGCCGACGCGCCCCGCCCTCCCGGCCGGGAAATTCCGGTGAAAGGTGTGACGGCCGAAATTGTCGTTCATGGGGCTGTCCTTTCCGTCCGACCGCGACATCCGTCGCTGAGGACAGCTCACCGCGACCCGTGCGGCGTCCGACATCCCACCGGACAAAACGGGGGAATCGCGCCGTCTTTTCCGACTGTCCGCCGGACACCCGGACGGCGGTGCCGCACAATTGTCGTCACCCGGCGACAGGATTGCCGACGAGCGGGGAGGCACCCGACGACCATGATTCCGAACCGAGCGGTCAGTCGCGAATATCTCGCGAAGCTGACGACCCCGGCCGAATTCGGCGGCGCGCTGCGCCGAGCCCGGGAGGCCGTCGGACTTTCCATTCGCCGACTGGAGCGAAAGGCGACCGATCACGACAAGGGCGGCCCACGCCGTTTCGTCGAACTGACGAAAAACCTCATCGAGGACATGGAGAAGGGAAAACGCCTCGAGGGCAATCGCGGCGTGGCCGGGAGCGACAATCGGCTCGAGATCTACCTGTGGTGCTGCGGCGTCCCCCGCGACGATCTCCCGGCGTGGCTCGAGACCCGCCGCCGCCTGCTCGCGGCGCCCGTCCCGCCCGCGGTCGAACGCGACACCGCGCCCGACGAGGCGGCGCCGCTGCGGCCCGCGGTCAAGACCGCGCTGCGCCGCGACGTGCACACCTTCATCGGCCGCGACACCGAGCTGCGCCGCCTGCTCGCCGCGGCCGACCCGGAGAACGGCACGCTGATCTACACCATCGACGGGATGCCCGGAATCGGCAAGACCGCCTTGGCGACCCGCGCCGCGCACCTGCTCGCCGACCGCTTCCCCGACGGCCGCTACTTCATCGAACTGCACGCCCACACCCCCGGCCGCACCGCCGCCGACCCCTCGGACGTGTTGGCGGGCATGCTGATCGGGCTCGGCGTCGACATGCGCTACATCCCCGACACCCTCGAGGGCCGCCGCGACCTGTGGCGCGACCGGCTCACCGGCAAACGCGTCCTGCTCGTCCTCGACGACGCCCGCGACGTCGCCCAGATCGAACCCCTGCTGCCCGCGGCGCCGGAATGTCTCACCCTGGTCACCAGCCGCAGCCGCCTCATCACCCTCGACAACGCCATGCCGCTGGCCCTCGACATCCTCCAACCCGGGCCTGCCACAACGCTTTTCACCACCCTGGCCCGCCGCGCCGCCAGCGCCGACGCCGACCGCGCCGCCGCGGCCCGCATCGTGCGCCTGTGCGGCTACCTGCCGTTGGCGATCACCCTGCTGGCCGGTCGCCTGGCCCATCACCCGTCCTGGACCATCGCCGAACTCGCGGACGAGTTCGGCGCGGCGTCGGATCTGCTCGGCGAACTCGACGCCGGGTCCCGCGCCGTGCGCGCCGCGTTCGATCTGTCCTATCGGGACCTGCCGCCGCGGCGGAAGCTGTTCTTCCGGCGGCTGGGCCTGCACCCCGGCGCCGATCTCGACGCGCACGCCGCGGCGGCGCTGGCCGACACCGATGTGGCCACGGCCCGTTGGGAATTGGAGTCGCTCTACACCGATCACCTGCTCGACGAACCGGCCCGCGGCCGGTACCGGCTGCACGATCTGCTGCGCGAGTACAGCCGGGCGCTGGCCGCCGAGGAGGCGGCCGCCGATCGCGCCGGGGCGCAGCGGCGGCTGCTGGACTACTACCAGCACACCGCGACCGCGGCCGATCGCTGGCTGGCGCGCTGGACCCATCCCACCGCCGACCCGTACGGCGACCCGCCCGACCGAATCCCGTTGCGCGCGTTCGCGAACGAGATCGAGGCGCTGGAGTGGATGCGACTGGAACGGGAGAACCTGCTCGCCTGCCTGGACGAGACCGCCGCCCGCGATCCGGCCCGGATGATCTGTCTCACCGGCCTGCTGGCGAGTCTGCTCGACAGCGACGGCCCGTGGCCGCTGGCCCGTCAGCTGCATCGCCGCGCGGTCGAGGCCGCCCGCCGCGTCGGCGACCGCCTCGGGGAGGCCGACGCGCTCAACAACCTGGGCGCCGCGCATTGGCGGGCCGGGGACTACAACCCGGCCATCGAACGGTTCGAGGTCGCCCTCGGGCTCTACCGCGGCCTCGACAACCCGCTGGGAGAGGCCAACGCGCTCAACAACCTCGGCAATGTCCACGAGGACACCGGCGACTACTCCGGGGCGGCACAACTGCACCAGCAGGCACTGACCCTGTACCACCGGCTGGGCAACCGGCTCGGGGAGGCCAACGCGCTCAACAACCTCGGCAACGTGCGCGAGGAGACCGGCGACTATCACGAGGCCGCCGACCTGCACCGGCAGGCGCTGACCCTGTACCACCAGCTGGGTCACCGGCTCGGAAAGGCCAACGCGCTCAACAACCTCGGCATCGTCCGCACCCGCACCGGACTGCACGCCGAGGCCGTGGACCTGCATCGGCAGGCGCTGGCGCTGTATCAACGGCTCGGCAACCGCCTGGGCGCCGCGAACGCGCTCACCAATCTGGGGATCGTGCGCACCCACACCGGCCTGCACGCCGAGGCCGTCGACCTGTACCGCCAGGCGCTGGCGCTGTATCACCAGCTCGGCAACCGCCTCGGGGAGGCGAGCGTGCTCAACAATCTCGGCATCGTCCGCACCCGCACCGGACTACACGACGAGGCGATCGAATTGCACCGCAAGGCGTTGACGATCTATCACCAGCTCGGCAACCGGCTGGGCGAGGCGTACGCGCTCAACAACCTCGGAACCGTCTACACGCGAAGCGGATCGCGGCTGGAGGCCATCGTCTTCCTGCGCCGCGCGCTGCTGATGTTCCGCCGGCTCGGCAACCGCCGCGGCGCCGCGGAGGTGTGCGTGGACATCGGCAAACTCCTGCTCGCCACCGGCGCGCCCGATCAGGCGCTACGCATGTTCACCGAGGCGGTCGACACCGCCCGCGAGATCGAGAGCCAGCTCGAACAGGCCCGCGCCCTCGAGGGCATCGCCCGCTCGCACGCCGCCCTGGGCGACCGCACCCACACCCGCGAGTTGCGCGAGGCGATCGAGATCTACCAGCGCCTCGGCGCGCCCGAAGCCACCTCGGCCGCAAGCTATCTCAGGTCGCTGGAATCGGATCCGCCGTCGGGGTGATCCGGCCCGACGATCTCGTCGAACAGATACCGATCCACGGCCACCCGGATCGCGCGCGCCTTGCTCAACCGCACCGCGCGACAGAACTCGTCGAGCCGTTCCCGCGTCGAGGAGTCGATGTAGACGTCCTCGACCTGCACGCACCGCGGTCGGCTCCGCCGAAATCCCTTGTCCGGCACCGTGATATCCGCGTCCCCGCGCGGCGCCCGCGCATCCCCCACGCCGTCGAAGGCGTCGAGCATCGTGATCACCGCGACCCGGATCAACTCCCCCGCCCCGACCGCGCGTTCCGCCGCCAACACCTCGATCAACGCACCGATCGCGGGCGCGAAACCCACGGTGAGCCGCGTTTCGACATCATTGTGTTTCATGGACCGCGTACCTCCCGGCGTGGGACGCAGAAGCCCCCAGGGGAGCACGGCGAATGCCTCCGAAAATCGTAGCACGCACGCCCGCGTCAGGCGGAGTGCACGGGCGTGGGCCGTCCGAGATGGGCCTCCATATCCAGGGTCGGCCGGCGAATGGCCAACCCGTCCGCCACGAACGCGGGAACGATCGTGAATCCGCAACCCCCGAGTCCCCCCAGATGCAGCACCCCGATATCCCCCGTCCTGCTGCGCGGCATCCATTCGGCTATCGTCCGCTCCGCGGCGGGCCGCAGCCCGTACCAATAGCGGTATTCCCCCTCGGCCAGCGCCGCCCCGAACATCGGAAACCGTTCGAGCACACGCTCTTTGATCTCCTCCACGGTATCGGTCACATAGCGCGGCGCCCGCGCCGGATCGGCCAATTCCGCGTACACCTCCGGTTCGGTCACCAACCGCCCCGACGCCCCGCCGAGACAGATGTGCCCGCACGCCCGATGCGGAATGCTGTAGGTGAGTTCGTGTTCCCGATCCTCGTCCATCAGCACGATCCGATCGAACGGCTCGGGCACCTTCGCCGGATCCACCAACAGCAACACCCCCAGATCCCCCTCGATCCGCTTGTCCTCCAACAGGAACTGCGCCCGATCCCCCGCCGCCACACACGCCACCTCGGCCCCGAACGCGGCCGTGATCCGCAACAGATCGTCCACATCCTCGACGTGCCGAACCTCCGGAACCACCCCGTCCAACCCACTCACCGCGCGATACAACAACGGCATCAACGCACACGTGGAAATAATGGACCCGTCATCCACCCGCATCCCCCGCCGATAGAACGGCAACTCGAAATCCACCGGATCCACCGCCACCGCCGCCCCCGGATGCCCCTCCGGCAACGGCTGATCCGCCGCCCGGGTCAAAAACACACTTTCGGTCCGTATGAGAAATTCGTCCAACCCCAACTCGGACAACATCCGCCACCGCCGAAACGACCTACGAGCCCAGTCGGCAACCCTCGGGTCACCGTTGAGGAACGGCATGTGCCAGCCACAGGAGCCGAAGCTGGCGATGCGGGTGTCGTGGTGGTCGGCTATCCAGAGAATCTCGATCGGCTCGCGCGCGGGACGAGGGGCCGTCGCAAGACGGTGGACAACTTGATGCCCCGTAATACCATGACCTACGACCACCGCCCGCCCGGTGCGCAGTGCGGTCTCGACGAAGGTCTCCGGCTCGCTGGAGGTGAGGTCGTACACGGAAGCACCTCTTCCAGGATCAGGGGCCTCGCGGTACCAGGCCCTGACAATTCGAGAGTGCCGCCGCTCCCGTGCGCTGTCAAGCGAGACTGGACAAGTTTTTCCCAAGTGGTAAGCTCCGCTTGATTTCTATCCTGGACGAATTCACCTGATCGACGCCGCTCGACGCGGGGACCTGGAAAGGGAAAGGGCATGCGCGAGGTCAAGCTCCCCGCGATGCTTAAGCGCCTCGTCGACGAGGGTGAGTACCGGGGAAATCGCAGGCAGGTCTGCAACGAGCTGGGCATCACCCCCGCGGCTTTGTCGCAATACATCAACGGTCAGACCACACCGAGCCTCGAAAAACTCATCGCGATGACCGATCTGTTCAAGGTGTCCCTGGACTTCTTGATCTTCGGCGAGGACACGGTCGCCGGACCGAGCGGAATGCTGGAATATGGCCCGGTTGTCCGCTATGTGGAAGCCAGTCTCTCCTCGGTCCGTGCGGACATCGCCGAGCAGTCGGCCTTCGTCGCCAAGATCGGCGGCATCCTCGCCGAGCAGATCGGCGCTGCCGCACAGGCCGCGGCGAAGAGTTCGAGGACGCTGTACGGGATGCTCGACAAGGAGCAAGCCCTCGAACTCGAACGGCACAGCGTGTCGAGCATCAACGTGACGATGGACATGGACGATATCGTCGAGGTCCGCAGCTTCGTCGAAGAGGGCGTCACCGGCGGCAACTTCCTCGAGGTGGTCGCCGACAACCTGTCGAAGAATCGTTCCTATCATTTCGTGCTTTCGCCGGATATGCCCGATCCCGACGTCATCATGGATCAGTATCGCACTCTGCTGCTTCGGAAGGGCTTGAATCGCAAGCATCTTCGGCGGTGCCGGTTCAGCGTGGCATCGGAAACCTTCTACGCCGGGTTCAATATATTCGTGCTGGACGTGCCGAGCCTCCGCCAGCAGAGTCCGATCCTGTACCAGTACGTCAAGCCGTACATCGGGACCGACAACAGAATCGGCTACATCGAATCGCCGTCGTCCGCGCTGGAAGCCAGATTCTTGATGGATACGGATCGCCAGCTTCTCGCGATCCGCGTGCTCGAGCGGCTCACACCCGAGACTTGATTCGAATCAGCTTCACTTTCATCGGCCGTATCTTCCTCGACCACCCATACACAAAGGACCCCTGCCCAACATGAGCCTTTTCCGCTGGACAACCTACGATGTACGGTCCCTGCTGCCACACGACTGGCAGGCCCAGATCATGCGCGTTGTCCAAGAAGAGACCATCGACCGTACGCTCATCAGTGCCCACTCCACCTCACGAGAGGCCACGCACTGGGAAATGATTCAGTGCGGAGGTGTCGGCGGGCGAATTGTCCGGACGCGGCTGCCATGGCTGTACAAACTCTACGAGGGCCCCTTCTTCGACCTGGCGCAGATGATGTCGCCCGAACGGGTCTCGCTGATGGCCGATGAACGCTTCGCCGTCGTCCTCAATGTTCAACGCGGCCACGAACGCTATGAATGTCACGTCGATACCAATCCGATCGAGGCCCTGCTCTACTGCACGAGCCACTTCAGCGGAGAGGGAGGCGAGCTCGTCGTTTCGAATCTCGGCGACGTCCACTCCATCGAGGAGGTCGAGAAGGATTGTGCCGTAATCGAACCACGCGCCGGCCAACTCGTCTTCTTCGACGCGCGCGAACACAGCCACTATGTACGGCCTCTCACGGACTCCGGAGCGGTCCGGGTCGTGGCCGCCATGAACTACTACACGGAATCGCATCCCGAACAGGTCCGCCCGATCGACCTCAACCGGCACCTGACCGGCCAGGATTGAGAATCCTCGCCCTGTCGACGTGATGTCCGGCCACATTCCCGCGATCGGTTGGCAGAATGTGGCGGTGCGCGCTCGAGGAAGCTGGACCCGGACGACGTTCACGGCCGTCGTGATCGGTAGCGGAACAGTCGCGAGCATCGCTGCTGCGGAGTTGCTGCACTGGCTGGCGTCGCGGCGTCTGGTCCGGGCCGAGGTTCCGGACGCCCGGAGCGAGGTCGTCGTCGTCCTCGGATATCCCGTCCGCCGCAACGGCCGTATGCACCCACTCCAACGCTGGCGGTGCCGGATCGCGGTGCGGTCGTTGGATTCCCGAGTCGACGGGACGCTGGTGTTCACCGGAGGAGCGGTGCGGCGGGAGCCCGCGGAGGCCGAGGTCATGGCTCGGTACGCGCGCGAGGTGCTCGGGGTGCCGGAGGGGCGGGTCGTGACCGAGACCAAGGCCGAGAGCACTTGGCAGAACATCGAGTTCACCGTGCCGATGATGGAGGGGGTGGATCGGGTGAAGATCGCGTCCGATCCTATGCACGCGGCGCGGGCACGGCGTTATCTGCGGATGCAGCGGCCGGATCTGGCGGAGCGGGTGGTGGGCGCCGCGGACTATCGGTTGCTCGAGCGGTGGTGGTTGAAGGTCCCTACCGCTGGGCACGAGGTGGCGGCGATCGTTCGGCGGCAGCTGGGGCGGTTGGTGCGGTAGTCACTCGGCCGAGGCCGAGGGTGGTTCCTCGGTGGGCGGTTGGTCGGTTCCCAGGCGGGTGGCGATGTGCTGACGGAGGCGGTCGACCTCGCGGCGCAGCAGGCGGTTCTCGCGGGAGAGGGAGGCGATGACCGCTCCGGTGGGGTCGTTCTCGTCGGGAGCGTCGGTCTCCGCGCCCGGACGGGCGCCGATCCGATTGCGCAGATCCTCGATCTGCGCGCCGTAGCCGAGCAGTACCTGGGCCGCGATTCCCTCGTTCTCGTGCAGGAGCCCGAGCAGTATGTGTTCCGTACCGATGTAGTTGTGGCCCAACTGAAGCGCCTCGCGCAGCGACAGTTCGAGCACCTTCTTGGCACGCGGGGTGAACGGGATGTGCGAGGCCGACTCGCCGGCCGTCGCGCGCCCGATGATCGCGATGATATCGCTCCGCAACCGCGGCAGCGTCACCCCGATATCCTGCAAGACCTGCGCCCCGATCCCGTCCCTCTCGTGGATCAGCCCGAGCAGCAGATGCTCGGTCCCGATGTAGTCGTGTTGCAGCGTCCGGGCCTCCTCCTGCGCCAGGACGACCACGCGGCGGGCACGGTCGGTGAATCTTTCGAACATTTCGCCATTCTCCTCGCGGAGCGGGCGGTGCGGGCGAGATCGCCGGGGCCGCAACGAGTCCGGGACACAATCGCGCCGACCGCGCGAACGTGCGACGGATCAGGCTCCGATCGGAATGGCTCGCCCGGGATGACGCCGCAGGAGATCACTCAGCCGGTCGGCGAGATCGTCGTCGTCGGCCGCGAGCGGATCCACTTGCGCGACAGGGTGATTCAGCGCGTCGAGCTGATCGGAGACGAAGGTGGGCAAGCGGTCGGCGGGCTGTTTGCGGAGATCGGCCAGCGTGCTGACGCCGGTGAGAACCAGCAGGGACGGGAGGCCGACGCGATGGGCGCCGTCGATATCGGTGTCCAACCGGTCACCCACGACCAGCGCGTCCCGGGTGCCGGCGCGGGTGAGCGCGTCCTCGAGCAGCGGAGCGTACGGCTTACCCGCCACGATCGGCTCGAGGTCGGTGGCGGTGCGCAGCGCGGCGACCATCGAACCGTTGCCGGGGGCGAGCCCGCGCTCGTTCGGCAATGTCGCATCGGTATTCGCCGCGACCCATAGCGCTCCCGCACGCAAGGCGTACGCCGCCTCCGCCAGATCCGGCCACGCTGTCGTCGGCGAATGCCCCTGAACGACCGCGTCCGGCCCCGCCCCCTCGAACCGCCGAGTGACCCGCAGCCCCACCCCCTCCACCTCGGCCGCCAGATCATCGGTCCCGACAACCAACACCGTAGCCCCCGGCGCGAGCCGATCGGCCAACACATGAGCCGCCGCCTGCGCACTGGTCACCACCTCCTCGGCAGTGGCCCCGTACCCGAGATCGGCAAGATGATCGGCCACCGCCCCCGCCGACCGACTGGCGTTGTTGGTGACATACATCAGCGCCTGCCCACCCGCCCCCACCGAAAGCGCTTCCGGCGCACCGGAAATCACCTCATGCCCCCGATAGAGCGTCCCATCCAGATCCAACAGCAGCGCCCCGAACCGCTCCCGCAACCGTCCCACTCGTCCCACCCGCTTCCGCTCACTACTCATCGCCAGTAGCTGAAGGCTACTTCCCCCGCAGGCCCCCATCATCGCCCCCGTACCCAACACCCTCCGGCCCGACCGTCCGCCCCTACAGGATCCCCTAGGTGGACGGCCTTCGCCTCCGCGTGAGCCGTGCCCGCTCAGCGCGCTCCGAACTTCGTCGCCCGCCAACCCGGTCGACGGATACCAGCGCCACTCGTCACCGCCTCGCTCGGCCGCGAGTTCCTCTTCGTCGCCCGTGACCCGGCTGACTGCCACCCGCGCTACTCGTTATCCGCCAACTCGATCGGCGGGCACAGGCACTACGCGTCGCCCCTTGCTCGGCCGCGAGTTCCTCTTCGTCGCCCGTGACCCGATTGGCGGCCACCGGCGCTACTCGTTGTCCGCGGCGCGGCCGAGTGCGGCGCGGGCCGCCGCGACGCCACAACTCGATCGGCGGGCACAGGCGCTACTCGTCACCGCCTTACTCGGCCGCGACTTCGTCTCTTCGTCGCCCGCCAACCTGATTGACGGCCACCGCGCTATTCGTCGTCCGCCAACTCGATCGACGGGCACAGGCGCTACTCATCGCCGCCTTGCTCGGCCGCGAGTTCCTCTCTTCGTCACCCGTGACCCGATTAGCGGCCACCGGTGCTACTCGTCACCCGCCGACTCGGCCGGGAGACACCGGCGCTACTCGTCGCCCGCCTGCTCCGCAGCGAGTTCCTCGGCGCGTTCCTCGGCGTCGGTGTCGCCGTCGAGGTCGGCGGCCGCGGCGTTGAGGAACCATTCGAGGGCTTCGGGGTGCCGGTCGGCGGCGAGGAGGGCCTCGGCGTAGGCGTAGAACAGGCGGGCCGCGGCCGGGCCGGAGCGGGAGGGGTCGAGTTCCGGGGTTTGGAGGGTCACCACGGCCTGGTCGTACTGGCCGAGGTCCATTCGGGCGCCGGCCACCACGATCCGGAGTTCGGTCGCCTCGTCGCCGGTGAGGGCGCGGGCCTCGTCGCTGCGGCCGAGCTCGATCGCGCGTTCCGGGCGGCCGAGGCCGCGCTCGCAATCGGCCATGACGGCCAGCAGACCCGAGCCGCCCGACATGCGACGGGCCGTCCGCAGTTCCGACAGCGCCTCGGCCCATTCGCCCGCGTGATACGCCGTCACGCCGGCGGTTTCGCGAACCACGGCGATCCGGCCCGCGCGCTGTCGCGCCGCGCGGGCGTGCTCGAGCGCCGCTTCCGGATCCTCGTCGAGGAGACGGGCCGCCATCACCAGGTGACGGGCGACGGTCTCACCGTTCTTCTTGTCCAGGCTCAGCAGATCACGCCGGACGGCCGAATCGAGTTCGCTCGCCTCCACATCGTCCGGGATCGGCGGCTCGTCACGTCGGTCACGGCCGGAGCGGCGATCCGCGCCGCGCTGATGATCCTGGGCGTCGGCCGCTCCCGCGTCATCGAATCGCGTTGGGCGATCGGCGTTTTCGAGGTCGTCCTGATCCTCACGGTCGGAGGAAGCGGTCGATTCGTCGTCGCGGCGCTGGCGCCGGAAACCGCGAGGCTCCGCTTCGCCCGCCGGTCCGTAGGGCTCGTTCATGTCCGCTTCCGAATCCACGGTGTCGTCGGCCGCGGTCGCCTCCGGGGCCTTCGCATCATCCCGGTCGGAACGAGCGGGCGCGTCGAACTCCAAGTCGTCGTCGAAGTCATCGGTCTCCCGCTCGTCACGGCGCTCGTCGTTACGCCGGAACCCGTCCCGCTCATCGCGCCGACGGAAGCCGCCCCGATTCGAGTCGCGGTCGAAACCGCCTCGGCCGGAACCGGATTCACCACGGTTCTGCCGGTTGTACCCACCCCTGCTGTCCTCGCCACGGAAGCCACCACGGTCGTCGTCCCGCCGAAAGCCACCGCGCCCCGAACCACCACGGTCATCATCCCGACGGAACCCACCACGACCGGAACCACCGCGGTCATCATCCCGACGGAACCCACCACGACCCGAGCCACCTCGGTCGTCCTCACGCCGGAACCCGCCACGACCGGAACCACCACGCTCGTCATCCCGACGGAAGCCACCACGCCCCGAGCCGCCGCGGTCATCATCCCGACGGAATCCCCCACGACCGGACCCACCGGCGTCGTCACGGCGGAATCCGGAACCACCCCGGTTCTCGTCGCGCTGGAAGCCACCGCGGCCCGAGCCGCCGCGGTCGTCATCGCGCCGGAAACCGCCCCGGCCGCCGCGCTCATCATCGCGGCGGAAGCCACCACGGGATTCGTCGCGACCATTGCTGCGCCGGAAGCCGAAGTTCTCGTTGTCGTCATTGCGCCGGAAATCGCCGCGCGGAGATCGGCGATCGTCGCCGCCGCGGAAGTTGCCACGATCATCGTCGCGCCGGAAGCCACCGCGCCCGGAACCCCCGCGCTCGTCGTTCCGACGGAAGCCGCCGCGGTCGTCGTCCCGACGGGACCCACCCCGATTACGGTCGTCATCGCGCCGGAAACCACCGCCCGAACTGCCGCGATTGTCGTCGCGCCGGAATCCACCTCGGCCCGAACCACCGCGTTCATCATCGCGACGGAAACCACCACGCCCCTGGCCTTCATCGCGCCGATAGTCGCCGCGGCCGGAGTTCGGACGGTCGGCATCGCGGCGGTAGCCGCCGCGGTCGTCGTCACGACGGAAGCCACCACGGCCGGAACCGCCGCGCTCGTCATCGCGCCGGAAGCCGCCTCGGGAGGAGCCGCCGTTGTCGTCGCGGCGGAAGGTGCCGCGGCGGGAGTCGTCGCGGTCGGAGTCGCGGCGGGGGGATCCGGACGAGGGGCGGTTGGGGCCGCCGGAATTCTGGCCGGATCCGCTGCGGCGGAACGGCTTTCGATCGTCGTTCTGCTCCGACACGGTGATCCCTTTCTCTGCTTCTCCTCGATGCCCGGCCGCTGGGCTGCTCGCCCGCGTAGGCCGGGCCGGGGGCCCGCCTACTGAAATTCAATCACGCGGGCGGGAGCGGTCTGCTCGCCGCACCGGCAACCGGGTACAACAGGGCCCGGAACGTGGAAAAGGGGGCCCGGTGACGGGCCCCCTTCTCGGGAATATTGTTCCGGCGGTGTCCTACTCTCCCACACCCTGTCGAGTGCAGTACCATCGGCGCTGGCAGGCTTAGCTTCCGGGTTC
>NZ_JBIAMW010000010.1:0-270310 GCF_042874315.1 Nocardia sp. NPDC004068
GAACTCTTTCGGATACGGCTTCGGCACTGCGACATCCTCTCAGGCTCGCCACCCGGCAAGCCAACTCGGTTGTCACCTATCCGTGCAGCAGCCCCCATCGCCGATACTCGTGGCGGGCGTTGGCTGAATCCAAAACCGTCTGAGCCAGCAGGATTCGTGGTTCCGTTATCTCGCAGGTCAGGTAGTCATTTCAGGCAAGCTGCCCACGCGCAGCCTGGGTGTCTCGCAGACTGCAGGCATGGCGAACTTTCCGAACGGCAATTTCACCATCACCAACAACGACACCGGACGGGTCCTGCGCGTGCGGTTAGGCACCGCCGTCGATATCAGCGACCACAAGGAAGGCACGACCTTCCCTCAGTACAAGACCAGCGCGCCGTGGCTCGAACTCGGCGATCCCGACGGCAGCATCGCCACCGCGTGGCAGTTCTACACCGCTGAAGACCGGGCTGAGCGGCGTCCCTACAACCAGATCGTCAGCACCGCAGTGCGCGACCTGCAGAACATCGGTGACTACTGTGTCGGGTTCCGTACCCGCGATCAGTCCGACAGCGGCCCTGTGGAGTTGACCAGTGAAGCGGAGTGGGATGAGATTCTGGCCAGGGAAGCCACGCGAAAGGCCAGGCCGGAAGAACGCAAACGATATCTGAGCACGCTGATCCCCGAATCCATGCCCAACGACCACAAGAATCTCGACGACTGGGAAGGCGCGTGCGCGGTCTACGCCAGCGACGGGGGCATGGATTGGATCAAATTCAGAATGCTCGCGGGCTGGGAACCCGCGGAGGAGCACAAACAGCCCCTGCTCGAGGCGATGGAGTCCTATCTGCCCGAACTCGAACAGGATGGCATCTATTACAGGCCCTCCC
The DNA here is from genome assembly GCF_042874315.1 of Nocardia sp. NPDC004068. Taxonomy (NCBI): domain Bacteria; kingdom Bacillati; phylum Actinomycetota; class Actinomycetes; order Mycobacteriales; family Nocardiaceae; genus Nocardia; species Nocardia sp. NPDC004068. Next base: position 870 of record NZ_JBIAMW010000010.1, read on the forward strand.
ACGACGACACCACTACGGTCGCCCGGATGAGAGCCTGCGGACGTGATCGCGCCAACTACGAAACCTACCGGTGGGCCACCGACGGCACGCACATCTACGCCGCCGACGACAAAACCCTGGGCCCCGACCGTACCCACTGGACCGACCGCGACGGTCACCTCCACGGCCGTCCCCCAGGGGAACCCGGCCAATCATGGACCATCACCCCCTGGACGCCGCCCAAACGCACCGGTGGATTCACCCGTGAAGACATCGCCTACACCGGATTCTTCGGCGGCATCGGGCACGCCCTGCGCACCCTCGGCATCACCTAACCCTGCAACCCATTCGGCACAGGGAGCCGGTAGCGCTTACGCCTCCTCTCGGTTTCGACTCGGGAGGGGGCGCCTGTCGAACGTTGTCCACACGCGCATGCTCGCCGACCAGCGTCGCCTCGAAACGGCAAGTCCGGGAGGGCAATCGGGGGGCGGCACTCACCGCCAAAGAGATATAGCCATGACCTGCAACCCTCGCCTTGACACGAGAGGGGAGCCATTTTGGTGCGTTGAGGCGCGGTGGGGTCACGGTTGACCCGGACCAGGTGGTCAGGTTCAGGTTCTGGCACATTGTCGCGTTCGGTTCAGCAGGTTCATCAGTCGCTCAACAGGATTCGCTTTCTGAGCAGATCGGGCTTAGCGCGGCCGAACATCTGGCGTTTGAGCATCATGATCCGGTTGACATGGCCCTCCACGACGCCACTGTTCCAGGGCGGCGACAGGCAGGCGGTCACCGCGTCGAGGTCTTGACGCAGACCGCGGACGAACAAATGCAGTGCGGGCAGATCATCGACGTCGACGGCGCTCATCCAGGGCTCGAGGTCGCGTCCGCGCAGCTGCCAGAGGATGGCAGCGAACGAGCGGACATGGTTCGCGAGGCCGGTCAGGGACCGACTGGACGTCAGGATCGCTTCCAAATGCTGCGTGTCCGCAGCGTTGAGAGTGGCGGGATCTGTCATGAGCCAGCTGGCGACACGCCGGACTGCTGGCGGTTTGATGACCGGTTGGGGCAACAGGCTCTCCGGCGCGCCAAGGGCGTAGATAGGAGCGAACGACGTTCCTCTCGGCCTCGATAACCGTGGGCGGTGATCTCGTCGAACAGCTGAGTGGCGTTCGTGAAGCCTTCGCCCCACCGTTGCGGGAGGTAGGGCTTGAAATCGTCGAGCATGCTGGGCCGGTAGCCGGTGCCATTGTTGACCAGCAGTTCCTCGGCGGTATCGGCGCGCGCGAAGCGCCGGACCGTTCTGCGTGCCAAACCGAGCTTCGCGCAGATGACTCGGATGCTGTCGCCTTTGGCTATCAGTGTGTGGATTTCGCTGTGGCGCTGTTGAGTTCGGACCGCGGTTCGATCAGATTGCTCGCGCGAGGTCGGGCGCTCGCGACCACTTGCGCCGGTCCGGTCAGGATCGGCGGTTGCCGATGATGTTCGCCGGAGTCGGCCGGAACCTTCGCGCTCAGGTGGGTTCGGTGGGCAGCGACGGTGCGTTCGACCGCGGTGGCGAGGTTGTTCCGAATGTGCCAGCGATCGGCCACCTGCAACGCCTCGGGTGCACCGGCAGCGGCTCCTTCGGCGTAGGCGCAGGCCCGGTCGCGGCACACGATCTCGACCCCTGGATGGACCCTCAACCACGCGGCGAGTGTCTCGGCGGTGCGATCGCCAAGCACCTCGATCGGGCGACGGGACTCGATATCGATCAGGATCGTGCCGTAGTGATGTCCTCGGCGCCGCGCGGAATCGTCGACCCCGAGTACCCGTGGCGTCGGCCGGATCGGATCCGGCAGCGCCCGGATCTGCCGCGACAGCGTCATCCGGCTCATCGACACCGCCAAATCCCGGGTCAGACGCGCTCCGGCGCGACCGCCCAGTGCCAAGGCGACTGCGCACAAGACTCGTTGCGCTACCGCCGTGCGGCGGCCATGCCTCGCGGCCAGCGCAGGGAATTGCTCGACGAAAGTCCCTCTGCTGCAATCGGTATTGCCGCAAAACAGCCGTCGGACCTGCAACCCGATCAGCACTTCCCGGCCCGCGATCGCGGTGTCGGACAATCGACGCTGATAGCGGCTGTGCACGCGCGAAGATAACCGCGAGCATCCGGGGCAAGCAACCGGAATGCGCTGGTACTGGCCTCGATCTGAACGACTTCACCGGACATTCGAACACCATCGATGCGCAAGCCGTCCAAATGCGGGAACAGCCCGGCCATCAACTCAAGATCAGAACATCCGAGACACCATCGGCGACCGGCCATCCGAATATAAAGCCCCCCAGCACATTACTGACGGGTGGATCACGAAAGTGTGCCAGAACCTGAAGACTGACCTCGGTCGAATCGTGGATTTTGATCCCCTGGAGGGTCAGTTTTCGAGGATTAGTCGGCGGCGCGGTTTGCCTTGGCGAGGAGGGCGTGGCGTAGGAGTCGCCGGTGACGGTGAGAACCTCGGCGTGGTGGCCCTGGCGGTCGATCATGGCTGCGGCGACGACGTCGTCGGAGAACGTCTTGCCCAGCGGACGAAGGGCAGGTTCGAGGTGACCATGATCGAGCCCTGTTCATAGCGGGAGGCGACGAGTTGGAAGCGCAGGTTCGCCGCGTCCTGGTCGAAGGGGATGTAGCCGACCTCGTCGATGATGATCAGCTTGTAGCGGCGGATCTTCTTCTGTTCCGCGTCCGGGCGTCCGGAGTGGTGGGTGCTGGTGAGGCGGGCGATCCAGTTGCTGGCGGTGTCGAACAGCATCGAGTAGCCGGCGTGGGCGGCTTTGACGCCGAGCCCGATCGCGAGGTGGTCTTGCCGATGCCGGGCGGGCCCAGCAGAGATGACGTTCTCGGCTTAGGGATGAAGGTGCCGCTTGCCAAGTGCGCCAACACATCTCGCCGTAGTGAAGGCAGGTGGTCGTGGTTGAATTCGTCGAGGGCCTTGATCTGGGGGAAGTGCGCGGTGCGGATCCGCATGATGGTGCCCTTGGACTCGCGGTCGGCGACTCGGCGTTGCAGCAGAGCCACCAAATACACCTCGTGCGACCAGTTTTCGTCGCGGGCCTGGGTCGGCCAGCTCCTCGCAGGACCGGGCGATGGTTGGGATCTTCGACACCCGGTCAGGTAGGCCAGAATAGAGGGCAGCCCGTCGGGAGGTTTCGCCGAGCCGTTGGTCGCGGGCCGTTCTAGGTGGTTATGCCACCGCGTTCACCCGGATCGTCGGGCCGAGCTGCCAGGCCAGCTCCTCGGTGAGCCGGATGAGCGCGGCCTTGGAGGCGCCGTAGGCGGCGATCACGCCGGTCGAGCGCAGGCCCCCGACGCTGGCCACGTTCACCACCGCGCGGAGTGGGAGTGCGCCGCCCTGCGGGGGGTGTGCGCTGTGTTTGCGCGCGACGTATGTGTCTTACGGGAGACGTACGTCCGCCCAGCGGGAGACGTGCGGTCGCTCTGCCGGGTAGGTCGCTGTTCACGTGGGCCGACAGCGCTCTGCCCTGGAGTCGGCGTTCGCAATTCCCACGGGGGGCGGAGCCGCGGCCCGCTGGGGCGGCCGGTCATGTCCTCGGTCGCGGGCGAACGCGTCCGCCGCTTCAACTTTGCCTACGGCTCCGCCGAGGCGGGCCTTGACGGCTTCTACCTCGGCCTCCCGGTTGGCGCGTGGCGAGGGTTGCTGGCGTCGGTGCGGCCGACGCTCTCGCTGTTGCCGGTGGTTCTGCTGAGACGTCGCGGGCACACAGAGTGAGATGGCGTTCGATGTGGCCACCGTGAGTCAGCGAAAAGTGTTCGGCCGCAATGCGTTGCGTACCCGGGGCAGTCGCGGGTGGGTGTCATAGGAGGATGGCGCCGTTGGTGGGGGCGTCCTCTCGGGCGATGGTGGCGTAGGCGGCGGCCAGGAGGGTGGGGTCGGGGCCTTCGAGGCGGCCGGGTTTGGCGAGGCCGTCGAGGACTACGAAGCGGAGGACGCCTGAGCGGGTTTTCTTGTCGGTCTGCATGGCTTCGAGGAGTTGGGGGAGGGCGTCGGCGTCGTAAGTGGTGGGGAGGCCGACGCTTTCGAGGATGGTGCGGTGGCGGTCGGTGGTGGCGTCGTCGAGGCGGCCGGCGAGGCGGCCGAGTTCGGCGGCGAAGACGAGGCCGACGGCGACGGCGGCGCCGTGCCGCCAGCGGTAGCGTTCGCGGCGTTCGATGGCGTGGCCGAGGGTGTGGCCGTAGTTGAGGATTTCGCGGAGGCTGGCCTCCTTGAGGTCGGCGGAGACCACGTCGGCCTTGACCTGGATGGCCCGGCTCACCAGTTCGGGGAGCACGTCGCCCTTGGGGTCGAGGGCGGCCTGCGGGTCGCGTTCGATGAGGTCCAGGATGACCGGGTCGGCGATGAAGCCCGCCTTGATGATCTCGGCCATACCGGCCACGATCTCGTTGCGCGGCACGGTTTCCAGGGTCGCCAGATCGACCAGGACCGCCGTGGGCTCGTGGAAGCAGCCGACGAGATTCTTACCGGCCTCGGTGTTGATGCCGGTCTTGCCGCCGACGGCCGCGTCGACCATGGCGAGCAGGGTGGTCGGCACGTGCACGATCTTCACGCCGCGCATCCAGGTCGCGGCCACGAACCCGGCCAGATCGGTGGCCGCGCCGCCGCCGAGGCTGATCACCACGTCCTGCCGGGTGAGGCCGATCCGACCGAGCACCTCCCAGCAGAATCCCGCCACCGGCAGGTCCTTGCCCGCCTCGGCGTCCGGGATCTCGACGCGATGCGCGTCGATCCCTTTGTCCGCCAACGCCTGCCGCACCACCTCGGCCGTCTCGGTGAGCGGCGGCTGATGGAAGATCGCGACCGTCCGCACCCCGGACTGCCCGGTCACCTGATCGACCAGATCGCCGAGCAACCCCCGCCCGATGATCACCGGATACGGATCGGCGGCGCGGACCTCGATGCGGGTCGGCTCACTCATGGCAGCTGCTCCGATTCTTCTCGTGTTCGTCGTGTACATGCCCGCCCATGCCGGACCCGAGCACCATGCCCCGGCCCATCCCCTCTCCGGCCGAGTCACCCTGCGCGAGGCGGGATCTCGACTCCTCGCCCACCGTAGCCCCGCCGCTCCCGGGAGACCCCATGAGCCCGGAAGGCCTGATCGGCGCGCTGGCGGCCTCGCCGATCGTGACGGATGCCGCTGACCCGGGGGACGTTATCCGCGACTCGGCGGCCTCGTGGCCCGTAGCGAATGCCGTTGGGCCAAAGGATGTTTTCGAAACCTCGGCGGTCTGATTGCTCGTGACGGCCGCTGTTGAGCTGGGGTACTTTTTCGGCGACTCAGCGGCTTCGTGGCTCGTGGTGATTGCCGCTGGGCCGGAGTCCACTGTTTGCGGTTTGGTGGTCTCGTTGCTCCCGGTGAATGCCGTTGCGGCGGAAGGGTTTTCCGGCGTACCGGCGATTTGGTCGCTCCTCGCGGATGCTGTCGGGTTGGGGGAGGTTGGCCTGGCTGCCTCGGGGCCTGTCACGCGTGGTGTTGGGGCGGAAGTCGTCTTCGGACGCTCGGCGGTCTCGTTGTTCGTGGTGGATGTGGCTGGGCCAGCGGGCGTCATGGGTGGACCCGCCGGGCGGGCCGCGGCGCGTCGGCGGGGCGGACGGTTGGTCGGGTGGGCCTCGGGTTCGGGGTGGGCTTGCGGGGACCGGGAATTCGCGGATGCGTTCGGGTCGGGTGTGGTTGTGGTGGACGGATCGTTGGGAGTGGTCGGCTGGGGCTTCGAGATGGCCCCTGTCGACCGAGTCGAATCGGAAGGTGTTGTGTCGTCCGGCTTTTCAGCGGCGGGGAAATCTGCCTTTGAATTGTCGACTCGCGTGGACGGGGCAAGGTGGGTCGGTGCGGCCGATGGGCGGGTGGTGCGGCGTCTGCGACGGCGGTCCGCGTTCGACGGGGCTGCCGCACGCTTCGCCGGAGATTGGGGGGCGTCCGTTGAGCGCTCGGCGGAAGTCGTGGGGGTGGACCTACGCGTCGGTGGGTCGTTCGGGGTGGAGTCGGAGGTATCGCTCGTAATCGACTCGATGGCGCTCGGCGTCTTGCGGGTGTGTCGGCGTCCGCCTCGGCGGGAGCGGCGAGATCGTCGCCGTGCGGAGTCGTTCGCGGTTGGTTCGGCGGAATCGGTTGTGCGAGGGGCGTCTTCGGCCTGCCGGGTAGGTTTCGCGGCCGTGCTGGTACCGGCGGAGCGGGGCCTCGCCGCCGCGCCCTCGGTGTTGCTCGAGGTTGAGGCGGCCGACTCGGGGTTCTGCCGCGCCGCCGTCGCGTTCGTCTCGGCGGTGGGCTGGTTGCCCGTGCGGGAACGGCGGCGTCGGCGGGCTCGGGCGCGGCGGCTCGTGGCCTCGCCGCCGGGTGCTCGGGAGGGGGGCGCGGGGTGGGTGGTGGCGGGCTCGAGGTCGAGTTTGGCGAGGATGTTGCGGACCACGCGGCCGGGGCTGCGGCCGTCGGTGCGGACGCGGACGCTGGCGACCTCGCGGTAGAGGGGGCGGCGTTCGCGCATGAGGCTGCGGTACTTGGCGCCCGGATCGTCACCGGCCAGCAGGGGGCGGTGGGTGCTCGCGCCGGTGCGCCGAAGTCCTTCGGCCACACTGATTTCCAGGTAGACGACCGTGCGGCCGTGCAGCAGCTCGCGGGTGTTCGCCGACAGCACGGCGCCGCCGCCCAGGGAGACCACGCCACGCTCGGCGAGGATGGCCCGCCGCACCACGCGCTCCTCGATGCGCCGGAACTCCGGTTCGCCCTCGTCGGCGAAGATCTCCGGGATGCTGCGTCCGGTCTCCGCCTCGATTCCCGCGTCGGTGTCGAACAGTTCGACGCCGAGTTCCTTGGCGAGCTTGCGGCCGATCGTCGACTTGCCCGCTCCCGGTGGGCCGACCAGCACCACGCACGGTCGGCGCGGGTCGGTCTGCACGATCATGACGTCACGGCGCCCGGAACGTGCGGGCGGGCATTGATCCGCTTCACATAGCTGGTGATGTTGTCGACGGTCTCCGACAACGAGTCGCCGCCGAACTTCTCCAGGGCGGCCTGCGCGACGACGAGCGCGACCATCGCCTCGGCCACGACGCCCGCGGCGGGCACGGCGCACACGTCGGAACGCTGATGGATGGCGGCGGCCTCCTCGCCGCTGCTCATATCCACCGTCGACAACGCGCGCGGCACGGTCGAGATCGGCTTCATGGCCGCGCGCACGCGCAGCGGCTCGCCGTTGGTCATGCCGCCCTCGAGACCACCGGCCCGATTGGTCGAGCGCAGGACCCCGTCCGGGCCGGGCCGCATCTCGTCGTGGGCCTGGCTGCCGCGCCGCCGCGCGGTCTCGAACCCGTCGCCGACCTCGACGCCCTTGATCGCCTGAATCCCCATCAGCGCGGCGGCCAAGCGCGCGTCGAGCCGGTGCTCGCCACTGGTGAACGACCCCAGACCGACCGGCAGCCCCTCGACCACGACCTCCACCACACCGCCGAGGGTGTCGCCGTCCTTCTTGGCGGCATCGATCTCGGCGATCATCGCGGCCTCGGCGTCCTTGTCGAAGGCCCGCACCGGGCTCTCATCGATGGCGTCGGCGTCCGCGGCGGTCGGCACGACGCCGTCGGCCGCGCGCGCCGACCCGATCGACACCACATGCGAGACGACCTCGACGCCGAGAGCCTGCCGCAGAAACGCCCGGGCCACCGTGCCCGCCGCGACGCGGGCCGCGGTCTCGCGGGCACTGGCCCGCTCGAGGACGGGGCGCGCGTCGTCGAAGCCGTACTTGAGCATCCCCGAATAGTCGGCGTGCCCGGGACGCGGCCGGGTCAGCGGCGCGTTGCGCGCGAGTTCGGCCAGTTCGGCCTCGTCGACGGGGTCGGCGGCCATGACCTGGGTCCACTTCGGCCATTCGGAATTGGCGATCTCGATCGCGAGGGGACCGCCCATGGTGCGGCCGTGCCGCAGGCCGCCGATGACGGTGACCTTGTCGGCCTCGAACTTCATCCGCGCGCCACGCCCGTATCCGAGGCGGCGGCGCGCGAGTTGCGCGGCGATATCGGCCGAGGTCACCTCGACCCCGGCCACCATCCCCTCGAGGATCGCCACGAGGGCGGGACCATGCGACTCTCCGGCGGTAATCCAGCGCAACACGCTCACCATCTTTCCACGTCAGCAGGTCAGGTCGGACATCCGGTCGGCCCGGCGGCGCACCGGCGGGGCTCCGTATGCCCGCCGACCGGGGGATCGGTCGATCACACGAACGGCGCGGCCAGCAGCGCGGCGAGCGTTCCGACGCACATCGAAGGGCCGTGCGGGACAGTCGTATTCGCTGGTGGGGCGTGGGATCGGTAGGCGCGGAACACCGTGAGGGCGCCGCCGCCGAGCGCCGTGAGCACCGGGGCGCTCAGCGCCGCCCACATCCAAGTGTTCGCTCCGCCACACGCGGCGGCCGCGCCGAGGCCGAGCGCCAGTTTCACATCCCCGGCACCGAACGCGGCGGGCGCGGCCAAGTGCACGAGCAGATACGGCACGGCCAGCAGGAGAGCCCCGGCGACGGCGGCGGCCAGTCGATCGGCGCTCGCGGCGTAGCCGAGTACGGCGAGCGCACCGGGCAGCGTCAGCGGGTCGGGTAATCGGCGGACGCGGAAGTCGATGACGCTCAAGGCCGTACACCACAGGGCGAGGAGGACGAGTGCGAAGGCGGTCATGTCTCGATCCTGCACGGTCGAAATCGCTTGCGGGAGCCACGAATCCAAAATGTGGACAACTTTCGGGATGTGAACAACCGTTGCTTACGATCGGTCGCCTCGCGGAGGGGTTCGCCCAGGTGACGACGGGTGCGGCGGCTTCGGCGGGGCGACCGACGGGGTGCGGGCCCTGTCGGCGGGCAGCGGTAGCGTGGGTGCCATGTCTGATCACGGTGCGCACCGTCCCGCGTACGCGGCCCGCCGGGCCGCGCTGCGGGACCTGTTGGTGGAGAACAGGGTCGACGCCTTGCTGGTGACCGATCTGGTGAACGTCAGATACCTGACCGGCTTCACCGGATCCAATGCCGCGCTGCTGGTGTACGCCTGGGACGGGGCCGAGGAGCGCACCGTCCTCTGCACCGACGGCCGCTACCGCACGCAGGTCGGCGAGCAGGCTCCCGATCTACGCGCCGAGATCGCGCGGTCGAGCGCGCGCCGCCTGGTCGAACTGGCAGGGGAATGGCAGACCGGCCGCGTCGGCTTCGAGAGCCACGTCGTCACCGTCGACCAGCACCGCTCCTTCCTGGAGTGGGGCACCGGGCTCGAATTCGCGCCCACCCCCGGCCTGGTGGAGCAGTTGCGCCTGGTCAAGGACGCCTACGAGGTCGAACGCCTGCGCGCGGCCTGCGCGGCCGCCGACGCGGCGCTGGCGACCCTGCTCGACCGCGGCGGCCTGCGCCCCGGCCGCACCGAACGCCAGGTGGCCCGCGAACTGGAATGGCTGATGTTCGAACACGGCGCGCACGCGATCTCGTTCGAGACGATCGTCGCCGCCGGCCCCAATTCGGCTGTGCCGCACCATCGTCCGACCGACGCTGTGCTGACCGCGGGCGATTTCGTGAAGCTCGACTTCGGGGCGGTCGTCGACGGCTACCACTCCGATATGACCCGTACCCTGGTGCTCGGGCCGCCCAGCGACTGGCAGCGCGAGGTGTACGAGCTGGTCCTGGAGTCGCAGCGGGCCGGTCGGGAGGCACTGAAACCCGGGGCCGCGTGCGCGGATGTGGACGCGGCGGCCCGTTCGGTCATCGAGGCGGCCGGGCACGGTGAGCTGTTCGTGCACGGCCTGGGTCACGGTGTGGGCCTGCGCATCCACGAAGCACCGGCGGTCGGCAAAACCGGCACGGGTACACTGCTGCGAGGCGTGGCGGTGACCGTCGAGCCAGGTGTGTACTTCCCCGGCCGCGGCGGTGTCCGCATCGAGGATACGCTCGTGGTTCGCGAGGGGGGCCCCGAGCTGCTCACGCTCACCAGCAAAGATTTGACCGTCGTCGACTGACGCCGGTTGCCCTACGAACAGGAGATCCGAGGACAGTGGCGGACACCAGCGACTTCAAGAACGGCATCGTGCTGAAAATCGACAATCAGCTCCAGCAGATCGTCGAGTTCCAGCACGTGAAGCCGGGGAAGGGTCCGGCGTTCGTGCGGACCAAGCTGAAGAACGTCGTCTCCGGCAAGGTCGTCGACAAGACCTTCAACGCGGGCGTCAAGGTGGAGATCGCGAATGTCGACCGTCGCGACATGACCTACCTGTACCACGACGGGTCGGACTACATCTTCATGGACGGCGACACCTACGACCAGATCCACATCGGCGACAAGGTGCTCGGCAACAGCGCGAACTTCCTGCTGGAGAACATGTCGGTGCAGGTCGCCACGCACGAGGGCGAGGTGCTCTACGTCGAACTCCCGGTCACCGTCGAATTGCAGGTCACCCACACCGAGCCCGGCCTGCAGGGCGACCGGTCCAGCGCGGGCACCAAGCCCGCCACCCTGGAGACCGGCGCCGAGGTTCAGGTGCCGCTGTTCATCAACCAGGGCGACAAGCTGAAGATCGACTCGCGCGACGGCAGCTACCTCGGCCGAGTGAACGCCTAACCTGGTGAGCGTGGCGGATCAGCCCGGGGACAAGAAGTCCCCGTACAAGAAGCTCGGCGCCCGGCACAAGGCGCGCCGACGCGCGGTCGACCTGTTGTTCGAGGCCGAGGCCCGCGACATCGATCCCGCCGACCTGCTCGACGAGCGGGTGCGGCTGGCGGTGCGCGACGAGTCGGTGGCGCCGGTGAACCCGTACACCCGCACCCTGGTCGAGGGCGTCGCCGACGACCTGGATCGGGTGGACGGCACGATCGAGTCCTACTTGCAGGACTGGACGCTGTCGCGGCTGCCCGCGGTGGATCGCGCGGTGCTGCGGGTGGCGGTGTGGGAGTTGTTCCACGCCACCGACGTACCGCCCGTGGTCGCCGTCGACGAGGCGGTGGAGCTGGCCAAGGAACTGTCGACCGACGATTCGCCGGGGTTCGTCAACGGCGTGCTCGGTCAGGTGGTGCAGGTGGCCCCGCAGGTGCGGGCCGCGGCCGCCGCCACCCGGGTCCGCGACGACGAGGCGTGATGCGCAAGTATCTGGTCCTGGCCCTGCGGACCGCGCGCTGGGACGAGTCGGTGATCCAGCCGCATCGCGCGTGGCTCGCCGACGTCCGGGCCCGCGATCAGCTCGATTGCAGCGGCGGATTCACCGACGGCAGCGGCGGCGCCTACGTCGTGCGGGCCGAAAACCTCACGGCGGCACGGGAATTGGTGAGCACCGATCCCATTCACACCACCGGCGCCTCGGAACTCACCGTGTACGAATGGGACGTGACGGGCTGAGCGGACTCAGCCGGTGACGTACAGCATGGCCACGGCCGCCGCGGTCGCGCAGATCGCCAGCCCCGCCCCGGTGAGCACGAACCGGACCATCGGCACCCGCACCCCGTGCGTGCGGCAGAACTCGAGGCACAGCAATGTGGCCAGCGAGGCCCAGGGCGTGACGATCGCGCCGACATTGGTGCCGATCAGCAACGCCAGCAACTGATTTCCGTTGCCGTGCGGCACCACCGCTTCCCCGGCGGTGTAGGCGGGCAGATTGTTGGCCACATTGGACAGGCCCGCCCCCGCCGCCGCCGCGCGATACGCCCCCACCGCTCCGGAGTCGGTGCCGATCAGGTGTCCCATGAGATCGGACAGACCGAACCGGCCGAGGGTCGGGATCACCAGGAACAGCCCGACCACGAAGATCAGCAGCTGCCAGGGGATCAGCGACCAGCGCAGCGCGCCGCGATCCCAGATGACGAAGGCCGCCACGGCAACGAGCGCGGCCACGGCGGCCGCGATGCCGATGCTGTCACCGACGATCGGGATGGCCGCGATGAACAGCAGACACGCCACACCGGTCACGGCGAACAGCGCCCGTTGCCGCCCGTCGCCGGGACGGACGGGTTCGGGCGGCAGGTAGCGATCGTTGTCCCGGTGTCGTCGCCGCCAGTACCAGACCCATAGGAACAGCATGGTCAGCAGCACCGAAACCAGTTGCGGCAGCCACATTCTCGCCGCGAAGGCGGTGCCGTCCAGGCCGACGCGGTCGGCGGCCAGCAGGTTGGTGAGGTTGGAGACCGGCAGCACCAGGCTCGCGGTATTGGCCAGCCACAGCGTCGTCATCGCCAACGGCAGCGGCGGAATGCGGGCGGGCCGGGCCAGCGCGAGCATGACCGGGGTGAGCAGCACCGCAGTGGTGTCCAGATTCAGCACCATGGTCGTGGTCGCGGCGAACAGCACGCACAGCACGAACAGAATCGGATAACGCCCCCGCCCGATGATCGCCAGCCGATGCGCGATCACATCGAACACCAGGGCCCGGCGCGCGAGGTGGGCGAGCACGATCACGCTGCCCAGGAACAACAGCAGCGGCCCGACGCGGCGCAGATTGGCGGCGGCCTCGGCGCGCGGCAGCAGGCCGGTGGCCACGCACAGCAGCCCGATTCCCAACAGCGCCAGGCGAATCCAATCGAGGGTGCTCAGTCGCCGGGGGCGCGGCTCGGCCGCGGACGCGATCCGCTCGGTGTCGATCCGTTGCGGCATGCGGCGCTCAGGCGGGCGGCCGGGCCACCCACCCGGCCACGATCACCAGTCCCGTGGGCCGGTGCACGGCCAGGAATCCGAACGGTCGATCGAAGGTCACCGAGATCTCGAGGGCGGGGCGGGGGCGATGCAGCGCCGCCGCCCGGGCCAGTGTCACCGCGGTCACGGCGGCGGCCTCGAAACCTTCCCGGGTGAAGCGGGCGAGCGCGTTCTGGGCGGCCTCGGCGACATACAGCGGCGTCTGCGAGATCTCGGGGAAACGCTGGGCGCTGCCGTCGGCGGCCGTGCGCAGCCCGAACAGCTCGGCGTGCGCGAGCAGGCTGTGGCTGGAGCGAATCTCGAACGGCGGCAGCTGGATTCGCAGAGTGTCGAACACCGCCCGGGTGTCGCGGACGCGCAGGCCGGGTCCTTCGGTGCCGACCGGCAAGTCGGTGCGTACCGCCACCGAGCCGTCCAGCGCCCCGAGCCCCGCGCCGAGGACTTCGGCGGGTTCGCCGTGGCCGGTCAGCAGGTGCACATCGAGATCGCCGATGCCGCGGACCACCACGCGGGTCACCGGCGTCGCCGCCGTCAGGAGCGAAACATCGTCCAGCTGATGGGAATTGCGCGCCAGCGCCGGGCCGCGATGTCCCTGCCAGGGGCCGTCCTGCGGCTCGAGCACATCCTCGTCGAAGGTGTCGCGCCACGCGGTGCGCGCCACGATCGCGGTCGCGAGCACGAGCAGCGTCTCGGGCGTGATGTCGAGCGGGAACCGCCGGATGAGTCCGCCCGTGTGCTGGTCGGCCCACCCGTCGAGCGCGGCCTGGTCGGTGAGCTTCTCGACGGTCCCGTCCGGCAACGAGCGCGCCCAGCGCTCCCGCAGCTCCACGTCCTCGCGCACCCAGACCCCGAGCGCCCCCGCGATGGTCTCGGCCCCGTCCAGCTCCGCCAGCAGGCGCAGGGCCGCCTCGTGCGCCTCGGCGTCGGAAAGCCCCACGGCGGCGGCCAATTCGGCGCGCGCGGGTTCGTTCGCCGCCCCCGCCAGCACCCCCAGCAAGGGCCACACCCCGCACCCCGACAGGACGAAGTCGTCGCTACCGGCGGCCGCGCACCACCGCTCGGTCAATGCGTTGGCGGCGGCCACATGAGGCAGGAGACTGGTCTGCACAACGCCCAGGGTAGCCCGAACCGTGCGGAGGGCCGCCGCGCACGGACCAGTACCGGGACGCCTCGAATCCCCGAGTGCCAGGGAATCGTAAGGGCCGTCGAGTCCCCGAGTGCCAGGTAACTGTGGGGGCGTCGAATCCCCGAATGCCCGGGTATTGTGGGGACCGTCGAATTCTCGAGCGCCCGGTAACCGTGGGGGACGTCGAATCCTTGAGCGCCCAGTAACCATGAGGGACACGGATACCGGAAGGAAATGCCCCCGCTGCCGGGTGTACGTGGGCGCAGCGGGGGCACCGGCGGGCGCGTGGGTGCCCGTCGGCCCGGCCGTCATGAAGGCCGGGGGATCGGGGTGTTCTGCCGGGCGGCGGTGCGCCACCGGCCGTTCTCCTTGACCAGGACGTAGAGCGCGATCATGGCGGGCTCTCGGTCGATGAGGGTGCCGTCGGCGGTGGTGGCTCGGGCGTGCTTGTGCGCCACGGCGATATCGGGGCGCAGGAAGGTGACGTCGACGAGGTCGTAGCGGACGTATTCGTCCTTCAGGAATCCGGCCAGGCCGGCGCGGCTGGCCTCGAGCAGGGCCTCGCGGCCGCGGATCAGGGTCCCGACGGCGTTGACGGCCGTGGCGTCGGCGGTGAAATCGCCGCTCATGAGGTCGGCGTCGTTGGTGTTGAAGCCTGCCTCGACACGCCCGATGAGAGCGCGGATCTCGGCGATGTCGTCGGTGTCTTCCATGGTCACGACACCATGGTCGTTCCTGAACCGCGCTCGAGGTCCAGGGCCGGGCGGCGTGGCCTGGGTCACGTCGGCCGGTGCCGCGGAACCAGTGAGATATCGTGAGAGGATCTTTGTCATTCGGTCGCTACGTGGAGGAGGACGGATGGCCAGCGTCGAGACGCCCGCCGCGCGCTTACGCGAGTTGCAGGATGAGGGCTGCACGCCCGAGGAGGCGTGGGAACTGTTCGACTCCCTGCCCGCGGTCCGGGTCGACGAGATCACCACCGGCCGCTGGCGCGGCGACGAGCTCGACACCGGGCACCCGTTCGCCGGGGTCCTCATCGAATCCGGTTGGTACGGAAAGCAGTTCGACAGCCCCGACGCCGTGCAGCCGTTGCTGTTCGCCGGGCGGGACGCCGCCGTGTTCGCGGTCGATCCCCGCCGGGTGCCGCTCGCGCTGGCCGGTCGCATTCCGCTGTCCGGGGTGCGTGCCGCCCGCGCCCTGCTGCCGATCCTGCGCCCGCTGCTGCGCACCCGCCCGTCACGGGCCCGGCTGCGTAATGTGGAGTTCCGCGGAAAGATCAGCGCCGCAATGATCTACGACCATCTGCCGATCATCGACATCTTCCGGCTGGTGGACGATCAGACCCTGCTGGGCGTGATGGATCTGCGCGGAATGCCGGAGCCGTACTTCTTCATCCTGCGCCGCGAAAGCGTCTGAGCGAGCGGGCCTCCGCGTGAACTACCATCGGGACAGCGCGTCGCGACCGAAGGGATGTCCCGATGGAACGCACGACCTGTCTGGTCGCCGGGGGCGGCCCCGCCGGGATCGTCTTCGCTCTGCTGGCGGCCCGCGCCGGGGTGGACGTCACCGTTCTCGAGAAGCACGGTGACTTCCTGCGCGACTTCCGCGGCGACACAGTGCATCCCACCACCCTCGACCTGCTCGACGAACTGGGTCTGGGGGAGGAGTTCGCGAAACTGCCGCAACGCCGTCTGCGGGGTGTGCAGTTGCCGCTGCGCGGCGGCATGACCACGGTCGCGACATTCGACCGCCTGCCCGGCCCGCACAAGTACATCGCCATGGTCCCGCAATGGGATCTGCTCGATCTGCTGGCCCGCGCCGCCGACCGGGAACCGAGCTTCCGGTTGCGGATGAACACCGAGGCCATCGATCCGCTGCGCGAGGGCGGCCGGATCGTCGGGGTCCGCTACCGCACGAAAGACGGTGGGGCGGGCGAGATCCGGGCCGCGCTGACCCTCGCCTGCGACGGCCGCGGTTCGGTGCTGCGGGACGCGGCCGGGCTGGGCTCACGCCGCTGGGCGACCCCGTTCGACGTGTGGTGGTTCCGCATCCCGCGCCACGACACCGATCCCGCGGGCGCGGTTCCGGTGCTGACCGCCGACCGGGTCGCGATCATGCTCGACCGCGGCGACTACTGGCAGTGCGCGACGCTCATCGCGAAGGGCAGCGATCCGGCGCTGCGGCAGGGGCCGGTCACCGAGATCATGCGGGCCATGGCCGACAGCGTGGCGTGGCTGGCGGATCGGATCGACGCGGTGCCCGACTGGCAGCACGTGAAGCTGCTCGAGGTGCGCCTCGACCGTCTCGACCGCTGGTACACCGACGGGTTGCTGTGCCTCGGCGACGCCGCGCACGCCATGTCGCCGGTCGGTGGGGTCGGCATCAATCTGGCGGTGCAGGACGCGGTGGCCGCCGCGCGAATCCTGGTGCCGCGCTTGCGGTCCGGACATGTGACGGTCGCGGATCTGGCGCGGGTGCAGCGTCGCCGGATCGTGCCGACCGTGATCACGCAGACCATGCAGCGTGTCCTGCATCGGGTGGTGATCGGCCCGGCGGTGGCGGGACGGTTGAACGTCTCCAATCGGACGCGAACCCCGTTGCCGCTGCGCGTCTTCCGGCGCGTGCCGATCGTGCGCGATGTGCCGCCGTTCCTGGTCGCGCGGGGTGCGCTACCCGAGCACGCCCCCGACTTCGCGCGGCGGCCCTGACTACTCCTCGTCGAGGATCGCGTCGAATCGTTGGTCGGCGCGGTCGAGCTGGTCGAGGATGTGCTGTTTGACGTGGTCGGCGAGGGGGGTGTCGGGGCGGGTGACCAATTCGCGGTAGACATCGGTCAGTGGACGGTATTTGGTGGCCAGGTGGTGCTGCACGCCGCCGGTGGCGTAGACGATGCCGACGCCGTTGTCGGTGAAGTCGGAGATCTTCACCACCCGCGCCCAGGGGTTGCGGTCCAGGCTGGCGGCGACGTGCTCGCGGTACTGTTCCTGCCGGTCCACGCCCGGTTCGCGGGGTGGATTGGTCACGGCGGCAACGATATCCGCGACCCGGGGGCCGAACCGGTTTTCGAGTTCGGCCAGCGCCGCCTCGGTCGGCGTGCCGGGTCGTTCGCCCGCGAGGTCGGCGGCATGGTCCTCGACCGCGTCGTGCAGCAGGCCCGCGATCGCCAGCTCGGTGTCGTGCACCTCGTAGTGGCTGACGATCCGGATCGCCACGCGCAGTAGATGATTCACGTACGGTTCGCGGCCGTAGCGGTCCGCCGCGTGCAGCCGTGACGCCAGGTCCAGGGCCGCGCCGACCCGCTCCGGTTCGGCCAGTTTCTCGGTCTCCAGTTCCAGCCGCTGCCGTAAACCGCTCTCGCCGTGCACCTCACTGATGGTGTGTAACGGCATCACGGCCAGAAGCCCCGCCCCTACTGTGCTCATACCGCCCAATCTAACCGGGGGCCTGCCGGGAGCGAACACCTCGTGGGTGGTTCACCGGATGAGGAGTGGCCCTCGGGGCGAATATCTCGTGGGCGGCTCATCGGACGACGAGCGGTGCCCGAGACGAATATCTCGTGGGCAATTCATCGGATGACGACCGGCGCTCGAGGCGAATATCTCGTGGCCGGTTCATTGAACGACGAGTGGCCCTCGGGACGAATATCTCGTGGCCCGTTCATCGGGCGACGAGCGGGGCTCGGAGCGCCGAATCCGTGGGCGAGTCACCGGACGTCGAGCGGCCGGAACTGGATGCTGATGCGCGGGCCGACCGGGCGGCGGGACTTGGGGACCGCGTGTTCCCAGGTGCGTTGGCAGGAGCCGCCCATGACGAGGAGGTCGCCGTGGCCGACCTGGTAGCGGAGGCTCGCCCCGCCGCCGCGCGGGCGCAGCGCGAGGGTGCGGGCCGCGCCGACCGAGACGATCGCGACCATGGTGTCGGTGGTCGCCCCGCGGCCGATGGTGTCGCCGTGCCAGGCGACGCTGTCGTTGCCGTCGCGGTAGTAGCACAGGCCCGCGGTGCGGAACGGTTCGCCGAGTTCGGCGCGGTAGTGGTCGGTCAACGCGGCGCGCGCCTGGTCCAGGATGGGATCGGGCAACGGTTCGTCCGCGCCGTAGAACCGCAGCAGCCGCGGCACATCCACCATGCGGTCGTACATCTGCCGCCGATCCGCGCGCCACGGCACCCCGGTGACCAGCCGCTGGAACACCGCGTCGGCCCCGCCGAGCCAGCCGGGCAGCACATCCACCCAGGCCCCGTCGCTCAACCTGTCTCGGCGCACTCCGCATAGCGACCCGAGCGCCGCGTCCTCGGCGTCGTCGAACAGCGATCCCTGTAACGGTATCGACATGCCTCGAATCTACGGTTCTTCGAACATATGTTCAAGCTACCCCGGCATGGGCGGACATCTCGTCGCGAACCGTCGCGGCGAAGGCGTCCACCTCGGCCTCGGTGGTGTCGAACGAGCACATCCAGCGGACCTCGCCGACGCGTTCGTCCCAGACGGCGAACTGGTAGCGGCGAAGGAGTCGTTCGATGACCGCTGGGGGCAGGACGGCGAAGACGGCGTTGGCCTGCACCGGTCGCGGGATCTCGACGCCGGGGACGTCGGCGACGGCCGCGGCCAGGCGGGCCGCCATGGCGTTGGCGTGGCGCGCGTTGCGCAACCACAGGTCGCCCTCGAGCAGCGCGACGAATTGGGCCGAGAGGTACCGCATCTTCGACGCCAGTTGCAGGGCGGACTTGCGGAGGTAGGACACCCCGCGGACCGCGTCGGGATTCAGCACCACGATGGCCTCGCCGAACATGAGGCCGTTCTTGGTGCCGCCCAGCGACAGCACGTCCACCCCGACGTCGGTGGTGAACGCGCGCGGCGGCAGGTCCAGGGCCGCGGCCGCGTTGGCCAGGCGCGCGCCGTCGATGTGCAGCAGCATGCCGCGTTCGTGGGCGAAGGCGGCGATCGCCGCGATCTCGCCCGGGGTGTAGCGGGTGCCGAGTTCGGTTGTCTGGGTGAGGGAGACGACCTTCGGCTGCGCGTGATGCTGCACCCCGAAGCCGCGCGCGTAAGGCTCGATCAGTTCCGGGGTGAGCTTGCCGTCTGCGGTCGGGACCGCGATCAGCTTGAGCCCGGCCACCTTCTCGGGCGCGCCGCCCTCGTCCAGGTTGACGTGCGCGGACGCGGGACAGATCACCGCGCTCCAGCGATCGCACATCGCTTGCAGCCCAATGACATTCGCGCCGCTGCCGTTGAAGACCGGATAGACCTCGGCGCGCTCCCCGAAACGCGTCTTGATCACCTCGCGCAACCGGGCCGTGTGGCGGTCCGCGCCGTAGGCGGGTTCGTGGCCCTCGTTGGCGGCGATCAGCGCCGTCATGATGTCCGGGTGGACGGGAGCGTTGTTGTCACTGACGAATCCGCTTCGCGGTTCGCCCTGGGTGCCGGTCATGCGTCCTCTTCCGGCAGGAGCGGGAAAGTGCCGTTCTCGTCGTGGGTTTCGCGGCCGGTGAGCGGCGGATCGAAGACGCACAGCGCCCGGAACGCGGTATGGGTCCGCAGGGTGTGGTGCTCGTGCCCGTCGAGCAGATACAGCACGCCGGGTTCGAGCGGATGCCGCTGCCCGGTCTCGTCGTCGACGACCTCGCCGGTGCCCTCGAGGACGTAGACGGCCTCGACGTGGTTGGCGTACCACATCTTCAGCTCGGCCCCCGCGCGCACGAGGGTGTCGTTCACGGAGAAGCCCGCCTTCTCCCGGGCGAGGATCAGGCGGCGGCTGATCCAATCCGGTCCTCGCACTTCGCGTTCGGTGCCGACGGTCTCTCGCAGTGAGCGCACGATCATGGAATACCTCTCCTCGATGTTTCCTTCCGATACCAAGATCATGGCTCGTCGCCCGACCGACCGGGAGTGGCAGTAACGCCCCCTATCGCTAAGATTGTGCCATGCGTGAGGGAACCTCCGACGGGCGGCACACGGTCTCCGTCCTCGCCTTCGACGGGATGGCGCCGTTCGAATTCGGTTCTGTGGTCGAGGTATTCGGTGTGACCCGTCCCGATGTCGAGGGGCCGTGGTACGAACTGCGGATCTGTTCGCTCGACGAGGACGAGCTGTTCGCCGGGGCCGACACCGTGATCGTCGTCGGGGTACCGGATCCGGGCGGCGCGATACCGTCCCACCTCGTGGCGGCGCTGCGCGCGGCGCGCGCCCGCGGGGCGCGAATCGTCTCGATCTGTTCGGGCGTCTTCGCGCTGGCCGCCGCCGGACTGCTCGACGGCCGGGCGGCGACGACGCACTGGCAGTACACCGAGCTGCTGCGCCGCCGCCATCCGAACATCCGGGTGTGCCCCGATGTGCTGTACGTGGACGAGGGCGACATCCTCACCGGCGCGGGCAATGCCGCCGGGCTCGACCTGTGCCTGCACCTGGTGCGCAGGGACCGCGGCGCGCGGGTCGCGAACACGATTGCCCGGCACCTGCTGGTTCCGCCGCATCGCGCGGGCGAGCAGGCCCAGCTCGTGCCGACCGCCGTGCCCGAATCCGACGACGACTGGGTCGCGCGGGCCATGGCCTGGGCGCTGGATCATCTGGCCGAACCGATCACGGTGGGGGACATGGCCGCTCGGGCCCATCTCGCGCGCCGGACGTTCCTTCGGCAGTTCCAGCGGCGAACCGGAACCACCCCGATGCGGTGGGTCGTCGCGCAACGCGTCCGGGCCAGCCTGCCGCCGCTCGAACGCGGCACGATGTCGATCGAGGAGGTCGCCGCGGCCGTCGGCTTCGCGAGCCCGGTGACGTTCCGGCACCACTTCACCCGGGCCATGCGCTGCTCGCCCTCGGCGTATCGCCGCGGCTTCCGCGCTTCGGCGTGAATCAGGCTGGCCCGCCGAGGGTTTCGATCCCGGCGAGAATCAGATCGATGCCCGCGAGGAACTGTTCGCGGTCGTCGTGGTCGGGCAGCCGCTCGGCCGCCCGGTTCAGGAACGGATACCGCCGCGGATCGAGCGCGGACCAGCGCGCGGCGACGGCCCCGAGGAAGGCGCGCCGGTCGGTCGCCCGCGCGTGCTCGCGCGCGTTCGCCGCGTTCTGCCCGGCGACGCCGAGGACGTAGTTCAACAGCGCCGAGGCCGCGTCGAACTGCGCGGGTTCGGGAACGCCGAGGGCCGGGAGGCGACCGCCGAGGCCCTCGAAGATCGAGAGCATGGCGGCCTGCCACGGCTCGCGGGTGAGCTGGGTCCCCACCCACGGATGGGCGTCGATGGCGTCGAACACGCCCAGGGCGATGTCCCGGATGGCCTGCCGGGGCTCGGCCGCGTCGTCGCCCTCGGTCAGCGCGCGGGCCACCACCGCCTCGGTCGCCGCGGTGAGCAGGTCGTTCTTGTTCGCGACGTGCCAGTAGATCGCGCCCGCCCCGGTGGCCAGCCGGGCGGCGAGCGCGCGGAAGGTGAGGGCGTTCTCGCCCTCGGTGTCGAGGATCTCGATCGCGGTCTCGACGATCCGCTCCTTCGACAGCGCGTCCGCGCGCCGCTCGCTCCGCTGCTTCCCGGTTGCCACGACACCCATCTTGACATGTCTGGAACGTTGTTCCAAGCTGGATGCTGGAACGGCGTTCCAACGAAGGGAGAAGACCATGACGACAACCATTTCGATCGTCGGTGCGGGCCTGGGCGGCCTCACCCTCGCGCGCGTTCTGCACGTCCACGGCATCGCGGCGACCGTCTACGAGGCCGACGCGTCCGCGGCGGCCCGGACACAGGGCGGTCAGCTCGACATCCACGAGGAGGACGGGCAGCGCGCGCTCGCCGCCGCCGGTCTCACCGACGAATTCCACGCGATCATCCACCGGGGCGCCGAGGCGTCGCGCGTCCTCGGCCCGGACGGCACGGTGCTGCTCGACCTTCCCGACGACGGCTCGGGCCGCCGTCCGGAGGTGCTGCGCGGCGACCTGCGCCGGATCCTGCTCGACGCGCTGCCCGAGGGCACCGTGCGCTGGGGTCACAAGGTCACCGCGGTGCGGTCCCTCGGCGACGGCCGCCACGAGCTGAGCTTCGCGAACGGGTCGACGGCGATCGCCGATCTTTTGGTCGGGGCCGACGGCGCGTGGTCGAGGATCCGGCCGCTGCTGTCCGACGCCCGGCCGGAGTACATCGGCACGACGTTCGTGGAGACCTACCTCCACGACGCGGACGAACGCCATCCCGCGTCGGCTGCCGCGGTCGGCTCGGGCGCGATGTACGCGGCCACGCCGGGACAGGGCATCGCCGCGCATCGCGAGGCGGGCGGGGTGCTGCACACCTACGTCGAGCTGAATCGTTCGGCCGAGTGGGTCGCGGCGATCGACTTCACCGATCCCGTCGCCGCGACGGCCCGCGTCGCGGCCGAATTCGACGGCTGGGCACCGGAACTCACCGCGCTCATCACCGACGCCGACACCGCTCCGGTCGCGCGCATGATCCACACCCTGCCCGACGGGCATCGGTGGGATCCGGTGCCGGGGGTGACCCTGCTCGGCGACGCCGCGCACCTCATGCCGCCCTCGGGCGACGGCGCGAATCTGGCGATGCTCGACGGCGCCGAACTCGGCGAGGCCATCGCCGCGCACCCCGGCGACCTGGAGGCGGCGCTCGGTGTCTACGAGAAGGCGATGTTCGAACGCGGCGCCGCGTTCTACGCCGACGCGCACGAGATCCTGGATCTGTGCCTGGGGGAACGCGCGCCGTACGGGCTCATCGACCTGTTCACCGCCGCGCCGTTGTGAGATGTCCCAGGCCCGTCCGGCCCGCACCGCACCGGTGGCGGCAGCGGGTTAGCCTCGGCCGGTGCCGAGGCAATCGAGGGTGAACCGTCGTCGCGCGCTGGCGTTGGGGGCAAGTGCCGCAAGCGCATTCGTCGCGGCCACCGGACTCGCGCACGCCGACGAACCCGACGACGACCTCCGCTATCCCGGCTATTCACCGCGGGACCGGACCCGCCCCTACGCGCGGTACCTGGCCGAGCACACCGCGCCCCCGCAACCCGCCGTCGCCGACGCCTACCGCGCCGCGCCCACGCCCGCCGCCTCGATACCGCCCTTCGCCGACCTCGTCACCGACCTCGCCCCGGGCGGCTACTCGGCCGTCGAAACCGGTTACGGCGCAACCGAAACCGGTGTCGTCTGGGTGGCGGTGCGCACGGAGATGCCGCGCGTGTCCGCGGCCATGTGGGATTGGTGGTTCGGCTGGCATCTCGTCGAGTCCGCCCGCTACAAACTGTGGCATCCGGACGCGCACCTGTACGCCGAGGTGGCCGCCGATCGGGTCGGCGCGCCGCTGCCGGATCGGGCGAAGTACATCGGCAACATCTCCTACGTCGACGAGTACATCGGCCCGAAACTGCAACAGCTCGCCATCGCCTTCCGCGACCCCGTCGCCCACGGCTTCACGGTTCCCGACGAGCACACGGTGATCCTCGGCCGCGTCGGCAGCGCGATCGCACCCGTCGATCTGGGGTGGCTGGCCCATCAGGTACGGCCGGTCGCCGATGGCTGCGAAATGCGCAGCCGCTTCTACCTCCGCCTCTATGGAACACACCCGCTCGATCCGCTGCACGCCGCGCGGGCCGTGCAGCGCGGACCCGCGGCCGACCCCGCGGACCTGCTGCCCGGCCTCGACCTCGCCCGCGACCTCATGCTGCACTGCGGCCAGGAGATGAACCACCTCGCGGGCTTCCTACCCGAGCTGTACGAGGAGTTCGGCTCCTGAACCGCGCCCGTCAGGAGCCGACCGCCGTCGCGTCGGCGATCACCGCCACCCCGGTCCGGCCACCGTCCACGTCGAGGACGGACCCGTGGACGAAGGCCGCGTCGTCGGAGGCGAGGTAGACCGCCGCCGCGGCGATCGCCTCCGGGGCGCCCGCACTCCCCGCGGGGGTGCCGTGCATCAGCGTCTCGACCGAGGGGTGCGCGACGGTCGAATCGGCGGCGAGGATGACGCCCGGCGAAATGGCGTTCACCCGAACGCCTTTCGGCCCGAACTCCGCGGACCAGGATCGGGTGAGGGTCTCCAGCGCCCCCTTGGTCGAGGCGTACAGCGCTCCCACGGGCAGCCCGAGCCGCGTCACCCAGGAACCGAGATTGATGATCACGCCGCCGCCGGCCTCGATCATGTCGGGAAGCACCGCCTGGGTGAGGAAGTACGGGGCCTTGACGTTCACGGCGTAGAGCCGGTCCACGATCTCGTCGTCGTCGGTGAGCGTCGCCGAGGGCGGATAGATCCCGGCGTTGTTGACCAGGATGTCGATGCGGCCGCCGAGCCGATCGCGTGCCGCCGACGCGAGGGCCCGGCTCGCCGCGGAACCGCCGTCCAGCTCGGCGCGCACGTAGTCGGCCCGGCCGCCCTCGGCGCGGATCGCGGCGACCACGGCCTCGCCCCGGCCGTCGTCGCGCCCGGAGACGACGACGTGCGCTCCCTCGCGGGCCAGGGCCGTCGCGATCGCGCGGCCGATATTGCTCGTGGACCCCGTGACGAGGGCGGTCCTACCGGAAAGTCGTGTCATACCGGCGAAGGTACGAGCGGATTTTTGGACCGGCAAGTCCAAACTCAGACCCCGCGCAGATACTCGATGAGGGTGTCCATCGTCGTCTCCAGATAGGTCGCGTCACCGGTCGTGCGCAGCATCTGCACCCCGCCCTGGATGCCCGCGAGAAAGGTCGTCGCGACCCGATCGGCCGCGAGTTCCGGGCGGACGAGTCCGGCGGCCTGCATTCCTGCGATCCCGTCCCGGATCCGTGCGTGCCATTGCGCGAGCAGCGTGGTGACGATCGCCGCCGCGCCCGGCGTGGCGGCGGCCTGCTGCAGGAGCGCGCCCAGCGGGCAGTTCCTGCCCTGCGCCCGATAGCGCGCGACCACCGCGTCCCGCCAGCGTTCCCACGCCGCCCACGTGGTCAGCGCGTCGAGATGCGGCCGCTGATCGTCGAGCACGCGCTCCGCCTCGTACCGCGCGACCGCGACGAGGAGTTCCTCCTTGCCGCCCGGGAAGTAGTGGAAGATCTGCCCCTTGCTGGTCCCGCTGATGGCCCGGATGTCGTCCAGTGTCACATTGCCCGGATCGTCCCCGCGCAGATGCAGCGCGGCCCCCTCCACGATGCGCTGCCGGGTGGCCTGCCCCTTGGCGGTGAGTCTCACCCCTCGACGGTACCGCCCTCTGGACCGGGCGGTCCAAGGGTTCGCCGCTTGACCCAGCACATGCCGCGACCGGACTCCGCCGGAGCGCGTCGTGGCCGCGGTTCGACGCGATCGAGTTCGTAGCCGAGCCGTCGGGGGACCGCGGCGCTGCGCAGATTGGCGGCGTCGCAATGGATTTCGACGCGCTCGATGCCGGGCAGTGACAGTGCGATCCGGGTCAGGGCGTCGGCGCGGCGGGTGATCACGCCGCGGCCGGTGTGCCCGGCCCGGCACCAGTAGCCGATCTCCATCGCGGGCGGGCCGAGCCGATCGTGCAGGCTCATCGCGCCGAGCAGGAGACCGTCGGGTGCGAAGACGCCGTAATGGAAGCCGCGGTCGTCACTCGGCCAGCCGTGTCCCCGGGCGCGATCCCACTCGCGTTGCCGATTCAGTGTGGTCGGCTCGGCGAGCCAGTCCATCCACGGATGCAGGTGGTCGAACGAGTCGGCGACGGCCTCGAAGCGGGGCACCAGATCCTCCGGCCGCCAAGCGCGAAGCAGCAACTCGCCCACCTCGATTCGGGCGGGCGGCGCGACTCCGGGTGCGAGCGCGGAGGGCACCGGGAGGTCCACGATCAGCTCACCGTACCAAGGCCGCGACGGCGTCCCAGTCGGGCGTGTGCACCACCCAGTCCGGGATCTCCTCCTGCGGCCCGAACAGGTAGCGGTGCGGGACGACGTCGTGCAGCGCGCGGTGCACGTCGAGCCGATCGTCGATCATGTGCGTGATGCCCAGCTCGGCGCAGACGACCGCCTTGTCGGCGCGCTGGCGGCAGAATCGGACGTGGCCGCGCGGCAGGCCGGTGCGGTCGTAGAACGCGTGATGGTCCAGCCAGGCCCGGGTCTTGCGTTCGGTGTTCTCACCGCATTTGGAGATGATCCACGCGCGCCCCTCGAACCGGGCGATCAGATCCGGGAGCACCTCGAATGCGCCCGGCGTGGCGGGTGATTCGATCGCCTCGGCGAGGCTCGCGCCGAGGAAGACGGTGTCGGCCGTGCCGTCGGGGCCGGGCGCCCCCTGGATCACGCGGCCGAAATCGATTCCCAGACATTCCATTCCATCAGGGTGACGGGCGAATTTCCGGTTTGCCACCCAATTTCGTATCCGCGCGGCCGATCTCGGCGCGGCGTTCGCGCGACCGGGTTACCGTCGAGGGATGTTCGGCATCATCCGCCCGTGTCGGCATCGACTGGGCGAGGAGTTGGGTCGCGCGTGGCTGGCCCAGCTGTGTGGGCTGTGTCTGGCCCTGCGCGACGGTCACGGTCAGGCCGCCCGGGTGGCGACCAACTACGACGGGCTGGTGATCTCCGCGCTCGTGGAGGCCCAGTCGCCGGGCACGAGTCGCCGGGCCGCCGGTCCGTGCCCGCTGCGCGGCATGCGGCGCGCGGACGTGGCCACCGGCGACTGCGTCCGGCTCGCGGCGACGGTGTCGCTGGTACTGGCCGCGGCCAAGGTCCGCGATCACGCCGACGACGGCGACGGGTGGGCCGGGACCACCGGATTGCGCCCCGCCGCACGGCGTATCGCGGATCGGTGGGCGCGGCAGGGCACCGAGAGCGGCGCGGCGCTGGGCTTCGACACGGCCGTGCTGTTGCGGGCGGTGGATCGGCAGATCGCCGTCGAGGCCGCCGCCGGGCCGGGCACCGCCCTACTGGAAGTGACCGAACCGACCGAGGCCGCCACCGCCGCGGCGTTCGGGCATACGGCGATCCTCGCCGGACGCCCGCGCAATGTCGACGCGCTCACCGAGGCGGGCCGATTGTTCGGTCGCACGGCGCATCTCCTCGACGCGGTGGAGGACCTGGCCGACGATCTCGCCCGGGGCAAATGGAATCCGTTGGCCGCCACCGGTTCCGGCGTGGACGAGGCGCACCGGCTCTGCGCGGACGCCCTGCTCGGTATCGAACTCGCCCTGGCCGAGGCCGATTTCACCGACGATCGTCTCGTGCGCGCCCTGCTGATCCACGAGCTGCGGCACTCCGTCCAGCGCACCTTCGCCCCGCCGAGCGGCCGCTGGCGCCGCCGCCGTCCCCCGCCCGGATACGACTATCCGCCACCGGGTTACGGCTATCCGCCGCCGCCCTACGGGTACGGCTACGGCCGACCGCCCCGGCGCGGCGGATTCTGTATCCCCTTCTGCGAGGGCATGATCTGCTGCGAATGCTGCGACTGCGGCGAGGACTGCTGTTGCTGCTGCGGAGAGGGCTGCTGCGACAACTGACGATCAGCGCCGCAACGCCGTCTCCTGCCGCAGCCGCGACAGCTTCTCCGGATTGCGGACCGAGTAGAACCCGGTGATCAGCCCCTCCTCCACGCGCAGGGCCAGCACCGTATCGACCTCGCCGTCGCGCCACAGGATCAGCGCCGGATACCCGTTGACCTGCGCGGGCCGCAGCGAGGCGGCATCGATGTGGTGCAGTCCGGGGCCCAGGACGCGAGCGACCGCGTCCGCGCCGACGATCGGGTCGAGCACCGCCTGCGCGATCCCGCCGCCGTCGCCGATCAGGACGACGTCGGGCGCCAGGATGTCCAGAAGTCCTTGCAGCTCACCGGTTTCCACCGCGCGCTGGAAGGCGGCGAGGGCGTGCCGGGTCTCGGCGGGGGAGATCTCGCCGCGGGGGCGGCGCGCCGCCACATGGGCGCGGGCGCGGTGCGCGATCTGGCGGACCGCCGCCGGTGTCTTGTCGACCGCGTCCGCGATCTCGTCGTAGCCCAGGTCGAAGACCTCGCGCAGCACGAACACCGCGCGCTCGGTCGGCGCGAGGGTCTCCAGGACGAGCAGCATCGCCATCGACACGCTCTCGGCGAGTTCGACGTCCTCGGCCACATCGGGCGCGGTGAGCAACGGTTCGGGCAGCCACGAACCGACATACGACTCCTTGCGCCGCCCCAGCGACCGCACCCGCATCAACGCCTGCCGGGTGACCATGCGCACGAGGTAGGCGCGCTGGTCCCGGATCCCGTCCAGGTCGACCGCGGACCAGCGCAACCACGTCTCCTGCAACGCGTCCTCGGCGTCGGCGGCCGAGCCGAGCATCTCGTAGGCGACGGTGAACAGCAGATTGCGGTGGGCGACGAAGGCGTCGGTGGCCGGGTCCGGCATGGGAGTCCCTTCGGGGTCGGGCGGTTTCCCATCAGATGCCGCCCGCCCCGATTCTGTGACAACCGCCGGCCGCGTCAGCACTCAGGGGCGTGGACTGGCCGTGAACAGGCTCCACATTCGATCGCGCACATCGGCGCCCCGGGCGCCGCCGGGCCAGAGGTGCCCGCCGTTGTCGTAGAGCCGGTACACCACCTGGGTGCCCGCGGCGCAGTCGTAGCGGGTGCCGGTGAGGACCTCCGGGCCCGTCTCGGTGTGTGACGTGCCGCAGCTGTCCTTGCGCCGCCACAGGTCGCGATGCTGTTCGGCGACGACCTGCCAGACGAGCGGATCGTCGTCGGCCAGCATGACGCCGAAGGAGATCGGGCGAGAGGCGGGGCAGTCGTCGTCGGACAGGGTCGGGGCCGGGCCCGCGTACACCGCCGCCGAGGCCACGAGATCGGTTGCGTCACAGGCCATTCGGGAGGTCATCTGGCCGCCGTTGGAGTGGCCGCTGAAGTAGATCCGGTGCGGATCGACGCAGAACTGTCCCTCGATCTTCGCCACCATGTCCCGCAGGACCCGGACGTCGTCGGAACCGTGAGCGAAGTCCCAGGACCAGTTTCCGTTGTTGTCGTCCTTGCTTCCTCGCGGGTAGGCCACGATGGCCTTCTTCTGCGCGACGTACGGCGTCCAGCCCGTCACGCCCTCGAAGTGCGCCGGATTGTCCTGTCCGCCGTGTACCGCCACGAGCAGCGGCGCCGGATTCGGCAGTCCGGCGGGCACATTCAACAGATACGGGCGTCCGTCGACCGACTGGGAAATGGTTCCGCCGGTCGAGGTCGTGGAACACGCCGCCGGGGCGTCGTCCGCGACCGCCGGGGCCGCTGTCACCAGTGTCACGGCGGCCAGCGCACCGAACGCGGCGGCCGCCCAGCGAGAGATCTTCGACAACGAAGTCACCTGCCTTCCAAATGCTTTCGAGGCGGCCAGAATAGCGAACAATAGTGTTCGTCATTATGGTTTCGGCTAAGCTGCCGCGACTATGGCCCTCGGCGCGACCCTGTACACCGTCGGCGTCCACCTCGCCGACGTCGATCGCGGCGTCTACGAGGAGTTGGACGTACGGCTGGCCCGGCATCCCTCGGAGACGGCCGAATTCATGGTCACGCGCCTGCTGGCCTACTGCCTCGAATACGAGCCGGGCATCGCCTTCAGCGACGGCGGCGTCTCCTCGACCGACGAACCCGCCGTGCTGGTCCGCGATCTCACCGGCCGGATCACGGCGTGGATCGAGATCGGCGCGCCCGACGCCGACCGCGTTCACCGGGGCAGCAAGCTCGCCGGACGCGTCGCGATCTACACCCATCGTGACCCGGCGAAGGTCCTGAACCAGCTGTCCGGCAAGCGAATCCATCGCGCCGAGGAGATCCCGCTGTACGGCTTCGACCGCGCCTTCGTCGACGACGCTGCCGCGACCCTGGACCGCCGCAACACCCTCGCGGTCTCGGTGACCGAACGCCAGCTCTACCTGACACTCAACGGCGTCGACCTGAGCACCCTGATCGAGGAACACCGGCTCGAGTAACGCCCGGGCTCGGTCCAGGTCGCCGCGGATCCGAGGCGCTACTCGACGATCTTGCTCGCCAGTACCAGCACGGCGACGACCCCGGCGACCACCACGAGCCCGTAATGCCCGGCGGACGTGGCGTAGTCGTAGGTCGACACCCCCACGACGATCGCGATGACGAGAAACAGCAGGCGCTTCACCCCGGACCCCCTCGAACTCGTTCTCAGGGTACGGAGAACGGGTTCGCGTGCGCCACAACGGGTTCGGCGAAGGGCAGTGCGGGGGCGACGCTGGGTCAGCGGTCGAACCCGACCACCAGGACGAGTTTGCCGCGCACCCGGCCGTTTTCGCCGACCCGATGGGCCTCGGCGATCTCGGCGAGGGGGAAGGTGTGCACGTCGGGGACGGTGAAACGGCCCGTCTCGAGCAGTTCGCCGATGTCGTCGAGGGCGTGCAGGGCGCGTCCGGCGTCGCCGCGGCTGAAGGTGACGCCGTGCGCGCGGGCCCCGGCGAAATCGGCGAGCGTCACGACGCGGCCGGGGTCGCCGGTGAGGGCGATGAGTTCGGGCAGGACACCGCTGCCGGCGACATCGAGGGCGAGGTCGATGCCGTTGGGCCGCAAGGCCCGAACGCGCTCGACCAGACCCGGACCGTAGGCGACGGGATCGGCCCCGAGGGAGCGCAGATAGTCGTGATTGGCGGGACCGGCCGTGCCGATCACGCGAGCGCCCCGTGCCACCGCGAGTTGCACGGCCGCGCTGCCGACGCTGCCCGACGCGCCGTTGACGAGCAGCGTGCCGCCATCGCGGACACCGAGCTGATCGAGGGCGCGCGTGGCCGTTTCGAGGGCGGCCGGGAGCGCGGCGGCGTGCGCGAAATCCAGCGACCGGGGGATCGGCGCGTAATGCGCCAGCACGGCCGACTCGGCCTGCGCGCCCTCGTGCGCGGTGAAACCGAACACGCGATCCCCCACGGCCACCTCGGTGACCCCCGAACCCAGCTCGTCGACGACGCCCGCCGCCTCGTATCCGAGGGCCTGCGGCAACCCCTCGTCCAGCTCGCCCCGGCGCTTCTTCCAGTCACTGGCGTTGATTCCCGCCGCCCGCACCGCGATTCGCACCTCCCCGGGACCGGGATGCGGTTCGGGCAGATCGACAATCTCGAGGACCTCGGGTCCCCCGAACCGGCTGAAACGAGCTGCTCGCACTGTGCGCTCCTCGATCGGATGAACGGCGGGACGCCGTCGTCTCAGGTTCGCGCCCAGCTTTCCATGGGAACGGCGAGCCGTCGGCGAGGCCGAGTTCCTCGTGTCGGTGCGCGTGGCGGTGACCACTCAATCGGTCAGGCCCGTCGCGGTCAGCGTGAGGTGGCGGGCCAGCGTGGCGGCGGCCGCGTCGGCGTCGCGAGCCAAGGCGAGCTTCTCGAGGCGGCGGTGTTCGGTCGCGCCGTCGCGATCGGGATGGCGCTGGGTGGACCAGCGACGCGTCAATTCGCTTGCGGTCCAGAGCCTGTCGAAGGTGTCCAGCAGCGCCGGATTCCCGCACCCCTCGAGCAGGGCGCGATGGAAGACGCGATGGGCCTCGGACCAGGCGGCGGTGTAGTACTCGCCCTCGTCGGGGGCGAAGGCGGGCGTGCGGGCCAGGCGGTGATGGGCCGCGCGCACGCGCGCCTCCCAGTCCAGATCGCCGCGTTCGACGGAGATGCGCAGGATCGCCGGTTCGATCGTGCGACGTGCCTCCGCGATCTGCTGCCAGCGGCGATCGGAGTAGGCGGGCACCGCGAAACCCCGATTGGGCAACCGGTCGGCGAGGCCGTCGCCGACCAGTCGGACCAGCGCCTCGCGCACGACGGCCAGGCTCACCCCGTGCGCGCTCGCCAGATCCTGCGGTTTGAGTGGCGCGCCGGGCGCGTGCTCGCCGCGCAGGATGGCTTCCCGCAGCTGGGCGTAGACCTGTTCGGAGAGCATCCGGGCGGCCGGTGCGGGAGGGGAAGACATACGAGCCATCATAGATCATGCTGTAAATAATCGATTATCGGTGTTATGGTCGATTCGTACCGCTCGAAAGGAAGCCCCGCATGAATCCGCTCGCTCGTCTGCCCGAGGCGGCCTCGTTCACCGTCACCAGCACCACCGTCGCCGACGGCGCCGCGTGGCCGCCCGCGCAGTGGTCCTCCGGCGTCCCCGGCGGCAAAGACGTTTCGCCGCAACTGAGTTGGCGGGACGCGCCGGAGGGCACCAAGAGCTACGCCGTCACCGTCTACGATCCGGACGCCCCGACCGGTTCGGGGTTCTGGCACTGGGCCGTCGCCGACATCCCGGCCACCGTCACCGAACTGCCCGAGGGCGCGGGCGACGACACCGGCTCGGGCCTGCCCGCGGGCGCCTACCAACTGCCCAATGACGCCCGCCTCGCTCGTTTCATCGGCGCGGCCCCGCCCGCCGGGGACGGGCCGCACCGCTACTTCGTCGTGGTGTACGCCCTCGACGTCGAAACCCTCGACGTCCCCGCCGATGCCACGCCCGCGCTGCTCGGCTTCACCATGTCGGGTCATACGCTCGGCCGCGCGGTCCTCATCGCCACCGCCGAGACCCCGCCGCTACGCGAAAAGGTCGAGCGCACAGAGGTTTCCCGGCTTGTGCCCGCCGCGCCGGAGGACATTTTCGCGATCCTCACCGACCCCGCGGGCCACGTCGACATCGACGCCTCGGGCATGCTGCTCGCCGCCGAGGGGGAGCGGGTGCGCCGACCCGGCGACCGGTTCGTGGTCCACATGGACCGCGAGGCGCTCGGCGATGTGCCCCTCGGCAAATACGACGTCGAGGTCGTCATCCGAACGCTCACCCCGAACCGGGAGATCGCCTGGACGGTCGAGGGCCGCGGCGAGCGGCGGCTCCGACTCGAGCACGTCTACGGCTACCGCCTCGAACCCGTCGCTGGCGGCACACTGGTGACCTCGTACTACGACTGGTCCGGCGTCGAGGAGAAATGGAAGCGGCGCTTCCCCTTTCCCGTGGTGCCCGAGTCGGCGCTCAAGGCCACGCTCGGCATTCTCGAGCGCACGGTCCGCCGCCGCGCCGCGGCCTGATCGTCACCGCATCCGCGCCATATCCCCGAAAAACCCGGTGCGCCAGAGGATTCGGTTGCGGACCTCGGTGAGCCGCCAGCCCGCCGCGGTCCGCACCGCCGCCGCCG
This sequence comes from Nocardia sp. NPDC004068, assembly GCF_042874315.1. Lineage (NCBI taxonomy): Bacteria > Bacillati > Actinomycetota > Actinomycetes > Mycobacteriales > Nocardiaceae > Nocardia > Nocardia sp. NPDC004068. The sequence continues at coordinate 33,679 of NZ_JBIAMW010000010.1, forward strand.
TGATCACCCCGCCCGCCGTGAACGAGCGATCGAGCATGCTCGCGTCGGCGGGTATGTCCCGCCACAGATGAATGGCCACGATATTCGCCCACACCGCCGCCGCGTCGCCCTCGATCGTCACATCACGCCCGGTGACCAGGTGCTGGGTCGCCTCGAACCGAGCGAAACTCCGCGCGTGACTCGCCGCGATGGCGGCCGGTCCCGTGGTGACCGCGTCGTTCGGCCGCACGATCCTCCCGTCGGGTGCGAAGAGGGTCGCGAAATGCGCGGCGTCGAAACGCTTCTCGTCCAGTGCCCGGAAGTAACGGTCGAAGACGCGACCGACCTCGAATTCGGTATCCATGAATCCGACCGTGCACCATGACCCGACGTCAGGTTCCAGTCACGCCGGTTCGGTCGTGCCCTAACCCTCGAGGTGAGCACGCACGAAATCGACCACGGCGTCGGAGAACGCGTCGTTGACATCACTGGCCGCGGTGTGGGCCGCGCCGGTGATCTCGACATACTCCATGTGCGGCACCAGCTTTCGGAACTCGGCCACGCCCTGCTCGCTCACCACGTCGGAGAGGCGGCCGCGCACCAGCAGGACCGGCAGGGTCAGGCGACGGGCGGCGTCCTCGAGCACCTCGGTGTGCAGTTCGATGTCCTCGCCCCGGCCCGACATCATCGCCGGATCCCAATGCCAGTACCAGCGGCCGTCCGCGCGCTGACGGAGATTGCGGCGCAGGCCGTCGGTGCTGCGCGGGCGTTTGCGGTGCGGGAGGTATTCGGCGACCGCGTCGGCGGCCTCGTCGAGCGTGGCGAAACCCTCGGGATGGCCGCCGAGGAAGTTCAGGACGCGTTCGACGCCCTTGTGCTCCGGACGCGGTACGACGTCGACGAGGACCAGCCCGGCGATCAACTCGTGACCCGGCCGCGCGGTCGCCAGCAGCCCGGTGAGCCCGCCCATGCTCGCGCCGACCACGATCGCGGGACGGCCGAGCTCGGCGAGGACGCCGAGCAGATCGGCGGTCATGGCCTCGCGGCGGTAGTCGCCGTCGGGCGCCCAGTCGCTCTCGCCGTGCCCGCGCGCGTCCAGCAGCACGGCCCGCATCCCGGCCTTGGCCAGGGCCGCGCCGGATTCCTTCCACGAATGCCGGGTCTGGCCGCCACCGTGCAGGAACACCGCCAGCGGCCCGTCCTCGGGACCCCAGCTCTCGCCCGCGAGGGTGATGCCGCCCAGGCCGGTGAAGCGCAGTCGCCGCGGTTCGGAGAAGTCGGCCTCATTGCTCACCCATCCAGCATGTCACACAGGGATTTACGGTGTACGGGCCACTCGCCGCTCAGTGGAACGCCGGGTATCGGCGCAGGTGGCGGCGCTCACACCGGGTACCCCGCCATCGGGCGGTCGCGGGCGCGCTGCTAGTCTTCGTGCCCGGAAGACATCCTTTAAAGGACCGTCCTGTGAGGCGGGGAAGGAGGTCGACATGGCCGTGCCCGAGGATCGGGCCGCCAGGTCGAGCGCGGGCGAATACTCGCAACGGCACGACCCGGATTGGGTGGGTGCCGGGCGGGAGCTGTTGTCCGCTCAGGATGTCGGCCGGACCATCGCGCGCATGGCGCACCAGATCATCGAGAAGACCGCGCTGGACTCCCGGGAGCCGGGCTCGCCGCGCGTGGTGCTGATCGGAATCCCCACGCGCGGAACGGGTTTGGCGGCGCGACTCGCCGACCGCATCGAGGAGTTCGCCGGGGTGCGCCCGGCCGTCGGCTCGCTCGACATCACCCTGTACCGCGACGATCTGCGCAACCGCCCGCACCGCCCGCTGGAGCGGACCTCGGTACCCGAGGGCGGCATCGACGATTCGCTGGTGGTCCTGGTCGACGACGTGCTGTTCTCCGGCCGCAGCGTGCGCGCCGCACTCGACGGCCTGCGCGATCTGGGCCGCCCCCGCGCCGTGCAACTGGCGGTCCTCATCGACCGCGGCCACCGCGAACTGCCCATCCGCGCCGACTACGTCGGCAAGAACGTGCCCACCGCCCGGACCGAGGACATCTCCGTGCTCTTGACCGAACACGACGGCCGCGACGGCGTCTACCTGCATCAGGGGGACGAGAAGTGAGGCATCTCCTGTCGGTCACCGATCTGGACCGGGCCAGCGCGACCGAATTGCTGGACGACGCCCAGCGTTTCGAGCAGGCGCTGCTCGGGCGCGAGGTGCGCAAGCTGCCGACGCTGCGCGGGCGCACCGTCATGACGGTGTTCTTCGAGAACTCCACCCGCACGCGGGTCTCGTTCGAGGTCGCGGGGAAGTGGATGAGCGCCGACGTCATCAATGTCAGCGCGTCGAGTTCGTCGGTGTCCAAGGGTGAGTCGCTGCGCGACACCGCGCTCACCCTGCACGCCGCCGGGGCGGACGCGCTCATCGTGCGGCATCCGGCCTCCGGCGCGGCCCACCAGATCGCGCGCTGGTTCGGCGAATTCGCCGAGGGCGCGAGCGGATACGCGGGCCCGGGTCCGGCCGTCATCAACGCCGGGGACGGGATGCACGAACATCCGACCCAGGCCCTGCTCGACGCGCTGACGCTGCGGCAACGGCTCGGCGATCTGGACGGCAAACGCGTGGTCATCGTGGGCGACATCCTGCACAGCCGGGTCGCGCGTTCCAACGCGTTCCTGCTGAACATCCTCGGCGCGGAGGTCGTGCTCGTCGCCCCGCGCACGCTGCTGCCGGTCGGGGTCGACGCGTGGCCCGTGCGGATCGCGCATTCGCTCGACGCCGAACTGCCCGGCGCGGACGCGGTCATGATGCTGCGCGTGCAGGCCGAGCGGATGAACGGCGGCTTCTTCCCCTCCGCGCGGGAGTACTCGATCAACTACGGACTCAACGAGCGACGGCTGGCGCTGCTCGACGACCACGCCGTGGTCCTGCACCCCGGGCCCATGCTGCGCGGTATGGAGATCGCGCCCTCGGTCGCGGATTCCCCGAAAGCGGCTGTGCTGCAACAGGTCACCAACGGGGTGCACATGCGCATGGCGGTCCTGTTCCGCCTGCTGATCGGAGCCGAAGAGGTGGTGGCGTGAGCAGGGTGCTGATCGAGAACGTTCGCCCTTACGGCGAGGGCGAGCCGGTCGACGTCCTCGTCGAGGACGGGATCATCCGGGAGATCGGGGACGTCGAGCGGGGCGCGGACGACGAAATCATCGACGGCACCGGCCAGATCCTGCTGCCCGGCTTCGTCGACCTGCACACGCACCTGCGCGAACCCGGCCGCGAGGACACCGAGACCATCGAAACCGGTTCCGCCGCAGCGGCTCTCGGCGGCTACACGGCCGTGTTCGCCATGGCCAACACCAGCCCGGTGGCCGACAGCGTGGTCGTCACCGACCATGTCTGGCGGCGCGGGCAGGAGGTCGGGCTGGTCGACGTGTACCCGGTCGGCGCGGTGACCGTGGGCCTCGCGGGCAAGCAGCTCGCGGAGATGGGCACCATGGCCGCCGGGGCGGCGGGGGTGCGGATGTTCTCCGACGACGGGCACTGCGTGTACGACCCGCTGATCATGCGCCGCGCGCTGGAGTACTCCAACTCGCTCGGCGTGCTCATCGCCCAGCACGCGGAGGAGCCGCGGCTGACCGCGGGCGCAGTCGCCCACGAGGGCCCCAATGCCGCCCGGCTGGGTTTGCAGGGCTGGCCGCGCGCGGCCGAGGAGTCGATCGTGGCGCGCGACGCGCTGCTGGCCCGCGACGCCGGGGCGCGGGTGCACATCTGCCACGCCTCCACCGCGGGCACCGTCGAGTTGGTGAAATGGGCCAAGGCCCAAGGCATTTCGATCACCGCCGAGGTCACCCCGCATCACCTGCTGCTCGACGACTCGCGGCTGGAGACCTACGACGCGGTCAACAAGGTCAACCCCCCGCTGCGCGAGGCGAGCGACGCGGCGGCGCTGCGCGAAGCCCTGGCCGCCGGGATCATCGACTGCGTCGCCACCGACCACGCCCCGCACGCCGAACAGGACAAGTGCTGCGAATTCGCCGCCGCCCGCCCCGGCATGCTGGGCCTCGAGACCGCGCTGTCGATCATCGTGGCGACCATGGTCGCGCCGGGTCTGCTGGACTGGCGGGGCGTGGCCCGGGTGATGAGCGAGAACCCTTCGCGCATCACGGGTCTGGACGATCAGGGTCGGCCGATCGCGGTCGGCGAACCGGCCAATCTGACGCTGGTCGATCCGGAGACGGAGTGGACCGTGCGGGCAACGGAGCTCGCGAGCATTTCCACCAATACGCCCTACGAGGCGATGACCCTGCCCGCGCGGGTGACGGCGACGTTGCTGCGCGGGCGGATCACCGCTCGCGACGGCAAGGCGAGAGCGAGACGGTAAATGGAGCGACTGCTGTGGGTGCTCGGGCTGCTGGCACTGTTCGCGCTGTGCCTGTGGCTGATGTACCGGGCCTGGCTGAAGAAGGCGCGCAAGCAGGCCGCCGCGGTCGGTGAACTGCCGCCCGTACCGGCCGAATTGGGCGCGCAACTGCTGGAACCGACCACGGGCCTCTACACCGGAACCACGCTGGCCCCCAGCTGGCAGAACCGGATCGCGGTGGGCGATCTGGGGTTCCGGGCCACGGCGGAGCTCACCCGATTCGAGCGGGGCATCCTGCTCGAACGCGACGGCGCCACGCCGCTGTGGATTCCGCAGGAGTCCATCACCGCGGTGCGCACCGAGCGCGGACACGCGGGCAAGGTAATGACAGCAGATGGGGTGCTGGTAATTCGCTGGAAGCTGCCGACCGGGACCGAGGTGGACACCGGATTCCGCGGGGACGACAAGACGGTGTATCCGGCCTGGACGGGCAGCGCGACCGGCACGACGACGGGAGAACAACCATGAGCGGGAACACCGCTGTGCTGGTGCTGGAGGACGGCCGGGTGTTCCGCGGCGCGCCCTTCGGCGCCACGGGAGAGACGTTGGGCGAGGCGGTGTTCTGCACCGCGATGACGGGCTATCAGGAGACGCTGACCGACCCCAGCTATCACCGCCAGATCGTGGTGGCCACCGCCCCGCAGATCGGCAACACCGGCTGGAACGAGGAGGACGACGAGTCCCAGCGGATCTGGGTCGCGGGCTACGCGGTGCGCGATCCCGCGCGGCGCGCCTCCAACTGGCGGGCCACCACCACGCTGCACGAGGAGCTGGAACGCCAGCACGTGGTCGGCATCTCCGGCATCGACACCCGCGCGGTGGTGCGGCATCTGCGCACCCGCGGGTCGATGAAGGCGGGCATCTTCTCCGGCGCGACCGCCGACGCCTCGGTGGAGGAATTGGTCGGCCGGGTCACCGGTCAGCCCTCGATGCTGGGCGCGGATCTGGCCGAGGAGGTCAGCACCGACGACGTCTACACCATCGAACCCGTTGGGGCGCACCGGTTCACGGTCGTCGCGGTCGATCTCGGCATCAAGACCAACACTCCGCGCATGTTCGCCGAGCGCGGCATCCGGGTGCACGTCGTGCCCTCGGACGCCTCGCTCGACCGGATCAAGGAGCTGAAGCCGAACGGGGTCTTCCTGTCCAACGGGCCGGGCGACCCCGCCACCCAGGACGCCGCCGTCGCGCTCACGAAAGACGTTCTGGGCGAAGGGATTCCGTTGTTCGGGATCTGCTTCGGCAATCAGATCCTCGGCCGCGCACTGGGTCTGGGCACCTACAAGATGAAGTTCGGCCACCGCGGCATCAACATCCCGGTGATCGACCACACCACCGGCGCGGTCTCCATCACCGCGCAGAACCACGGGTTCGCGCTCGAGGGCGAGGCCGGGCAGCGCTTCGACACGCCCTTCGGCCCCGCCGAGGTCACCCACACCTGCGCCAACGACGGCACGGTCGAGGGCGTGCGGCTGATCGACGGCCGCGCGTTCTCCGTGCAGTACCACCCCGAAGCGGCCGCGGGTCCGCACGACGCCGCATATCTGTTCGACCGCTTCGCCGGTCTCATGGAGGGAGCCTGATGCCACGCCGCGAGGATCTGCGCCACATCCTGGTGATCGGCTCGGGCCCGATCGTGATCGGTCAGGCCTGCGAGTTCGACTACTCCGGCACCCAGGCGTGCCGGGTGCTGCGGTCGGAGGGCCTGCGGGTATCGCTGGTCAACTCCAACCCGGCGACGATCATGACCGACCCGGAGTTCGCGGACTCGACCTACGTCGAGCCGATCACCCCCGAGTTCGTCGAGAAGGTCATCGCCAAGGAACGCCCCGACGCCATCCTGGCGACGCTGGGCGGTCAGACCGCGCTCAACACCGCCGTCGCCCTGCACGAGCGGGGTGTGCTGGAGAAGTACGGCGTCGAGCTGATCGGCGCGGACTTCGACGCCATCCAGCGCGGTGAGGACCGGCAGAAGTTCAAGGACATCGTCGCCAAGGTCGGTGGCGAATCGGCGCGCTCGCGGGTGTGCTTCACCATGGACGAGGTCCGCGAAACCGTTGCGGAGCTGGGTTTTCCGGTGGTCGTGCGGCCCTCGTTCACCATGGGCGGGCTCGGCTCGGGCATGGCCTACAACGAGGCCGACCTCGATCGCATCGCCGGGGGCGGGCTGGCCGCGTCGCCGACGGCCAACGTGCTCATCGAGGAGTCCATCCTCGGCTGGAAGGAATACGAGCTCGAGCTCATGCGCGACGGCCGCGACAATGTCGTGATTGTCTGCTCGATCGAGAACGTCGACCCGATGGGCGTGCACACCGGCGACTCGGTGACCGTCGCGCCCGCCATGACCCTCACCGACCGCGAGTACCAGAAGATGCGCGATCTGGGCATCGCCATCCTGCGCGAGGTCGGCGTCGACACCGGCGGCTGCAACATCCAGTTCGCGGTCAACCCGGCCGACGGCCGATTGATCGTCATCGAGATGAACCCGCGCGTGTCGCGCTCGTCGGCGCTGGCGTCCAAGGCCACCGGCTTCCCGATCGCCAAGATCGCGGCGAAGCTGGCCATCGGCTACACCCTCGACGAGATCGTCAACGACATCACCAAGGAGACCCCCGCCTGTTTCGAGCCGACGCTCGACTACGTGGTGGTCAAGGCGCCGCGCTTCGCGTTCGAGAAGTTCCCGGGCGCCGACCCGACCCTGACCACCACGATGAAGTCGGTCGGCGAGGCGATGAGCCTGGGCCGCAACTTCACCGAGGCCCTCGGCAAGGTGCTGCGCTCGCTCGAGACCAAGGCCACCGGCTTCTGGACCCAGCCCGACGGCGACTGGACCGACGTGCCCGCGATCCTCGAGGATCTGCGCACACCCACCGAGGGCCGGCTCTACCAGGTCGAGCGGGCGCTGCGGCTGGGCGCGACCGTCGAGGAGGTCGCGGAAGCCTCCGGCATCGACCCGTGGTTCGTCGCCGAGATCGCCGGGCTGGTCGATCTGCGGATCGAACTGCTGGCCGCGCCCGTACTGGACGAGCCGCTGTTGCGCCGGGCCAAGTACCACGGCCTGTCCGATCGCCAGATCGCCGCGCTGCGACCGGAATTGGCGGGCGAGAACGGGGTGCGCGAGCTGCGCCACCGGCTCGGCGTGCGGCCGGTCTACAAGACCGTCGACACCTGCGCCGCCGAATTCGAGGCCAAGACGCCCTACCACTACTCCAGCTACGAGCTGGATCCGGGCGCGGAGTCCGAGGTGGCCCCGCAGCTCGAGCGGGACAAGGTGATCATCCTCGGTTCCGGGCCCAACCGGATCGGGCAGGGCATCGAGTTCGACTACTCGTGTGTGCATGCGGCGCAGACGCTTTCGGCCGCGGGCTACGAGACGGTGATGGTCAACTGCAACCCCGAGACCGTCTCCACCGACTACGACACCGCCGACCGCCTCTACTTCGAGCCGCTCACCTTCGAGGACGTGCTCGAGGTGTATCACTCCGAGCGCGAATCGGGCACGGTCGCGGGCGTCATCGTGCAGCTGGGCGGGCAGACCCCGCTGGGCCTGGCGCAGCGGCTGACCGACGCCGGGGTGCCGGTGGTCGGCACCTCCGCCGCGGCCATCGACCTGGCCGAGGACCGCGGCGAGTTCGGGCAGGTGCTGGTCGAGGCCGGGCTGCCCGCGCCGAAGTACGGCACCGCGACCACCGTCGACCAGGCCAAGAAGATCGCCGCGGCGATCGGCTATCCGGTGCTGGTACGGCCCTCCTACGTGCTCGGCGGGCGCGGCATGGAGATCGTCTACGACGAAACCGCGCTCGAGGGGTACATCTCCCGTGCCACCGAATTGAACCCGAATCATCCGGTGCTGGTGGACCGGTTCCTGGAGGACGCCATCGAGATCGACGTCGACGCGCTGTGCGACGGCGAGGAGGTCTACCTCGGCGGCGTCATGGAACACATTGAGGAGGCCGGGATCCACTCGGGCGACTCCGCGTGCGCGCTGCCGCCGATCACGCTGGGCCGCAGCGATATCGAGGCCGTCCGGCGCTCGACCGCGGCGCTGGCCAAGGGTATCGGGGTGCGCGGGCTGCTGAACGTGCAGTACGCGCTCAAGGACGATGTGCTCTACGTGCTCGAGGCCAATCCGCGAGCGAGCCGCACGGTGCCGTTCGTGTCCAAGGCGACCGCGGTGCCGCTGGCCAAGGCGGCGGCGCGAATCATGTTGGGCGCCACCATCGCCGGGCTGCGCAAGGAGGGCATGCTGCCCGCCGAGGGCGACGGCGGGCACGCGCAGCTGGACGCGCCGGTCGCGGTGAAGGAGGCCGTGCTGCCCTTCCACCGGTTCCGGCGGCCCGACGGCACGGGCATCGACTCGCTGCTCTCACCGGAGATGAAGTCGACCGGTGAGGTGATGGGCATCGACGCGGATTTCGGTACCGCTTTCGCCAAGAGTCAGAGTGCGGCCTATGGTTCGTTGCCTACCGCGGGTACCGTATTCGTGTCGATCGCCAACCGCGACAAGCGCGCCATGGTGTTCCCGGTCAAACGACTCCACGATCTGGGCTTCCGGATCCTGGCCACCGAGGGCACCGCGGAGATGTTGCGGCGCAACGGAATTCCGTGCGAGCGGGTACGCAAGCACTCGGAGCCGTCGCCGACCGACGAGCCGACGGTCGTCGATCGGATCAGGAATGGTGAGATCGACATCGTGTTCAACACCCCTTACGGCAACTCGGGTCCTCGGGTCGACGGCTACGAGATCCGGACCGCCGCGGTGGGTGCGGATATTCCGTGCATCACGACGGTGCAGGGCGCGGCCGCGGCCGTGCAGGGCATCGAGGCGACGATCAATGGCGGTATCGGGGTGCGCTCCCTGCAGGAGTTGCACGCCGTACTGCGCGGCTGAACGACAACCGGAACAGGAGAGGAAACTACGGTGGGAGCCATCGGGCTTGGGGCAGGTGCCCGTCCCGTGGGCGCGGGGCGGGTCAAACCGCGTCGGCGTCGCACGATCGAAACCGGTGAGGTCGTCTTGCCGGGGGGAGGCGACATCAGGGGGATGCGGAAGGTCGGCGGGTATTCCACCGTCGGTTTTCGTGCCACCCCGCCCATCGGCCGCGACCCGCTGCGTTCCGACGACGAGCCGATCGAGGCCGAGCTGGCTACCGCGGGCGCGGACGCGGACAGCCGTTGACCTCGTTCGGTGAACGGTTGCGCGATGCCTGCGCCCGGCACGGTTCGCTGTGCGTGGGCATCGACCCGCATCCGCCGCTGTTGCGCGCCTGGGAGCTGAGCGAGGACGTCGAGGGGCTCAAACGTTTCGCGGACGCCTGTGTGGAGGCGTTCGCGGGCCGGGTCGCGCTCGTCAAGCCGCAGGTGGCGTTCTTCGAGGCGTACGGGTCGGGCGGGCTGATGGTCCTCGAGGACACCATCGGCGCGCTGCGCGCGGAGGGCACGCTGGTGCTCGCCGACGCCAAGCGCGGCGACATCGGTTCCACCATGGCCGCCTACGCCCAGGCGTGGCTCGGCGACGGTCCGCTCGGCAGCGACGCGGTCACGGTCTCGCCCTACCTCGGCTTCGGATCCCTGTCTCCCGCAATCGAATCGGCGACCGCGAACGACCGCGGCGTCTTCGTCCTGGCCGCCACCTCCAACCCCGAGGCCGCGTCCTTACAGCGCGCCACGGCCTCCGACGGCCGCACGATCGCCCAAACCATGGTCGACGAGGCCGCCGCCTGCAACACGGGTTCCCCCTTCGGCTCGGTCGGCGTCGTCATCGGCGCCACCCTCACCGAGGCCCCCGACCTGACCCACCTCAACGGCCCCATCCTCATGCCCGGCGTGGGAACGCAAGGCGGCGGCCCGGATTCGATCCGCACCCTCCTCCCCCCCTCGGTCTACCACACGGCCCTCCCCGCAGTCTCCCGCGAACTCCTCTCGGCGGGCCCCTCCACAGCCGCCCTCCGCACCCGCCTGCACCACCTCTCCGACCAGTTCGCCTTCCTTCAAACCTGAACACCCCCAAGGCCCGGCAACCCAGCCGCACCCTTTATTCGAATTCGCACCCCTTTCATGGCCCAGAAAGGGGTGCGTTTGCGAATAAAGGGTGCGGCTGGGGTTGCCGTAGCTATGAGGGAGACCGGTTTGTTTGTCGTGGTGGAGGTTTGGACGGGGCGGGGAACCGGATGGGGCTGTGGGAATTACATGGATGTGTTTCGGCGTGTCAGGGGCGCGTGAGGGGTCGGTACGAGGGGTTGGGGGAGGGGTGGGGTGGGTGGAGTCGGGCGAGGGGGAGGAAGGGGGCGAGACGGGCGACACGCCCTGGCGAGATTTCGCGACACGCCGGGAAATCCAAGAAAATTCCTGGTCGGCGGATAACGGGGCGGTCACGGTGGGGCGGGGGAGGTGGGCTGTACTGCGACAATGCCGGTCCGGGCCGGGAAAGACGCAGGTCACGGGCCTGGTGGCGGGATCGGCGGTACGATTCGGAATGTCTGTTCGATGGGGCGTCGGGGGGCGTCCGGGGATGCGATAGCGTGCCCGAATCCCGCGCTGACCTGGGGGGTGGGTTCGCAATCGGCACGCGGCGTGGGTACGGTCGCACAGACCGCCGGGTTACCGGCGGGAGATGATGCAATGAACGATGAGACGGAGGAACCGTGGCCCTTCCCCAGCTGACTGACGAGCAGCGCGCCGCTGCTTTGGAGAAGGCGGCTGCCGCTCGCCGCGCTCGGGCAGAGCTCAAGGAGCGCTTGAAGCGTGGCGGCACCGACCTGAAGACGGTCCTGAAGGATGCCGAGACGGATGAGGTCCTGGGCAAGATGAAGGTGTCGGCGCTGCTCGAGGCCCTGCCGAAGGTGGGCAAGGTCAAGGCCGCCGAGATCATGACCGAGCTCGAGATCGCGCCGACCCGTCGCCTGCGCGGCCTCGGCGATCGTCAGCGCAAGGCGCTGCTGGCGAAGTTCGACCAGGCCTGATCACGAGGGTGGTCGAGCACACGCAGAAGGGTCGACTGGTCGTACTGGTCGGCCCCTCGGCCGTCGGCAAGTCCACGATCGTCCGGTGCGTCCGCGAGCGGCTGCCGGACCTGGTCTTCAGTGTGTCGGCCACCACCCGGGCCCCCCGGCCCGGGGAGGTCGACGGGCAGGACTACCACTTCGTGAGCCGGGCCGAGTTCGACGCCATGATCGCCAGGGGAGACCTGCTGGAGTGGGCCGAGATTCACGGCGGCCTGCAACGTTCGGGAACCCCGGCCGCCCCGGTGCGCGCGGCCCTCGCCGCCGGGAAGAACGTCCTGGTCGAGGTGGACCAGGAAGGGGCCCGCCAGATGAAGCTGGTCATGCCCGAGGCCCGCACGGTCTTCCTCAAGCCGCCCAGCTGGGAGGAACTGGTCGCCCGGCTCACCGGCCGCGGCACCGAACCGCCCGAGGTCATCGAGCGCCGGCTGGAGACCGCGCGGATGGAACTGGCGACCTGTGACCAGTACGACACCGTGATCGTGAACGACGAACTGACGAGCGCCTGTGAGCAGTTGGTATCGTTGTTCGTTAGCACAAATTCTTTCTGAGTGCGGCCGGTACGGCCGAATTCACGTCCACACGACCCGCAGGGAGCCTCACCAGTGAGCGACACCAAGACCGTGCCCGCGTACGACACCCCGGTCGGTCTCACCAACCCGCCGATCGACGAGCTGCTCGAGCGCACGTCGTCGAAGTACGCGCTGGTCATCTACGCGGCCAAGCGGGCGCGCCAGATCAACGACTACTACAACCAGCTCGGCGACGGCATCCTCGAGTACGTCGGCCCGCTGGTCGAGCCGGGCCTGCAGGAGAAGCCGTTGTCGGTGGCGCTGCGCGAGATCCACTCCGATCTGCTCGAGCACTCCGAAGGCGAGTAAGGGGCGCACCCCGCCGCCCACAGCACCCGGACCCGAAGAGGCGTAGTCAGATGCGGATCGTTGTCGGCGTGGGTGGCGGGATCGCCGCCTACAAGGCCTGCTCGCTCGTTCGCAAATTCACCGAGACCGGGCACGACGTCCGCGTCATCCCCACCGAGTCGGCATTGCAGTTCGTCGGCAAGGCCACGTTCGAGGCGCTGTCCGGAAACCCGGTCCACACCGGCGTTTTCGCCGATGTGCCCGAGGTCCCGCACGTGCGGATCGGGCAGGCCGCCGATCTCGTCGTCATCGCCCCCGCGACCGCCGACCTGATGGCGCGCGCCGCGATGGGCCGCGCCGACGATCTGCTCACCGCGACCCTGCTGACCGCGCGATGTCCCGTGCTGTTCGCCCCGGCCATGCACACCGAGATGTGGGAGCACCCGGCCACGGCGGCGAACGTGCGGACGCTGCGCGCGCACGGCGCGACGGTCATGGAACCGGCCGCGGGCCGCCTCACCGGCGCCGACACCGGACCGGGCCGCCTGCCCGAACCCGAGGAGATCTTCGCGCTGGCCTCGCTGCTGCTCGAACGCGCCGACGCGATCCCGCGCGACCTCGAGGGCCGTCGCATCGTGATCTCGGCGGGCGGCACGCGCGAACCGCTGGATCCGGTGCGATTCCTGGGCAACCGCAGTTCCGGGAAGCAGGGGTACGCGATGGCCCGCGTCGCCGCCCAGCGCGGCGCGCAGGTGACCCTCGTCGCGGGCAATACGGTCGGCCTCGAACCGCCCGCGAGCGTCGAGGTCGTGCCGGTGACCACCGCCGACCAGATGGGCATCGCGGTGGACAAGCACGCCGCCGGGGCCGACGCGGTCATCATGGCCGCCGCGGTCGCCGACTTCCGGCCCGCCAACGTCGCCGCCGCGAAGATCAAAAAGGGTGCGGGAGAACCGGATTCGATCGAACTCACCAAGAACCGCGACATCCTCGCCGGGTTGGTGCAGGCGCGCCGCGACGGCCGCCTGCCCGGGCTCGCGATCGTCGGATTCGCCGCCGAGACCGGCGACGAACACGGCGACGTACTCACCCACGCCCGCGCGAAGCTGAAGCGGAAGGGCTGTGACCTGCTGGTCGTCAACGCGGTCGGCGAGGGCAAGGCCTTCGAGGTGGACAACAACGACGGCTGGCTGCTCGGCGCCGACGGCACCGAGCAGGCCCTCGATCACGGATCGAAGGCCCTGTTGGCCAGCCGTGTGCTGGACGCGCTGGGACCACTGTTGCGCTGACGCGCCCATGGTTCCGGCTTATCCTGCTAAGTGGCACGCGATGCGGGAACGCGTCGCGCGCATCAGCGCACCGGCCGCCGAAACGGAGCCCTGTGGAGGTGTTGTCGCTGGTGGGAACGTCGCAAGCGGCGACGTCATCGCCCACCCCGTCGGTGGTTTGGAATAGTCTGAGTCAAAGGGTTGCGCGGTGACGGGAGGCCGTTAGCGTCGCAGTCCGAGACGAGAAACCCGTTGAGGGAGAGGGATTAACTGTGCGCACGTTCGGTGGTCGGCTTTTCACGAGTGAATCCGTGACCGAGGGGCATCCCGACAAGATCTGTGATGCCATCAGCGATTCCATCCTCGACGCACTGCTCGAGCAGGACCCGCGCAGCCGCGTCGCGGTGGAGACCCTGGTGACCACGGGCCAGGTCCATGTGGCCGGCGAGGTCACCACATCGGCGTACGCCGACATCCCGACGATCGTGCGCGAGAAGGTGCTCGAGATCGGCTACGACTCCTCGGCCAAGGGCTTCGACGGCGCGTCCTGCGGCGTGAACGTCGCCATCGGCGCGCAGTCGCCGGATATCGCTCAGGGCGTGGACACTTCGCACGAAGCGCGCGTCGGCGGTTCCGACGACGAGATCGAGCGTCAGGGCGCGGGCGACCAGGGCCTGATGTTCGGTTACGCCACCCGCGAGACCCCCGAGCTCATGCCGCTGCCGATCGCGTTGGCGCATCGCCTGTCCCGGCGACTGACCGAGGTCCGCAAGTCCGGTGTGCTGCCCTACCTGCGCCCCGACGGCAAGACCCAGGTCACCATCGAATACGACGGCGCCCGGCCGGTGCGGCTGGACACCGTGGTGCTGTCCACCCAGCACGCCGCGGACATCGATCTGGACAACCTGCTCGCCCCCGACATCCGCGAGAAGGTTGTGGATTCGGTGCTCGCCGAGCTGAATCTGCCGGAGCCGCTGGACACTTCGGACATCCGCCTGCTGGTCAACCCGACCGGCAAATTCGTGCTCGGCGGCCCGATGGGCGACGCGGGCCTGACCGGTCGCAAGATCATCGTCGACACCTACGGCGGCATGGCCCGTCACGGCGGCGGCGCGTTCTCGGGCAAGGATCCGTCGAAGGTCGACCGCTCGGCCGCCTACGCCATGCGCTGGGTCGCCAAGAACGTGGTCGCCGCGGAACTGGCCGACCGGGCCGAGGTGCAGGTCGCCTACGCCATCGGCAAGGCCGCGCCCGTCGGTCTGTTCGTCGAGACGTTCGGCACCGAAAAGGTCGATCCCGCAAAGATTTCCGCGGCCCTGACCGAGGTCTTCGATCTGCGTCCCGGCGCGATCATCCGCGACCTGGACCTGCTGCGCCCGATCTACGCCAAGACCGCGGCCTACGGCCACTTCGGCCGCACCGATGTCGACCTCCCCTGGGAGCGCACCGACCGCGCGGACAAGCTGCGCGCGGCCGTCGGGCTGTAATTGGCCGAGCCGGAACCGGAGACGGCGGCGGTCGCGCGCCCCATCGCGCGCGTCCTGCCGCTGCTCGAACCGGCCCACCTCGACCGGGATTTCGATTATCTGGTCCCCCCGAACCTGGACGCCCTCGCCCAACCCGGCGTGCGCGTCCGGGTTCGGTTCTCGGGTCGGCTGATCGACGGATTCGTTCTCGAACGCCTCGAGAAGTCCGACCACACCGGCAAACTCGTGCGCCTCGAACGCGTCGTGTCCGGCGAGCGGGTTCTCACCCCGGAGATCCTCCGGTTGGTCGAGGCCGTCGCCGCCCGATATGCGGGGACGCGTGCGGATGTGCTGCGGCTGGCCATTCCGCCGCGACATGCCAAGGCCGAGGGGAAACCGGCTGCGGCCGAATCGGTTTCGAAGGCGGCCGAAGGTCCGGATGCCGCGAATGCGGTTGCTGGCCCGGAAGCTTCGGATGCGTCCTCGGCGTCGGGGGAGCAGGCCGCACCGGGGGAGGCGATCAGCGCGAAGAGCGATGCTCCGTTGTCCACGAAAGTGGCTGCCGCCGCGGCGTTTTCGGAGGCGTCCTCAGGGTCGGGGGAGCGTGGCGAGGCAGCGGATTCGGGTGACGGGGCGGATGCCGAGTCCGTCTCCGACGGGCCTCCCGGCTCCGGAGAGCAGGTCGCGACGGCGGACCTGAACGATACGGCGGGCGATACTCCCGGGGACTCGGAAGCCGTTGTGCGCACGGCGGTTTCGGAGGTGTCCCCGGAATCGAGGGAGCAGGCGGGCGCGGGTTCGCGTTACCCCGGATGGGCGAAGTACCGGCATGCCGAATCGTTCCTGACGGCCTTGGGGCAGGGGCGGGGGCCGCGGGCGGCGTGGCAGGCGGTGCCGGGGGAGGAGTGGGCGCGACGGCTGGCCGAGGTGGCGGCGGTGGTGGCCGAGGGTGGGCGCAGCGCGATCGTGGTGGTGCCGGATCAGCGTGATCTGGACCGGGTGCTGGCGGCCTGCGCGGAGGTCGTGGTGGAGGGGGTGGTGGGGTTGGCCGCGGGTTTGGGGCCTTCGGCGCGATACCGGCGCTGGCTGTCGGTGCTGCGCGGGGAGGCGCGGGTCGTCGTCGGCACGCGCAGCGCGGTATTCGCGCCCGCGCGGGATCTGGGGCTGATCGCGATCTGGGACGACGGAGACGATATGTACGCCGAGCCCCGCTCGCCGTATCCGCACGCCCGTGAGGTCGCCATGCTGCGGGCGCACGAGACCGGCGCGGCCTTCCTGGCGGCCGGATTCTCCCGCACCGCCGAGATCCAGGCCGTCGTCGAATCCGGTTGGGCCCACAACCTTCTCGCCGACCGCGCCGTCATCCGCGAGCACATGCCCCGCATCAGCGTCCCCGGCGACACCGATATCGCACTGGAACGCGACCCGGTCGCCCGCGCCGTCCGCATCCCCGGCGTCGCGTTCACCGCCGCCCGCAAGGCCCTCGCGGCAGGCGAACCCGTCCTCGTCCAGGTCCCCCGCCGCGGCTACGTCCCCGCCCTCTCCTGCGCCAAATGCCGCACCCCCGCCCGCTGCCGCCACTGCAACGGCCCCTTGGCCCTCCCCGACCACTCCTCGAAAGCCCCTGCGCCACAACGTCGTTCGAATGAACGACATGATGGTGCCGCCCGATTCGACGGACCAGGAAGTCGAACCGACGGCGCCGCCCGATCCGACGGACCAGCAAGCCGAACCGTTGGCGGAGGGCTACCCGGTGGCCGACGCGACGGAGCGGGTGGTGGGATCGCTGGCGGCCGGGGCGTATCCGCGCGGGCGCGGGCCGACAGCGTGCCGCCGCACGAGATCGCGCACAGCCCGAGCTGTCGGTGGTGTGGCAAGACCGAGGCGGCGTTCCGGTGCGGGACGTGTGGGTCGCGGGCGCTGCGGGCCGTCGTGATCGGGGCCGCTCGCACGGCCGAGGAATTGGGCCGGGCGTTTCCCGGCGTGCCGATCCGCGGGTCCGGGGGCTCGGCGGTGCTGGATTCGGTGCCGGAGGGGCCGCAGGTGGTCGTCGCGACGATCGGGGCCGAACCCACGACGCCCGGCGGCTACGGGGTCGCGCTGCTTCTCGACGGGTGGGCGCTGCTCGGGCGGGCCGATCTGCGGGCCGCCGAGGACGCGCTGCGGCGCTGGATGTCGGCGGCCGCCCTGGTGCGCTCGACGGGGCAGGTGATCGTCATGGCCGATCCGGCCGTACCGACCGTGCAGGCTCTCGTGCGCTGGGATCCCGTGGGCCACGCGGACTTCGAGCTCGCCGCCCGCACCGAGGTCCGCTTCCCGCCCGCGGTCCGCCTGGCCGCCGTCGACGGCACCGCCGACTCCATCGCCGAATTGCTCGGGGAGGCAACGCTTCCCGCCGAGGTGGAGATCCTCGGCCCCGTCCCGCTGCCGCCGGGTGCCCGAAAACCGTTCTCCTCCGGCGATTCTCCCGCCGAGGTCGAGCGCATGATCCTGCGCGCCCCCCGGCTTGCGGGCAACGCCCTGTCCCGCGCCCTCACCGCCGCCCAGGCCGTGCGCAGCACCCATCGCTCCGACGACCCACTGCGCGTCCAGATCGACCCGATCGATATCGGCTGACCATCGCGTCGGCCTCCCGCACCGAGCCCCGCCCGCAGCGCCGGGTGCGCCCGGGCCGACCACATCCAGGCCCTCGACATCGTGTCGGTTTCGTCCAAGACGTCGCTGGCTGGGCCCCGTAGGCTTCCGACCACCGACAACGAGGACGAGGAGAGATTCGGTGACACGGGAACTGGTCTGGACGGGCTTCATGACGCTGGACGGCGTGGTCGACTCGCCGGGCGGCAAGGTCGAGGGCCACCGCAGCGGCGGCTGGGTGATGGAGACCGAATTCGTGCCGGAGGCGTTCGCGCTCAAGGGCGAGGAACTCGCCGACACGACCGCACTGCTGTTCGGCCGCCGCAGCTACGAGGCGTTCGCCCCGATCTGGCGCGATTCGGCGGACCACGTCGACTACAAGGACCTGCCCAAGTACGTGGTCTCGACCGGACTCACCGACGACGACCTGGTCGACGGCTGGGGACCGACCACGATCCTGCGCTCGACCGAGGACGTCGCGAAGCTGAAGCAGGGCGACGGCGGCGGCATCTTCATCCACGGCAGCGCCGAACTGGCCCGCCGTCTGGCCGACGCCGACCTGATCGACCGCTACAACCTGCTGGTGTTCCCGGTGCTGCTGGGTGCGGGCAAGAGCGTGTTCAGCCGGGCTGACCGCGACAAACAGCAACTGCGCCTGCGGGATTCGGCGTCCTACGCCAACGGGGTGACCAAACTCGTCTACGAGGTGGCGCGCTGACGTAGATCGAGCGCGATCGCGCCCTCGACTCCCGCGCGGAGCTGCCGCGAGGTACGCCCGACGAATCGCCGCAGCGCCCGCGCGAGATGCGGCGCGTCGTAGTACCCGAGCGTCTCGATGACGGTGTCCTCGCCCGCGCCCGAACTCAGCAGGGTGGCGGCCGTGCGGGCCCGCTCGATCTGCCGCACCGCGCCGCGGGTGAGTCCCGTCGCGGCGCGGAAGCGGCGCTCGAGGGTCCGCTCGGTGACCGGCGGGCGATGTCCCCGCACCACGTCGGCGACCAGCCCGTCGCGCACCACCACCCCGGACCGGACGAGCCGGGCGACGAGCGCCTCCGCGTCATCGGGACCCGGTGTCTCCCAACGGCTTCCGTCCAGCCAGAATTTCCGGTCCGTCACATCCGGCAGCACGATCCCCGTGTCGACCAGACTCGGCGCGGCCACTCCGCGCAGCGAGGTGCCGACCGCGAACTGGATACCGACGAACGACGCGCCCTCCGGGACGGGTGCGGTCGCGGTACGGCTCTCGGGACCGGTGACGGCCGCGCCCGCCACCCCGTCCTGCTCCCAGAACACCAGCCCCCACGTCTCGGTCGCCACCGAGGTCATCTCCGCCACCCGCTCACTGCGGCACGTCCACACCTCGGCGACCCACGGAGAATCCGACGCCCGCGCCGCCAACAGCAGTCCCACCGCGCCATCCTAAGCGGCGAGCGCCCGCGGCGAGGCCACGCGCGGCAACCGCCGGGACCGCGCCCGCACACAGGTTCAGCCCGTGATGGTCGCCGCGGCTCGCGCCAGCGACTCCTCGACGTGGGCGCGGTCGGCGCCCATGCCGACCAGGATGTCCATCGTGGCGGGTAGCAGCACCTGTGTGACGGCCCGGCCGTCGCCGCCGAGATTGCCCGACAGCTCCAGCAGCACCACGCCGTGGATGAGGCCCCACAGGCGCGCCGCCACCTCGCGGGCCGAGCCGGTGTGGATATGGCCGTCGGCGATCATGCGCTCGACCACCGCCACCAACTGTTCGAAGGTCTCCGCCCCGACCGCGTCGGTCACCGGGGCGGCGACGAAATCGCAAGGCGCGCTGCCGCTTTCGGATGCGGGAGACAGGCCGAACATGAGCAGATAGCGTTGCGGATTGGCCAGCGCGTACTGCCGATACGCGTATCCCATCACCAGGAAATCGGCCACCGGATCGTCGCTCGACGGCCGCGCGCCCAGGGCCGCGCCGAAGCGCGCGAACGCCTCGGCCACGATCGCGCCCAGCAATTCGGTCATGCCGCCGAAATGCGTGTACACCGCCATCGTCGACGCGCCGACCGCCGCGGCCACCCGCCGCGTCTGCAATGCCTGGGGGCCGTCGGACTCCAGTAGGTCGATCCCCGCCTCGATCAACCGTTCACGCATCCCCGCTCCGGATCGGGAACTCACCATTGCCACACCTCCATAACGGCGTTATTCTAGCTCCTATAACACCGTTATTCCTCGTCTTGGGGGTCCCCATGGGCAATCGCTATCTCTCGGGCTTGTTCGCTCCGATCGAGCACGAGCACACACTCACCGATCTGAAGGTCACCGGAACCATTCCCGACCACCTCGACGGCCGGTACCTGCGCAACGGCCCCAACCCGGTGGGCGAACTCGATCCGGCCGTGTACCACTGGTTCGTCGGCGACGGCATGGTGCACGGCGTGCGCCTGCGCGACGGCCGCGCCGAGTGGTACCGCAACCGCTGGGTGCGCGGCCCGGTCACCGCCCGCGCGCTCGGCGAGGGGGCCGTGCCCGGGACGGAGGCGGTCGGGGGTCCGGGCGCCAACACCAATGTCATCGGCCATGCCGGGCGCACGTTCGCCCTGATCGAGGCGGGCCAGCCCAACTACGAGCTGTCCGAGGAACTCGACACGATCGGCGTCTGCGATTTCGACGGCACGATCACCGGCGGCTACACCGCCCACCCCAAGCGCGACCCGGAAACCGGTGAGCTGCACGCGGTTTCGTATTCGTTCCAGCGCGGCAACAAGGTGCAGTACTCGGTCATCGGCGCCGACGGCCGGGCCCGGCGCACGGTCGACATCGAGGTCGGCGGCTCGCCGATGATGCACGACTTCTCGCTCACCGAGAACTACGTCGTCTTCTACGATCTGCCGGTCACCTTCGACGCGCGCCAGGCGGTGGCGATGACCGTGCCGCGCGCGCTGCGGCTGCCCGCGCGACTGGTGTTGTCGGCCTTGGTCGGTCGCGTGCCGATCCCGAATCCGCCCGCGGCACGGCAGAATTCGGTCTCGCCCGATCGCCGCATGCCCTATCGCTGGGATCCGAAGTATCCGGCGCGGCTGGGCGTCATGCCGCGGTCGGGCGGCAACGCCGACGTGCGCTGGTTCGACATCGAGCCGTGCTACGTCTTCCACCCCATGAACGCCTACGAGGACGGCGAGACCCTCGTGCTCGACGTGGTCCGCTATCAGACGATGTTCGCCACCGACTTCACCGGACCCAACGAGGGCTTGCCGACCCTGGACCGCTGGGAGGTCGACCTCGCGGCGGGCAAGGTCCGCCAGGGCGTGCTCGACGATCGGCCGCAGGAGTTCCCGCGCGTCGACGAGCGACTGACGGGTCGGCGGCATCGCTACGGATACGCGCCCGCGGTGGGGACGGGCGTGGCGAGCGGTCCGCGGCTCTACAAGCACGACTTCGTCGGCGGCGGCGCGCTCGTCCGCGAGTTCGGTCCCGGAAAAGCCCTGGGCGAGTTCGTCTTCCAGCCCTCCGCCCCCGACGCTGCCGAGGACGACGGCGTGCTGATGGGCTTCGTCTACGACGCCGCCACCGACACCAGCGATCTGGCCATCCTCGACGCGGCGACCCTCGAGGACGTCGCCCGCGTGCACCTGCCGCACCGCGTGCCCGCGGGCTTCCACGGGAATTGGGTGCCCGCCACCTGAGGTGCCACGGTCAGCCCGCGCCTGACAGGGGATAACCCATCTGGTCGGTTCGTGTCCCGCCTCACACTTGTCGAAGATGCATTGCCGATATATCGTCGATGTTGTCAACGTAAGAACAAGCCTGAGGAGGCTGGCCATGGAAAACATGGAGAACATGAACGCACGCGGCCGCTGGCGTGGCCGCGGACCGGGTCGCGAGCAGTTCGGACCCGAACAGTTCCACCGTCACCCGCGGGGCCCGCGCGGCTTCGGCCCGGGGTTCGGACCGTTCGGTCCCGACTTCGGACCGGGCTTCGGTCCCGGGGGTGGCCACTTCGGCCGCGGGCGCGGTCGGGGCGGGCGGGGTCGGCGCGGCGACGTCCGCGCGGCGATCCTGCTGCTGCTCCAGGAGCGTCCGATGCACGGCTACGAGCTGATCCAGCGGATCCGCGAGCGCAGCGACGATGTCTGGCGTCCCAGTCCGGGATCGATTTATCCGGCATTGTCACAACTCGAGGACGAAGGGCTGGTGCTCATCGAGAAGGTCTCGGGCCGCAAGACCGCCAAGCTGACCGACGAGGGCGTCACCTACGTGCGCGAGCACGCCGACGAACTCGGCGATCCCTGGCAGGAGGTCCGCGACGGAATCGGTGATCAGGCACTGGATCTGCGCGAACTCGTCGGACAGTTGATGGGCGCGGTCGCTCAGGTGGCCCGCGCGGGCACGCCGGAGCAGGCGGCCAAGGCGGCCGAGGTGCTCACCGAGGCCCGGCGCGCGCTGTACCGGATCCTCGCCGACGACGAGCAAAAGTAACGGTTTCGAAATGGTTTGGCCGAGCACGGAATTCCGCGACCGCGAATGCGGGATGATCGTGAAATGGCACGACCCGGGGGCGGATTCGCTCGAGGTATCTCACAATGGCGGCACGCGGTGGTCGCGGGCGGGGCGGCGTGCGCACTGGTATTCGGTGCCGGTGCGCCCGCTTTCGCCGATGCGGGCGCCGACGTCTCGGTGCCGACCGAGGCGGGTCCGCCGCAGTCGGAGCATCTGACCGCGTCCTGGTACCTCAAGGACCACCCCGACGCCGCGCCCTTGGGCGCCAACGACTTCGGGTGCGCCCCGACCGCCGAGCATCCCTATCCGGTCGTGCTCGCGCACGGCACCGACGCCTCGGCCTATTCCGACTGGTCGGCCGTGTCGCCCCAGCTGAAGGACGCCGGATTCTGTGTCTTCGCACCGAATTACGGCGGCAAGCCCGGCGCGACGACCTACGGCACCCAGGACGTGTGGCAGTCGGCGCGCCAGATCGGCGATTTCGTCGACGAGGTGCTGGCCGCGACGGGCGCGAAGAAGGTCGATCTGGTCGGATTCTCCCAGGGCGCCAACGTCACTCGCTACTACGTCGACAAGCTCGGCGGCGCGGACAAGGTCGACCAGTGGGTCGGCATGGCCTCGCCCTCCTACGGCGGCGTGATGTACGGGCTGGTGCCGGTGGCCGACGCGGTGCCGGGGCTGTGGCCGGTGTTCGAGAGGGTCACCTCGATCGCGGCGGTGCAGCAGGCCCAGGGCGCGCCGTTCATGGTGGCGCTCAACGCCGGTGGCGACACCGTCGCGGGACCGCACTACACCACCATCGGCAGCCGGGTCGACGAGATCATCCAGCCCTTCGGCAATATCGCGCTGCACGGACCCAACGCGACCAATCTGGTGTTGCAGGATCTGTGTCCCGTCGACCTGACCGGGCATTTCCACATCGTCTACGACCCGTTCGCGCAGCGGCTGATGCTCAACGTCCTCGACCCCGAACACGCCGTCGAACCGGTGTGTCAGGCGGTGCCGCTCGGGACCGGTATTCCGGAGGTCGTGCTGGGCGCGCACTCCTGATCGGGGACGTCCGTAAAATAGGACGTCCGTATCCGATCGCCCGGGGAGTTTCTCGTGACCGTCCAGCCCGTTCGCCTGTTCGGCGATCCCGTCCTGCGCGCCCGTGCCGACGAGGTCACGACCTTCGACAGGGAACTGCGTCAGCTGGTGACCGACCTGACCGATACGATGCACGCCAGCGGAGGCATCGGCATGGCCGGACCGCAGATCGGCGTCGGACTGCGAGTCTTCGTCTACGACACCGGTGACGCGGCCGGGCATCTGGTCAATCCGAGTTACGAGGTGCTGGGCGCGGAGGAGCAGACCGGTCCGGAGGGCTGCCTGTCGATTCCGGGCCTGCGCTACGACGTCACCCGCGCGCTGCGGGTGCGGGCGCGCGGACTCGACAGTGCCGGGGCCGCAGTCGAATTCGAGGCCGAGGGACTGCTGGCGCGCTGTGTCCAACACGAGACCGATCATCTCGACGGGCTGCTGTACCTGGACCGTCTGAATGCGGCGACACGAAAGGAGGCGATGCGCGCGGTGCGCGAATCGGAGTGGTTCACCACGGGCAAGACGGTGATGCCGGCCGCGGAAGTGGCCGCCACGAAGGCCGCTGCGGCGGAGCGGAGCAGCTGATGCGCCTGGTCTTCGCGGGCACGCCCGAACCGGCGGTGCCGTCGCTGCGGCGGTTGCTGGACTCGTCGCGGCACGAGGTGGTCGCGGTGGTCACCCGGCCCGACGCGGTGGCGGGCCGCGGCCGCAAGGTGACCCGTTCGCCCATCGGGCGACTCGCCGACGAGCGCGGCATCCCGGTCCTCACCCCGCGCAAGCCCTCGGAACCGGACTTCGTCGCCCGGCTGACCGAGCTGGCCCCCGACTGCTGCCCGGTGGTCGCCTACGGCGCGCTGCTGCCCCAGCCGGTGCTCGACATCCCGCGGCACGGCTGGGTGAATCTGCACTTCTCGCTGCTGCCCGCCTGGCGCGGCGCGGCACCCGTGCAGGCGGCGATCGCGGCCGGGGACGAGATCACCGGCGCCTCCACCTTCCGCATCGAGGCCGGGCTCGACACCGGTCCCGTCTTCGGCGTGGTCACCGAGAAGATCGCGGTCACCGACACCGCCGGAACCCTGCTCGACCGGCTCGCCGAAACCGGTGCGCGCCTGCTGGAATCGACGCTCGACGGCATCGAGGACGGCACCGTGCACGCCGAACCCCAGCCGACCGAGGGCGTCTCCTACGCCCCGAAGGTCGATCCGGACGCCGGGCACATCCGCTGGGATCAGCCCGCCCTCGCCGTCCATCGCCGCATCCGCGCGGTGACCCCCGCGCCGGGCGCGTGGACCCTGGTCGACGGCAAACGCCTCAAGGTCGCCCCGGTCGAACTGGTCGAGGAGACCCTCCCCGAACGCGTCGTCGAGGTCCGCAAATCCGGCGTCTACGTCGGCACCACCACCACCGCCGTCCGCCTCACCGAGGTCCAGCCCGAGGGCAAACGCATGATGCCCGCTCTCGACTGGGCCCGCGGCGCCCGCCTGGAGCCCGGCGCGGTGGTCGAGTGAGCCCCGCCGATCGGGGGCGTCGCGACGAATCACAGCCGAGATCGGCTGGCGCGCAGCGGAATTCAGCCGACGGCCGCGGAGCGTCCGGGCAGTCGGCGCGCGTGCGCGGTACCGATCCCGGATTCGCTGCGGATCGCCGTGCCGACGGGCCGCGGGGGGACTCGGGCGCGAATCGGCCCGAAGGGTCGGGTCGAGGCTCGGACTCGGGTCCGAATGGATCGGGCCGGGGTGAGCGTGGTCGATCCGGTGCGGGCCGTGGCGCGGACGGGCCGCGCCGCGAGGGCGGCCGGGATGAGGGTGCGGGGCCGCGTCGGCCCAACAGCGCTGCGGGGCAAGCCAAATCGGGGGGACGCGGGCGAGGCGGGAACGCCGCGCCGGGGCGGTCGCGGCCGAACGGGGCCGGGAAGGGGCGGGGGAACGACGCCGATCCGGATCCGGTCCGGGCGGTGGCGCGGGATCTGCTGCGGGTGGTGCGGGAGCGGGATGCCTACGCGAACCTGGTGTTGCCCAAGATGATTCGCGATCGCGGGTTGTCCGGGCGGGACGCGGCGTTCGCGACCGAACTGGGGTACGGGGCCTGTCGGTCGCTCGGGTTCCTGGACGCGGTGATCGAGGCGGGGGCGGGGCGCGCGGTCGTGGAGATCGACGGGCCGTTGCTGGACGTGCTGCGGCTCGGGGCGTATCAGATTCTGCGGACCCGGGTGGGGGCGCACGCCGCCGTGGACACCTCGGTGGCGCTGGCGCGGGCCGAATTCGGCCAGGGGCGGGCGGGTTTCGTGAACGCCGTGCTGCGCCGGGTCGCCGAGCGCGGACCGGACGAGTGGGTGGAACGGCTCGCGCCGCCGGATCCGGTGGGGCACTTGGCCTTCGAGTACGCGCACCCGACGTGGATCGCGCAGGCGTTCGCCGACGCGCTGGGCGCGCGGGCGGGGGAGCTGCGCGACCTGCTCGCCGCCGACGACGAGCGCCCGGCCGTGCATCTGGTGGCGCGGCCCGGCGAGATCACCGCCGAGGAGCTGGCCCTGGTGACCGGTGGCGAGGAGGGCCGCTGGTCCCCGTACGCGGTCTACCTCGACGGCGGCGATCCGGGCAAGCTCGAACCCGTGCGCGAGGGCATGGCCGCGGTGCAGGACGAGGGCAGTCAGCTGGTCGCGCTGGCGCTGACCCGCGCCCCGCTGCTGGGCCCCGACACCGGCCGCTGGCTCGACCTGTGCGCCGGACCGGGCGGGAAGGCGGCGCTGCTCGGCGCGCTCGCCGACATCGACGGCTACCACCTCGACGCGGTCGAACAGGCCGCGCACCGCGCCGAACTCGTGCGCACCGCCACCCGCGGGCTGCCGGTGACCGTGCACGTCACCGACGGCCGGGCCAGCGGCCTCGCCCCCGGCTACGACCGCATCCTGGTCGACGCCCCCTGCACGGGCCTGGGCGCGCTGCGGCGGCGGCCGGAGGCGCGCTGGCGGCGCACCCCCGCCGACGTCCGCGATCTCACCGTGCTGCAACGCGAATTGCTCGGCGCCGCATGGGGTTTGCTGCGGCCGGGCGGTGTGGTGGTCTACTCGACCTGCTCGCCGCACCTGCCCGAGACGGTCGCGGTGGTGGGCGATCTGGTCCGCCGCGCCGACGCCGAACAGCTCGACGCCCGCGAACTGCTCCCCGGCGTCACCGACGTCGGCGACGGACCGGCCGCCCAGCTGTGGCCGCACCGGCACGGCACGGACGCCATGTTCCTGGCCGCCCTGCGCAAGCCGCGCTGAGGAACCTCGCAGCGCCTCGTAACCTGTTGTCCACTCGGCCCGTGCATGCTCGGGCCTTCCACTCGATCGAAGGTGAGGCAGACAATGGAACTTCTGGACGTGGTCGCGACGATCTTCAGCACGGCCCTGCAAGCGCTGAGCGGCAGCGCGGCCTGACGGCCCGTTCCCTCGGTTCTTCCGTAGCGCGGTGTGCCCCCGGGGCGCACCGCGCTTCGCCGTTCCAGGGGCACCCGCTACGCCCGCTCCTCGGCGTGGGCGATGAAGCGGCCGAGCAGGTCGTGCAGCTGTTCGCGCTCGGCGGGGGACAGGGGCGCGAGCAGGTCGGCGACCACGGCGTCGGCGGTGGCCGTGGCCGCGAGCAGGCGGTCCCGGCCCGCGTCCGTGATGTGGACGGCGTAACTGCGCCGGTCGCGATCGTCGCGGCGGCGTTCGGCCAGACCCTGCTTCTCCAGCTCGTCGATGATGTAGACCATCGACGACTTGTCGAGTTGGAGCTGATCGACCAGGGCGCGCTGGCTGAGCGGACCGTTCTCGGCGAGTCGGGTGAGCACGCCCAGATGCCGCAGTTCCACGCCGTGGTCGCGCAGCGCCCGATTGGTCGCCGAACGGGCGTAGCGGTGGGCCAGATACAGCTGCCCGCCGATCCGGGCGCCGAGCCGAGCCGAGGAATCGTCCACCGGATTATTATGGCCGAGGACAAACCGTCTTAAAACAGATAATCTGAAGGCGTGAATATTGTTGTCGCCGGAGCCGGTCTCGCGGGCTCCCTGCTGGCCCAGGGATTGAGCCGGGCCGGAATCGATGTCACCGTCTTCGAACGCGAACCGGCCGAGCGCGACGCGCAGGGGTATCGCATCCACATCGACCAGCCGGGCGATCTCGCCCTGCGCGAACTCCTGCCCCCGGAGCTGTACGACCGGGTGCTCGCCACGGCGGGCAAACGCGGCTCGGGTGTGCGCGTGCTGGATCCGGGCCTGCGCGTCGTTCAGGAGTTCCTGGTCCCGGAGACCGCGGACGAGGCGGTGTCCGGACGGCATCTGACCGTCGACCGTTCGACCCTGCGGCGAATTCTGCTCACCGGGCTGACGGTGCGCCACGCGGCGCCCTTCCAGCGCTACGAGGTGCTCGACACGGGCCGGGTGCGGGCCTGGTTCGGGGACGGTACGGAGATCGACGCCGATCTGCTGGTGGGCGCGGACGGCACCCATTCGCGGGTGCGCGCCCAACTGCTGCCGCACGCCGAGGTGGTGGAGACCGGGCAGACCGAGATCTACGGCCGCACCGCGCTGACCGAGGAAGCGCGCGCCCTCACCCCGCCCGCCGCGCTGGACGGATTCTGCACCGTGGTCGGGGACGACGGACGCTTCGTGCCGGTCGCCGCTCACGAATTCCTCTCCGGCGGTTCGGATTACGTGATGTGGGTGGTGGTCGCCCCGGCCGAGCGGTTCCCGGCCGGTCTCGAACGGGCCGACGGGGCCGAGCTGCGCCGGATCGCGGCCGACACCGTGCGCGACTGGCATCCGAATCTCGGCGCGCTCATCCGCCTCGGCGATCCGGACAGCGTCGCCCGCACCACGATCCGCACCGCGAAACCGTTGTCGCCGTGGGAATCCGGGCCCGTCACCCTGATGGGCGACGCGGCGCACACCATGGTGCCCGCCGGGATCAGCGCGGCCGTCGCCCTGCGCGACGCGGCCGAGCTGTGCCGCCGGATTCTCGCCGAACCCGGTGCGCTGGTGGCGGCGGTGCACGACTACGAGGGTGCGATGCTCCGCTACGGATTCGAGGCGGTCGCGGCCTCGCAGCGGCGAACCTGATTACGGCGCAGGGCGTTCCAGCCACGCCAGCAGCGCCGCGGTGACCTCGGCGGGCCGCTGTTCCATCACGTAGTGGTCCGCCCCGGCGACGCGGGTGAGGGTGGCGTCCGGGAGCCGCTGGGCCAGATCCTCGCCGATCGCGAAGGGGCAGGCGGCATCCCGATCGCCCCAGACGACCGCGGCGGGGCAGCGGATGCCGGACAGGTCGGCGAGCTGCGGCCGCGGCCGGACGCTGTAGCCCGCGAAGTAGTCGGCGTAGCGCTCGCGTCCGGCCCGGGTGTCCAGCCAGCCGATGTAGTCCTCGACCTCGGCGGCGGTGAACGCCCCTTGGCGCACATAACGTTTCAGCATCCGGCGGTGCGCGCCGCCGAGCGGGAGCGACACCAGCACCCGACGCCGGGCGGGCCGCCGCGCCAGCGCGCTCAGGGCGCCGAACAGCGCGTAGTACGGTGCGGGAAAGGTACGGTGCGCCCGCGAGTTCAGGATCGCCAGGCGCCGTACCCGATTCGGTTGCGCCACCGCGAAACCCAGTGCGAGATAACCGCCGTAGTCGTGGGCCGCGATATCGGCCCGCTCGATGCCGAGCGCGTCGAGCAGCGCGGGCAGCAACGCCACCTCGGAGTCGTATTCGCACGTCGCGCCGGGCGGCCGCGCGGACTCACCCCAGCCGAACCAGTCCGGCGCGATCACCCGCCGGATCGCGGCGAGCGCGTCGATCTGTCGCCGCCAACACCGGTGATTCTGCGGATACCCGTGCAGCAGCACCAACGGCTCACCCGTCCCGCGCTCGAGATAACGAACACGCGCCCCCGCCACGGTCGTACCGCGCAGCCCCGAACCCCGGGTTTCGGTCATGACCTCACGATTACCCTACTGTCCGGTTCCGTAACATTCGGGGTGGGCAAATCGTATTGTCTCTGCGACGACGTCGGTGTCCGGTCGATGTTCGGGTTTCGAGGAGACATGTTGTACCGCCTGAATGACATCGACTGCGTCAGCGCGCGCGGTCATGCCGCCCTGGGAGGAGCGCTGGCGATCCACGCGGTGTGGCGCTACGACCGTGCGGCGAATATCGCGCAATTGGAACAATTCCACGCGGCACTGCGTCGCGGCCGGCTCCGCCGAGTGGTCGAACCCGCCCGCATTCCCGCGGCCGGTGACACCTGGAGCGGCGCGGGCGAATTCGCGCCCATCGAGATCGCGCCCCGGCCGATCCCGCGCGCCGAACTCGACGCCTGGGTGGCCGAACGCAGCCGCGCCGAATTGCGGACCTACGGCGGCCCGGCGTGGCGGCTGGCCGTGGTCGACCTCGACGACGGCGGCAGCGCGGTATCGCTGCTCGCCTCGCACACCATCGCCGACGGCCGCGGGTTCTGCGACGCCCTGGTGGCCGCCGTCGCCGACGAGGACCACGAATTCGACTGGGCCACAACAGATCAGGGTCCAGTGCGTCGTCTGTTCGCCGATCTCGGCGCGACGGCGAGACGGATCCGTCCCGTCCTGGCCGCCGTGGTGCTCGGCGCGCGGCTCGCCGCGACCGGCCGCGGCGAACCCCGGCCCGCCCGCGAGGACGGCTTCGAACTGCCGACCGTCGACGCGACGATCCCCGCCGACCTCTGGCACGCCGCCGCCAAGGCGCGGCACGGCACCTCCACCACCCTCGCCGTCGCCGTCATGGCCGCGCTCGCGACCGAGGTCGGCCGCGTCGACGACCAGGGCCATGCCCGGGTCATGATGCCGGTCAGCACCCGCACCGCCGACGACGAACGCGCCAACGCGCTCGGCTCGATCGATTTCGCGGTCGAGGGCGTGCCCGACGACCTGGCCCCGCTGCGCGCCCTGATCAAGGAGAAGCTGTCCGCCGAGCAGACCATGCCCCCGCTCATCCCCATCGCGGTGGCGCTGCCGCGCGGCCTGTACGGCAAGCTCGCCCGCCGGGCCGCCACCGACCCCACCCGCACGGTCTGTTCGAACCTCGGCACCGTGGACCCGCGCATCCTCGACATCGACGGCAGCGCGGCCTCCTCGATCACCCTCGCGCTGATCAACCAGGGCCTGGACTCCCGCGCGATCGTCACCGCGCGCGGCGGCACCCTCTACGGCGTGTTCTTCGAGATCGACGGCGCGATCACGCTGCGCGTCAACGGTTTCCACCCGCCCGCCCTGGACACCGCCGAACAACTCGGTGACCTGGTGCGCCGCGTCCTGGCCCGCTACGACCTCACCCCGGTCCTCCGCTAGCCGGGCCCAGGTTTCGTGACCGGGCGGTCGGGTAGCTCGACCACGTGATCGCCGAGGATCGAATCGCCGAACCCTGGGGTGAGCGCACACCGTACGGGCGGGGGGACGCCTGGCCCGACCGGGTGGACACCCATCTCGCCGACGGGGTCACCCCCGATGCCGTCGAGCGCTGGGTGCCGACCGCGTCGCTGCTGCACTCCAACGGCGACGCCATGGACATCGCGGTGGCCGACGGCCGCATGGTCGGGGTGCGCGGGCGCGCGAGCGATCGGGTGAACCGGGGACGGCTGGGCCCGAAGGATCTGTACGGCTGGCAGGCCAACGCCGCGCCGGATCGGCTGACGGCACCGCTGATCCGCCGCGACGGCGAACTGGTCGAAACCGATTGGGAGACGGCCATGTCCGTGGTCGCCGAACGCACGCGGACGCTGCTCGACGAACGCGGTCCCGGCTCGATCGGCTTCTACACCACCGGCCAGCTGTTCCTCGAGGAGTACTACACCCTCGCCACCCTCGCCCGCGGCGGCATCGGCACCAACCATCTCGACGGCAACACCCGGCTGTGCACCGCGACCGCCGCCGAGGCGCTCAAGGAGTCCTTCGGCTGCGACGGCCAGCCCGGCAGCTTCGCCGATATCGACCACGCCGACGTCATCGCGCTCTTCGGCCACAATATGGCCGCCACCCAGACGGTGTCCTGGTCCCGCGTCCTGGACCGGCTCGCGGGACCGAATCCGCCCGCGGTCGTCTGCGTCGACCCCCGCACCACCCCGGTGGCCCGCGCCGCGACCGTACATCTCGCGCCTCGGATCGGCACCAATCTCGCGCTGATGAACGGGCTGCTGCACGAGATCATCGAAAACGATTGGGTCGACCACGAATACGTGGCCGCGCACACCGTCGGCTTCGAGCAACTGAGCAAGCTGGTCGTGGACTATCCGCCCGAGCGGGTGGCCGAGATCTGCGACGTCCCCGTCGAGGACATCCGCCACGCCGCGCGCCTGCTCGGCACGGCCGACCGCGTGCTGTCGACCGTGCTGCAGGGCTTCTATCAATCCCATCAGGCCACCGCGGCGGCCATGCAGGTCAACAACATTCACCTGCTGCGTGGCCTGCTCGGCCGCCGCGGCTGCGGCGTGCTCCAGATGAACGGGCAGCCGACCGCCCAGAACACCCGCGAATGCGGCGCGAACGGCGATCTGCCCGGCTTCCGGAACTGGGCGAACGACGAGCACGTGCGCGAACTGGCCGAGATCTGGAACGTCGATCCCGGCCACATCCCGCACTACTCCGCGCCGACCCATCTCATGCAGATCCTGCGCTACGTCGAGGACGGCTCGATCCGGTTCCTGTACGTCACCGGCACCAATCCGCTGGTGTCACTGCCGGAACTGGAACGGGTGCGCCGCATCCTCTCGCAGGATCGGCTGTTCCTCGTGGTCCAGGACATCTTCCTGTCCGAGACCGCGCGCCTGGCCGATGTCGTGCTGCCCGCGGCGACCTGGGGCGAGAAGTCCGGCACCTTCACCAATGCCGATCGGACCGTGCACCTTTCGGAGCAGGCCGTCGAACCGCCCGGCCTGGCCCGCTCCGATCTGGCCATCCTGCTCGACTACGCCGCACGACTGGACCTGCGCGACAAGGACGGCGGCCCGCTGATCACCTGGCACACCCCCGAGGAGGCGTTCGAGGCGTGGAAGCGGTGCAGCGCCGGACGGCCCTGCGACTACACCGGCATCACGTACGACGCGCTGCGCGGCGGCGGCATCCAATGGCCGTGCACACCGGACCGACCCGAGGGCACCGAACGCCTCTACGCCGACGGCAGCTTCTGGGCGACGCCGGAGATGTGCGAGGGGTACGGCCGCGATCTGGTCACCGGCGCGCCCTGGTCGAAGGACGAGTACACCGCGTTCAACCCGGCCGGCAAGGGCATGATCCGGGGCGCGGACTACGCACCGCCGCACGAGACCACCTCGGCCGACTACCCGTATCAGCTGACCACCGGCCGCACCCTCTACCACTTCCACACCCGCACCAAAACCGGCCGCGTCCCCCAGTTGCGTGCCGCCGCGCCGGAGGTGTGGGTGGAACTGGCCGAGGCCGACGCGCGCTCCCACGGCTGGTCCGAGGGCGATCTGCTGCGCGTCACCACCCCGCGCGGGCGGGTGCGAGCGCGGTTGCGCGTCACCGGAATTCGGCCCGGTACGGTGTTCCTGCCGTTCCACTACGGGTACTGGGACGAACCCGGCGGCTACCGACCCGACGGCGAGGACGGCCGCGCGGCCAACGAACTGACCCTCACCGACTGGGATCCGGTCTCCAAACAGCCGCTGTTCAAGGCCGGGGTCGCCGCGGTCGAGCGGATCGAGGCGGGGGATTCGCGATGAACAAGCTCGCGCTCGTCATCCGGGATCTGCATCGCGCCGAGGGCGAGCTCGCCGACGAACTGCTGCGCGTCTCCGACCGGCACAAGGCCGACCACGACATCTTCCACCTCGCCCGCGATCTCGCGGACTGGTCCCGGGCGCATCAGCGCGCGCTGACCCGCGTCGGCCGCCCGCGCGGCGTCCGGATATTCATGGAAACCGCACTGCCGCACAAGGTTTCGAGCGCGGTCCGGCAGCGGACCAGTGAACTGCTGGGCCGTCGGCACACGCCCGCGCTGTTGCTGCTGCGGGATCTGCGGACCGTGTACGCCAAGGCGGTGGTGGTATCGCTGGACTGGGAGATCCTCGCCCAGTCCGCCCAGGCGACCGAGGACGCGGAACTGCTCGAACTCGCCACCCGCTGCCACGACGAGACCCTGCGCCAGATGCAGTGGTCCAACGCGAAATTGAAGGAGAGCGCCGCGCAGGCGATCGTCACACCGTGAGCGTTCGCGGTGCCATACTCGGTCGGTGAGCGACTCCGCGGGCGTGGGCAGTTTCCGGTTCTGGTTCGCCGATCAGCGGTGGGAGTGGTCGGACGAGGTGGCGCGGATGCACGGCTACGAGCCGGGCACGGTCACCCCGACCACCGCCTTGATCCTCTCGCACAAGCATCCCGACGATCGGCCCGTGGTGGCGGATCTGCTCGCCGAATCGGTCCGGCGCGGCGAACCGTTCTCCAGTCGCCACCGCTTCATCGATACCGCGGGCCGGGAACACCAGGTGATCGTGGTGGCCGACCGGATGCTCGACGACACCGGCGCGGTCGTCGGCACCTCCGGCTACTATCTCGATCTCACCCCGACCCTCACCGAACATCGGCGCACCGTCGTCAACGAGACCCTGCCGGAACTGGTCGCCGCCCGCGCGGTCGTCGAACAGGCCAAGGGCGTGCTCATGCGGATCTATCGCATCCGCGCCGACCAGGCCCTGCGCATCCTGCAATGGCGTGCCGACGAGACCGGGGTCTCGCTGCACGCCCTGGCGGCCCAGTTGATCGCCGAACTCGACACGCTCGAGCCGCCCCCGCCCGGCGTGCAGAACGCCTTCGACCACCTGCTGCTCACCGTGCACCAGACCGGGCCCTAGGGGACGTTGCGCTGCAATTCGTCGAGCCAGGCCGTGGCCACCGCGTCGCTGGGCGCGCGCCAGTCGCCGCGCGGTGACAGCGAACCGCCCGAACCGACCTTCGGCGCGTTCGGCAGCGTCGAGCGCTTGAACTGGCTGGTCTGCACGAACCGCCGCAGGAACTCCGCGAGCCAGTGCTTGATCGTCGGCAGATCGTATTCGTGGTGGTCCTCGGGACGAATGAGATCCGGCCAGCGGCCGCGCGTGCGATCGGACCAGGCGTGCCGGGCCAGATACGCGATCCGGCTGGGCAGGTAACCGAAGCGCAGCAGGTAGTACAGGTGGAAGTCCTGCAACTCGTAGGGCCCGACGGTGGCCTCCGAACTCTGCCCCGGCTGCGCGGAGTCGTCGTCGCTGTCGGCGTCCGAGGGCACGAGTTCGGGCGAGATCTCGGTCTCCAGAATCGAGGTCAGCACCTCGTTCGCGGCCTCGCCCAGTTCGCCGGTGTCGACCGCCCACGCGATGAGGTACTTGATCAGGGTCTTGGGCACCGAGGCGTTGACGCTGTAGTGCGCCATGTGGTCACCCACCCCGAAAGTGCACCAGCCCAAGGCCAATTCGCTGAGATCGCCGGTGCCCAGCACGAGCGCGTTGTGCTGGTTGGCCAGCCGGAACAGGTGCGAGGTGCGCTCCCCGGCCTGCACGTTCTCATACGTCACGTCGTACTGCGGAACCCCTTCGGCCGCAGGGTGTTCCAGGTCGCGCAGCATCTGCGTCGCCGACGGCCGGATATCGATCTCGCGGGCGGACACCCCGAGCGCGCGCATGAGCCGATGCGCGTCGTTCAGGGTGCGCTTGCTGGTCGCGAACCCGGGCATGGTGTAGGCCAGCACGTTCTCGCGCGGCAGCCCGAGCCGGTCCATCGTCTTGACCGCCACGATCAGGGCCAGCGTCGAATCCAGGCCGCCGGACACGCCGATCACCACCCGCTGCGCGCCGGTCGCCCCGAGCCGCGTGCTCAGCCCCTCGACCTGGATGTGGTGCACCTCGGCGCAGCGCTCGTTGCGTTTGGCCGGATTCGCGGGAACGTAAGGGAACCGGGCGATCTCGCGGCGCAGCTCCACCGCGCCGGACGGCACCGGCAGATCGACCTCGATGCGGCGCAGACAGCTCAGCCGCTCGCGGTGATCGTGGACATTGTCGGCGAAACTGGTCATCCGCAGCCGATCCGCCGCCAGGCGGCGCAGATCCAGATCGGCGGTCACCAGCTGCGGATGATCGGCGAACCGCTCACCCTCGGCCAGCAGATCGCCGTTCTCGCAGACCAGCGCCTGCCCGTCCCACGCCAGATCGGTCGTCGACTCCCCGTGTCCCGCAGCCGAATACAGGTAGGCGGCGATGAACTGCGCCGAATGCGCCGAACACAGCTGCCGCCGATAGTCGGCCTTGCCGACGACGATATTGCTCGCCGACAGGTTCACCAGCACCGTCGCCCCGGCCAGCGCCGCGAAACCGCTGGGCGGCAAGGGAACCCAGCCGTCCTCGCAGATCTCCAGATGGAAGACGAAGCCCTCCAGATTGCTCGCCACGAACAGCAGGTCCGCCCCGAACGGCACCCGCTGCCCGGCGATGGTGACGTGATCGTCGAGCACCTCGCGCGCGGCCGCGTACTGCCGCTTCTCGTAGAACTCGCGATAGTTCGGCAGATAGCTCTTGGGCACCGCGCCCAGCACCCGGCCGCGATGGATCACGATGCCGCAGTTGAACAATCGGCCCTGCGCGCGGATCGGCGCGCCGATCGCCAGCACGGTGTCCAGGTCGGCGCTCGCGGCGACGATCCGATCGATCGCGCGGCCCACGGCGTCGTCGAGCGCGTCCTGATGGAACAGGTCGTCGGCGGTGTAACTGGACAGGCCCAGTTCGGGGAAGACCGTGAGCACCACGCCGTCCCCGGCGGCCCGCTCGGCCAGCCGCAGCGTCTGCTCGGCGTTGTAGTCCGGATCCGCGACCCGCATCGGGGGCACCGCCACCGCCACCCGCGCGAACCCGTGCCGATACAACGAATCGAACGGCAGCTCCTGCGCCACACCGACCCCTTTCCGTCCGGGTGAGGTGATCATGTACTCGAGAATCTACTCGACCTACTCGCGGGCCGACTGTTCCCGCAGGCGGGCAAGGGTTTTGGCGAGGATGCGAGAGACGTGCATCTGGGAGATGCCCATGCGCTGGGCGATCTGGGTCTGGGTCATGGATTCGAAGAACCGCATGGTGAGGATGCGGCGCTCGCGTTCGGGCAGCCCGGCCAGCAGCGGGCGGATCGCGACGTACTCCTCCACGCGATCGAACTGCGACTCCTCCTCGCCGAGCGTGTCCAGCAGCGACGCCTCCGAATCGCGGCCCACCGAGACCGCGTCGATGGAGCTGGGCTGGTAGGCGTTGCCCGCGATGACGGCCTGGGTCACCTCGTCGGCGGAGATGCCCAGCTCGGCGGCGATCTCCTTGGCGGTGGGGGAGCGGCCCAGCGACTGCGACAGCGCGTCGATGGCCGAGCCGATGCGCAGGTGAGTCTCCTTGACGCGCCGCGGAACTCGCATGGCCCAGGTGTTGTCGCGGAAGTAGCGGCGAACCTCGCCCATGATCGTCGGCACGGCGAACGACAGGAAGTTCGAGCCGCGCGCGATGTCGAAGCGGTCCACCGCGTGCACGAGGCCGACCCGGGCGACCTGGGTCAGATCGTCGAACGGCTCGCCGCGGCCGCTGAACTTGCGCGCGATGTGATCGGCGAGCGGAATGCAGCGATGGATCAGTTCGGCGCGCAGCTCGGCGCGGCGCGGTTCGTCCTCGCCGACCCGGGCCAGCTGCTCGAAAAGCGCTGTGACGTCGTCGTATCCGGAGACCGATTCGGCGACCTCGTCGACCTCGTCGCTGTCGACGGCCTCGTTGTCGTCGGTGTCCTCGTCCGGCTCGGCGGCGGTCGCGCCGTGGGGAGTGGAAGCGGTGTTCTCCTCGGCCACTACGCCTTCCCCCGGACCCGCCGGAATTCCACGATCGTCGGATAGCCGGACACGTTCTCGTCGAAGCCCTCCTGCGTGGCGGCGATCTCGTCGGTGAGCGTGCGCAGCACGTGCCAGCCGAAGGCGTGCTCGTCGGGTAGGCCCTCGCGGGCGGCCACCCCGGCCACGCGGACCAGCAGATCCTTGTCGCCCACCGAGAATCGGCACTGCAACGTGCTGTCGGGCGCGGCGATCGCGATCAGCGTGGAGCACGCCTCGTCGACGGCCAGCCGGATGTCGGCGACCTCGTCGAGGGTGAAATCGCTGAGCAGCACCAACGTTTCGGCGAGACCGCGCACGATCGGCAGCTGTGACACGGTCGCGGCGACGCCGATCTCCACCGGGGTGCCGCGCAACCCCTGTTCCGCCGAAGTATTGATCACCTGAAGAAGGCTACCCAAACCCCTGTCGCGTAATCGGGGTATCCCCTGCGATGCCCTGCGCGTGACCGGGCGTCGCTACACTCTGCGCCGTGTCCACCTCCTCGAACGCGCCCTTCCACCGGCCGTCGCCGATGATCGCCCCGTCCATCCTGTCCGCGGACTTCGCGCATCTGGCCGAGGAGGCCGACGCGGTCGCGGGCGCGGACTGGCTGCACGTCGACGTCATGGACAACCACTTCGTGCCGAACCTCACCCTCGGCCTGCCGGTGGTCCAGAGCCTGTTGAAGACCACCGACATCCCCCTGGACTGCCACCTCATGATCGAGGATCCGGGTCGCTGGGCGCCGCCCTACGCCGAGGCCGGGGCCTACAACGTGACCTTCCACGCGGAGGCGACCGACGATCCGGTCGCGGTGGCCCGCGACATCCGCGCGGCCGGGGCCAAGGCCGGACTCTCGGTCAAGCCGAAAACCCCTATCGAGCCGTACCTGCCGATCCTGCGCAATTTCGACACCCTGCTCGTGATGAGCGTCGAGCCCGGTTTCGGCGGGCAGTCGTTCATCGCCGACGTGCTCGATAAGGCGCGCACGGTCCGCCGCCTCGTCGACTCCGGCGAACTGCGCCTGGTCGTGGAGATCGACGGCGGCATCAATATGGACACCATCGAACAGGCCGCCGAGGCGGGCGTGGACTGCTTCGTCGCCGGGTCCGCGGTCTACGGCACCGACGATCCGGCGGCCACGGTCGAGAAGCTGCGCGAGAAGGTCGTGCAGGCGCGGTAGGACGGGGTCGCTCCGAAACCCGTTAGCGCGCCGTGCTTTTCGGCGCGCCTACCGCTCGCAGGGCCTCCACGACGGCCTCCAGCGGCGGCACGGCGGCGGTGGTCTCTGGGGCGTGCACCCAGGTGCGGTAGCCGGTGCGCTCGTCGTCGGCCGAGGGCAGCACCACCTGACTGCCCGCGCACGCGACGGTGGCGTAGAGGCGGAACAACTCGGCGGACACGGCCGCGGTCACCGCGCCCGGGCGGGCGGGACCGGTGATGAAGGTCCAGCGCCCCGCGCGCGGATGATGAACCACCGGCCCGGCGAGTTCGGCCTGTGTCAGGCGCTGATGTACCCGCTCGCCCAATTCGGCGGGCATGGTCACCGCGCAGTAGCGGGCGCCGATCTCGAGCAGGATGTGCCGGGTCGCGGGATCGATCGACGCGGGGAGGTGGAATTCGCGGGAATATTGAACGCAACGAACCTCGAGTGTCGAATCGAGAAGCGTGCTCACGCTTACCCCCATCTGTTCGCCGCAGTTGTTGTTCGGAATCGACTCTATAACGATATTGCGTCTGCGTCTGTCGGAACGCAAGCACCGGGTGTAAACACGCCGTCGAGCGGGTGAACATCGAACGCCGCGAAGGTAATTCGGGCAGGTCCTTCGCCGCGCCGCAATTCCCGCCCTACATGTTCCGACTGGTTGGGATCGTCGGATTTTCCGAATTGCCGTTACCGGAAATAGCCGGAGATTTCCTCGATCGCATTTCCTTTCGCCGCGCGATTCCCGACGAGCCGTCCGCTTCCCACCCCGGGAACCGGAGCGCGGTCTCGAACGCGCCGCCGGGACGGCAGTCTGTCGCCTACGACCGCCCGTCGTTACGCTGAAGGGCACGTCGGCGCGGCGGGGAATAGGCCCGCCGGTTCGGGCTGTTGGCGCAAGCGGGAGCCCGGCGCGCCGGGCACGGTGACAGGAGAAGAGGGCATGTTCACAGGCATCGTCGAGGAGTTGGGGGAGATCGTCGCGCGCGAACCGCTCGCGGACTCGGCCCGGCTGACCATCCGCGGCAAGCTGGCCACCTCCGATGCCAAGCACGGCGACTCCATCGCCGTCAACGGCGTATGCCTGACCGTCGTCGACATCGTCGACGGCGACAGCTTCACCACCGACGTCATGGGCGAGACGCTCGCCCGCTCCAGCATCGGCGGGCTCGACGTCGGCTCCCGGGTCAATCTGGAACGGGCCGCCGCGGTCAACAGCCGCCTCGGCGGGCACATCGTGCAGGGACACGTCGACGGCACCGGCGTCGTCGTCGCGCGCACCCCCGCCGAGAACTGGGAGGTCGTGCGAATCTCGTTGCCGGACAACCTCGCTCGCTATGTCGTCGAGAAGGGCTCGATCACCGTCGACGGCATCTCGCTGACCGTGTCCGGCCTCGGCGCGGACGACGACGGCGACTGGCTCGAGGTCTCGCTCATCCCGACCACGCGCGAACTCACCACCCTCGGCGGCGCCCCGGTCGGCACGACCGTCAATCTCGAGGTCGACATCATCGCCAAGTACGTCGAGCGGCTGACACACCGCGGGTGATTCCCGCCGCGTCGGCGCACAGGCCCACGCCGTAGTGTTGAGGGGCACCGAATTCGAGATGGAGCACAACAGACGTGACCAGGTTCGACACCATCGAGCGCGCCGTCGCCGATATCGCCGCCGGTAAGGCGGTCGTCGTCGTCGACGACGAGGGCCGGGAGAACGAGGGCGACCTCATCTTCGCGGCGGAGAAGGCCACCCCGGAACTCGTGGCCTTCATGATCCGCTACACCTCCGGCTACATCTGTGTGCCCCTCACCGGCGCCGACTGCGATCGCCTCGGCCTGCCGCCGATGTACGCGATCAATCAGGACAAGCACGGCACCGCCTACACCGTCTCGGTCGACGCGCGCGAGGGCGTGAGCACCGGCATCTCCGCCGCCGACCGCGCGACCACCATGCGCCTGCTCGCCGATCCGCTCGCCAAGCCCAGCGACTTCACCCGCCCCGGGCACGTGGTTCCGTTGCGCGCCAAGGACGGTGGCGTGCTGCGCCGCCCGGGCCACACCGAGGCCGCCGTGGACCTGGCCCGCATGGCCGGGCTCGGCCCGGCCGGTGTCATCTGCGAGATCGTCAGCCAGAAGAACGAGGGCGATATGGCGCGCACCGAGGAGCTGCGCGTCTTCGCCGACGAACACGACCTCGCGCTGATCTCCATCGCCGACATGATCGCCTGGCGGCGCAAGCACGAGAAGCAGGTCGAGCGCATCGCCGAGGCCCGCATCCCCACCCGCGTCGGCGGCTTCCGGGCCGTCGGCTACCGCAGCATCTACGACGACGTCGAACATGTCGCGCTGGTCCTCGGCGACATCGCCGTCGACGGCGGCGAGGACGTACTCGTGCGCGTGCACTCCGAATGCCTCACCGGCGACGTGTTCGGCTCGCTGCGCTGCGACTGCGGCCCGCAGCTCGAGGCGGCCATGGAGATGGTGGCGGCCGAGGGCCGCGGCGTCGTGCTGTACATGCGCGGGCACGAGGGCCGCGGCATCGGCCTCATGCACAAGTTGCAGGCGTACCAGTTGCAGGACAGCGGCCTGCACGACACCGTCGACGCCAATATCGAACTCGGCCTGCCCGCCGACGCCCGCGACTACGGCACGGGCGCGCAGATCCTCGTCGATCTCGGCATCAAGTCCATGCGGCTGCTGACCAACAACCCGGCCAAGCGGGTCGGTCTGGACGGGTACGGCCTGAGCATCACCGAGCGGGTGCCGATGCCGGTCCGCCCCACGCCGGAGAATCTGCACTACCTGCGTACCAAGCGGGACCGGATGGGCCACGACCTGGTCGGGCTGGACGATCTGGACCTCGACGAGACCGCGCGATAACTATTCGGAAGGCGGACATTCGACAATGAGCGGTGCGGGCGTACCGGATTTCGCACTCGAGGATGCCAGCAGCCTCAAACTCGGCATCGTCGCCTCGCGCTGGCACACCAAGATCTGCGACACGCTCGTGGCCAACGCCGAGCGGGTGGCGCGCGACGCGGGCGTCGAGGAGATCACGGTGGTGCGCTGCGCGGGCGCGATGGAACTGCCGGTGGTCGCGCAGGCGCTGGCCCGCGGCCACGACGCGGTGGTGGCGCTGGGCGTCGTGATCCGCGGGGAGACACCGCATTTCGAGTACGTCTGCGACGCGGTGACGGCCGGGCTGACGCGCGTGTCGCTGGACGAGTCCACCCCGGTCACCAACGGCGTGCTCACCGTGAACACCGAACATCAGGCCCTCGACCGCGCCGGGCTGCCGGATTCGGCGGAGGACAAGGGCGAGCAGGCCGCCGCCGCCGCGCTGGACGCGGCGCTCACCCTGCGGGCGCTGCGACAGGACGCGTGATCGCGTGCCGGTCGTCCGTATCCGCAAGCGCGGACCCGAGCGGGCCGAGCCCGCGCCGGAGTGGGATCTCGAGATCCGTCCCCGGCGTTCGGCGCGCACCGCGCGGATCGTGGCCGCGGTCCTCGCGATCGCGTTCACCGTGGCCGGGATCGCGACCCCGCACACCGCGACCGGCGTGAATCTGCGCGTCGCCGACCAGATCGCGCTCATCTGCTTCGGCTGGCTGCTGGCCGGGGCGGTGCTGCTGCTGACCCGCCCCCGGGTGCGCGTCGGGCCGGGTGGGGTCTCGGTCCGGAACGTGCTGGGCGACAACGACTTCCGCTGGCCCGATATCCGCGGCGTGTCACTGCCGGACAAGAAGGCGTGGGCGCGGCTGGAACTGATCGGCGACGAGTACGTGCCGATGCTGGCGCTGCGGGTCAACGACGGCGAGCACGCCGCGCGGGCCATGGACCGGTTCCGCGAACTGGGCGCGAAATACACCGCGACGCAGGGCGACTGAGCGCCGGTCGCCCGTTCGAATGGCCGAAGCGCCCGGGGCGTGATAGCACTTGCTGAATCGGTGATCGATGAGGGGTCGCCGACCGGAGAAGTGAAGGTCCCGCCATGCGTCGTTTGCTGTTGTTGTCGCCGATCCTGATCGCCGTGGGCTGTTCGGTGTCGATCGGTT
This sequence comes from Nocardia sp. NPDC004068, assembly GCF_042874315.1. Taxonomy (NCBI): domain Bacteria; kingdom Bacillati; phylum Actinomycetota; class Actinomycetes; order Mycobacteriales; family Nocardiaceae; genus Nocardia; species Nocardia sp. NPDC004068. The sequence continues at coordinate 75,973 of NZ_JBIAMW010000010.1, forward strand.
CCCATGTGGACGACAAGGACGTCCAGGCCGCGATCACCGACCTGTTCCACAAGAACGCGGGCGAGGATCCGGCGAGTTCGTCGTGCGACGGCACGCTCGCGGTGAAGGAGGGCGCGACCGTCAAGTGCAAGGCCGCCGACAAGGCGGGCACCACCTGGCCGGTGACCGCCAAGGCCGCCAAGGTCAATGGCAACGACGTCTCGGTCGAGGCGGCCTTCGACGATCGCGTGGTGGCCGCCGACGACGCCCAGACCAAGATCGAGAACATGTACCGGCAGATCTCCGACGGCGAGGTGGCCGGGGTCGCCTGCCCCGGTTTGCAGAAGCTCGAGGCCAACAGCTCCCGCAAGTGCACGGTCACCCAGGTGGACGGCAGGACGGTCCCGGTCACCTTCGTCATCTCCGCGGTCAAGGGCGACCAGTACTCCTATTCGGTCGGCCTCGACCACTAGGGCCTATTTCGCGTCGCCCATCACCGCGCCCTCCCGCCGCGGGTCCGCGCCGCCGATCCAGCCGCCGTTCTCCCGTTTCAGCGCGCTGAGCCCGCTGGACTGCGGGGCGACGCTGACCTGGTGGCCGAGTTCGCGCAGGCGCTGGACGAGCGGATCGTGGTCGCCGTGGTCGGCGGCGTCGATCGCGGGATGTTCGCCGCCGACGTTGGTGCTCGGGGAGTTGGCCGCGCCGAAGGCCACCCCCGACACCGCCTGTTGCGGGTCCAGGCCCCAATCCAGCATGCCCACAAGGGTTTTCACGACGAACTGGATGATCACCGACCCGCCGGGCGAACCGGTGACGAAGGTGAGGTCGCCGCGCGAACCGTCGGCCGCCCTGTCGAACACCAGCGTCGGGCTCATCGAACTGCGCGGCCGCTTGTTCGCCTGGACCCGGTTGGCGAGCGGGGCGCCGTCGGGTCCGGTCGGTTCGGCGTTGAAGTCGGTGAGCTGGTTGTTGAGCACGAAGCCGTCCACCACGTGGAACGATCCGAACGCCGACTCCACGGTGGTCGTCATCGCGGCCGCGTTGCCGTACTTGTCGACCACCGAGATGTGGCTCGTGCCGTGCTCGGGCGGCTGCGGGCCGTTGCCCACCGGGACGGGGCCGAAGTCGCCGGGTTGCGCGGTGCCCATGCTGTGGTTCGGATCGATCAGTCCCGCACGTTGTTTCAGATAGTCCCGGTTCAGCAGCGTATCCGGTGAATTGCCGGGCAACGGAATGAAATCGGAGTCGGCGACGTACTTGTCCCGGTCGGCGTAGGCCAGCCGCTCGGCCTCGGAGATCAGGTGCACCGCTTGGGCTTTGGGCTTGCCGCCGTCGCGGTCGAGCGAGTCCGGCGGCAGCGACGCGAGATCGAAATTCGACAGGATGCCCAGCGTCGCGGCGACGGTGATCCCGCCCGAGGACGGATTCGGCATGCCGCAGATCTGATGGGAGCGGTACTCGGTGCACAAGGCCGTGCGCTTCTTGGCCTGGTAGCCGCTCAGGTCGGCGAGCGTGATCTGGCCCGGCGTGCGACCGCCGGACGTGGTCGCCGTCGCGTCGACGATGTCCTGGGCGATGGCGCCGGTGTAGAACGCCGCCGGACCGTCGGAGGCGATGGCGCCCAACGTCTTCGCGTACGCGGGATTGCTCAGCTGGAAGCCCACCGGCTTGGGCGAACCGTCGGGTTGCAGGAAGTACGCCTTGGCGTTGTCGTCGCGGGCGAGATCGGGCGCGGATTCGGCGATCTGTCCCGCCAGCCGCGGGCTGATCGAAAAGCCGTGGTCGGCAAGGTTGATCGCGGGATCGAACAGTTCGCGCCACTGTTTGCGGCCGTGCTCGCGCTGCGCCAGCTCCAGCAGCCGCAGCGCCCCGGGCACCCCGATCGAGCGGCCGCTGGCCCGCGCATTGGGTTGCGGCACAGTGCGATCGGTGTCGCTGACCCAGCGCAGATAGTTCTCGGTCGCGCTGGCCGGGGCCACCTCGCGGCCGTCGTAGGCGTCGACCGTGCGGGAGGCGGCGTCGTAGTACACGAGGAACGCGCCTCCGCCGATGCCGGACGCCTGCGGTTCGACCAGCCCCAGCACCATCTGCGCGGCCACCAGCGCGTCGGCCGCGCTGCCGCCGTCGGCCAGCACCCGGCAGGCCGCCTGTGTCGCAAGGGGATTGGCGGAGGACACCGCGAACGAGCCGGTGCGCACCGGCGTCATGTTCTTCCGGTAGCCGGTCGCGATCTCGGGATTGGTGGCGAGGTTGGTACTGGTCGCGGCCGGACCCGCGGCGGTGCTCGCGACGGCCGTGCCGTTGGGCGAGTCGGCGCACGTCCGGTCGGCGGCGGTGGAATCGTTCGAGGAACATCCGGTGAGTACGGCCGTGGTGAGCACGAGCGCGGCGACCGCGCCGGTCCAGGTGTGTCGCGTGCGCCTCATGAACGGACTGTATCGCCCGGGTCCGACAGCGGGCGGACATTTCCCGGCGCCGGACCGACGCGCGAGCGCGAGCGTCCGAACAGCTATTTCCGCACGGCTGCATCGAATTCGAGCCAGCAAGTCTTATGGTGTATCGGTGTCGATGTCCGGGGTCTGATGCGGGCAGCGGCTATTGAACAGATAACGTCAGGGCCTCACGGAGTCGACGGAGGAACAACCGGCAGATGACCCAGGTACGAGGCAACAGACATCTCGACGCGGAGGACAGCGGCTACCACAAGAGCCTCCAGCCGCGTCAGCTGAAGATGATCGCGATCGGCGGCGCGATCGGCACCGGCCTGTTCCTCGGCGCGGGCGGCCGCCTCGCCAGCGCGGGACCGGGCCTGTTCCTGGTCTACGGGGTGTGCGGTCTGTTCGTGTTCTTCATCCTGCGCGCGATGGGCGAGCTGGTGCTGCACCGCCCGTCGTCGGGCTCGTTCGTGTCCTACGCGCGCGAGTTCTTCGGCGAGAAGGCCGCGTTCGTGGCGGGCTGGATGTACTTCCTCAACTGGTCGATGACCGGCATCGTCGACTCCACCGCCATCGCCACCTATCTGCACTACTGGTCCTCGTTCCAGCCGGTGGCCCAGTGGCTGCTGGCGTTGATCGCGCTGTGTGTGGTGCTGAGCGTGAACCTGGTGTCGGTGAAGTGGTTCGGCGAGTTCGAGTTCTGGGCCGCGCTGGTGAAGGTGATCGCGCTGGTGACGTTCCTGGTCGTGGGCCTGGTCTTCCTGGTGGGCCGGTTCCCGATCGCCGGCAACAGCACGGGTCTCGGCATGGTCTCCGACGCCGGGGGCTGGCTGCCGCGGGGCGTCCTGCCCCTGGTCACCGTGACCTCCGGCGTCGTATTCGCTTACGCGGCAGTCGAATTGGTCGGCACGGCGGCGGGGGAGACGGCGAATCCGGAGAAGATCATGCCGCGCGCGATCAACTCGGTGATCTTCCGGATCGTGGTGTTCTACATCGGGTCGCTGCTGTTGCTGGCCCTGCTGCTGCCCTACACCGCGTACTCGGCGGGGGAGAGCCCGTTCGTCACGTTCTTCGGCAAGCTCGGGGTCGGCAACGCCGGATCGATCATGAACTTCGTGGTGCTCACCGCCGCCTTCTCCAGCCTGAACGCCGGGCTCTACTCCACCGGACGCATCCTGCGCTCGATGTCGATGAACGGCAGCGCGCCCCGCTTCACCGGCCGCATGAACCGCCGCGGCGTGCCCTACGGCGGCATCCTGCTGACCAGCGTGGTCGCGCTGTTCGGGATCTGGCTCAACTACATCGTCCCGTCCCGGGCCTTCGAGATCGTGCTGAACGTCGCCTCGCTGGGGATCCTCGCGTCCTGGGCCACGATCGTGCTGTGCCAGCTGCGGTTGTGGCAGTTGTGGCGCAGGGGCGAGGCGCGCCGCCCCGCCTTCCGCATGTTCGGCACGCCCTACACGAGCGTCGCCACGCTGATCTTCCTGGTGGTCGTGGTGGTGCTCATGGGCTTCGACTACCCGGTGGGCACCTGGACCGTGGCGAGCCTGCTCGTCATCGTGCCCGCCCTGATCGTCGGCTGGTTCGCCGCGCGTCGCCGCGTGCTCGGCATCGCCCGCGAACGTGAGGGCTACACGGGCGAATTCCCCGTGGTCGCGAACCTTCCGCTCGACAAGGACGACAATCCCTAGACCCGCACCCGGTCCGTGCGCACCTGCCACCGGCCCTCGGTCCGGGTGAGTCGGATCGGATGGTCGAAGCACGTACTCACATGGGCGTCGGTGAGCACCCGTTCGACGGGACCCTGGGCTACACTGCGGCCCGCCCGCAACAGCATGGCGTGGGTCGTGCCCGGCGGCAGCTCCTCGAGATGATGGGTGACCAGCACCGAGGCGAGCTCGGGCCGGGCGGCCTGGAGCCGATCGATGTTCTCGATGAGCTGTTCGCGCCCGGCCACATCGAGCCCGGTGGCGGGCTCGTCGAGCAGCAGCAGGCGCGGATTCGGCATGAGCGCGCGGGCGATCAGCGCGCGGCCGCGTTCGCCCTGGGACATGGTGGGCCAGCGGGCATCTCGCCGATGCGCGAGCCCGAGCAACTCGATGAGCCGGTCCGCCTCGGCGATCTCGGCCGCGGTCGGATTCCAGCGCTGCTTCAGATCGGCGGTGTTGGTGATCCCGGTCAGCACCACCTCGTGCGCGGTCAGCGGATACGGCGGCGCGTGCCGCGGGTCGACATGGCCGATGGCCGTGCGCAATTCGCGCATGTCGACCCGGCCCAGCCGATGCCCGAGCACCTCGACCGCGCCGCGCGTGGGATGTTCGAGGGCGCCCAGCAACTTCAGCAGGGTCGTCTTGCCCGCGCCGTTGGGGCCGAGCAGGGCCCAGTGCTCACCGGGCCGCACCGTCAGCGACACCGCGCTCAGAATCGGGTTGCGGGCGCGCACGAAATCCACGGCGTCGGCCTGGAGAATGGGGGAGTCGGCCATGCCGCCACGGTAGCAAACTCCTCAGACAAGCTGCGGTGTGGGTAATCATGGGACGATTCGGTAGGCTGTTCGGGTGACTGTCGAGGCGGTGCTGTTCGATTACTCGGGGACCCTGTTCCGGCTCGAGGACGACGAGAGCTGGGCCGCGGATCTCATCACCGAGGACGGTCGGCCGATGGACGCGGACGAGTCCGCCGAGATCCTGCGGCGGATGACCCAGCCCGTCGGGCCGGTGCTCGAACTCGACGAGCGCACCCGATTCGCTTGGGAGCGGCGCGATCTCGACCCGGCGCTGCACCGAGCGGCCTACCTGACCGTACTGCGGCGGTCCGGACTGCCGGGCGACCGGGCCGAGCGGCTGTACGACCGCATGGTCGATCCGCACGCCTGGACGCCCTATCCGGATACCGGCAAGGTGCTGGAAGGGCTTGCCGCCCAAGGCGTTCCGATCGCGATCGTGAGCAATATCGCCTTCGACGTGCGGCCCGCCTTCGCCGCGCGCGGCTGGGACGCGCACATCACCGCGTTCGCGCTGTCCTACGAGATCGGCGCGGTCAAACCCGACCCCGCCATCTTCGACTGGGCGCTGGAGCGGGTCGGCACCCGCCATGCCCTCATGGTCGGGGACAGCGTCGAGGCCGACGGCGCGGCCACCGCGGTCGGCTGCCGGTTCGCCCACGTCGAACCGCTGCCCACCCTCGACCGCCGCACCGGACTGCTCGACGCGCTCGCGCCCTACGGACTGCCCTGACCCGCTTCGCCGTGCGGGACCTCACGCCCGCCCGCGATGATGGTCGAGGAGCACCACGAGCTGCGTCTTGGCGTCGAGGAACGGCTGGCTCGACTTCAATGCCCGGCTCTGCACGATCGTGCCCTCGATGACCGACAGCAGCAGACCCGCCAGCGACCGCGCGGCCGACCGCTCGATGCCCGCGGCGACCATGCCGTCGGCCAGCCGCGCGGTCCACTCGGCGAACGCCTGACCGGCGGCGGCCTGTACCACCGGATCCAGTTCGTCCAGCGCGGCGGCCATCATGAACGACCCCTTGCGGTAGTCGCTGGACTCGAGCGGCCGCCGCCAGAACGCGAACAGCTCGTCGAGCCAGCGTTCCGCCGAGGGGGTGGTCGCCAGCGCGTCGGCCATCGTGCTCAGATGCTGGTAGACCAGGCGTGACACGATCCGCGCGGCGGTCTCCACGAGCTGACCCTTGCCGGAGGGGAAGTGCTGGTACAGGGAGTTGCGCGAGGCATTGCTGCGCTTGAGCAGTTCGCTCAGGCCGGCGGCGTGAACCCCGTGCTCCTGGACGATCGTGATGGTATTCGCGAGCAGTCGTGCGCGCGGACCCGCCGTCGTCATGTTCGCACCTTCCGACACTTGTGTGAACCGTTCGGTTCATGTTAGATCGTAGACGGTGAACCGATCGGTTCACCCGGAGAGGAAGTCGTCGTGCCCACCCCCATCGCCACCGCCACCCCGGTCGCCCACGCCGCCCTACTCGGGCTCGGTGTGTACCGGCCGCGCCGCATCGTGCCCAATGCCGAGATCGTCGAGCAGATCGACTCCTCCGACGAATGGATCCGCAGCCGGTCCGGCATCGCGGCCCGCCGCTGGGCCGAATCCGACGAGACCATCGTCTCCATGAGCACGGCCGCGGCCCGTGACGCGCTCGCCGCCGCGGGCATCGCGGCCGAGCAGATCGACGCCGTCGTCCTGGCCACCTCCTCGCAGATGGTGCTCGGGCCCTCGGCCGGTGCGGTGGTCGCCACCGAACTCGGCATGCACGACACCGCGGCCTACGACGTCTCCGCCGGGTGCGCCGGATTCTGCTACGCGTTGGGCAACGCCGCCAGCCTGATTCGCGCCGGACAGGCCCGGCACGTCCTGGTGATCGGCGTGGAGCGGCTCTCTGATCTGCTCGACCCCGCCGACCGCACGACCGCCTTCATCTTCGCCGACGGCGCGGGCGCGGTCGTGGTGGGACCGTCGGACGCCGAGGGCGTCGGCCCGGTCGCCTGGGGTTCGGACGGCAGCCAGACCGCGGCGATCAAGCAGGACAAGGACTTCCAGCAGTACTTCGCCGAGGTCGCCGCGGCCGAGGCGAGCGGCGGCAGCACGGTGCGGCCCTACATCCGGATGAACGGCCAGGCCGTGTTCCGTTGGGCCGTCACATTTCTGGAGAAGGCGTGCCGCGACGCGCTCGATCTGGCCGGGGTCACCTCCGACCAGCTCGACGCCTTCGTCCCGCACCAGGCCAACATCCGCATCATCGACGCGCTCATCAAGGCGCTGCACATCCCCGATTCCGTGGCCGTCGCCCGCGACATCGTCGAGACCGGCAACACCAGCGCCGCCTCGATCCCGATGGCGATGGAGCAACTGCTCCGCTCCGGCGAGGCCCGGCCCGGCGACACCGCGCTGCTGCTCGGCTTCGGCGCCGGACTGGCCTACGCGGGACAGGTCGTGAACCTGCCCCGAATCGCCTGAGCCCGAACGGGATTCAGCGGGCCAGGGCGCGACCCGCCGCCCGGCCGGAGAAGATGCAGCCGCCGAGGAAGGTGCCCTCCAGGGCGTTGTAGCCGTGCACCCCGCCGCCGCCGAACCCGGCGACCTCACCCGCGGCGTACAGGCCGGGGAAGGGGGTGCCGTCGGCGCGGATCACCTGCGAGTCGAGGTTGGTCTGTAGACCGCCCAGCGTCTTGCGGGTGAGGATGTTGAGCCGCACGGCGATCAGCGGGCCGTGCGCGGGATCGAGGATGCGGTGCGGGGTGGCGACGCGGGCCAGCTTGTCGCCGAGGGCGCGGCGGGCGTTGGCCGTCGCCATGAGCTGGGCGTCCTTGCTGAACTTGTTGGCCAATTCGCGGTCGCGCGCGGCGATCTGGCGTTCCAGGTCGGCGGCGTCGAGGTGCGGTCCCCGCGCGATCTTGTTCATGCCCTCGACGAGTTCGGCCACGGTCGCGCCGACCACGAAGTCCACGCCGTGGTCGACGAACGCCTGCACCGGTCCGGGCGCGCCCTTGGCCAGGCGGCTGCGCAGCGCGAATCTCAGGTCCTTGCCGGTGATGTCGGGGTTCTGCTCCGAACCCGACAGCATGAACTCCTTCTCGATGATCGAGCGCGACAGCACGAACCACGAGTAGTCGTAGCCGGTCGACAGGATGGCCTTCATGGTCGAATTGGTGTCGAAACCCGGGAAACACGGTGCGGGCAGGCGCTTTCCGGTGGCGTCGAACCACAGCGAGGACGGGCCGGGGATGATGCGGATGGCGTGATCGGGCCAGATCGGATCCCAGTTGTGCAGGCCCTCGGTGTAGTGCCACATGCGGTCGCGGTTGACGATGCGCCCGCCCGCGGTCTCGGTGATCGCGAGCATCCGCCCGTCCACGTGGGCGGGGACGCCGGAGATCATGGTCTCCGGGCACGGGCCGAGGCGGTCGGCAGGCCAGTTCGCGCGGATGAGTTCGTGGTTGTGGCCGATGCCGCCCGAGGACACCAGCACCGCGGGCGCGCGGAACTCGAACGCGCCCACGCTGTTTCGCGAGGAGGCCCGGCCGCGGTCGAGATCGGTGGGTTCGAGCACGCTGCCGCGCACGCCGACCACCGCGTCGTTCTCCACGATCAGCTCGTCCACCCGGTGCCGGAAGGCGAACTCCACCAGACCGCGCTGTTCGGCGGCGAGTACGGGTTCGAGGAACACCCGCACCACCTCCGGGCCCGTACCCCAGGTGAGGTGGAAGCGCGGCACCGAGTTGCCGTGCCCGTCGGCGTGCGCGCCGCCGCGTTCGGCCCAGCCGACCAGTGGGGTCACCCGCAGGCCGAGTTCGTGCAGGTAGTCGCGTTTCTCGGTGGCGGCGAACTCGACGTAGGCCCGTGCCCACTGCCGTGCCCAGTGGTCCTCGTCGTCCCGGTCGAATCCGGCCGAGCCCTGCCAGTCCTGCCAGGCCAGCTCGAGGGAGTCCTTGATCCCCATCCGGCGCTGTTCGGGCGTGTCGACGAGGAACAGTCCGCCCAGCGACCAGAACGCCTGGCCGCCCAGATTGTTGCGGTTCTCCTGATCCAGCACGAGGACCCGCCGCCCGGCCCTGGTCAGCTCGTAGGTCGCCACCAGACCGGCCAGCCCTGCCCCGACGACGATCACATCCGGCTGTTGCGCCACGAGTCCTCCGTTCGGACGAAATTGGATACATCAGTGTATCGGTTCGCCGGGCCACGGTAGCAGAACTTGTCGGTGCCGCCCGGCATCATCGTGAGCGGTCCGGTGATCGGACCGCCAACTTCCGTTCGGCAGGGCGAGTCGGCATTCTCGGTATTCGCGGGCGGGCTCGGGGGCTTCATTCTCACGGCAATCATTTCGGGGCGGATGCGCGTCCGGCGCATCGGCGCAGAATCGTGGAGGGGCGATGAGCGAGACGGATCGATGGCACGGGGGCGGGGCGGCCGAGGCGCCCGTCGAGCTACGCATACTGGGGCCGGTGCAGGTGTGGGCCGGGGGACGGCGACTGGCCGTGGATCGCCCGCTGGAGCGGGCGGTTCTGGTCCGGCTCGGACTCGCGCGCGGGATGCCGGTGCCGGACGGTCGGCTGGCGGCCGACCTGTGGGGCGAGGGCGAGCTGCGGCGGCCCATTCCCCGTCTGCGCGTGCTGATTTCGCGCCTGCGCGCGGCGCTGGGCGAGCACAACGACGCCGTGCGACGGACCTCGGCGGGCTATCGGGCGCGCGTGGTCGTCACCGATCTGGTCGCGGCCGAGGCCGCCGCCGATCGCATGCACGCGGCCCGGCGCGCCGGACGCCACGAGGACGTTCGGGTCGCGGCCGGCGACGCCGTATCCCGTTGGCGCGCACCGGCTCTGGCGGATCTGCTCGCGCTGCCCTTCGCCCAGGCCGAGGCCGCGCGGTTGACGGAGTGGCGGCTCGGGCTCACCGTCACCGGACTCGACGCCGCGGTGCGCGCGGGCGCCGACGCCGACGTGGTCGCCGAACTGGCGGCCCTGGTGGCCGAGCATCCGCTGCACGAACCGCTGGCCCGCCTGCACGCGATCGCGGTGTACCGCAACGGCAGTCCGCCCGACGCGCTGCACCGCCTGCACCGCCTGCGCCGCGCGCTCGCCGACGAGCTGGGCATGGATCCGTCACCGGAGACCGCCGAGCTCGAGGTGCGCATGCTGAATCATGATCCGTCGCTGCGGGTTCCGACGCGGCCGCCGACGCCGCCGCTGGAACCGGCCGGAACCGACGGCGGCCGAGCGCTGTGCGGCCCGGCCGACCTGTTCGTCGGCCGGACCCGCAGGTTGTCGCCCTGACCGGCCTAGCCGAGGGCCGGTCCGCACCGTGGTCCTGGGTGAGCGACTTGCACGTCGCGGATTCGCCCGGCCCGCAACGGGTCCGGCTCAGGCCGTCCGAGTCCGGCTGTCGCCCGGCGCGCCGGACTCCGGCGCGGCGAACGCTCCCTCGTCCGGCCACGGCGTCCCCGCGCGCTCGGTGCGCACGAGGCGGGCCAGATCGGCGGTGATCATGGTGGCGCCGCGGCGCACCGCCTCGGCGAGGCCGTGCACCCGGCGCAGGTCGAAGGTGGTGGCCGCCAGCGCGGCCACCACCACCCCGGACGGGGCGTGCACCGGCGCGGCCACGCACGCCACCCCGACGTGCCGCATGTCGAGGTCGTAGGCCACGCCCTGCTCGCGGGTCGCGGCGGTCGTGCGCGCCCATTCGCGCGGTGAGCATCCCTCCGGTGCGGTCGCGAAAGGCGTTGTGGGAGCGAGGATCTTGCCCGCCGCCGTGCCGGGCGGCAGCACCACCCCGGCGCGGAGCGGAAACGCCTCGTTCACCTCGCGGCCGATGCCCGCCACCAGCATGGTCTGCCGGCCCGCGGTCACCGACAGGCTGAATCCGCCGCGGTCGACATTCGCGGCCAGCCTGCCCATCGGCCGCCCCGCCGCCGCGCGCAGCAGCCGCGCCGGGCGCCAGGACTGGCCGAGCCGAAAGGTCTTGGCGCCCAGACCGTATCGCCCGTCCCGGCGCTCGACCGCGCCGAGCGAGACGAGTTGGTCGAGCAGTCGGTGGGCGGTCGCCTTCGGCAGACCGGCCTCGGCCGCGAGCTGGGTCAGCCCGCGATCGATACCGTCCGCGAGGACGTCGAGCAGCGCGAACGCGCCCTCCAATACCCCGCGGCCCCCCGTCGTTCCGTTCTTGGTCGTTGCCCGCACGCTGTTCACCTCGGCCTTCCGCCGCCTCGATCGCCGAGCGATCGGGCTGCTGTCGGTCCGATGTCCGCCCCCCGAGCGGTTGGTCACCGGCTGGCTGAATCAGTGCCTGCCTGATTCTCCTGGTTATCGAGCCTTGGTGCAACTATGTTTCAGCATTTCGAGCGGACCGATCGGCGTGTTTCATGAGACGCGCGTGAGACGTCGGTGAGACGCCCGGCCCCGAGACTGGCCGCATACCGATCGAAAGGAAAGACAATGGTGGACAGTCTCTTTGCCGATGTCTCGTACTTCCAGGCCCCGGTCGACGATTCCTATCCGTACGGGATCCTGAGCTTCCGCTCCAACGACGGCACCTTCCGCGATCCGAACTTCGCCGCGAACTACGCGTGGGCCACGACCGCGGTCGAAGACGGCCGGTTGGCGTGTTTCATCGTCTACTTCTACTGGCGGCCCAACTGGGCCGAGACGGTGGCCACCCATCGGGAGATGGTGGAACAGTGCGGCGGCCCGCATCCCCGCATGATCACGATGATCGACGTCGAATCGGGCGGCAATCCCGGCGGCGATCAATCCGACGGCATCAACCGCGCGTACTGGCGGCTGGCCGACTGGCTCGGCGATCCGCGGCGGGTCATCGGCTACGCCAACAAGGGCGACCTGTTCGCCATGTGGCCCGACCGTCCCGAGGGGCTGCGCCTGGTCGGCGCGGGCTACGGCCACAATCCGGAGCTGCCCGGCCAGATCGCCCACCAGTACACCGACGGCGCCGGGTTCGGCGGCGGCCTGCCCGAGGGCTGTCCGCCCTTCGGCAGCTGCGATATGAACGCCGCCAACGGCCTGTCACCGGAGGACTTCGCCGCACAGTGCGGCGTGGGAACAGAGGAGGGAATCATGACAGCGTTGACCGAGGCCGAACAGCGCGAGCTGCTGGAGAAGACCCGCGACATCTGGATCCAGCTGCGCGGCCCCGACGGGGCGGGCTGGCCGCAGCTCGGGCGAGACGCCAACGGCGCCAACCGAACTCCCGTCGACGCCCTGGCGGCGGTGGAACAGGCGCTGGCGCCGCCGAAATCCGCGGACAAGATCTCCTGACCGGCGGCCGGGCGGGCGCGCGCGCCGACTTGTCGGTGGCGTCTGGCATGGTGCGACTGTGCGTACCATGACCGCCGCCGCGGCCCGCCGGACCGCGCTCGCCGCCCAGGGATTCGCCACGCCACGGCCGTCGTCCCCACCCAGCCGCCGCACGATCCTGCGGGTGCTGGAGCGGACGCAGCTGCTGCAACTGGATTCGGTGTCGGCGGTGGTGCGGGCGCACTACGCGCCGGTGTTCAGCCGCATCGGCGCGTACGACCGCACCCTGCTCGACGAGGCGGCGTGGAGTCACAGCGCGCGGCGGCCGCGGCGGCTGGTCGAGTACTGGGCGCACGAGGCGGCGCTGCTCCCGGTCGAGGACTGGCCGCTGCTGCGGTGGCGGATGGAGCGGTATCGCCACGGCCGGTGGGGCGGCGCGCGAAACGTGTTGCAGCGCAACCCAAACCTACCGGGTGACGTGCTCGGGGTGATCGGCGAATTCGGGGCGAGCACGGCCGGGGAGGTCGAGCGGCATCTGGAACTGGACCGGCCGCGCAGCAAGGACCACTGGGGCTGGAACTACAGCGACACCAAGGTGGTCTGCGAGGTGCTGTTCGCCACCGGTGAGCTGTCGGTCGACAAGCGGGTGGGCTTCCAGCGCCACTACGACCTCACCGAGCGCGTGCTGCCGCCGGAGATCACGGCCCAGCGCGTCGAGGAGCCGGAGGCGGTGCTCGAACTCGTCCGCCGCGCCGCGGTCGCCCTGGGCATCGCCACCGAACCGGATCTGCGCGACTACTACCGCCTGCACCGCAGCCAAACCGAACCCGCCATCGCGGCATTGGTGGACGCGGGGATGCTGGAGCCGGTCCAGGTCGACGGCTGGGACCGGGTGGCCTATCTCCACGCGGCGGCGCGCACGCCGCGGCGGATCGAGGGCGCGGCGCTGCTGTGCCCGTTCGATCCGCTCATCTTCTTCCGGCCCCGCACCGAAAGGATCTTCGACTTCCACTACCGCATCGAGATCTACACCCCGGAACCCAAACGCGTGCACGGCTATTACGTGTTCCCGTTCCTGCTCGACGGCGAGCTGGTGGCCCGGGTCGACCTGCGCGCGGAGCGCGGCACTGGGCGCCTGCTGGTCCCCGGCGCCTTCGCCGAACCGGGCTGGGATTCGCCCTATGTCACAAGCGAACTCGCCCGAGCACTGCGCGAACTGGCCGCCTGGCTGGAACTGGACACGGTCGAGATCGGGGCGCGCGGCGACCTGGCGGGCCCACTGGGCCGCGTCTTCGCGGCGGTGGCGTAGGCGTCTCGAGACGCTCGGGAATGGAACGGGCTGTGCTCCGGGTTGGCACCGAGCGAGAGACGACGGAGGAGAGCGGGGATGAAGGTCCGATTCGGGGTCGGGTTGGGAATGGACAGCGGACCCGCGGAATTCGCGCGGGTCGTGGACCTGCTCGAGGCGGCGGGTGTGGATTCGCTGTGGCTGTCGGAGGTGATCTACGCCGACGCGGTGGATCCGACGGTCGGGATGGCCTTCGCGTTGTCGCGGACCGAGCGGTTGAAGGTGGGCACCTCGGTGGCGATCCTGCCCGGCCGTCATCCCGTCTTGGTGGCCAAGCAGCTCGCGTCGCTGGCGGCGCTGGCGCCCAAGCGGGTGCTGCCGGTGTTCGGACTGCAACCGGCGCGGCCCGGCGAGCGGGACCTGTTCGAGGTGCCGAAAGGCAAGCGCGGCGCGGTCTTCGACGAATCGCTGCGCCTGCTGCGCGCGGCGCTGGCCGAGGAGAAGCTGAACTTCACCGGGCGGTTCTTCACCGTGCGGGACGCCGCGATCGGGCCGCGCCCGGCCCGGCCGCTGGACATCTGGTTGGGGGGTTCGGCCCCGGCGGCGTTCGAACGCATCGGACGGTTCGGCGACGGGTGGTTGGGCAGCTTCCCGACCCCGGCCGAGGCCCGGACCGCGCGGGCGGCCATCGAGGCGGCGGCCGCGGCGGCGGGGCGGGAGATCGAATCCGACCACTACGGCGTCAATCTCGTTGTCGCCGAGGGTGATCCGCCCGCCGATCTGGTGGCCGCCGTGCGGGCGCGCAGGCCCGACGTCGATCCCGCCGAACTCGTCGCGGCCGACTGGGACGCGGTGCGCCGCCTCGTCGACGGTTACCTCGACGCGGGCATCACCAAATTCGTGGTCCGCTCCGCGGGCACCGAATCGTTCGAGGCGTTCCTGGACCGCTTCACCGACGTGTTGCTGCCCTTGGAGTCGAAGTAGCGCAACCGCGTTCGCGTCGGTGCTACCGTCGGCGCATGTCGTCGAAGCGGACGCGGGGCGCGGCGCTGGCGGCCATCGCCGTTCTGCTCCTGAGCGGCTGTGGCGGTTCGGGCGGGACGCGCACCCGCGAGACGGGATCGTGGCCACCGGCCGGCGGGCGCGGACCCTGCGCGGTCGACAAACAGGAGAACGTCCCCGCCACCATGCGCGACGGTGTCGTGCTGAAGGCGGACGTGTACCGCCCGCGCACCGGGGACGCGGTGCCGGTCGTGCTCATGCGCACCCAGTACGGCAAAACGGCCGCGCAGATCCAGCCCTCCCGCTACCAAACCCCGGACTGGTTCGCCTCGCACTGCTATCTCGTTGTGGTGCAGGACATTCGGGGTCAGGGCGTGTCGGGCGGCACCTTCACCGAATTCGCCGCCGACCGCGCCGACGGCTACGACTCGGTCGAGTGGGCCGCGGGCCTGCCCGGTTCCAACGGCAAGGTCGGCATGTACGGCTCGTCCTACGTCGGGGCGACCCAATGGCTGGCCGCGGTGGAGACCCCGCCGCATCTGACCACGATCGTGCCCGCCAACACCGCCTCGGACTACTACGACGGCTGGACCTACGAGGGCGGCGCGTTCCGGCTGGCCTTCGTCGAACCCTGGGTGATGGAGACCATCGCCACCAGCGCGGCGGTCAATCGCGGGGACACCGGCACCGCGAAACAGTTGCGGGCCGACGGCGCCGACTACACCCATTGGCTGGCGTATCGGCCGTACCGGCAGTTTCCGCCCCTGCACCCGGGCGATCCGGCGGTGGCGCCCTGGTTCTTCGACTGGATCCGGCACTCCACCCGCGACGACTACTGGAAGCAGTGGAGCATCCGCGACCGCTATCCGTCGGTGAAGGTGCCCGTGCTCGATATGGAGGGCTGGTACGACGCCTTCCTCGCGGGCGGGGTGGAGAACTTCGCGGGCATGGTCCGCTCCGGCGGCACCGAGGACGCCCGCCGCAACCAACGGCTCGTGATCGGGCCGTGGGACCACGTCGGCTGGGGGCGGCCGGGTTCGCACATCTCCGCGCCCATGCTCGACGGCGGTCCCGGGGGCGACAGTCCCGTGAACGACCTCATGCTGGCCTGGTTCGATCACTTCCTGAAGGGGCGCGACAACAACGTCTCGGGCAAGCCGCGGGTCGACTACTTCCTGATGGGCGCCGACCGCTGGAAGTCCGCCGACGCCTGGCCCCTGCCGAACACCCGCTGGACCACCTACTACTTCTCCGGCAACGGCGACGCCAGCCCCCAGAACCGCAGCGGCGCACTGACTTCCGAACGCCCCACGAGTCCGCAACCGCCGGACCACTACATCTACGATCCGCTCACCCCGGCACCCAGCGCGGGCGGGCACTCCTGTTGCGGCGCGAGCACCGGACCGCAGGGACCGTTCGACCAATTCGTGGTCGAACAACGCACCGACGTCCTCACCTACACCAGCGCCCCGCTCACCGCCGACACCGAACTCACCGGTCCGACGACGGTCGACCTGTGGGCCACCTCCACCGCGCCCGATACCGACTTCACCGCCAAACTCGTGGTGGTCGCGCCCGACGGCTCGTCGCGCAATCTGAACAACGGCATCCTGCGCGCGGCCTTCCGCGACTCGCTCGAGAATCCGACACCCATCGTGCCCGGCCAGCCCTACCGGTACAGCATCAAGATCTGGCCGACCAGCTTCCTGGTGCCCGCGGGCTCGCGCCTCCGGATCGAGATCTCCTCCAGCGACTATCCGCAGTACGCTCCCAACCCGAACACCGGCGAGCCGTTCGGCCTCGGCACCGCCACGCAGAGCGCGACCCAGACGATCCTGCACGACCCCGACCACCCGTCGTCGGTGACGCTGCCGATCATCCCCGCCGGGGACGGCGGAACCACCGAATTCCCTTCGGGCCGTTAGCCGTTCACGCGACCGCGCCCGCCCGCTCCTGGGCATTGCGCGCGTCCTCGGCCCGTCCCCATCGACCCGCGAGCGCGGCGCAGGTGAACAACTGGATCTGATGAAAGATCATCAGCGGCAACACGATCAACCCCACCGCGTGCCCCCCGAACAGCACCGTGGCCATCGGCAGCCCACTCGCCAGACTCTTCTTCGACCCGCAGAAGATCAACACGATCCGATCACCCCGCCCGAACCCGGCGACCCGCCCCAGCACCGAGGTCGTGGCGAGCACCAGCGCCAGCAGCCCCGCGCACACCGCGACCACCGCCGCGAGCGCCCACCCCGAGATCCCGCGCCAGACGTGTTCCACCATCCCCGCGCTGAAGGCCGCGTACACGACCAGATACACCGACCCCCGATCCACCACCCGCGTCAGCGCCGCGTGCCGCAGCACCGGACGCAACCGGGACCGCAGCACCTGCCCGGCCAGGAACGGCAGCAGCAACTGCGACACGATCGCCAGCACCGCGCCCGCCGACACCGTCGCCCCGCCCGGGGTGCGCAGCAGCAGCACGACCAGCAGCGGCGTCACGAACACGCCGAGCAGATTCGACAGCGACGCGCTCACCACCGCCCCCGCCACGTTGCCCCGGGCGATCGCGGTGAACGCGATCGACGACTGCACCGTCGAGGGCAGCAGCGTCAGGAACAGCACCCCCGTGTACAACTCGTCGCTCAGCACACCGGGCACCAGCGGCCGCAACGCCAGCCCGAGCAGCGGGAACACCAGATAGGTGACCGCGAGGACCGTCGAGTGCAGCCGCCAATGCCGCAGTCCCGCAAGGGCTTCGCGCGGTTCCAGGCGCGCGCCGTAGAGCAGGAACAGCGCGCCGATGGCGACGGTGGTGACCCGGTCCAGCACGGCGGCCGCCTCGCCGCGTGCGGGCAGGACCACGGCCACCAGCACGCTGACCAGCAGGCCGAGCATGAAGGCGTCGATGCGTAGCTTGGCGAAGAACCTCACCCTCGCACGGTAGAACCCGGCACACCGATCGCGACAGGCGGTGAAAGCGATAACTCCGAACGAGTATCGTGATCAATGTGTTCGATCCCGACCTGCTGCGGACCTTCCTGGCGGTCGAGCGGGCCGGGGGCTTCACCGCCGCGGGCCGCCTGCTCGGGCTGCGACAGTCGACGGTCAGCGGCCACATCGCCCGGCTCGAACAGGCGACCGGCCGCGCCCTGTTCCGCCGCGACACCCGCAACCTCGCCCTGACCGCCGACGGCGCGGCCATGGTCGGATTCGCGCGCGACATCCTCGACGCCCAGGCCCGCGCCGAACGCCACTTCGCCGAATCGCACCTGACCGGACTGATCCGGCTCGGCGCCTCCGACGACGTCATGGCCCGCGAACTGCCCGAGGTGCTGCTCGAATTCCAGCGCAGCCATCCGGGGGTCGATCTGGAGCTGACCGTCGGGCTCAGCGAGAACCTCGAGCACCGGCTCGCGGCGGGCGAACTGGACCTCATGGTCGGCAAGCGGCTGCCCGGCGAGCGGCACGGCGAACCGCTCTGGCGCGACCGCACGGTGTGGGCCGGACCTTCGGGCGCAACGGGTTTCGCCGATCCGATCCCGCTGGTGACCTATCCG
This sequence comes from Nocardia sp. NPDC004068, assembly GCF_042874315.1. Taxonomy (NCBI): domain Bacteria; kingdom Bacillati; phylum Actinomycetota; class Actinomycetes; order Mycobacteriales; family Nocardiaceae; genus Nocardia; species Nocardia sp. NPDC004068. The sequence goes on from NZ_JBIAMW010000010.1 coordinate 93,991, forward strand.
CCGCCGAGCATCACCCGCCGCGTCGCGTTGCGCGCCCTGGAACGCCACGGCCGGACCTGGCGCATCGCCTGCGTCAGCGACAGCCAGCTCGGCTTGCGCGCGGCCGTCCTGGCCGGTCTCGGTCTGACCGTGCACGCCGAAAGTCTGCTCCCGCCAGGGCTTTTCGCGGTGCGCGACGACCGGCTGCCCGATCTGGGGGAGCTGGAGTTCGTGCTGTTGCGCCGCCGGGAGCGGCCCTCGGAACCCGAACGCGCGCTGTACGAGGCCATCGCCGCGTCGGCGCGGCGGCTGCGCCCGGCCACCGTCGGTTCACCTGTCGGTCCAGGTCGTTAACCTGGTTGCCGTGGCAGATCCCGCGACCTACCGACCCGCCCCGGGCACCATCCCCGTCGAACCCGGCGTCTACAAATTCCGGGACGCGCACGGGCGGGTCATCTACGTCGGTAAGGCCAAGAGCCTGCGGAGCCGGTTGAACTCCTACTTCGCCGACATCACCTCGCTGCATCCGCGCACCCGGCAGATGGTCACCTCGGCGGCCGCGGTGGAGTGGACGGTCGTCACCACCGAGGTGGAAGCCCTTCAGCTGGAATACAACTGGATCAAGGAATTCGATCCGCGCTTCAACGTCCGCTACCGCGACGACAAGACCTACCCGATGCTCGCGGTCAGCATGAACGAGGAGTATCCGCGGGTGTTCGTCTACCGCGGCGCGCGCAAGAAGGGGGTGCGCTACTTCGGCCCCTACGCGCACGCCTGGGCCATCCGCGAGACGGTCGATCTGCTGCTGCGCGTGTTCCCGGTGCGCACCTGCTCCAACGGCGTGTTCCGGCGGCATCAGCAGATCGGGCGGCCGTGCCTGCTCGGCTACATCGACAAATGCTCGGCCCCCTGCGTCGGCCGCGTCGACGCCGCCGAGCACCGCCGCATCGCCGAGGACTTCTGCGACTTCCTCTCCGGCCGGACCGACCGGATGGTGCGCGAACTCAAACGCGAAATGCACACGGCCGCAGCAGAATTGGACTTCGAGGCCGCGGCCCGGCTGCGCGACGACGTACAGGCGCTCGAACGCGCGCTGGAGAAGCAGGCCGTCGTGCTCGGCACCGGCACCGACGCCGACGTGATCGCCTTCGCCACCGACGAACTCGAGGCGGCGGTGCAGATCTTCCACGTCCGCGACGGACGCGTGCGCGGCCAGCGCGGCTGGGTGGTCGACAAGTCCGGCGACGCTGCCGACCTGGGCTGGTCAGGCCCGGAGGAGGCAGCCCGCGTAACCACGGAGGGCCCCGGCACAGGTCGAGACGATGAGCGCGACGTCGAATCCGGCGGCGAACTGGCCGCGCTGGTCGAGCAGTTCCTCACCCAGTTCTACGGCGAGCAGGCCGCCTTCGCCGAGAACACCGACACCGAGACCCCGGCGACCGTGGTCCCGCGCGAGGTGCTCGTGCCCACCCTGCCGCTGGACATCGACCAGATCCAGGGCTGGCTCTCGGAGTTGCGCGGCGCGGCCGTGCAGGTGCGGGTGCCGCAGCGCGGCGACAAGAAGGCGCTGATGGAGACGGTCCAGCGCAATGCCGCCGAGGCGCTGGCCCAGCACAAACTCAAGCGCGCGGGCGATCTGACCGCGAGATCGGCCGCGCTGCAAGGCATTCAGGACGCGCTGGAACTCGACTCGGCCCCGTTGCGCATCGAATGCGTCGACATCAGCCATGTGCAGGGCACCGATGTGGTGGCCTCGCTGGTGGTGTTCGAGGACGGGCTGCCGCGCAAATCGGAGTACCGGCACTACACGATCAAGGAGGCCGCGGGGGAGGGCCGCTCCGACGACGTGGCCAGCATCGCCGAGGTGACCCGGCGGCGGTTCTACCGGCTGCGCAAGGATCTCGAGGCCCTCGCCGAGGAGCCCGACAACGCCACGCCCGGGATCGACCCGAAAACCGGTAAGCCGCGCCGATTCTCGTATCCGCCGAACCTGTACGTCGTCGACGGCGGTGCGCCGCAGGTGAACGCGGCCGCGGAGGTGCTCGACGAACTCGGCATCACCGATGTCGCGGTGATCGGGCTGGCGAAACGGCTCGAGGAGGTGTGGGTGCCGAACGAGCCCGACCCGGTGATCATGCCGCGCAACAGCGAATCGCTGTATCTGCTGCAACGGGTGCGCGACGAGGCGCACCGGTTCGCCATCACCTTCCACCGATCCAAACGCTCCCGGCGCATGACCGCCTCCGCGCTCGACGCGGTGCGCGGGCTCGGCGAATCCCGGCGTACCGCCCTCGTCACCCACTTCGGCTCGGTCGCGCGGCTGAAGGAGGCTACGGTGGAGGAGATCACGGAGGTGCCGGGCATCGGAGTCGCCACGGCCAAGGCGGTGCTCGCGGCCCTCAACGATGACTGAGTCGCGAACCGGACTGGTCACGTCTGGGTTTCGTCCCTGGCGTGTGCTCGCCGTCTCGAGCCGATGCGAGGCAGGATGATCGAATGACAGCCCAGAGACGGATCCGATAGGACATGACCAGCGTCGAATCGAACAACAACGCGGCGGACGGCCACGCCGCCGTGACGTCCCTGCGACCCGAGCCCGGCAACGCGGGCGTCGAGGTTGTCATCGTCACCGGACTGTCCGGTGCCGGGCGCGGCACGGCGGCGCGCGTCCTCGAGGACCTCGGCTGGTACGTGGCCGACAACCTGCCGCCCGAAATGATCGCGCGCCTGGTCGAATTGGGCGCCGCGGCCGATCCGCCGATCCGCAAACTGGCCTTGGTCATGGATGTGCGCAGCCGGTTTTTCACCGGCGACCTGTCCGGGGTGACCGAGCAGCTGCGCGCCGCGAACGTGCGCACCCGCGTGCTGTTCCTCGAGGCGTCCGACGACGTGCTGATCCGCCGGTTCGGCTTCGCCCGCCGACGCCACCCGCTCCAGAGCGAGAGCGCCGACGGTACGCTGTCGGCCGGCATCACCGCCGAGCGGCAGCGCTTGGCCACGGTGAAGGCCGCCGCCGATCTGGTCATCGACACCACCGCGCTGTCGGTGCATCAATTGCATCGCAAGCTGGAGGAGGCCTACGGTGGCGGCGCGCCGACCGCGTTGCAGGTGACAATCCAATCGTTCGGTTTCAAGTACGGAGTTCCGCTGGACGCCGACATGGTGTTTGATTTGCGTTTCCTGCCCAATCCGCATTGGGTGCCGGAGTTACGCGAATACACCGGACAGGACGCGGTGGTCAGCGAGTACGTGCTGTCCCAGCCGGGCGCCGACGACTACCTGCGGACCTGTCACCACCTGATCGATCTGACGACCAACGGGTACCGCCAAGAGGGGAAGCGTTACATGACCGTGGCAGTGGGCTGCACCGGCGGTAAGCACCGCAGTGTGGCGATGGCGGAGGCCCTGGGCGAAGCGCTGGGGGCGTCCGATCACGATGTCGTGCGTGTGGTTCACCGAGACCTGGGGCGGGAATGAGCGCAACCGACGAAACGCCCGCGATCGTCGCGCTGGGCGGTGGTCACGGCCTGTACGCGACCCTGTCGGCGGCGCGCCGGCTGACCGAGCGGATCACCGCGGTGGTCACCGTCGCCGACGACGGCGGCTCGTCGGGGCGACTACGCGCCGAACTGGGCATGTTGCCGCCGGGCGATCTGCGGATGGCGCTGGCCGCGCTCTCCGAGGACACCGAGGGACTGTGGGCGCGCACGGTGCAGCACCGCTTCGGCGGCACCGGCGCGCTGGCCGGGCATTCGGTGGGCAACCTCGTTCTCGCGGGCCTGACCGAGGTGCTCGGCGATCCGGTCGCGGCGCTCGACGAGATGGGCCGAGTGCTAGGCATTCGCGGGCGGGTGCTGCCGATGTCGCCGACCGCGTTGATCATCGAGGCCGACGTGTCCGGGCTCGAGGCCGACCCGCGGGTGAGCCGGTGCATCCGGGGGCAGGTCGCGGTGGCGACCACGCCCGGCAAGGTGCGCCGCGTGCGGCTCATTCCGCAGGATCCGCCCGCGAGCCCGGAGGCGACCGCGGCGATCGAGCACGCCGATGTGGTGGTGCTGGGTCCGGGTTCGTGGTTCACCAGTGTCATTCCGCACGTGCTCGTTCCGGGCCTGCACGAGGCGCTCGTGCACACGCGTGCCCGAAAAGTGCTGGTGCTCAACCTCGCCGCGGAGCCGGGTGAGACGGCCGGATTCTCCGCCGAGCGGCACCTGCATGTATTGTCCCAGCACGCACCGGATTTCGCGGTCGATCATGTGCTGGTGGATTCCGGGTCCGTACCCGAGGGTAGCGAGCGCGAACATGTGGCAAGAGCTGCCGAACAGCTGCGCGCACGAGTAACCTTCGCTGATGTCGCCGAGGCGGGGACGGACCGGCACCACCCTGGAAAACTAGCCGCCGCACTGGATCAGGTGATCCGGCTACCTCGGCCGGAAATGACAGGGCTTCGAGTCGAAGGACGGCACCGTGGCCAGCAGGTGCGGTCCGCGTTGGGTGGAAAGGAGCGGGTCTCGTGGCGATGACAGCCGAGGTGAAGGACGAGCTGAGCCGTCTCTCCGTCTCGCAGGTGAGTTCACGCAAGGCGGAGTTGTCGGCGCTACTCCGGTTCGCCGGCGGCTTGCACATCGTCGGTGGGCGGGTGATCGTCGAGGCGGAGGTCGACATGGGGTCGATCGCGCGACGGCTACGCCGCGAGATCTTCGAGCTGTACGGCTACGGCTCCGACGTGCACGTCCTCGGCGCGGGCGGGTTGCGCAAGACCTCCCGGTACGTGGTGCGGGTGTCGAAGGAGGGTGAGGCCCTCGCCCGGCAGACCGGTCTGCTGGATGTGCGCGGGCGTCCCGTGCGCGGCCTGCCCGCGCAGGTGGTCGGCGGCAGCATCGCCGACGCCGAAGCCGCTTGGCGCGGAGCGTTTCTCGCGCACGGCTCGCTGACCGAACCGGGTCGCTCCTCGGCCCTCGAGGTGAGCTGCCCCGGCCCCGAGGCCGCGCTGGCCCTGGTGGGCGCGGCCCGCCGGATGGGCATCTCGGCCAAGGCGCGCGAGGTGCGCGGCACCGATCGGGTCGTGGTCCGCGACGGCGAGGCCATCGGCGCCCTGCTCACCCGGATGGGCGCGCAGGACACGCGCCTGACCTGGGAGGAGCGCCGCATGCGCCGCGAGGTGCGCGCGACGGCCAACCGGCTGGCCAATTTCGACGACGCCAACCTGCGCCGGTCCGCCCGCGCCGCCGTCGCCGCCGCCGCCCGGGTCGAGCGCGCCCTGGAGATACTGGGCGACGACGTCCCCGACCATCTCGCCGCCGCGGGCCGCTTGCGCGTCCAGCACCGCCAGGCATCCCTCGAGGAACTGGGCCAACTGGCCGAGCCCCCCATGACGAAAGACGCGGTGGCGGGCCGCATTCGGCGCCTGCTCTCCATGGCCGACCGCCGCGCCAAGGAATTGGGCGTCCCCGACACGGAATCCGCCGTCACCGCCGAACTCCTCGAAGACGCCTGACCCTTCCCCCGAGAACCGCCGCCGCACGAAACCCCCTGTGCGACGGCGGTTTTCATAGATTCATCCCCAGCCCGAAAGTTATCCCCAGAACACGTTCCACCACCCCCACCCACCCCACCGGTGCGGTAGTTTCGAGGTGCCAGGTTAGGGGTGACCGAAGCGTAAGGGGGCCAGACGATGACGACGTTGGTTCAGCTGGAGGCGAGAGTGGCGGCACTGGAGGCGAACCGAGCCGAGGACCACGCCACCTCCGGCGCGGTGCAGGCTTTGAGCGCCAAGGTGGACGCGCTGAGCGCCAAGGTGGACGCCAACGACGAACGGTACGAGGCGCGCTTCGACTCGATCGAGGCGACCCAGACGGCCCTCGTCGAGGGACAGGCGTCCCTGGTGGCGGGGCAGATCGCTTTGGAGGGCCGCCAGACCAGACTCGAGGAGGGTCAGATCCGGCTGGAAGCGGGGCAGTCATCTCTGGAGCGCAAGGCCGAGATTCAGCGGAAGATGACGAACGCGCTGGGGGAGCGGCTGGCCGAGTTCCAGATCGAGACGCGAAATCGATTCGATCAGTTGGAGACTCGGATGGACCGGTACTTCGACCAGGCGAACGGGCGGTTCCGATCGCTCGAGGAGGGGCTCGCCGAGCTGAAAGACCTTGTGGTGCTGGCGTTGAACGGGCGCGCGGGCCAGTGAAGGGCGGGCTTCGCTAGGTGGTTAACGGGCCGTCGGGGCGTCGGCGGCGGTCCGGGCCGATCGCGGGAACTCCCGCAGTTCGGTGTGAGTAGGGGCATGTCTGTGTCCTCGCGGCGTGGGCATTAGTGTGGACTTTGCAACGGAACGAAATCCGCTTGAAAGCTGAGGAGCGATAACGTGACTGTCCGGGTAGGCATCAACGGCTTCGGCCGCATCGGTCGTAACTTCTTCAGGGCGGTGGAGGCGCAGAAGGCGCTGGGTACCACGGATATCGAGATCGTCGCGGTCAACGACCTCACCGACAACGCCACCCTGGCGACGCTGCTCAAGTACGACTCCATCCTCGGCCGCCTGCCGCAGGATGTCTCGCTCGACGGTGATGACACCATCGTCGTGGGCGACCAGCGGATCAAGGCGCTCGCCATCAAGGAGGGCCCGTCGGCCCTGCCCTGGGGCGATCTGGGTGTCGACGTGGTGGTCGAGTCGACCGGTATCTTCACCGACGCCGCCAAGGCCAAGGGCCACCTGGCCGCCGGGGCCAAGAAGGTGATCATCTCCGCGCCCGCCAAGGACGAGGACATCACCCTGGTCATGGGCGTCAACGACGACAAGTACGACGGCAGCCAGAACATCATCTCCAACGCGTCCTGCACCACCAACTGCCTGGGCCCGCTGGCCAAGGTCCTCAACGACGCGTTCGGCATCGAACGCGGCCTGATGACCACCGTGCACGCCTACACCCAGGACCAGAACCTGCAGGACGGCCCGCACAAGGATCTGCGTCGCGCCCGCGCCGCCGCCCTGAACATCGTGCCCACCTCCACCGGCGCGGCCAAGGCCATCGGCCTGGTGCTGCCGGAGCTGGTCGGCAAGCTGGACGGCTACGCGCTGCGCGTGCCGGTCCCGACGGGCTCGCTCACCGACCTGACCGTCACCCTGAGCAAGGCCGTCCCGGTCGACGAGATCAACGCCGCCTACAAGGCCGCCGCCGAGGGTCCGCTCAAGGGCATCCTGAAGTACAACACCGACCCGATCGTCTCCAGCGACATCGTCACCGACCCGCACTCCTGCATCTACGACGCGCCGCTGACCAAGGTCATCGACGGTCAGGTGAAGGTCAACGGCTGGTACGACAACGAGTGGGGCTACTCCAACCGCCTGGCCGACCTCGTGGGCCTCGTCGGCAAGTCGCTGTAGACCCATGGGAGTCAAGACACTTCAGGACCTGTTGGCCGAGGGTGTCGACGGTCGGGGCGTGCTCGTGCGCTCCGACCTGAACGTCCCCCTCGACGACAATGGCGCGATCACCGATCCCGGCCGCATCCTCGCCTCGGTCCCGACGCTGAAGGCGCTGGTCGAGGCGGGCGCCAAGGTCGTCGTCACCGCGCATCTGGGCCGCCCCAAGGGCGAGCCCGACCCGAAGCTCTCGCTCGCCCCCGTGGCGGCGAAGCTGGCCGAGGAGCTGGGCCGCAACGTCCAGCTCGCCGGTGACGTCGTCGGCCAGGACGCCCTCGCCCGCTCGGAGGGCCTGACCGACGGCGATGTGCTCCTGCTGGAGAACATCCGCTTCGACCCGCGCGAGACCAGCAAGGACGACGCCGAGCGCGGCAAACTGGCCCGGGCCCTGGTCGAATTGGTCGGCGACGACGGCGCGTTCGTCTCCGACGGATTCGGCGTGGTGCACCGCAAACAGGCGTCGGTCTACGACGTGGCCAAGCTGCTGCCGCACTACGCGGGCGGCCTGGTCGCCACCGAGGTCGAGGTGCTGCGCAAGCTCACCACCGAACCGGAACGCCCCTACGCCGTCGTGCTCGGCGGCTCGAAGGTCTCCGACAAGCTCGCGGTCATCGAGGCGCTCGCCCCCAAGGTCGACACCCTCGTCATCGGCGGCGGCATGTGCTTCACTTTCCTTGCCGCGCAAGGGCTTTCGGTCGGTTCCTCGCTGTTGCAGGAGGAGATGGTCGACACCTGCCGCAAGCTGCTCGACACCTACGCCGACGTGATCCATCTGCCGCGCGATATCGTGGTGGCCGACAAGTTCGCCGCCGACGCGGAGTCGAAAGTCGTTGCGGCCCACGAGATTCCCGAGGGCTGGATGGGTCTGGACATCGGCCCGGAGTCGGCGCGGCGATTCGGCGCGCTGCTGACCGAGGCGCGCACGGTGTTCTGGAACGGGCCGATGGGTGTGTTCGAGTTCGAGAAGTTCGCCGCGGGCACCCGAGGCGTGGCCGAGGCGATCGTCAAGGCCACCGAGAAGGGCGCGTTCACGGTGGTCGGCGGCGGCGATTCGGCCGCGGCCGTGCGCTCGCTCGGCCTGCCCGAGGACGGTTTCTCGCACATCTCCACCGGCGGCGGCGCGTCGCTGGAATACCTGGAGGGCAAGGAACTTCCGGGCATCGCGGTGTTGGAGGACTGAGTCGTGGCGCGTAAACCCCTGATCGCGGGCAACTGGAAGATGAACCTCAACCACCTCGAGGCCATCGCCCTGGTGCAGAAGATCGCCTTCGCCCTGCCGGACAAGTACTTCGACAAGGTCGATGTCACGGTGCTCCCGCCGTTCACCGACCTCCGCAGCGTGCAGACCCTGATCGAGGGCGACCGCCTGCTGATCACCTATGGCGCACAGGACGTCTCGGTGCACGACGCGGGCGCTTACACCGGCGAGATCAGCGCCCCGATGCTGGCGAAGCTGGGCTGCTCGTTCGTCGTGGTCGGCCACTCCGAGCGGCGGCAGTACCACAACGAGGACGACGCCATCGTGCTGGCGAAGACCAAGCAGGTGCTGAAGAACGGGATGACCCCTATCGTCTGCATCGGCGAGAACCTCAACATCCGCGAGGCGCAGACGCACGTAGCCTACAACCTCGAGCAGCTGCGCGGTTCGCTGAAAGGTCTGACGGCCGAGGAGATCTCGAAGGTCGTCATCGCCTACGAACCGGTGTGGGCCATCGGCACCGGCCGCGTCGCCACCCCCTCCGACGCGCAGGAGGTGTGCGGCGCGATCCGCACCGAACTCGCCGAGCTGGCGGGTCAGCAGGTCGCGGCGTCGGTCCGGGTGCTCTACGGCGGCTCGGTCAACGCCAAGAACGTCGGCGAGCTGACCTCGCAGACCGATATCGACGGTGCCCTGGTGGGCGGCGCGTCGCTCAAGGGCGACGAATTCGCCACCCTCTCGGCCATCGCCGCGGGCGGCCCGCTGCCCTGATCGGCCGCGATCGAACCCAACGGCCCGGTATCGCTCGTCGATGCCGGGCCGTTTCTCGTCGAAAAGCCGTGCGCCGCTAGGGAATTCGCGCAACCGCTCCCAGCATCGACACCGCCTCCGGCCGCGGATGCGCCCGCCACCCCTCCGGCCGCCAGGACATGATCGACCCGATTCCGGGCGGCTCGATCTCCAGCCCCTCGAAGAACGGCTCGAACTCGGCGGTGGACCGGAGCCGGAACGGGATGCCGCTGCGCTTGTTGGCCTCCTCGCTCTCGGCGATGTCCTCGGGGGTGAGGTGGTCGCTGGTGGCGTGGCTCATGACCAGATAGCTGCCCGACGGGAGCGCCGAGGTGAGTCGGCGCACCAGCTCGTAGGGCTTCTCCTCGTCGACGATGAAATGCATGACCGCCACCAGCATGAGCGCCACCGGCCGGGTGAAGTCGAGGGTGGCGAGCACGTCAGGATGACCGAGAATGCGCTCGGGGTCGCGGACGTCGGCCTCGAGGAAGGCGGTCCGGCCCTCGGGCGTGCTGTTGAGCAGCGTGCGCGCGTGCACCGCGACGATCGGGTCGTAGTCGACGTAGACGATGCGCGACTCGGGCGCGATGTCCTGCGCGATCTCGTGTACATTGCCCGCGGTCGGCAGGCCCGCGCCGATGTCGAGATACTGCCGGATTCCGGCCTCCGCGGACAGGAAGGTGACCACGCGGCGCAGGAAGGCGCGGTTCTCGAGCGCCGAGAACTGGACGCTGGGGAACGCCTCGGCCACCAGCTCGGCCGATTTGCGGTCGGCCTCGAAGTTGTCCTTACCGCCGAGCCAGTAGTCGTACCGCCGGGCGGGGTGGGGTTTGGACACATCGATGCCGGGGGGTGGAGTTGCCCATTCGGAGTCCACGTACGCCCTCTTTCCTCTCGACTACTGTGATCCTGTCAGCTCCGATCCGCGAATCCGGTAGCGACACCGCCGCGCGCATGGAAGGCTCGGTCAATGCAATTGCAGTACAGCCCTTACGATTTCGCTGTTCACGACGATCCGTACCCCTATTACGCCCGGCTGCGCGCCGAGGCGCCGGTGTTCCGCAACGAGGTCGACGACTTCTGGGCCCTGTCGCGCCACGCCGACGTGCTGGCCGCGTTCCGGGATTCGGAGCGCTTCTCCAGCGCCAACGGGCTGCGGATGGAACCGGCGTTCTGGGGTCCGCAGGCCGAGCAGTTCTTCTCGTTCGTGGCCATGGATCCGCCGAAGCACACCCGCCTGCGCGGGCTGGTGACCAAGGCGTTCACCCAGCGGCGAGTGTCGGGGCTGGAGCCGCGGATCCGGGAGATCGCGCGCGGGTTGCTGACGCCGCTGCTCGAGCGGGGCTCGTTCGACCTGATGGCCGACTTCGCGGGGCCGTTCCCCACACATGTGATCTCCGAACTGGTCGGGGTGCCGGAGCGGGACCGGGAGCTGGTCCTCGAGCTCGGCAAGGAGATCATGTACACCGACGAGGAGTCTACCGATCTGCGGCCCGAGGCCATGGAGGCAATCGGGAAACTGGTCGGCTACTACACCGAATTGACGATCGAGCGGAGCCAGCGGCGCGGGGACGATCTGCTGTCCGCGCTGCTCGACGCCGCCGACGGGGACGACCGGTTGACGCCGCAGGAGATCGTCGGCGTGCTCATCCTGCTGGTCGGCGCGGGCATCGAGACGACCATGCTGTCGCTGGGCAATCTCTGGTACACGGGCTGGCGGCATCCCGATCAGCGCCGCCGCGGCTTCGACGGCCGCGTGGACGAATTCATCGCCGAGGGCCTGCGTTTCGATCCGCCCACCCAGAACAATCTGCGCACGACCACCGAGGAGATCGAACTGCACGGCGTGCACATCCCCAAGGGCGCGCGCATGCTGCTGATCACCGGTTCCGCCAATCGCGACCCCGAGGTGTTCACCGATCCCGACACCTTCGACCTCGATCGCGACACCGGCCCGTCGCTGGTGTTCGGCAGCGGCCGCCATCATTGCCTGGGCGCCGCTCTCGGCCAGCTCGAACTGCGAATCGCGTTGGGGGAGTTGGCATCCCACGTCGCCGACTACGAGATCGACCCCGCGGGCCTGCGCCGGATCCACGCCTCCAACAACCGAGGGTTCGCCGCTCTCCCGACCACGGTCACCGCCCGCTGAACCAATACGGCCCCTAGCGCCGCGTATCGGACGTGTCCGCCGAGGATTCGACGAGTTTCGCCGCGGCTTCCTCGATCGCGTCCTCGTCCAGGAGTACGCGGGCCGCGGCCGGGCCGAGCGGAACGAAGCTGTCGGCGCTGGTGACCCGCGCGATCGGGCCGTCGAACCCGGCGTCCAGCAGCGCGGCGCAGACCGATTCGGAAACCCCGCCGCTGCGGCGGGTCTCGTCGGCGACGAGGACGCGGCCGGTCGCGCGGGCGTGGTGGAGGAGGTCGTCGAGCGGCAGCGGCGCGAGCCAGCGCAGATCGAGGACGCGGGCATTGATATCGCGGTCCGCGAGGCGGCGGGCGACGCGCAGGCTCATGGGGACGCCGTTGGCGAAGGTGACGATGGTGAGGTCGGCACCCTCGCCGTACGCGCGGGCGCGGCCGATGTCGACCGAATCGCCGGTGGCGGCGGCGAGCCAGGCGTCGTCACCGGATTCGTGCAGGTTACGCGTGTGATAGAGGGCGATCGGCTCGAGGTAGAGGCAGACCCGGCCGTCGACGCGGGCCGCCGCGACGCAGGTGCGCAGCATCGCGGCCGCGTCGTCGGCGCGGGCGGGGGAGGCGACCACCACGCCGGGGATGTCGCGCAGGGCGGCGACGGAGTCGTCATTGTGGAAGTGACCGCCGAAGCCCTTCTGGTATCCGTATCCGGGGATGCGCACGACCATCGGATTGCGATATTGCCCGGCCGAGAAGAATCGCAGCGTCGCGGCCTCGCCCCGAATCTGGTCCAGCGCGTTGTGCACATAGGCCAGGTACTGGATCTCGGGTATCGGCACGAATCCGGCGAGTCCCGCGCCGAGCGCGGACCCGAGCACGCTCTGCTCGTCGAGCAGGGTGTCGAAGACCCGGCGGGCGCCGAAGGTTTTCTGCAAACCCTTGGTCACCCCGTACACCCCGCCCTTGCGACCGACATCCTCGCCGAACACCAGAATGTCGTCGTCGCGTTCCAGCAGCGCCGCGAGCGTGCGATTCACGGCCTGCGCCAACGTCATCGGCCCGTCGGCCCGCTCCCGGCCGCCCGGTGCGGGCTCCTCCCGATCGGAGACGACCACCACCGAGTCGCCGGGGTCTATGGCGGTGCTGCCCGCCGCGGTCGCGTCCCGCAGTTCCGCCGCCGGATTCTCGCCCGGCGACGCCGCGTCCCCGGCCGCCGCCACCGAGCGCCCGGTCCGCAGGGCGGGCAGACCGAAACCATTGCCCGACAACGGCTTTCCCGGCGAGTCGGGAGCTCCCTCCCGCCGGTCCGACACCAGGGGTTCGGTCCGCGCCGCGTCCGCGCGAACCGCCACCGGATCGCTCGCCACCAGCGGCGCGATGACCTCCGCCCGGCTCCGCAACGGCGGCTCCTCGACGACCCGGGCCGCGACCTCGGTGACCCGCGCCCCGATCGAGTCGTACCGTTCGAGCACGTGCTCGGCGGTGGCGACGCCCGAGGTGACCAGCAGCCGGGCCGTCGCCGCCACCGGATCGCGGTCGAGATCGGCGGCGATATCGCTCGCCCGCCGATACGCCGACTCCACATCCGAACCCGCGTGCCCCAGCAGCCGCACGGTCCGCAACCGCAGGAACGCCGGGCGTCGATGCTCGCGCGCCCAGCGGAACGCCTCGGCCGAAACATCCAGCGCCGCAAGCAGATCCGCCCCGTCGGCGGTGAAGTACCGCAGTCCGGGCCGCGACCCGTACGCGTGCTCGATCCAGTCCGGCGGGGTCGGCACGCTGATGCCCAGCCCGTTGTCCTCGCACACGAACAGCACCGGCAGCGGAACCCCTTGGTGCGCGGTGTGAATCGCGGTATTGACGGCGCCGGCGGCGGTGGAGTGGTTGGCCGAGGCGTCACCGAACGTGCACAACACCACCGCGTCCGGCGGCCACTCGGTGCGCCTGCCCAGCCGCGTCGCCCGGTCCAGGGCGAAACCCAGCCCGACCGCGCGCGGCAGGTGGGAGGCGATGGTGGAGGTCTGCGGGATCACCGCGGCGGGCCGGGAACCGTAAACCTTGTGCCGCCCACCGGAAATCGGATCCGCCGCCGCGGCGACCACCCCCAGCAGCACGTCCCGGATGGGATCGAGGCCGGGCACCTGACGGCAGCGATGGACGAAGAACGCGCCCGCGCGATAGTGCGACAGCACCGGATCCGTCGGCCGCGACGTGGCCGCCAGCACCACATTCCCCTCGTGGCCGGACGAGCCGATGCTGTAGTAGCCGCGACCCGACGCGGTGAGCCGCCGGGCGGCGAGATCGAGATGGCGGCTCGTGGCCTGCGCGTCGAACAGGTCGAGACAGGTGACACCCGTGTACGCGCTCCCGGTCCGGACGGGATCGGTGGCCGCCCGGGGCGTCCCCGGCTCCGCCGCGCGCACCGCCTCCCGCAACCGGCGATCCAGGTCTGCTTCGCGTTCGCTGCTCACCTCTCCAATGATGTTGTCTCGCAGCGCCCGGCGGGCCGGAATCCCGCCGTCGCCGCCGATCAGCGATCGGCGGTCAGCACGAGACCGGTGCCGTTGCCGTCGTTGCGCAGGGTGAGCGTGTCGCCGTCGACGGTGGCCGTGGTCTTACCGTCCAGGGCCTCGAGCACCTGCCGTTCGACGTCCATCACCTCGGGTTCGCACAGCATGCGGGTGGTGGCGAGCCGGAAGGTGATCTCCCGGTCGCCCGCCGCGATCTCGGCCGTTCCGCTCAGGTGGTTGCAGCCCGCGCTGCCCGCGACCCGATTGTCGGTGCCGATGGTCAGGGTGGGTTTCGCGTGTTCGAGGGCCTGCGAGGTGACCTGTCCCTCGGGACGCAGCAGCGTGGTGACGGTCCATTCGGTCTCGGTCAGCGGCCGGTTGGGCCGGGCGACCCGCTTGTCGAGGAGGGCGACCGTGCTGCCGTTACCGGTCAGGGTGAGCGTGTCGCCGTTCAGTTTCCAGGTCGGCGCGGATTCCAGCAGGCCCGTCTGCCAGCCGTCGGCTCCCGCGCGGTCGCCGACACACGCCATCATGGTCGTCGCGAGGCCGGAGATCCGCAGGACGTCGCCGTCGAAGGACACCGGCCCGCCGCTGGTGTTGCAGCCGGAACGCGCGGAGACGCGGCCGTCGGTGAAGGTGAGTTCGAGCGGGCCGCCGCCGGGGATGGCCGTGCCGTCGACCTTGGTGGAGACATAAGTGTGGCCCATGGGCGTCGGACCGGTCGAATCGTGCGAGCCCGAGTCCGTGGCACAGCCCGCCACCGCCGTCGCCAGCGTCAGGACGGACACCCAGCGCAGCAGCGTTGCCGACATGTTGCCATCGTAGCGGCGATTGGCCCGGATCCCGGCTGGTTAGGCTCCCGATATGGCCGCACCCCCGATCGCTCCCGCCTCCACCTGGGCGCCCTTGGCGTCGCGCGTGTTTCGCGCGCTGTGGATCGCCCAGCTGGTGTCCAATCTCGGGACCTGGATGCAGACGGTCGGCGCGCAGTGGTTGCTGGTCGAGGAGCCGAACGCGGCGACACTGGTCTCGCTGGTGCAGACCGCGACGACCCTGCCGGTGATGCTGCTGTCGATTCCGTCGGGGGTGCTCGCCGATCTGCTCGACCGGCGACGGCTGCTTATCGGCGCGCAATCGGCGATGGCGGTCTGCGCGCTGGTGCTCGCGGGGGTGACGGCCGTCGGGCGGATCACCCCGGCGCTGCTGCTGACGCTGCTGTTCCTGCTCGGCATCGGGCAGGCCATGACCGCGCCCGCGTGGCAGGCGGTGCAGCCGGAGTTGGTGCCGCGCAACGAGATTCCCGCCGCGGCGGCGCTGGGCAGTATGAGCAACAATATCGGCCGCGCGGTCGGGCCCGCGATCGCGGGCGTGCTGGTGTCGCTGGTCGGGCCGACGCTGGTGTTCGCGGTGAACGCCGCCTCGTTCGTGGGGGTGGTGGCCGTGCTGGTCCGGTGGCGGCGGCCGACGGCCGATCAGGATCTGCCCGCGGAACGCCCGTTCGCGGCCCTGCAGACGGGATTGCGGTTCATTCGCGCGGCGCCCGCGATCCGGCGGGTGCTGCTGCGGTCGATCCTGTTCATCGGCCCGGCGAGCGCGTTGTGGGCGTTGCTGCCGGTGGTCGCGCACGCGCGCCTCGGGTTGTCGTCGTCGGGGTACGGCCTGCTGCTCGGCGCGCTGGGCGTGGGCGCGGTGGCCGGGGCGACCCAATTGACCTGGCTGCGAAGGACATTGAGCCCGACCCGGTTGCTGGCGTTGGCGGCGGTGCTGTTCGCGGTGGCGACGCTCGCGGCGGCCAGCGTGCCCGTCGCGGGAATCGTGTTGGTGGCGTTGGTGTTCGGTGGGTTCTCCTGGTTGACCGCGTTGTCGACGCTGAATTCGACGATGCAGTTGCTGTTGCCGGGGTGGGTGCGGGCGCGGGGGCTGTCGGTGTATCAGCTGGTGTTCATGGGCGGGCAGGCCGTCGGTTCGCTGGTGTGGGGTGTGGTGGCGGGGTCGTTCGGGGTGACGGTCGCGCTGTGGTGCGCGACCGGCCTGCTGGCCTTGTGCGCGCTGACCACGGTGTGGCTGCCGGTGCGGGTCACCTCGCTGGACACCACGCCCGCCGCCTACTGGCCCGAACCGGTGCTGGAGTTCGAACCCGAACCCGAGGACGGCCCGGTGCTGGTGCTGGTGACCTATCACGTACCCGCCGCGGCGGCGGCCGACTTCACCTCGGCCATGGCGCGGGTGGGCCGGTCCCGGCAGCGCACGGGCGCGATGGAATGGCGCCTGTACCGGGACGTGGGCGTGGCCGACCGCTATATCGAGGCGTTCGTGGTGCGTTCGTGGGACGAGCACATGCGCCAGCATCAGGTCCGGCTCACCGCCAACGACCGGCTGGCCGAACAACGCGTCGGGGAGTACACGACGGGGGAGAGTCACACCCTGCATCTGGTCGCGGTGCGACCGGTGCAGCCGGTGCGGACCTGGCGGCGCGGATGATTGCCATGGCTGCTGCGGAACCGGCGCGGGCGGGGACCTAAACTGTCGGGCATGCGCATGTTCCTGGATATCCTCCTGATCATCACCAGCGTGCTGCTGGTGCTGCTGGTCCTGTTGCACCGGGCCAAGGGCGGAGGGCTGTCCAGCCTGTTCGGCGGCGGCGTGCAGGCGAGCCTGTCCGGATCCACCGTCGTGGAGAAGAACCTCGACCGCATCACGATCTTCATCGGCCTGATCTGGATCATCTCCATCCTCGGCATCGGCTTCGAGATCAAGTTCTCCTGATCGTCAGCGCCACGCCGGTCGCCGCCGCGAGCACGACGGCGGCGATGGCGAAGGCCGCGGTGTAGCTCGTGCCCAGGACAGGCGTCACCACCAGCGGCCCCAGCACCTGACCCAGCCCGTACCCGGCGGTCAGCGTCGCGGCCGCCCCCGCGCCCGCGAGGTCGTCGCCGATCTCGATCGCGAGCATGGTGATGCCCATGAACGTGGCCCCGAACAGCGCCGCGGCGACGAGCGCCGGGACCGCGCCGGGCGACAGCGCGGGCAGCAATGCCGAGAAGAACTGCAAGACGAGCGCGAAGACCATGGCGCGCAACGGGGTTCGCTTCCGGGCCAGCACACCCCACAGCACCGTCGCCGGGGCCGCGGCCACGCCGACGACGACCCACAGGGTCGTGCCGAGGGTCGCGTCACCGACGGCGGCCACGAGGAATGTGCCGATCACGATGTAGCCCAGGCCCTCCAGGAAGTAGGCGAGCAGCAGCGCCCGCCACGCCCGGACCGAACGGGTGGTGCCCGCCCGCGCCCGGCGACCCGGCACGATATCGAGCGCCAGCGCGGGTGCCAGCAGCACGGCGGTCAGCACGGCCGACCCCAGCCACAGCGCCTGCCACGACACGTGCGGCCCGAGTACCAGTGCCAGCGCTCCGGTCAGCGCGATCCCGCAGCCGACGCCCGCGAAGGTGATCCCGGCCGCGCGCCGCCGATTCTCGTGCCGCGCCGCGATACCCGCACACCCGATGAACACCACCGCGCTCGCGACACCCGCGACCAGCCGCAGCATCGCGGGCACGAGCGGCGGCGCGGACCAGGCCATCAGCGCCTCGCTCAGCACGAGCGCGACGGCGGCGACCCGAAAGGTGTTGCGGCCGTGCCATTCCGGACGACGAGCCAGGACGACCGCCCCGAGCAGATAGCCCGCGTAGTTGGCCGCCGCGATGAGCGCGCCCGCCCGCGCGTCGATCCGACCGGCGTGAATCATGACCGGCAGCAGCGGCGTGAAGGCGAACCGCCCGATCCCCATGGCGGCGGCCAGCCCCGCCGAGGCACGGAACGCGGGGGCGAGCGAATCCGGGCGAGTCGGCACAATCGTCACACCACTCGACGTTAGGGATCCGCGACGGGCGAGAGAAATGCTTTCCGGGCACCGTGTATACGCTGAACGCATGGATCTGGAGTTGCGGCACCTGCGGGCCTACCTGGCCGTGACGCGCGAACGCAACTACACCCGCGCCGCCGAGCGCCTGCACATCACCCAGCCGTCGCTGACCCGGACCATTCAGCAGCTCGAGCGAATCCTGGACTGCCGCTTGATCGAACGCACCTCGCGCCGCTTCACCCTCACCGCCGAGGGCGAACACTTCCGCGCGGTCGCCCAACGCCTGCTCGCCGACCTCGACACGGCCGTCGCCGACCTGCACCTGCGTTCCGCGGTCTCGATCGGCTTCTCCTGGCTTCTCCCCGACACGTGGTTCGCCGACGCCCGCACCCGCTTCGAGGCCCTCGGCGGCCACGTCGAGATCCGCCGCGTCGACGACCCGATCGCCGCCCTCCAGTCCGGCGCGGTCGACGTCGCGCTCTATCGCCGCGACTCCCGGCTGCCCGCCCAACTCGCGAGCCGCGTGATCGGCGTGGAGCGACGCCTGCTGGCGGTGTCGATCCGCTCACCCCTCGCCCGCCGCCCCGACCTGCGCTGGTCCGACGCCGCCCACTACCCCCTCGTGGCCAACACCATCACCGGCACCACCGACGAAACCTCCTGGCCCACAGCGCCTCCCGGCCGCACCGTCGTGCACTGCACCAACTTCGACGAATGGATCGAGCTGATCGCCGCCGACCGCGGCATCGGCGGCGTCCCCGAACTGGCCCGCACCCGAGCCCCCCACCCGGGCGTCGTCTACCGGGACGTCCCCGACGCCCCACCCTCCCGAGTCCGCCTCGTCTGGCGCGTCAAGCCCGCCCCTGCCCGTTCGGTGCGGCGCTTCCTGGATGTGGCCTGAGTTCCTCGGGTTCGGCGAGGGGCATCCGGCCGTCGATGTCGGTGAAGCCGTACTCGGCCGCCAGATGGGCCACGCGCCAGGGCTTTCCGGTGCGGGTGCGGCGGTCGGGGGCGGTGGCGAGGGCGACGACCGCGCGGCCGGGGAAGCGGGGGGTTTCGGCGTCGGCGAGGTCGAAGGTGCCCTCGCCGGGGAGGGTGATCAGGCGGCGGCCGTCGGGGCCGGGCGGAACCATTTGCAGCAGTTCGGTGTTCACGATGCCGGGCCAGAGGGAGACGACCGTGACGTCGGTGGGCGCGAGGTCGTGGGCGAGGTCGGCGGTGAGGCGGTCGACGGCGGCCTTGGCGACGCCGTAGACGGCGTTGTGGGTGTAGTGCTCCGCGCCGGGGGAGGAGATGTTGACGATCAGGCCGCCCGATTCGATCAGCAGCGGGGCGGCGTGGAAGGCGGCGACGTAGTGGGAGCGGACGCCGATGTCGAAGCTCTCGTCCCACGCCCGCGGCGGCACCTCCCAGAACGGCTTGCCGAGCCAGCGGGCCGAGGCGGGGGAGTTGTAGACATTGTTGACCAGGATGTCGAGGCGGCCGTGGTCGCGGCGGATCGTGGCGAACAGCTCCGCCACCGCCGCGTCGTGACGGTGATCGCAGATGTACGGGATCCCGACGCCGCCGAGTTCGGTTGCGCGCGCGGCGGTTTCGGCGACCGTTCCCGGCAACCGGCCCGGCGCGTCGGTGCGACCGGTGACGTACACGGTCGCGCCCGCGGCCCCCAGTTCCAGGGCGATGCCCTTGCCGATGCCGCGGCTGGCTCCGGTGACGACCGCGACCCGGTCGGCGAGTATTCCGTTCACGACTCCGGGACACTACCGTGAAATGAGAACACGTTCTAGTACTCGGGAGGCGGAGTGGAGCCGACACAGCGGTTCGTGGACACGGGCGAGGCGCGGATGCGCGTCGTCGAACAGGGCCGGGGCTTCCCGGTGATCCTCTGTCACGGCTTCCCGCACGGCTGGTACGTCTGGCATCGGCAACTGCCCGCGCTGGCGGCAGCGGGCTACCGGGCCATCGCCCCGGATCTGCGCGGCTACGGTCGCACCGAGGCTCCCGAAGGGGTGGAGGCGCACACCAATCGCGCGGTGATCGGCGATCTGCTCGCGCTGCTCGACGACCTCGGGGCCGAGCGCGCGGTGTTCGTCGGCCTGGACTTCGGCGCGCAACTGGTGTGGGAGCTGGCATTGCGCGCCCCGGAGCGGGTGGCCGGGATCTTCGTTCTGAACAATCCCTACGCCCCGCGCCCACCCAAGCCGCCGTCGGCGTTCTGGACGCGGGCGGCCGAGCGGCACTTCCTGCATCTGGCCTATTTCCAGACCCCCGGCGTCGCCGACGCCGAATTGGCCGCGCGCCCAAAGGAATTCCTGGCCCGCGTCTTCTACTCCCTCAGCGGCGACTACCACTACCTCGACACCTGGAAGAACCCGCCCGGCCTCGGCTACCTCGACGTTCTCCCGCAGGCCCCGGCCTTCCCCTGGCCATGGCTCGACGAGACCGAACTCGACACGCTCGCAACCGAATTCGAGCGCACCGGCTTCACCGGCCCGCTGAGCTGGTACCGCGCCCTGGACCGCAACTGGGAACTCACCGCCGACCTCCCCACCACCGTCGAGGTCCCCGCCCACTTCCTCTACGGCGAGCACGACCCGGATATGGAGGGTTTCAGCGGCCGCGACCCGCTGACCACCATGCGCGCCCACGTCCCGGATCTCCGCGCGGTCGAAAAGGTCTCCGGCGCCGGACATCTCGTGCAATTGGAACGCACCGAGGCGGTGAACGCCTTCCTCACGACGAATCTGGCGGCGCTGAACCTGCCGCAGGTCACGGAAGCCAGGTGAGCAGCTCCGCGACCGGCAGCCGTCCGACGGGAATCGCCGTGGGGGAGCCGCGGTTCTCGTCGTCGGTGTAGCCGAGGGCGATGGCGTGGCGGGGCAGCCAGCCCGGTGGCGCGAGCAGCAGGTCGGCGGCCGCGCGGACGTTCTCGTCGGGATGGAAGCTGGTGACGCAACTGCCCAGGCCGCGTTCGTGCGCGGCGAGACACAGGGATTGCGCCATGCGCCCGAGATCGAATTCGGTGTCGGTGTGGCCGTTGTCCTCCGACAGCAGCACCAGCACCAGCGGGGCGCGGCCGAGCAACATGGCGTAGTCGCCGAGCCGGGACAGCGCCGCGCGCTGCCGAGGATCGGTGACCGCGACGAACCGCCACGGCTGCCGATTGCGGGCCGACCCCGTCCACCGCGCCGCCTCGATGACCTCCTCGACGGTCACGCGCGGAACGGGATTGGGCCGGAAGTGCCGCACCGAGCGCAGCGTCGCGATGGCCGCCCGCACCGACCCGGCGTCCGCGAAGTCGCTCGGGGCGCTCAACGGGCCGGTAGGTCCGACGCGGCCGCCTCGTCCAGCACCCAGGTCGTCGACTCGCCGCCCCGCGCGCCCGCCGACGGGACGTCCAGCGGCGACGCGCCCCCGATCGCCGCCGCCACGGCCGCGGCTTTGCCCGCGCCGCCGACGATCAGCACGACGTGCCGGGCCCGGTGCACGGCGGGCAGGGTGAGGGTGATCCGGACCGGCGGCGGTTTGGGCGAATTCGTCACGGCCACAACGAGTTCGTGCTCCTCGCGGACCGCGTCGGTGTGCGGGAACAGCGAATTGACATGCCCCTCGCCGCCCATGCCGAGCAGATGCAGATCGAAGGCGCCGTACTCGGCGAGATGGGCGTGCACGGTCGCCGAGTACTCCGCCGCCGCCTCCACCGGATCGGGATACTCACCGTCGGAGGTGGCGACCGGGTGCACCCGCGCCGGATCGACCGGCACATGATCGAGCAGCGCCTCGCGGGCCTGCCGGTCGTTGCGTTCGGCGTCGCCCGCGGGCACGAAACGTTCGTCGCCCCAGAAGATCTCGACCCGAGACCAGTCGATATCGCCCCCGAGCTTGCGGACCTGTTCGAGGGTGGCGATACCGGACCCGCCGCCGGTCAGCACGACCGAGGCGACACCCCGATCGCGCTGGGCGGCGGTGACCACCTCGACGAACCGCCGCGCGGCGGCCACCGCCAGCGCGTCGGCGTCGGCGACGACCTCGATCCCGGGCTCACTCATAGACGACCCTTTCGATCCCGGCCAGCGCCTCGGCGTACACCTCGTCGGCGTCCAGCCGCCGCAGCTCCTCGGCGAGGCAGTCCTTGGTCTCCCTGCGCGCCAACGCGAATCGCTGATCGGGTTCGCCGGTGCGGGACAGGGTGGCGGTGCGCCCGGTCTGCGGCCGCGCGATGGCGATCGAGACCGTCGGGCGGTGCAGCTCCACCTTCAGCTCGCCGGTGCGCCGCCGCACCGGGCAGCCCAGCCGCGCGGCGAGCCAGCCCGCGAGCACGTCCAGCGCCGGTTCCTCCGCCAGCCCCGACACCGTCACCGATTCAACGGGTTCGAACGGCGGTTCGTCGAGCGCGGCGGCGAGCAACGCGCGCCAATAGGTGATCCGGCTCCACGCCAGATCCGTATTGCCCGGCGCGTAGGAGTCCAGCCGCTTGCGGATCGTGCCCTGCGGATCAGCCGCGAAGGTGGCGTCGGTGATGCGGCGAATCGCCAAGCGCCCCACCGAATCCTTGGACGGGAACTCCGGCGCGCCGCGCGGCCACCACGCCACCACCGGTGTGTCGGGCAGCAGGAACGGGATGACCACACTGCTCTCGTGATTGACCAGATCGCCCTGCAACCGCAGCACGATCACCTCCGCCGCGCCCGCGTCGCCGCCCACGCGGATCTGGGCGTCGAGTTTGGTCTCGGCGAACCGGTCGCCGCGCGCGAGCACGATCACGCGGCAGGGATGTTCGCGGCTGGCGTCGTTGGCGGCGTCGATCGCCTCCTCGGCCTCGGAGGAGTCCAGCGTGCACACCACCAGCGTCAGCACCCGGCCCATGGCGATCACGCCGTTGCTCTCGCGCAGTTTGAGCAGGCGCTTGGCGACGTCCTGGGTGTTGGTGTCGGGCATGTCGACGATCACGGGCGCCGCCATTCCCGCCCGGTGCGGGCGAGCATCTCGTCCGCGGAGATCGGACCCCACGTGCCCGCCTCGTACGGTTCGGGCTTGCCGTCGGCCGCCCAGTGCTCGATCACGGGATCGAGGATGCGCCAGGACAATTCGACCTCCTCGTTGACCGGGAACAGCGACGGCACCCCGAGCAGCACGTCCAGGATGAGCCGCTCGTAGGCCTCGGGGGAGACCTCGGTGAACGACTCGCCGTAGCTGAAGTCCATGTTCACGTCGCGGACCTCCATGCTGGAGCCGGGCACCTTCGACCCGAACCGCATGGTGATGCCCTCGTCCGGCTGTACCCGGATGACCAGGGCGTTCTGCCCCAGTTCCTCGGTCATCTCGTGGTCGAACGGCAGATGCGGGGCGCGCTTGAACACGATCGCGATCTCGGTCACCCTGCGGCCCAGGCGTTTTCCGGTGCGCAGGTAGAACGGCACGCCCGCCCAGCGCCGGGTGTCGACGTTGAGGGTGATGGCCGCGTAGGTCTCGGTGCGGGAGTTGGGGTCGAACCCCTCCTCCTGCAACAGGCCCACGACCTTCTCGCTGCCCTGCCAGCCCTCGGTGTACTGTCCGCGCGCGGTCGTCTCGTCCAGCGGTTCGACCAGTTTCGTCGCCGAGAGGACCTTGATCTTCTCGATCTGCAACTGCCGCGGCTGGAAGCTGACCGGATCCTCCATCGCGGTCAGCGCCAGCAGTTGCAGCAGATGGTTCTGGATGACGTCGCGGGCCGCGCCGATGCCGTCGTAATAGCCCGCGCGCCCGCCCAATCCGATGTCCTCGGCCATGGTGATCTGGACGTGGTCGACGAAATTGGAGTTCCACACCGGCTCGAACAACTCGTTGGCGAACCGCAGCGCCAACAGGTTCTGCACGGTCTCCTTGCCGAGGTAGTGGTCGATGCGGAAGACCGTCTCCTCGGGGAAGACCCGGTTGACGAGCGCGTTGAGCTCCTTGGCGCTGGCCAGGTCGTGCCCGAACGGTTTCTCGATCACCACCCGCCGCCACGGGGTGACCTTGCCCGGGGTGGGCGATTGCTGCTGGGCCAGGCCGGTACGCGAAAGCTGTTGCAGCACAGTCGGAAATGCGTTCGGTGGAATCGAGAGGTAGAACGCGTGATTGCCGCCGGTGCCGCGCTCCTGATCCAGTTGCTTCAGCGTGTCGGCCAGTTGGGTGAAGGCCGCGTCGTCCTCGAAGGTGCCCTGCACGAAGCGCAGCCCCTCCGCGAGCTGATCCCACACCTCCTGCCGAAACGGCGTGCGCGCGTGCTGTTTCACCGCCTCGAGCACGACCTCGGAGAAGTTCTCGTCGGCCCAGTCCCGGCGCGCGAACCCGACCAGGGCGAACGAGGGCGGGAGCAGCCCCCGGTTCGCCAGATCGTAGATGGCGGGCATCAGCTTCTTGCGCGACAGGTCACCGGTGACACCGAAGATCACCATGCTGCACGGGCTCGCGATCCGGGGAAGCCGCTTGTCCCGCTCCTCGCGAAGCGGATTCGCCGGTGCTGCCGATTCCTGGGGACCGGCCACGGGTCAGTTGCTCCCGGTGGTCTCGAGCTCGGACTTCGTCGCGGTGAGCAACTCGTCCCACGACTTCTCGAACTTCTCCACGCCCTCGCGCTCGAGCACGCGGAACACGTCGGGGATGTCGATGCCGATCGCGCTCAGCTTGTCGAACACCTCCTGCGCGGCGGCCGCGGTGCCGCTGACCGTATCCCCGCGCAGCTCACCGTGATCCGCGAACGCCTCCAGGGTCTTCTCCGGCAGCGTGTTCACCGTGTTGGGCGCGACCAGTTCGGTGATGTACATGGTGTCGGAGTAGTCCGGGTTCTTCACCCCGGTCGAAGCCCACAGCGGCCGTTGGCGATTCCCGCCCGCCGACGCCAGATGCTGGTAGGTCGAGGTGTGCGCGCCGCCGTCGAACACGTCCTGATAGGCCGCGTAGGCCAAGCGCGCGTTGGCGATTCCCGCCTTGCCGCGCAGCGCCAGGGCCTCGGGCGTGCCGATCTGCTCGAGTCGCTTGTCGACCTCGGTGTCCACCCGGGAGACGAAGAACGACGCCACCGAGTGGATGCGGGCCAGATCGTGCCCGGCGATGCGGGCGTTGCGCAGGCCGTCGAGGTAGGCGCCCATCACGCTGCGGTACCGCTCGACCGAGAAGATCAGCGTGACGTTCACGCTGATGCCCTCCGCGATCACCTTGGTGATGGCGGGCAGGCCCTCCTCGGTGGCGGGGATCTTGATGAACAGGTTGGGCCGGTCCACGATCTTCCACAGCTCGACCGCCTGGGCGACGGTCTTGTCGGTGTCGAAGGCCAGGCGCGGATCGACCTCGATGGAGACGCGGCCGTCGACGCCGTTGCTCGCGTCGAACGCCTCGGCCAGCACGTCACAGGCGGCGCGCACGTCGTCGGTGGTGATCGTGCGGATGGCCGCGTCCACGTCGGCGCCGCGGGCGGCCAGTTCCTTGATCTGATCGTCGTAGGCGTGGCCCTTGCTGAGCGCGCCCTGGAAGATCGTCGGGTTGGTGGTCACGCCGACCACGCTGCGGGTCGCGATGAGTTCGGCGAGGTTGCCGGACCGGATGCGGTCCCGCGACAGATCGTCGAGCCACACCGACACCCCCGCCGCGGACAGTGCGGCGAGATTCTCGTTCTGTGCCATGTCGCTTATCCCTTCACCTTGTCGAGTGAACGCCGGGCGGCCTCGATCGCGGCGTCGGTGGTGATGCCGAACTCACGGAACAGGGTCTGGTAGTCGGCCGAGGCACCGAAGTGCTCGATCGACACGTGCTCACCCGCGTCCCCGGTCAACCGGTACCACGGCATCGCGATCCCGGCCTCGATGGAGACCCGGGCGCGGACCGCGGGCGGCAGCACCTCGTCGCGGTAGGTCTGGTCCTGCGCGTCGAACCATTCCACGCACGGCATCGAGACCACCCGGGTTCCGATGCCCTGCTCCTCCAGCCTAGTGCGGGTCTCCACGGCGATCTGCAACTCCGAGCCGGTAGCGATCAGGATCACCTGCGGTGTGTCCGTGGACGATTCGGCCAGGACGTAGCCGCCCTTGCGGACGCCCTCGTAGCTGGTGCCCTCGAGCACCGGCAGGTTCTGGCGGGTCAGCGCCAGCGCGGACGGGCCGTCGATGTGCGGGCCCTGCTTCGGGGTGAAGTGCGAGGCGCGCTCGGCGCTCTCCAGTTCGAGGATGGCCCGCCAGGCGTGCACGGTCTCGTTGGCGTCGCCGGGGCGCACCACGTTCAGGCCGGGGATCGCCCGCAGCGCGGCCAGATGCTCGATCGGCTGATGGGTCGGGCCGTCCTCGCCGAGCCCGATCGAGTCGTGGGTCCACACGTAGATGGCCGGCACCCGCATGAGCGCGGCCAGCCGGACCGCGGGCCGCATGTAGTCGGAGAACACCAGGAAGGTGCCGCCGTACGGGCGGGTCGGGCCGTGCAGGGCGATGCCGTTGAGGATCGCGCCCATGGCGTGTTCGCGGACACCGAAGTGCAGCGTGCGGCCGTACGGGTTGGCCTTCCACATGCCGGTCGAGATCGACTCCGGGCCGAAGCTCGGTTCGCCGGGCATGGTGGTGTTGTTGGATTCGGCGAGATCGGCTGAGCCACCCCACAATTCGGGCAGCACCGGGGCGAGCGCGGCGAGCACGTTGCCCGACGCCTTGCGGGTGGCCAGGCCCTTGGCGTCCGGCTCCCAGGACGGCAGGCCGTCGGCCCAGCCCTCGGGCAGCTTGCGCTCGTAGAGGCGGTCGAACAGCGCCTTGTTGTCCGGGTTGGCCTGCGCCCACGCCTCGAAGCGGGCCTGCCAGGCCGCGCGCAGCGTCTTGCCGCGCTCGGCGGCGTTGCCGCGGGTGTGGGCGATGACGGCCTCGTCGACCTCGAAGGTCTTGTCCGGATCGAAGCCGAGGATCTTCTTGGTGGCGGCCACCTCGTCGGCGCCCAGCGCGGCGCCGTGCGCGGAACCGGTGTTCATCTTGTTCGGGGCGGGATAGCCGATGATGGTGCGCAGCAGGATGAACGACGGCTTGTCGGTGACGGCCTGTGCGTCGGCGATGGCCTTCTCGATCGCGACGACGTCCTCGCCGCCCTCGACGACCTGCACGTGCCAGCCGTAGGCGCGGTAGCGGGCGGCGGTGTCCTCGCTCAGCGCGATGGTGGTGTCGTCCTCGATGGAGATGCGGTTGTCGTCGTAGAAGACGATCAGGTTGCCCAGCTGCTGGGTGCCCGCGAGCGAGGACGCCTCGGAGGTGACGCCCTCCTCGATGTCGCCGTCGGAGGCGATGACGTAGACGAAGTGGTCGAACGGGCTGTGGCCCTGCTCGGCGTTCGGATCGAACAGGCCGCGCTCGCGCCGGGCGGCCATCGCCATGCCGACCGCGGAGGCCAGGCCCTGCCCGAGCGGGCCGGTGGTGATCTCGACGCCCGGGGTGTGCCGGTACTCGGGGTGGCCCGGGGTGAGCGAGTTCCACTTGCGCAGATTCTTCAGGTCGTCGAGTTCCAGGCCCACGCCCGCCAGATACAGCTGGATGTACTGGGTGAGGCTGGAGTGGCCCGCCGACAGGACGAACCGGTCGCGGCCGGTCCAGTTCGGCTCGGTCGGGTCGAAGCGCAACACTCGCTGGTAGAGGGTGTAGGCCAGGGGCGCGAGGCTCATCGCCGTGCCGGGGTGACCGTTGCCCGCCTGCTGCACGGCGTCGGCGGCGAGAACGCGGACCGTGTCGACGGCTCGCGTATCCAGATCTGTCCAGTCTTCCGGGTGGTTCGGCTGGGTGAGGGCACGGATGTCGTCTGTGACTGACACGACCGGGATTCTCCTGACCTTCTCGTCATCGGTGGGCGGCGGCTCGAGATTACCCACCACCCTAGAGGTGAGCGTCACGCCGCGATACGGGAACCCGCCCGTACCCCGAGCCGTGTCGCCCCTTCGTTACGGTGAGTGATTACCGCGCTGAACGCGCACCATGCCTGCGGCACGGGCGGATTCGCGGCGGGTGGGTCCGGGGCCCGACCCGCCGGGGTCTACCATCGTGCGTAGTAGTTCCCATCGGATCGAGTGCACCACCTGCGAGGAGAGACAGTGCGGATTGGGCAACAGCCGGGTGGTGCGCATGGCTCCTCCGCGACGGTGCTGGCCGACCGTGTCACCGGCACGGGTCCGGTCGCGGCGCTGACGCGGCGGGTGCTGGCCTACATCGCGCTGACCAAACCGCGCGTCATCGAGCTGCTGCTGGTGGCGACGATCCCGACGATGCTGCTGGCCGACCGCGGGCACATCGATATCCGGCTCATCCTCGCGACGCTGTTCGGCGGCTGGATGGGCGCGGCGAGCGCCAACACGCTCAACTGCGTGGCCGACGCCGATATCGACAAGGTGATGAAGCGGACCTCGAAGCGGCCGTTGGCCCGCGAGGCGGTGCCGACGCGCAACGCGTTCGTGTTCGGGGTGCTGCTCGGGGCGGGGTCGTTCGCGTGGCTGTGGTGGCAGGCCAATCTGCTGTCCGGCGCGCTGGTGGTGGCGACGATCCTGTTCTACGTCTTCGTCTACACCCTGGGCCTCAAGCGCCGCACCTCGCAGAACGTCGTCTGGGGCGGCGCGGCCGGATGTATGCCGGTCCTGGTCGGCTGGTCCGCGGTCACCGGAACCATCGGCTGGCCCGCCCTCGTGCTGTTCCTGGTCATCTTCTTCTGGACGCCCCCGCACACCTGGGCCCTGGCCATGCGCTACAAGGAGGACTACCGCGCCGCGGGCGTCCCCATGCTCCCCGTCGTCGCCACCGAGCAGACGGTCACCAAACAGATCGTCATCTACACCTGGCTCACCGTCGCCGCCACCGTAGCCCTCATCCCCGCCACCGGCGTCGTCTACGCCGCCGTCACCATCGCCGCCGGAGCCTGGTTCCTCCTCATGGCCCACCAGCTCTACTCCGGCGTCCGCCGAGGCGAATCCGTCAAACCCCTCCGCCTCTTCCTCCAATCCAACAACTACCTCGCGGTCGTCTTCTGCGGCCTCGCCGTCGACTCGGTCCTCGGCTGGCACACCATAGGCCACACCCTCCTCCACTGACCCCAGGTCCCCAGGTCCACGAACCCAGCCGCACCCTTTGTTCGAATCCGCACCCCTTGTAGAGCTATGGAAGGGGTGCGGATCCGAATAAGGGGTGCGGCTGTGTTCGTGAACCTTTGAGGGACGGGCGGTTTGGAGGGTCAGCTGGGGCAGGGTTGGAGGGGGTAGCAGGCGGGGCCGGGGGTTTGGGTGGGGATGGTGCGTTCGGGGGCGGGGGTGAAGGTGGTGGGGGCGGGGTGGCCGGAGGTGGGGGAGGAGGGGGGTGGGGTGGTGTGTTTGGTGTTGCCGCCGGTGCAGAAGGCGGCGAGGGCGAGGATCAGGACCAGGAGGACGAGGATGATCAACGGGGTGATGCCTCGGCCTCGGGGGCGGGGTTCCTTCGGGGGGCGGGGGTCGAAGGGGACCGAATAGGGTTGGGGGGTGGGGGCGAATTGGGGGCCTGGGGTGGAAGATGGTGGGCCCGAGGGGAATTCGCGGGTGGCGGTTCGGGGGGTGGCGCCGGGGGAGCCCGGGGGGATGGGGGCGCCTTGCGGGTTCGTCGAAGTGTCTTGTGCCGCAAGGGGTGTGCCCGGTGCGGGGATCGGTGCGCCTCGGTGCGGGATGGGGGCGCCTTGTCCGGGGATGGGTGCGCCTTGCCCAGCCATAGGTGTGCCCTGTCCGGGGATGGGTGCGCCTTGCCCAGCCATAGGTGTGCCCTGTCCGGGGATGGGTGCGCCTTGCCCAGCCATCGGTGCGCCCTGTCCGGGGATCGGTGCACCTTGGCCGCCCATCGGTGCGCCTTGTCCCGGGATCGGTGCACCTTGGCCGCCCATCGGTGCGCCTTGTCCCGGGATCGGTGCACCCTGGCCCCCCATCGGCGTACCGTGCCCCGGGATCGGCGCACCTTGCCCACTCATCGGCGCGCCCTGCTGCCCGGAAAACGCGGCACCCGACGGCGAATACGCGCCCCCGGGCTGCGGAATCGGCACACCTTGCTGACCCTGCCCCGAAAAGCCCGCCCCGGGTTGCGGAATCGGCGCGCCAGGCGGAACGGAAGCTCCCTCCGCACGATCCGCGGGCCGGGACGGTGTCCGATCCGCCCGCGGCGCGGGAAAGCCCTCCGCCGTCAGATCCGAATACGTTGCGGCGGCGGCGAATCCGAGCGCGCCCAGCGCCTGACCCACCTGCGCCGCGTTCCACGAATCCGGCGCGCCCTCGGTGATCCGCGCGACGTAGGACCGCAGCGAGGACGGCCCGTCGCCGACCACCACATCGATCCCCTCCGGCAACTCGCCCTTATCGAGCGAGATCCGGGTGCCCAGTTGCGGAATCACCAGCACCACACCGATGACCCCCACGCCCTCCCGGCCGGGCGCGGCCCGCAGCAACTGCTGGATCTCCGCGGTCCGCTCCCGAATCTCCCCCATCGCCTCGGTCCCGGACTGCGCCCCCTCGAGCGGTGCGACGCGCCCATCGATCGTCCACGGCTCGTGCGCCGAGACGGCCAGCGTCCCGTTCACCCGCTCGGTGAATCCCTTGACCGTCATGACGACACAGATCTTGGGCGTCCACACGATCGCGTCGGTGCCGCCCGCCTTGATCACCGCGATGCCGGGTAACGCGTGCGCGCCGGTCCACGACTTGAGCCAGTTCACCACCGTCCGCTCGGTGGCGGACAGCCGTGACGGGTCGTCGTTGCGGACCTTCACCAACATCGTGATCAACCCCTGTCGAGCCCTCATCCGGTGACCGCCCGAGCGGCCGTTCGACCACGGTACGACTGTTTCGGCGAACCGGGCGAATCGGCTTGTGCGGCAGCACAGATCATCCAGCATCCGCGCCGCCGCGTCACCCCGGGGTCACCCCGCCCGACGCCAGGCCAGATAACCGTCCGGCCGCACCAGGATTCGCGTCCCGGGCGTCGCGTCGTACGCGGCGAAGGCATGCCCGTCGACGGCCGCCAATTCCTCGCCCACCGGCGCGCGTTCGGGCCCGACGATCGAGAACGCCCTGGTGTGCGCGTCGGTCTCGCCGACGGGTGCGTCGAATGCCAGCAGCGTGGCATGCGGCCCGCGGAACAGATCGAACAACCGCACCGACCCGCCGTCGGCCCGCCGCAACACCGAATCCGGCGCCCGATCCCCCGCGACCAACCGCCCGGTCTCCTCCCCGGTCCGATAGCTGACGTCCAACTGCATCGTCGTCTCGTCCCGCTCGAGCGCGGCCTCGTCCCCGGCCTTGTGCCGATCCAGCAGGTCGGTGCTCACCCCCAGCACCCGCGCGGCCACCGCCCGCCGCTCGGACTCGTAGGTGTCGAGCACGTCCGCGCGCCCGTCCAGCGCGGCCGCGAGCTTCCACCCGAGGTTGTAGCCGTCCTGCACCCCGGTGTTCATGCCCTGCCCGCCGGTCGGCGGATGCACGTGCGCCGCGTCGCCCGCCAGGAACACCCGTCCCGCCCGGAACCGTTGCGCCAGACGGATATTCGGCCGCCACGCCGAGGCCCACACCGGTTCGCCGATCGTGATGTCGGTGCGCCCCGAGTACCGGTCCAGCACGCGCTGCATCACCTCGCGGGTCGGTTCGGACTCCGCGAGCGGCGCGATGAACTGGAACAGCCGATCCCCGGGCAGCGGCGTCAGCGCCACGCCCTCCATCGGCGCGTCGGCCCTCGCGAACCAGTACCCGTACGAATGGTCGAGGGTGTCGGCGCGCACATCCCCGATCAACATGCGGAACTCCTCGTCGGTGGTCCCCTCGAACGCGATCCCCAACGTCCGGCGCACCGTACTGGCCCCGCCGTCCGCGCCGACGAGATAGTCCGCCCGCGCGGTCTCGACCCCGCCGGGACCCGCCAGCGAGACCGTGACCCCGTGCTCGTCCTGCGTGAAATCCGTGACGGCCGTGGACAATTCGACCTTCACCCCGAACTCACCCAGCCGCTCCCGCAGAATCCCCTCCACCTGCGACTGCCCGAGCACCCACGCGTTCGGGTACGGCACCGCCGCCGTCGGCGCCCGCAACTCCGCGCGTCGCCGCTCGCCGACGAACTCGCCGTCGAGATGAATCCGCATCGCGGGCGCGTCCTCGCCCGCCGCGAGCACCGCCCCGATCACGCCGAGATCGTCGAACACCTCGAGCGTGCGCGGCTGGATCCCGTCCCCGCGCGATCCGACGAAGAACTCCGCCGCCTTGTCCACGATCCGCACCGCCACACCGCGCCGCGCCAGATCGATGCCGAGCGTGAGCCCCGTCGGCCCCGCTCCGGCTACGAGTACCTGCGTAGACATGGTTCCCTCCGATACTGAATTCAAATTCACTGAATCTGAATTCACTATCCTGGTTGGTAGGGTCCGCTGTCAAGGAGGTGAGGGATGGCCCGCCGCAAGGAGCAGTCGGCCGAGACCGAACAGGCGTTGAAGGACGCCGCGCGCCGGTTGTTCGCCGAGCGCGGCTATCTGAACACCAAGATCACCGACATCACCGCCGCCGCGGGGCGCTCGGCGGGCTCGTTCTACAACCACTTCGCCGGCAAGGAGGAACTGCTCCAGGCGTTGTTGCGCGACTTCGGCGAGGCGGGCGACATCGCCGCCGACGCCGCGGAGCACAGCCCGGACTTCACCGATCCGGCGGCGGTCCGCTACCACGTCCGCAACTACTGGCAATTCGCGCGCGCCCACTGGCCGGTGCTGCGCGCGGTCGGCCAAGCGGCCCTCGTCAATGACGAATTCGCCCATGTCGCGGCGCGATTCGCCGCCGAGGAACGCGCCGAACTGGCCGATCACCTCGACGGCTTCGACGCCGCCGGGCTGACCCTGCCCAGCACGCCCGACGCGAGCCTCGCGATGGCCTTCCTGATGGTGCAGGCCCTGCTCGAGGCCGTCGAGGAGGGCGCGCTCGCGCTGACCGACGCCCAGGCGATCGACGGCCTGACCCGATTCATCTACCGCGGCCTGACCGGGCGCGACTACTGAATCGCAACGGCCGCAACCCCATTCGGGGCCGCGGCGAAACACCTACGGCAGCAACACGATCGACCCCGTCGTGCGCCGGGACTCCAGATCCCGGTGCGCGCGTTCGGCTTCCGCGAGCGGATAGGTCGCGCCCACCCGCAACCGCAGCGTCCCCGCCGCGAGGGCGTCGAAGACATCGCCCGCGCGCCACCGCAATTCGTCCTGGGTGCGGGTGTAGTGCGCCAGCGTCGGGCGGGTGACGAACAGCGACCCCGCGGGATTGAGCCGTTGCAGATCGAACGGCGGCACCGGCCCGCTCGCCGCCCCGAACAACGCCAGCGTGCCGCGAATCCGCAACGCCGCCAGACTCGCCTCGAAGGTGTCCTTGCCGACGCCGTCGTACACCGCCGCCACGCCCTCGCCGCCGGTCAGCTCCCGCACCCGCGCGGCCAGGTCGTCGCCGTAGCGCAGCACCTCGCTCGCGCCCGCCTGCCGGGACAGCGCCTCCTTCTCGTCGGTGGAGACGGTCGTGATCACGCGAATGCCCTTGACCGCCGCCAGCTGGGTCAGCAGCAGGCCCACCCCACCGGCCCCGGCGTGCACGAGCACGGTCTCGCCGGGCTCGGGCTTGTACACCGATTCGATCAGATAGTGCGCGGTCATCCCCTGCAACAGCGCCGACGCCGCCACCGCGGGCTCGACCCCCGGCGGCACCGGGATGGCGACCCGCGCGGGCACGACGACCCGCTCCGCGTAACTGCCCGGGGCGTCGGCCCACGCCACCCGGTCCCCGACCCGGAACTCCTCGACGTCGGGCCCGACGGCCGCCACCACGCCCGAACCCTCGGCCCCGGGAATGTAGGGCACCTCGCGCGGATAGCGGCCGGTGCGAATGTAGGTATCGATGAAATTGACGCCGATCGCCTCGACGTCGACCAGCAGGTGCCCCGGGCCGGGCTGCGGATCGGGCACCTCCGCGGGCTTCAGGACCTCGGGACCACCGTGCTCGGAAACCTGGATGGCGCGCATGGAATCCAGTTCTACACCCGTGCTTACCCGTCGGTAAACTGATCTCCATGACCGACACCGCCACCGCGACCAAGCCGTCGTCCGCCGTCATCGACTCGGTGCGCAAGTTCGCCGCCGCCCACGGCGGTTCGGCCACCGCCGTCTTGCAGCCCATCGGCCGGATCGGCGTGCGGATCACCCTGGTCGGCGCCGACGGCGTGCTCGGCGACCGGGTCGTCGACGACCTGCCCACCGCCAAGGCCGTGGTCGCGGCCGTCGACGGGGTCACCGAGACCGAGCACTGGGACCGCGACCTGAGCGCCGCCGCCACCCCGGCCAAGGGCCACTGGGCCAAGATGGCGGGCTGGGTCGCCCGGCAGAGCCGCTACCCCAAGGCGCGCAACGAGCGCTGATTCCCCGCGGCCCGACCATAATGGGCGGGCATGACGGAGAAGAAGGCGAGCTGGACCGCCGTCCTGGTGTGCCAGGGTCGCGCGGTGGCCGATGGACGGCTGGCGGTGGGCCGCTTCGCGGACCCGGTGGCCGTGCGGCTGCTGCGCCCCGACGAGCGGGCCGCGGTGGACCGGGCCCGCGCCGGGGAGCAACCCCGTGGCTGGCGGGAACGGATGGAGTACGAACTGCTCGGCGGCACCGCGGGCGTGCTGGCGGTCCGCACCGTCGTCATCGACGATGCCGTTCGCGCACAAGGCAATTCGCAGCTCGTGCTGCTCGGCGCCGGACTCGACGCGCGGGCCTGGCGGATGAGCGAACTGGCCGAGGTCGACGTGTTCGAGGTCGACCACCCCGCCTCCCAGGCCGACAAACGCGACCGCGCCGACGGTCTGGCGCCGGTCGCGCGGTCGCTCACCTACGTCGCGGTCGAATTCGGCCGGGACGCACTGGATTCCGCGCTGCGGTCCGCCGGATTCCGGGATTCGCTGCCCACCACCTGGATCTGGGAGGGCGTGCTGCCGTACCTGACCGACGCCCAGGTCGCCGCGACGCTCACGGTCGTCGCCGACCTCTCCGCCCCGGGCAGCCGCCTCATCGCGACCTATCCCACCCGCAATCGCCTCGCGGGCCTGGGCCGCCACGCCCTGCGGCTGTTCACTCGCCTCACCGGCGGCGGCGACCCTCTCCGCCACGAACCGCACCTGTCGACCTGGTCCCCGCAGGAAATGCGCGCGCTGCTGAACGACCACGGCCTCACCGTCACCGACGACCGCGAATTGTTCGGCGCGGCAACCGAATTGGGGATACCGGTGCCGCAGTCCCGCGCCTACGGGCTGGGCCGGGCGGTGATCGCGGACAAGTCGTAGTCCTCGCCCTCGTCGTCGAGCGCGCGATCGAGGGTGAGGGCGGCATCGATGAGCGCCAGATGGGTGAACGCCTGCGGGAAGTTGCCGAGTTGTTCGCCGGTGACCGCGATCTCCTCGGCGAACAGCCCGAGGTGGTTGGCGTAGGTGAGCATCTTCTCGAACACCATCCGGCCCTGGGTGACCTTGCCCGCGCGGGCCAGCGCGCTCGCGTAGTTGAACGTGCACAGCGAGAAGGTGCCCTCCGCGCCCGCCAGCCCGTCCGGCGAGGCGGCCGGATCGTATCGATGCATCAGGCTGTCGGTCACCAGCTCGTGCCGCATCGCGGCCAGGGTCGACAGCCACTGCGGATCGCCGGGCGCGACGAATCCGACCTGCACCATGCGCAGCAGCGACGAATCCAGCACCTCGCCGTCGTAGCGTTGCACGAAGGCGCGCCGGCGCGGACTCCAGCCCGACTCCCAGATCTGGGTGTGGATCAGCGCGCGCTGCCGACGCCAGGATTCCACCCGCCCGGGCAGGCCGTGCCGGTCGGCCAGCCGGATCGCCCGATCGAACGCCACCCAGCTCATCAGCCGTCCGTAGGTGAAATCCGCGCGCCCGCCGCGGGTTTCCCAGATGCCCTCCTCGGCGCTGTCCCAGTGCGTGGTCAGCCAGTCCAGCAGCGCGGTGAGGTCCTGCCAGCCCGCGTGCCCGATCCGCAAACCGGCGCGGTCGGCCTGGAACAGGGCGTCGAGCAGTTCCCCGTAGATGTCGAGTTGCAGCTGTCCGGCGGCGTCGTTGCCGATGCGCACCGGCCGCGAACCCCGATAGCCCGCCCAGTGGTCGAGGATCTCCTCGCGGAGGTCGGTCGACCCGTCCACCCGGTACATGACCTCGAGCGGATCGCCTTGCGCGCGATAGCGATTGCGCAGCCAGCGCGCGAAATCCGCTGCCTCCTCGGTGAATCCGAGCGACAGCAGCGAGGTGATGGTGAAGGAGGCGTCCCGGATCCAGGTGTAGCGGTAGTCCCAGTTCCGTTCCCCGCCGAGCTCCTCGGGCAGGCCCGCGGTGGCCGCCGCGATCGGCGCCCCGGTGGGCGCGTAGGTCAGCAGCCGCAGGGTGATCGCGGAGCGGTGCACGACCTCGCGCCATCGCCCGCGATAGGTCGATTTCGCCAGCCAGCCGTGCCAGAACCGGACCGTCTCGTCGAACAGCTCCTCGACCTCGGCCACGCGAATCGCGGTGGGCGGCCGACGAATTCCGGTGTCGAGCACGAAGCCGCGGACCTGTCCCGCCGACAGCGGCAACAACCCCTGCAACGCCCCCTGTTCGGTGATCTGTAGCTGCGCCAGCCGCGCGTCGCCGGGCTCGCGCACGCCGTGCAGGGTGAGGCCGAGGTCGCCGCCGTCGAAGACCGCGCCGTCCACACTGGTCCGCACGGTGTGCGGGCGGCGGCCGTAGTCGAAGGCGGGCAGGATGTCCAGTTCGAAGGTGATCCGGCCGCGCACGCACCGCAGCAGGCGCACGATCCGGTGGGTGCCCGTGCTGTCCTTACCGGTGGGCGGCATGAAATCGACGATCTCGCCGGTGCCCGCGTCGGTCGCGAACCGGGTGATGAGCACGGCCGTGTCGGGGAAATACATCTGCCGCGCGCGATAGGGCCGCTGCGCGGGCCGAATTCGGCACTGCCCGCCGCGACGGTCGTCCAGCAACGCGCCGAAAACGCTCGGCGAATCGAAACGGGGACTACAGAACCAGTCGATATCCCCGTCGATACTCACCAGGGCGGCGGTCTGCTGATCGCCGATCACACCGTGGTCGGCGATGGACGGATGAGCGGTCACGGCATCTCCTTTCCGGTAGCGTGGGCACCGATGTCGCGAAATCGCGTTCTCTGGTGGAATCTCGTGTTACGCCCGGCGCTCACGCTCGCGGTGTTGGTTTCGGCGTATTTCCTGCTGCCCTTCACCCGACTCGCGCGGGTGCCGGAACTGCTGGTCACGATCGCGGGCATCGTGGCCGTTGTGCTGGTGTGCGCGTGGGAGATTCGCCGGATAATGCGCGTCGATCGTCCCGTCGCCCAGGCCGTGGAGGCCCTGGTGGTCACGGTCGGACTGCATCTGCTGACCTTCGCGACCGTTTATTACCTGCTCGCCACCGAAATGTCGGACGCCTTCGATACGCCGCTCACCCGGCTCGACGCGTTGTATTTCTGCGTCACCGTTTTCGCGACCGTCGGATTCGGCGATATCGTTCCCGTCGCGCAGGCCACCCGGGCCGTGGTGACCGTGCAGATGCTCGCGAACATCGTGCTGATCGGATTGGCCCTGCGGCTGGTGACGGTCTCGGTGCGCATCCGCCGCGACCGGCGGGACGCGCCCGGCCCCTTCAGCGGATGATCCGCCGCTTGATGTCCTCGAACTCCGCCGAGTCGATCGTGCCCTGATCGAGCAGCAGCTGCGCGTCCCGCAGCCGAGCCGCCTTGTCCTCGTTGGCGATTCGGCGGATGTGGTCGTCCTCGGCGCGCTCGTGCTCGGCCACCGCCAGCGCCGTGCGCTCCGCCATCGCGCGCCCGTGCACGACGATGTAGATCAGCGCGGTGACGAACGGGAACACGATCAGGCACACCACCCACAGCGCCTTGATCCAGCCGGAGGTCCCCGGGGTGCGGAAGAGGTCCCTGATGATCGAGAACAACAGCATGAGATACGCGAAGATCAGGAATGTCAGGATCATGAACCAGACGATCTCCCAGAACGCCATATCGCTCACCTCTCCGTGCGGGCCGCGCTCGCGGCGTGATCGGGTCGTGTCCTCGACCCTGCCGCGGCGGTGTCCGCGAAACCTCATGCGCGCCGGGTGAATCCGGCGCACCGCGAAGTCATCCGTTGCGGGCGAGGCGATTTCCCGGCGAGCGGCGCACGTTCGAAGACGTTCACCCGCTCGCGACGAAAGGAACGGACCGTGACGCACGCGTCGGAAATCGAGTACCCGGAACGCCGATTCCGGGTGAGCGGTGGTGCGCTCGCCGCCGCGATTCTGCTGTTCACCGTCGGCGCCCTCGATATCCTGCAAGGGATTTCGGCGGTCGGCGCCGATCAGTTGTACGTCGTCGGCGTCGACTACGTCTACAGATTCGACACCACGGCGTGGGGCTGGATCCACATCGTGGTCGGAATGATGTTGGTGCTGTGCGGAATCGGGCTCACCAGCGGCACGACCTGGGGTCGGGTGGCGGCGATGACGGTCGCGGCGCTGTCGATCGTGGGCAACTTCATGTCGCTGCCCTACTATCCCGCGTGGTCGATCCTGGTGATCGTGCTGGACGTGGTCGTGATCTGGGCGGTGGCCGCGTCTTGGCCGGTCGCGCGGTCCTGATCGCCGGGGCGGGGGCGCTCACAGCAGGCCGCTGCGCCGGGCCAGCTCCAGCGCCCCCGCCCGTGAGCTCGTGCCGAGTTTGCCGTAGATGCCGCGCAGATGCGTCTTCACCGTATTGATCGATACGCCGAGCACCTCCGCGATCTGCTGCGCGGTCCGCCCGGACGGCAGCTGCGCCAGGACGGTCAGCTCGGTCGCGGTGAGGCTGGGGCGCGCGGTGTCGCGGCGCATCCCGGGGTGGCGGCGCATGTGCTCGACGAACGCGTCGTCCCGGCCGAAGGTCCCGACATGGATGTCGAGCAGCGTCCCCGCACCCGGCACGTCGAGGAACGGGCGGACGATCCGATCGGCGGCCGCGGCGCGCACCGCGCGCACGATCGCCGACCGCGCCCCGGCCGAATTGCCGAGCGCCGCAACGGATACCGCGGTCACCACCCAACCCGTCACCAGATCGAGCGTGGGCAGCGTCTCGGTGTCGACCAGCAGCGGCTCGACCAGCGTGCGCGCGGTCTGCGGGCGGCCCGCGACGGCGAGCAGGGCGCGGGCGAGGACCACATCGGTGGTCTCGCCGAGCACGCCCGTCGCGTGCTCGATCAGCAGCCGGGCCGAGTGCACGGCGTCCACTGTCACCAGGGCCCGCACCACGTGCGGCAGGAACCGACCGGCGGCCAGCGATGTCGACGGCGGCTCCCGCAGCAGCAGTACCATCGCGCGGCGCAGCGCCTCCGCGGCGTCGTACCGATCGTCACCGGCGGCGAAGGCGAGCAGCCGGCTCACCACCTCCGTGCGGCGATCGACCGGCGCGCCGGTCGAATCCGGCAGCGGCGCAAGCGGTTCCGACGCCCGGACGTGCCCGCGCAGGTAGTCCGCGAAGGCGCGCATCGCCCGCGCCTGGGCGGCGTCCGCGCAGTCGCCGATTCCGTGACTCGCGGCGGTCCGGACCGCGGTGTCGGCGTGGTGCCGCATCGCGTCCACCGAATCGCCGACCGCCGCGACCACGGCCAGCCGCGCCCCGGCCCGCACCGCCAGCCGGGCGTTGCCCGCGCAGTCGGCCAGGGCGAGGCCGCGGCGCAAATGCCGTGTGCCCGAGCCGATGTCGCCGCGCGCGGCCAGCACGGTGCCGAGCTGGACGGCGAGGTAACCGTCGATATCGGCGTGACCGGTCGGCTCCGGCGGTGCGAGCCGGAAATCGGCCGACCCGGTGCCGGTGGCCAGCGCGATCCCGGCGGTGACCGCGAGCGTCGAGGCGACGAGGAAACCCTCGGGCGCGATCGGGTCCGCGTCGGCCCGCCTGCGCAGGGCCGGATCCAGATGCGCGATCGCCGCCGCGACATCGCCGTGCTCCAACGCGTGCACCGCCCGCAGGACCGCGAGAAACGGGCCGTCCGGCACCGGTTCGAGGTGCGCGAACAACGCCGGACCGGCACCGCCGAGCACGATGCGCAGGGCCCGCTCACGCAGAAAGGCGTGCAGCGGAGCCGGATCCGGCGCCCGCACCAGATGGGGGAGCGCGAGCAGGGGCAGATCCGCCGTCACGAACCACTGCGCGGCGCGCGAACCCAGCTCGGCGAGATCCGGATCGCCGCCGCGCCGCCGCTCGGCGAGCAGCCGCGCCCGCAGCGCCGGGTGATAGCTGAACCAGAGTTCGGCCCCGCGCGCCCGCGTGTTCAGCGGGACCCCGCGGGCGCGGAGTTCGTCCAGCGCGGGGGCGGCGGGCGCGCCGGTGAGATGTTCGGCCAGCGCCGCGGGGAAGGCGGCGGGCACACTAGTGATCGAGGCGAACTCGCGTACCCATTCGGGCAGCGGCGCGAGCACCGCCTCGGTGAGGAACGCCGCGACCTCGGGCGTCCCCTCGGCCCATTCCGCCAGTGCCGCGGCGCGATCCGGCCGGGTCGCGAAATGCGTCGCGGCCATCCGCACCAACACCGCCCAGCCCTGGGTCGAGGTCATCACCGCGGCCAGCTCGGCCTCGGTGAGCCCGCACCCGGACCGGCGGAACAACTGCGCGGCACGCACCTCCGTGAAGGCCAGCTCCCGGGCCGAGATCCGGGTCAACCGGCCGCGTAACTCCAGGTCGTGCCAGGGGATCGGCGGATCGTGGCGTCCGGCGAGCACGGTCACGAGCCGGTCCGGAGCCGCGCACAGCAGCCGGTGCAGTTCGGCCGCCGCCTCCGCCTCGCGCATGCGGTGCGCGTCGTCCAGCACGAGCACCACCGGGCCGCCGGAATCCGGTGAAAACGCCTCGCGCGCAAGGCTTATCGCGTCGTGGCCGTCCTCGACGCGCACCCACCGGATGCGCGCGTCCGGACACGAGCGGCGCAGATGGCCGCCGAGCCAGTCGGCGACCAGGGTCGTCTTGCCGGTGCCCGCCGGGGCGGAGAGCAGGACCACCTGCCCGTTCGCGGCCGCCAGCGCGGCATCGAAACGGACGTAGAGTTCGGGACGGCGTAGCGGTGTACGAGCGGAATTCACCATCGGACCTCCCTCGATCAGTTTTTCTGTCGCAGGCCCTCAGACAATGCCGGGCAGGGGAACGAAAGGCGCGTAATCACGAACGTGGCCGTCATTCCATTCCCACGTCGTCATCGTGTCCACGGCGACGCCGCGTTGCAGGCACAGCCGCCACCCCTCCGGGGATTTCTGCCAGATGTCGCCGTCGCGGTCCCGGTACAGGCCGGGCCGGGTCGGTTCCCCCGCGCGCGGGTCGATCGCGGGGGTCGCCGCGCCGCGGACCAGCAGGAACCCGGCCAGCGCGACCGCGCGTTCGGCGAGGCCGAGCAGGCCGGTGAGGACCGTGGCGGAATCGGTGGTCCGGAACGCCGATGAGTTCATTCGGTTCTACTCCTGAGGTTGTCGCTACCCTTTCCCGGAGAGTGTGGCGCGCCGCGCTTCCGGTGCGCTTATCCATTGCTTTCTTTCGACTTCCGGCTCAATTCGATGCCATTCCGTAATTGACGTGGGTGACGACAAGGAATGGCTTCGAGAATAGAGTGGCGCTGTTTTCCGACGATCTCGAGCTCGAGGAAGGACGGCGTGTGAACTGGCGTAGCAGCGCGGCCTGCCGGTATGCGGCACCGGGGATCTTCCATCCGCCCCCGCCGCCGAAGGGGGACCCGCGGCAGGCCCTCGCCCTGTGCCGGGACTGTCCGGTGGTGAAAGAGTGTGCGGCACATGCCCTCACGGTCGGATTGACCCGATGCGTCGCCGCCGGGGTATGGCTGGCGGGCGATTCCGACGCGCACGCGGCCCTGCGCCGGATCGCCGCCGGGCGTACCCGATTACCCCGCTGCGTGCGGTGCTGGCGGTTGGTCAACCGACCATCACAAAGTGGTTCCTGCGCGCACTGCGGATTCGCCGAGATACCGGCGTGATACGCGGAACGATTGTCCGACAACGCGTTTGCTGGCCTGTCGCCGATCTTGTCGGTTTGTGAATGGCGCAGGTCGGCGGTAATTTACCGGACGATCTCGAGAGTTTTTATTTGCGATGGATAGCTCGGCGATCAGAGGGGCATCATGTGATGACGGATCCACAGGTTCAGGTGTTCGGTCCGTTGCAGGTTTCGCTCGACGGACGCGCGGCGCGCATCGGGGCACGACGGCAACGGGCCGTGCTGGGACGCTTGGTCGTGGCCGGGGGCAAGACTCTCGGAATCGACAAACTCGTCGACGATGTGTGGGAAGGAGCCCCGCCGCCGAACGCCCCGGCGGTGTTGCAGGTACAGATTCACAATCTCCGGCGCGTGCTGGAACCGACCCGAAGACCCCGGACGCCCGCGCGGATTCTGGTGTCCGAGGGGAGTGGTTATGCGCTGCGGCTGGATTCGGGAAATGTGGACGCGTGGCGGTTCGAGGCGGTACTGCGCCGATACGAGCAGCGCGTCCACGATCCGCGGGACCGGCCGGATCCGGCCGAGCGGTACCGGATATTGGACGAGGCGCTCAATTGCTGGCACGGCGCGGCTTTCGAATCCTTCGCCGACGCCTCGTGGGCCGCCGCGGAGGTCGCCCGCCTCACCGATTTACGGGCCACCGCGATCGAAATGCGCGCCCAGGCCGCCCTCGAACTCGATCGCGTCGGTGAGGTGGTGGCCGTGCTGCGGCGGCAGGTCGAGGAATTTCCCGGGCGGGAGGAGAGCGCGCGCCTGCTCGCGGTGGCGCAGTATCGGCTCGGCCAACAGGTCGAGGCATTGGCCACGGTGCGGCGGACGCGCGAATATCTGCGCACCGAATACGGTATCGATCCCGGCCCGCGATTGGACGAACTGGAATCGGCCATTCTCAATCACGGGGTAGCCGAGCTGATGCCGCCCACGGAACCGGCCGGTCTCCCCGTCGTGGCCAGGGCGGCTCCGGCCGATTCCGCGGGCCGCCCGGAACGGCCTGGGCGGCATTGGGATTCGACCTTCTACCCGAGTCAGCGCGCGGCCTTGCTGGCCGCCGCGGCCGAGGCCCGCTCGGCGGGTCTGCGCCTGGCCTGGGTGGTCGGCGAAGTCGGCACCGGTAAGACGACGCTGGTGTCGGGGCTGCGCGAGCAGCTCGCCGCGCAGGGCTGGAATACCGCCTACGCCTGCGTGCCCGAGGTCGACGGCGCCCCGCCCGCGTGGGCCTGGACGGAGATCCTCGCCGGTCTGGGCGGTGAACCGATGCGGGCGGGCCCGGCCTCGGCGACCGAGGATCCGTTCACCCTCGCCCGGGCGGTGGCGCAGCGGTGCCGGGAAGCGGTGCGCGACAACGCCGTCGCCATCGTCGTGGAGGATCTGCATCGCGCCGACGCCGCCACCCTCC
This sequence comes from Nocardia sp. NPDC004068, assembly GCF_042874315.1. NCBI lineage: Bacteria > Bacillati > Actinomycetota > Actinomycetes > Mycobacteriales > Nocardiaceae > Nocardia > Nocardia sp. NPDC004068. The sequence continues at coordinate 137,338 of NZ_JBIAMW010000010.1, forward strand.
AGGTACTGCGGCAGCTGGTGAACTGGCTGGACCGCGAGCCGGTTCTGATCGCGGTGACCGCCCGCGGCCCGGAACTGCCCGCGCTGCTGCGCGCGACCGAGGCGGCCCTGGCCGATCGCGTGACCGAACGGGTGGAACTGCACGGGGTCGACGTCGAGGGCACCCGCCGGATCGCCCAGGGCGCCGGGCTGGTGGCGATCGAACCCGAGATGCTGCGCACCCTGCACCGGCGCACCGGCGGCAATCCGCTGTTCGTGCGCGAACTGACGAAACTCATGGTGACGCAGGGGGATTCGGTCGCCCTACCGGAGACGATCCGATCGGTGCTCACCGAGCGCATCGAACAGCTGCCCGAGGGCGTGCTCACCCTGTTGCAATACGTGGCCATCTGGGGCCGCCCGCTGGATCCGGAGCTGCTGGCCGAACTGTCGGGTGTCGGCGAGGAGGAACTCGTCGACCGCGTCGACGCGGCCGCGGTGGCCGGGCTCATCGTCCTCGACGACCGCGGCCGCATCGCGCTCGCCCACGCCCTGGTCCAGGACACCGTCTACGACCGCATCTCCCCGCTGCGCCGGAGCCGAATGCATTGGGGCGCACTGGAACTGCTGGAGCGCCGCGGCGCCGAGCCCGCGATCGACGGCCTCGACGCCGGACTGCGCGGATTGCACGCCGCGCGCGGCGCCACCCGCGCCACCGCCGCGCACGCGCTCACCCACGTCATCGTCGCGGCGCACCGATCCGACCAGCGCGGCCAACGCGCGGACGCGGCGATGCTGTGGCAGGCGGCCGCGCGATTGCACGAATCCGCAGGGCACGCACGGCAATCCGCCGCGCGCTCCGACCGGCTCGCCCTGGTGCGGGCGCTGTGCGCGCTGACCGACGCCTTGGCCTACGACGGCCAGTTCGCGGCCGCCCGCGCCGCCCGCCGCCGCGCCCTCGATCTGGCCGTCGACCTCGGGGACGAGGCGTTGTTCCCGGTGCTCACCTGCTGGCGGACGCCGGTGATCTGGGGGATGCGGCCGTGCGGCGGATCGGACCGCCGGCTGCGGGAGGCGATGGAATCGGCGCTGGCACGGGCGAATTCGCCGGTGACGCGGGCGCGGCTGCTGATCGCGTCGGTCTACGAGGCGGGCGTCGAGGAGATCGCCGATCCGCGCACCCACGAGCGGGCGTGCCACGCGGTGGACGTGGCCCGCCGCTGCGACGATCCCGACCTGATCTGCGCGGCGCTGGTCGCCGTCGCGTATGTGATCACCGGCCCGGCCGCCCGGGACGGCTGGCAGCCGCTCGCGGACGAGCTGCTCCGCGCCGCGCGAACCGCGCGGCTCACCCACTACGAGGCGGTCGGGCACTATCTGCGGTTTCGCGCGGCCTGCCGCACCGGCGATCTGCGCGCCGCCGCCCGGCACTGGAATCGGGCGCTGGACCGCGCCTCGGCGAGCAGGCTGCGGCCCGTGGTCGACATCCTGTCCGCGTTCCCGGCGGTGGTGGCGCTGCTGCGGGGCGCGGCGGACGAAGCCAAGGACAAATATCGCCAATTCGATTCGCGCCTGCGCAAATCGACGGCCGCGGGCGACAGCGAGATCGTATTGTTCGGCGACCTGACCGTCGCGTGGGCGCAGGGCGATCTGTCCGGGCTGGTGGACCGGCTGGCCGCGCTGTACGCGGTCCGGCCCGATCCGGTCGCGCAGGTGTACGCCCTGGCCCTGCTGCACGCCGGGGAACCCGAGCGGGCGCGCATCGTGTTCGCCGAGCACCCGAATCCGCGCCCGGACTTCTATCGGATCATCTCGGCGGCGTTCCGCGCGCGCACGGCGGTCGCGGTGCGGGACCACGCGGTCGCGGCCGAACTGCTCGACGCGCTGCGGCCCTGTTCGGGCACGCTCATCGGGCTCGACACCGGCGCGGTGGTGTTCGGGGTCATGGACGAACTGCTCGCCGAACTGGCCGAGATGTGCGGCGACGCCGCCGCGGCCGCGGAGTTCCGGCGTCGGGCCGTCACCACCGCGGCGCGGGTGAGCCGGGATCTGGCGGCCCTGCCCTGACGGGTCAGCCGCAGCAGCCGCCCCCGCAACAGCCGCCGCCCGCCGCGGGCGCGGGAGCCGGAGCCGGGGCGCCCGCCGCGCCGGTGAGGGCGATGGTGGTCAGCAGTTTGACGGTGTCGGCGTGGCCGCCGGGACACGGTGCGGCGGCGCCGGATTCGCGCATCGGCCGGACGAGTTCGAAGGTCTCGTCGCATTCGCGGCAACGGTAGGCGTAGGTCGGCATGACGGTATTATCGCCCGGCCCCCGCGTTGCGCGCAGCATCCGGTACGGTCATCGCTTCGCCGGTGGTCTCCGCGATCGCGGAAGCCGGTGTGGCCGAGACGGTTTCGCGGGTGCGCAGGGCGGCCCACAGGGCGGCGGTGGCGGCGGTGCACGCGGCCGCGCCGCCGACGTGCACGGCGACCAGCGCGGCGGGCACATGCGTGAAGTACTGCACCACCCCGACCAGGCCCTGTGCGCACACCAGCGCGATCAGCACGAACAGCCGCACCCGGATCGCGCGGGTCATCCCGACCGCGGCCAGGCCGAAGCCCAGTCCGACCAGCAGGGCCAGATAGGCGACCAGGAATTGGGCGTGCGCGTGCACCAGCGTGACGATCTCGACCCCGAGCCGGGCGACAGGTTTGTCGACGCTCTTGTCGCCCGCGTGCGGCCCGGCGCCGGTGACCAGCGTGCCCGCGATCAGCGTGGCGCACAGGGCGAGCGCGCTCAGCACGGTCAGCCAGCGCAGTGGCGCGGGCACCTGCGCGACCGGCACGCCGTCGTCGGGCTCGCCGATCTTGGCGAACAGCAGCACCGCCAGCCACACCATCAGCATCGAGGCCAGCAGATGCACGGCGACGGTCCACCACAACAGTCCGGTGAGTACGGTGAAGCCGCCGATCACGGCCTGCAGGACGGTGCCGCCCGGCATGAGCCACGCGTAGACCAGCACCTCGCGCCGCCGCCGCGCCCGCAGCACGGCCAGCACCACCAGCGCCGCGCACAGCGTGACCGCGAAAGTCAGCATGCGGTTGGAGAATTCGATGGCCTGATGCAGCACCGGCACCTCGGCGTGCGCGACCGGGGTGAAACTGCCGGGGAAGCAGCGCGGCCAGGTGGGGCAGCCGAGTCCGGAGGAGGTGACGCGCACGACCGCGCCCGTCACCGAGATCCCGGCCTGCGAGGCGATCACGAGGAACGCGATGATCCGCTGCACCCGCACCGAGGGCAGCGGCAGCAGATCGACCAGTCGCAGGAAGGCGCGAGTCAGCACGGCCCCGATGGTAGTCGGCGCGGTCCGGGCCGGATCGACCGGGCTACTACAAGACGTCGTTGTGTGGGTCCGGCACACTGGTCGGGTGCCGCGCTCCGCCTCGACCTCCCGTCCCACCGCCGCCGATCTGGCCGCCGCGCGTGACGTGACCATTCCCGATCTCATCGCCCCCGGCCTGCGGGTGCTGTTCTGCGGCATCAACCCCGGCCTCTGGTCCGGCGCGACCGGCTACCACTTCGCCCGCCCCGGCAACCGCTTCTGGCCCGCCCTGCACCGATCCGGTTTCAGCCCACGGCAATTGCGCCCCGACGAGCAGCAGGCCCTGCTCGACCTCGGCCTCGGCATCACCAACGTCGCCCCCCGCACCACCGCCAAGGCCGACGAACTGACCAAGGACGAACTCCGCGCGGGCGGCATCGCCCTCCGCGACCGCGTCGCCACCTACCGCCCCCGCGTCCTCGCGGTCCTCGGCCTCGGCGCCTACCGAACCGCCTTCGCCCGTCCCCGCACCGTCGTCGGCCCCCAACCGGACCCCTTGGGCGACACCGAGGTCTGGGTCCTCCCCAACCCCAGCGGCCTCAACGCCCACTACACCGTCGACGCCCTCGCCGCCGAATTCCGCACCCTCCGCGAAGCCCTCGACTGACCCCAGGTCCACGAACCCAGCCGCACCCCTTATTCGGATCCGCACCCGTTTCAGGGGTCTGCAAGGGGTGCGGATCCGAATAAAGGGTGCGGCTGGGGTTGCCGTACGGGGTGGGGTTACTCGAAGCGGAACCAGCGGGTGGCGAGGGTGGCCGCGAGGAGGCCCCAGGCGGTCAGGACGGTCAGGCCGTACCAGTCGACGGTCAGTTTCTGGGCCTGTTCGAGGGCTTGGGCGAGTGCGCCGGAGGGGACCACGCGGGCGGCGAGGCTCAGCCAGTGCGGGACGTTCTCCGCGGCGAACACCAGGCTCGACGTGCCGAGCATGACGAACCACAGGATGTTCGCCAGGGCCAGCACCACCTCGGCCTTGAGTGTGCCGCCGAGCAGCAGACCCAGGGCCGCGAAAGTGGCCGTCCCCAAGGCGATCACGGCCGCGCCGCACACCAGCCCGCCGAGCGAGGGCCGCCAGCCCAGCGCCACCCCGATGAGCCCCAGCAGAATCGACTGCAACACCACCACGATCAGTACCGCCGCGCACTTGCCGCCGACGATGCCCCAGCGCGGTAACGCGGTGGCGCCCAAGCGTTTCAACGCCCCGTACCGGCGGTCGAAGCCCACCGCGATGGCCTGTCCGGTGAACGCGGTCGACATGATCGCCACCATCATCACCGCGGGAACGATCCGATCCACCCGATGCTCGCCCAGCCCGCTGATCGGCAGCAGCGTCAGCCCGATCAGCAGCGCGATCGGGATGAACATCGTCAGCAGCAGCTGTTCCCCGTTGCGCAGCAACAGGATCAGCTCCATCCGCGTCTGCGCCGCCAACATCGCCGCGCGCGGCGCGGGCCGGGGGTCGGGGGTGAAGGTGCCCGGCGCGAAACGGTCGGTCTCGGTGGTCACGGCTGTACTCCTCACCCGCGCAGTTCCCGCCCGGTCAGTTCCAGGAAGACGTCCTCGAGCCGCCGCTGATCGATGCGAATATCGCTGGGCAGCACGTCGATTCGCGCACACCAGGCCGTCACGGTGGCCAGCACCTGCGGGGTGATGTCGCCGCGCAGCAGATACGCGCCCGGCGCGGTCTCGGTCGGCGAGAAGCCTTCCGGCAGAGCCGTTTCCAGCAGCCGCAGATCGAGTTTGGGCGGCGCGGTGAACCGCAGCTGTCCCTCCGCGCCGGTGGAGGTCACCTCGGCGGGCGTCCCGGCCGCCACGATCCGGCCGTGATCGATGATGATCAGCCGGTCGGCGAGCTGTTCGGCCTCGTCCATCATGTGCGTGGTCAGCAGCACGCCCACCCCGTCGCGGCGCAGCGCGTCGATCAGCTCCCACACCAGATGCCGCGCCTGCGCGTCCATGCCCGCCGTCGGCTCGTCGAGGAACACCAGTTCCGGCCGTCCGACCAGCGCGCACGCCAGGGCGAGCCGCTGCTGCTGGCCGCCGGACAACCGCCGATACGGCGTGCGGCGTGCCTCGTGCAGCCCCAACGTCGCCAGCAGCCAGTCCGGATCCAGCGGATCGGCGGCGTAGGAGGCGACCAGATCGAGCATCTCCCCGGCCCGCGACCCCGGATACGCGCCGCCGCCCTGCAACATCACCCCGATGCGCGGGCGCAGCGCGTCGGAGTCGGCGATCGGATCCAGGCCCAGCACCCGCACGCGTCCGGCGTCGGGGGATTTGAAGCCCTCGCACATCTCGACCGTCGTGGTCTTGCCCGCCCCGTTCGGGCCCAGCAGCGCGAGCACCTCGGCCCGGCGGACCTCGAAGCTGATGCCGTCGACCGCGGTGACGTCGCCGTATCGTTTCACGACGCCGTCCACGCTGACAGCGGGTTGCGAGGGTGCGCTCACGAGGAGATACCGTAGGCCGCCGCCCGCTGTGACGGAGCAGACACCCCCGCGGGTTTGCGCCACGGCAACAGGTTCCGCGTCAGCGCGATGAACGACAGCGACACCACGACCGTCGCCACCGCCGCCTCGATGATCTGGAAGACCCCGTAGTCCGCGCCGCGCGGCATCAGCATCACGCTCACCACCGCCGAGAACGCCACGGCCGGAACGCGGAACGCGGGCGTGGTTGCCCACGCGGCCAGCGGCACGATGGCCCACAGCAGATACCACGGCTGCACCACCGGATACAGCAGCACGATCGCGCCCAGCGACACCCCGAGCGCGCCCACCGCGGGCAGCCGTCCCGTCCACGTCGCGATGAGCATCCGCAGGGTCAAGAACGCCGCGACCACGAGCGCGATCGGCCGGGTGATGCTCAGCAACGCCGTGGTGTGATCGCCCAATCCCAGCAGCACCCCGCCGAATCCGGTGATGATCCCGACCAGCGTCGGCAACGACATCCAGCTGCGCACCACGTTCGCGGTATTGAGGGTGAACAGCCACCCGAAGCCCAGACCGCTCGCCAGACTCACGAAAAGCGTTGTGGCCAAGGCGATCACACCGAGCAGCCCGGCCGCGGCCAGCACCGGCCGCAACCCCTTGCCCCAGCGCCGCGCCAACGCCATGCCCACGAACCCGAGCGTGATCAACGAGGTGATCTTGATCGTCGACGACAGCGCGATGACCACCGCGCCGAAGATCAACAGCGTCCACTCCCGCCGATCGAATCCGTGGCGGCCCAGCCCGTCGTCGTCGCAGATCGCCCGCAGACAGAACTCCATGCCCGCGAGCATGAGCCCGAGCATCAGCGCGTCGTTGTGCACGCCCGCGACCAGGTGGAACAGCACCAGCGGATTGGCCGCGCCCAGCCACAGCGCGCTCACCCCCGCGACCCCGCAGCGCCGCGACAACCGCGGCAGCGCCCACACGATCAGCGCCACGCCGCCGAGCGCCAGCAGGCGGTGCGCCCACACCCCGATGATGATGTTGTCCCCGGTCAGATGGGAGATCGTGCGCCCGATCCACAGGATCAGCGGACCGTAGGGCGCGGGCGTCTCGCGCCAGATGTTGGGCACGTTCATCGTCAGCACATTGCCGACGCCCAGGCCCTGCGCCGGACCGACCTGATAGGGGTCCATCCCGCGCTTGGCGATCTCGCTCTGCGCCAGATACGAGTACACGTCGGTCGAGTACAGCGGGGGAGCGACCGACAGCGGCAGAATCCACAGCAGCAGCGTGCGGTCGAGCTGGGATCGGGTCAGCCGGTGCACGGGCCCGCTGCCGAAACCGCCGACGGCGAAGCGCCCCAACAACAACCAGGCCATCACGACCAGCACCGTGCCGATCATCGATAGCGCCAGCGAGGAGGTCTGCCAGCGCGCGAACACGCCGACCACCCGGACGCCGGAGACCGGATTCTGCAATACCGGCTGGGCCGCCACGCCGAGCGCGCTGATGCCGATCAGCACCGTCCCGGTCGCGCCGAGCAGCCGGATCCGGCCGAGCTGGCTCGTCTCGCGCGCGTCGAGGCCGGGCACCTCGGATTCGACGCTGTGCAGCACCGCGATCGTGTGATCGGCGGGCGGCACGTCCAGTCCCAACGCGCGGCGTCCCCACTCCACGATGCTGCGCCGCGCGCCCTCGGTACCCACCACGCCTGCAGAGCCTAGTTCGCCGCGACCCCATTCCGGGAACCGTGCCGCGACGGGCGGATACGGTCCCGGTAGCCTTCCCGTCCAACTGCGGAAACGGTCACATTCCCGGGTCGAACGCGCAGGCGGGAGCGGTGTGATCGCCGCCGGTCAGGGCACCCTTACTAGAACCCGGGAAGGAATTCCGTCACACTGATGTTGTGAAAACCGTGGGTTTGCGGAACGCGGAGGCGGAAACCGGGCGCCGAGAGGGCGCCCGGTCCACTGCCGTGCCCGGGACCGAGGGGCACACCCGGGCGGCCGTCGTCCAGCTGCTGCTGGAGGAGGGCCCGATCACCGCGACCGCCATCGGCGAGCGGCTGGGCCTGAGCCCGGCCGGGGTCCGGCGGCACCTGGACGCGCTGATCGAATCCGGGGAGGCGCGCGCGGCGCGGTCCGCGCCGTGGCAGCAGAAGGGCCGCGGCCGTCCCGCCAAGCAGTACCAGCTCACCGCCGCGGGTCGCGGTCGGCTGGGCCACGCCTACGACGATCTGGCGGGCGCGGCGATGCGTCAGCTGCGCGCGCTCGGCGGCGACCAGGCCATCGTCGACTTCGCCCGGCAGCGGGTCGCCACGATCGTGGCCGGGGTCGATCGGCTCGCCCGGCAGGCCCCCACCCCCGAGGCAACCGCCGACAAGGCCGACGAGATCGCCGAGGCGTTCACCGAGGCCGGATTCGCCGCGTCCACCCGCAAGGTGGGCACCGGCGTGCAGATCTGTCAGCACCACTGCCCGGTTTCCCATGTGGCGGAGGAGTTTCCGGAGTTGTGCGCCGCCGAGCTGGAGGCGTTCCGCGAACTGCTCGGCACCCATGTGCAACGCCTGGCCACCATCGCCAACGGCGACTGCGCCTGTACCACCCACGTCCCGCTGCTCGTATTGAACTCCGACGAGTCCGCTGCCCAGCCCGCGGCGGAAACCACGATCGACTCCGGAAGGAGTGCCGAATGACGACGACCACCGACCCGGTGCAGCCGCTGTCCCAGGAGGAGGCCATCGCCTCGCTGGGCAAGTACGGCTACGGCTGGGCTGACAGCGATGTCGCCGGTGCCAGTGCCAAACGCGGCTTGTCCGAGGAGGTCGTGCGCGACATCTCGGCCAAGAAGAACGAGCCCGAGTGGATGCTCGACATCCGCCTCAAGGCGCTGCGCATCTTCGATCGCAAGCCCATGCCCAACTGGGGTTCCAACCTCGAGGGCATCGACTTCGACAACATCAAGTACTTCGTGCGCTCCACCGAGAAGCAGGCCGCCAGCTGGGACGAGCTGCCCGAGGACATCAAGAACACCTACGACAAGCTGGGCATCCCCGAGGCGGAGAAGCAGCGGCTGATCGCCGGTGTCGCCGCCCAGTACGAATCCGAGGTGGTCTACCACCAGATCCGCGAGGACCTCGAGTCCCAGGGTGTGATCTTCCTCGACACCGACACCGGTCTCAAGGAGCATCCGGAGCTGTTCAAGCAGTACTTCGGCTCGGTCATCCCCGCCGGGGACAACAAGTTCTCCGCGCTGAACACGGCCGTGTGGTCGGGCGGTTCGTTCATCTACGTGCCGCCGGGTGTGCACGTCGACATCCCGTTGCAGGCCTACTTCCGGATCAACACCGAGAACATGGGCCAGTTCGAGCGGACCCTGATCATCGTCGACGAGGGCGCCTACGTGCACTACGTCGAGGGCTGCACCGCGCCGATCTACAAGTCCGACTCGCTGCACTCCGCGGTCGTGGAGATCATCGTCAAGGACGGCGGCCGCTGTCGCTACACCACCATCCAGAACTGGTCGAACAACGTCTACAACCTGGTCACCAAGCGGGCCAAGGCGGGCGCGGGCGCGACCATGGAGTGGATCGACGGCAATATCGGCTCCAAGGTCACCATGAAGTACCCGGCGGTCTGGATGACCGGCGAGCACGCCAAGGGCGAGGTGCTGTCGGTGGCGTTCGCGGGCGAGGGCCAGCACCAGGACACCGGCGCGAAGATGCTGCACCTGGCGCCGCACACCTCCTCGACCATCGTGTCCAAGTCGGTGGCGCGCGGCGGCGGCCGGGCCTCCTACCGCGGCTTGGTCCAGGTCAACAAGGGCGCCCACGGCTCCAAGTCGACCGTGAAATGCGATGCGCTGCTGGTGGATACGATCAGCCGCTCCGACACCTACCCCTACGTCGACATCCGCGAGGACGACGTCACGATGGGGCACGAGGCCACGGTCTCCAAGGTCTCCGAGGACCAGCTGTTCTATCTGATGAGCCGCGGCCTCACCGAGGACGAGGCGATGGCGATGGTCGTGCGCGGCTTCGTCGAGCCGATCGCCAAGGAACTGCCCATGGAGTACGCGCTCGAGCTGAATCGCCTGATCGAACTGCAGATGGAAGGAGCCGTCGGCTGATGCCGGTCGAGAACGTCGCCGAGGCCGCCGAGGCTCGCGCGATCGCCGTCAACAAGGGTGAGCTGTTCGCGTCGTTCGACGTGGACGCCTTCGAGGTGCCCTCCGGTCACGACGAGGCGTGGCGGTTCACGCCCCTGCGGCGGCTGCGCGGCCTGCACGACGGCACGGCCGTGCGCGACGGCGAGGTCACGGTCGAGGTGACCCCGGCCTACGGCGTCACCACCGAGACCGTCGACCGCGCCGACGCCCGCCTCGGCGCGGCCGGGGTGCCCACCGATCGCGTTGCGGCGCAAGCCTATACGGGCTTCGAGCGGGCGACGATCGTGTCGATCGGGTCCGAGGTCGAGGTGGCCCAGCCGGTCACGATCACCGTCACCGGTCCGGGCGAGGGCCGAACGGCCTACGGCCACCTGCAGATCCGGCTCGGCAACTTCGCCGTCGCGACCGTCGTGCTCGACCAGCGCGGCAGCGGAACCTACGCGGAGAACGTGGAATTCGTGCTCGGCGACAGCGCCAAGCTCACCGTGGTCGCCGTGCAGGACTGGGCCGACGACGCGGTGCACGCCGCCGCCCATCACGCCAAGTTGGGCCGCGACGCGACGCTGCGCCACATCGACGTCACCCTCGGCGGCGATCTGGTGCGGCTCACCGCCACCGTGCGCTACGACGGCCCGGGCGGCGACGCCGAACTGCTCGGCCTGTACTTCGCCGACGACGGTCAGCACTTCGAGCAGCGCCTGCTCGTCGACCACGCGGTGCCGCACTGCAAGTCCAACGTCCTGTACAAGGGTGCGCTGCAAGGGAATCCGGCCTCGGACAAGCCCGACGCGCACACCGTCTGGGTCGGCGATGTGCTGATCCGCGCGGCCGCCGAGGGCACCGACACCTTCGAGGTGAATCGCAACCTGGTGCTCACCGACGGCGCGCGCGCCGACTCGGTGCCGAACCTGGAGATCGAGACCGGCGAGATCGTCGGCGCCGGACACGCCTCGGCCACCGGGCGTTTCGACGACGAGCAACTGTTCTACCTGCGTGCCCGCGGTATCCCGGAGGAGGCGGCGCGACGGCTGGTCGTGCGCGGCTTCTTCCACGAGATCATCCAGAAGATCGCGGTTCCCGAGGTCCGCGAGCGGCTCGAGACGGCCATCGAGGCCGAACTCGCCGCCATCGGCGCCTGAACCCCCCGACTACGAAGGACACCCACTCCCGATGACCACCCTGGAAATCAAGGACCTGCACGTCGAGGTCGCCAACCCCGACGAGTCCGGCGAGCCCATCAAGATCCTCAAGGGCGTCGACCTCACCGTGAAATCCGGTGAGACGCACGCCATCATGGGCCCCAACGGCTCGGGCAAGTCCACCCTGTCCTACGCGATCGCGGGCCACCCCAAGTACACCGTGACCCAGGGCTCGATCACCCTCGACGGCGAGGACGTGCTGGCCATGTCCGTCGACGAGCGCGCCCGCGCGGGCCTGTTCCTGGCCATGCAGTACCCGGTCGAGGTGCCCGGCGTGTCGATGTCGAACTTCCTGCGCACCGCGGCCACGGCCGTGCGCGGCGAGGCCCCGAAGCTGCGGCACTGGGTCAAGGAGGTCAAGGAGTCGATGGGCGAACTCGAGATCGATCCGGCCTTCGCCGAGCGCAGCGTCAACGAGGGCTTCTCCGGCGGTGAGAAGAAGCGCCACGAGATCCTGCAACTGGGCCTGCTGAAGCCGAAGATCGCGATCCTCGACGAGACCGACTCCGGCCTGGACGTCGACGCGCTGCGCATCGTGTCCGAGGGCGTGAACCGCTACGCCGAGCGCGAGAACGGCGGCATCCTGCTCATCACCCACTACACCCGCATCCTGCGCTACATCCAGCCGCGGTTCGTGCACGTGTTCGTGGGCGGGCGCATCGTGGCCGAGGGCGGCCCCGAACTCGCCGACGAGCTCGACGCCAACGGGTACGTGCGCTTCACCCAGACAGCCACCGCGGGAGCCTGATATGACCACCACCGTGGGCACCCTCGACGTCGCGCGGATCCGGGCCGACTTCCCCATCCTGAGCCGGACCGTGCGCGACGGAAAACCGTTGGCGTACCTGGATTCCGGTGCGACCGCGCAGCGTCCGCTGCGGGTGCTCGACGCCGAGCGGGCGTTCCTGCTCGAACACAACGCCGCCGTGCACCGCAGCGCGCATCAGCTGGCCGAGGAGGCCAACGAGGCGTACGAGGCGGCGCGCGCGCTGATCGCGGGCTTCGTCGGGGTCGGCGCGGACGAGATCGTCTACACCAAGAACGCCACCGAGTCGCTGAATCTGGTGGCGTACGCGTTCTCCGACGACCGCTTCCCGCACCGGGTCGGTCCCGGCGACGAGATCGTCATCACCGAGCTGGAGCATCACGCCAATCTGGTGCCGTGGCAGGAGCTGGCCCGGCGCACGGGCGCGACGCTGAAGTGGTACGGGGTCACCGACGACGGCCGCATCGATCTCGACTCGCTCGAGCTGTCGCCCGCGACGAAGGTGGTCGCGTTCACCCATCAGTCCAATGTCACGGGCGCGGTCGCGCCGGTGGCCGAATTGGTCCGCCGCGCACGGGAAGTCGGCGCGCTGGTCGTGCTCGACGCCTGCCAGTCGGTGCCGCACTCGCCGGTGAACCTGCGCGAGCTGGGGGTGGACTACGCGGCGTTCTCCGGGCACAAGATGCTCGGCCCGTCCGGCATCGGCATCCTCTACGGGCGGCGCGCCCTGCTCGAGGACACCCCGCCGTTCATCACCGGCGGCTCGATGATCGAGACCGTCTACATGGACCACAGCACCTTCGCCCCGCCGCCGCAGCGGTTCGAGGCGGGCTCGCAGATGATCTCGCAGGTCGTCGGGCTCGGCGCCGCGGTGAACTACCTGACCGACATCGGCATGGAAAACGTTGCCGCGCACGAGCATTCGCTCACCGCCGCGGCGCTCGAGGGGATCGGCGCGCTCGACGGCGTGCGCGTCATCGGACCGACCGAGGCGGTCGAGCGCGGCGGCGCGGTGTCGTTCGTGGTCGACGGGATCCACGCCCACGACGTGGGCCAGGTGCTCGACGACGAGGGCGTGGCCGTGCGGGTGGGACACCACTGCGCGTGGCCGCTGCACCGGCGCTTCGGCGTCGCCGCCACCGCGCGCGCCTCGTTCGCGGTGTACAACACCCTCGACGAGGTCGATCGGCTGGTCGCCGCGGTGCGGAAGGCACAGAGCTTCTTCGGAGTTGCATAGACCATGCGCATGGAGCAGATGTACCAGGAGGTCATCCTGGACCACTACAAGCACCCGCATCACCGCGGGCTGCGGGAGCCGTACGGTGCCGAGGTGCATCACGTGAACCCGACCTGCGGTGACGAGGTGACCCTGCGCGTCGCGATCGGCGAGGACGGCGACGTCACCGACGTCTCCTACGACGGCCAGGGCTGCTCGATCAGCCAGGCCGCCACCTCGATCCTCACCGATCAGGTGATCGGCCTGCCGGTGCAGCAGGCGCTGAAGGTCGTCGACGCCTACAGCGAGATGATCTCCAGCCGCGGCACCGTCGAGGGTGACGAGGACGTGCTCGGCGACGGCATCGCGCTGGCCGGGGTGTCGAAGTATCCGGCGCGCGTGAAATGCGCGCTGCTGGGCTGGATGGCGTTCAAGGACGCCGTGGTCCGGATAACCTCCGCGGAGGAGACCAAGCCCGCGATGGGAAATGGGGAACGTCATGAGTGAGACACCGGCGCCCGAGCAGCAGCTCACCGACGAGGAACTGCGCCAGCTCGAGGACATCGAGGAGGCGATGCGCGACGTCGTCGATCCCGAACTCGGCATCAACGTCGTCGATCTCGGCCTGGTGTACGGCATGCGGGTCGAGGAGGACACCGCCGTGCTGGACATGACCCTCACCTCGGCGGCCTGCCCGCTCACCGACGTCATCGAGGACCAGTCCCGCAACGCGCTCGTCCGCAGCGGCCTGGTCGAGGATCTGAAGATCAACTGGGTCTGGATGCCGCCGTGGGGTCCGGACAAGATCACCGAGGACGGCCGGGAACAGTTGCGCGCCTTGGGCTTCACCGTTTAGCCCGTTTCTTTGGACAGACCGCGCGCGGTCGAGGAAGATTCAACCCGTTCGCCATCACGTACGGGGAGGAATCTCTATGCCATCGCTGCACAAGGCCGCCTGGGCGCTAGGCGCCCCCGCGGTCGCGGCACTCGCCACCATCGGCGCGGCGCCCGCGCACGCCGCGCCCGGTGACCTGTACGGCGCCATGTCGCTCTCCCCGAGCAGCGGCACGGTGTCCTACGCGGTCAACTACCCCAGTCAGCCGCTCGCCGACGCCGGGGCCAATGTCAAATGCGCCGTCTACGACTGCCAGGTCGTCGTCCGTTTCGTCAACGCCTGCGCCGCCGTCGCCCAGGGCGCCGACCACCGCTTCGGCTGGTCCTGGGCCCCCACCAAGACCGAGGCCGAGCAGGCCGCCGTCGACTCCCTCGGCCTGAGCGCCCCACCCTTCCCCGACCTCGGCAGCGCGGAACCCCGTGCGGCGCAGGTGGTTTTGTCGGCCTGCACCGACAACGCGCACTGACGCGCCGGAAATTCGGATGCGGCGCCGAGCCTCGACGGCTAGCGTCGCGGACATGAAGATCGTGTGCGGTAAGCGAATTCGCGACGTGGACATCGGTTAAGCCGAGGAGTTGATCGGCCGGTACGCCAGGGTGCTGGTCGATCTCGGCACCGGGGACGGCCGGGCGGTGCGCGCCGCCGCGGCCGCCGACCCGGAGCGGTTGGCGATCGGCATCGACGCCCACGCGGCCGGAATGGTCGAGACCTCTCGACGGATCCTGCGCGGCGGAGTGCCCAACGCGCTGTTCGTCGTCGCGGCGGCGGAGCGACTCCCGCGCGAACTCGACGCGGTGGCCGACGCCGTGACGATCGATTTCCCGTGGGGCTCCCTGCTACGCGGCCTGCTCACCGCCGACTCGGTGGTGCTGGGCGAACTCGCGCGCATTATGAAACCCGATGCGACACTGACCATTCGGGTCTCGGTCTCCGATCGCGACCACGGCTCCGGCCTGTCCGCCCTCGACAACCCCGCCCAGCTGACGGCCCTCGTCACCCCCTACGCGTCCCATGGCCTGACGATCACCGACATCCACCCCCTGTCCGGCCCCGAAGTCGTTGCCAGCGGCTCGACTTGGGGCAAGCGCCTGGGCGCGGGCGTCCGCCGACCCGCGTGGCGCATCGAGGCCCGCCGAACCGCGAGTACCGCGGCCCGCACGGGCTGACCACCGCCGCCACCGCCGGATTCGGCCATCCTGACCATCGGCTCGCAACTGTCGGGCGGGTGCGCGGCCGCCATGGGCACCGGGCCGCAACTCTCGGGCGCTGTTCGGTCGGCCGGTCGGGAGGGGCCGCCGTGAGTACCGGGTCGCAAGAGTGCGTTCGCGGTTCGGCTCAATCAGGGTGGCCGGTCCGGTTGTTGGTGGCATCCTGAAATCAGGTGTGAGGGAGGGCAATGATGCAGTACCGACCGGCCGCGACAATGATTCGAGATCGTTTGTGTCCCATGGGCGTTTGCGGGAGTTCGCCCGTCGTGCAGGTGGGGGACCGCCGTCGGGAGGGGCGATGACGGGGAATATCGCGGGCGGGCTGGGCCGATTCCTGACCGCCGAGTTCGGGGAGACCGTGGCCGTCTCCAACATTCGGCAACTGTCGGTGGGGGCGCGTCGTCGGACCATCGCCTTCGACGCGCAGCGGCGCGGACACTGCCGGCGCCTCGTCGCGACATTCGTACCCGGCCCGGTCCGACGTCTACCGGTCGATGTGGAGGCCGAAACTCGGGAACTGGCCCGCAAACACGGTGTTCCCGTTCCTCCGATCGTCGCCACCTGCACGGACCCCGAGTACGTCGGGGTGCCGTTCCTCGTCGCCGAGCTCGTGGACGGGGAAACACTGCCGCGCAAGGTCTTCCGGCTCGTCCGCGCCGCGGGAATCGGCGAACGCCTGACCGCTCAACTCGGCAAGGCCATGGGCCGCCTGCACGCCATCGACCCGCACACCGCCCCGGCGGCGCTGCCCACCGCTGTCGAATTCCCCGAGGCCACAACACATTCCACGCCGACCGCATCGCCTGCCGCGGACCCCGTCCGTGCGCATCTGGCGGCGGTCGAACGCGGCGTGGCCGACCTGCCCCTGGATCGCCCGGTCCTCGACCTGGCGCTGCGCTGGCTGCGCGATCGCGCGCCGGGCCCACCGGCGCGAAAGGTGCTGCTGCACAACGATATGCGGACCGGCAATCTCATCGTCGACGGCGACGGGCTGCGCGCGGTGCTCGACTGGGAGGAGGCGCGGCGCTTCGGTGATCCCATGCGGGACGTCGCGCGGGCCGCGCTGCGGGTGTGGCGCTTCGGCAACGACCGGGCCGAATTCGGCGGGTTCGCCGGTCGCGAACCGTTCCGGCACGGGTACGAACAGGTCGGGGGAGTCCTCGATATCGAGCGGTTCCGGTGGTGGACGGTCCTGCTCACGCTCGAACTCGGCCTGGATCTCGCCGCCGAAGCCGTCGCCGGGACGGGCGCCGACGCTCGTCGCCTCGCGGAACTCGAATGGGATCTGCTGGGCCGGATCCGCCCCGAAAGCCGAGGGCCGCAACGAGTTTGCTCGTGATACGACAACGCCGCCGATCCCCGCGTCGGCGGCGCACCCGAATCTCGGAACCTAGACCTTGACCACGATCGTGCTGAGAATCTTGTCCGCGAACGTCTGGCGCTTCTCGTCCCACAGCGGCCACAGGTAGCCGATGTAGCACGGGATGGCGTCCACGATGTGGGCGATGCGGCGGACGATGGCCATACCGAAGCCGATGGGCTGGCCGTCGGCCTCGCGCACCAGGCGGATATTGGCGACCTGCTTACCCGGAGTCTGGCCGTTGGTGCCCTCGCGGTAGAGCAGCCACAGGGTCGCGATCAGCGCGTACAGGCCGCCCAGCAGGAGGAGGATGACGCCGGCCGCCGACAGGCCGCCGCCGGTGCAGGTGGTGTTGTACGAGTCGAGGCTGTCGTCGCTCGTGCACGTCATCCCCGAGGAACCGACCGCGATGCCGATGCCGTAGAGGATGCCGGCGGGCACGCCGACGATCAGGTAATCGATCAGAAACGCGCCGACACGGGCACCCCAGCTGGCATAGGGGGCGGCGGGACCGTAGGGCTGGTAGCCGGGCGGATAGCCGGGCTGGCCCCCGTACCCGGGCTGACCGCCGTAGGGCTGGCCGCCGTAGCCGGGCTGCGGCTGGCCGTAACCCTGCGGCGGGGTGCCGTACCCAGGTTGCTGCGGATAGCCGCCGGACTGGCCGGGTTGCTGTGGATAGGGTTGCTGGGCATACGGATCGGTCATTCGAGGGCCTCCGACGATGATGGATGTGAACAAGGTGAGCGCAACGACCGGGTGGAACAGTGTCGGAACCGCGGCGAACCGGTGAGCCCGCCGATCAGTATGAGCGAAATGCGCCGAAAACACGCGGCAACCCGACGTAATCCCGCGAACGCGACGCCCGATGCGGTGATGATGGTCGGGTGGACGAGCTCACCTATGAAGACACTCGCTTCGCCCTGCACGCGGTGTCGGAGCTGCTGATCGCCGGTCCGCAGTACCGGCGGTTCGGTACGGTCCGAATGCGGGTCGTGCTCGGCGGCTTCGCCGGGGTCAAATGGCCGGTCTCGGTGGTCGGCACCGACCTGGTGTGGCCCGAGGGCCGCATCCCGTTGCACGGCAGCTACGAGGATCTGGCCGAACGGGCCGGATTCGAGGCGGCCGGACCGCCGCCGGGCCTGTACAGCGACGGAACCCATATGGATCCCGGGGAGGTGTTCGGCCTCGACGCCGAGGCGGCCGACCGGATCCACGACTGGTTCGCCCTCGGCGACACCGCGCTGCGCCGTTTCGCCGAACAGGCCCCGACGCTGTGGCCGGAGCACTTCGATCTGTCGGTCGCGGTCGATCAGACCAATTACGGTGTGTCGCCGGGGGATTGGGACGACCCCCGCCCGTACGCCTACGTCGGTCCGTGGAGCCGCCGCGAGGGCGCGTTCTGGAACGCGCCCTTCGGCGCCAAACGGCTGCGCGAGGAGGTGCCGACCGTCGCCGCGCTCATCGACTTCTTCACCGAGGGCAAGAAGCGCGCCGCGGGCTGACGGTCAGTGGCTCGGCAACCGGTCGGTCGACCGATCGGCAAGGGCCGCTTCGACATTCGCGATCCCGGCCCGCACGACCGAACCGTACCCGTCGTCGGCGAGCGCGTGCGTCCCGGCGCGGGCCTGGTCGAGATGGCGGTGCGCCGCGTCGAACGAACCGAGACGGCGGAAGTTGTCGGCCAGGTTCAGATGCAGCGACGGATAGAACCCGGCCACGCTGAGCCCCTCGTGGTGGGCGCGCACCCGCTCGTCGGTGAGCGCCTCGGCGGCGTCGAGGGCGCGCACATCCCAGGTGAGCGCCTCGGCCGGATCGTCGAACAGGTCGGCCAGATAGTGCGCGATGGTGCAGCGGTGCAACGGATCTCCCGCCGCGCCCACCGTGCGCCACAGCGCCGTCATCCGCTCCCGCGCGCCCGCCGGATCCCCTTGTGCGCCAAGGGACATCGCCTCGGCGATCGCCGCCATCGTCGAATCGGTCATGGCGACACCGTAATCGAGGGGTCCGACAGGTCTCGGCGGGAACAGCGCCCGGCCCTCAGCCGCGCAGTCGCCCGGTGCGGGCGAGGGTGCGCTTGGCGGTGGGGGACAGGCCGGGGGCGTCGGCGGCGGCCTCGGGCTGCTCCGGATTCGGCCGCACGAACAGGATGACCGTGGCGCCCTCGCTGAACCCGTGCCGCGCCATCATCCCCGCCGACGCCGAGTTTCCGGCCTCGACGTCGGTGACGATGCGGCGCGCGCCCCGCGCGAACAGGGTCGCGCAGCACACGTCGACCAGCCGCCCGGCGATTCCGCGCCCCTGCGCGTCCGGGGCGACCGCGATCCACTCCAGGTAACCCCAGTCCTCACGCAGCTCGAACTCCATGGAGCCCAGCACGAAGCCGACCACACGGTCGGAGTCGAGGGCGACCCAGCACGAGCTGTCCGGGGTGTCGAGATGTTCGGCGATGGAGGTCAGCGACCACGACGTGTAGGGCTTGGCGTCGGTGTCGAACATCTCCTCGCCGAGGTCGAGGACCTCGCGCAGGTGGCCCAGTCCCATGGGGACGATGGCGATGTCGGCGGCCACCCGCCTCACGCGCCCTTGCGGGTCGAGGTCTTGGACGATTTGCTCGCCGTCTTCTTGGCGGCGGCCTTCTTCGCGGGCTGCTTCTTGGCGGGTTGTTTCTTCGCGGTCGTCTTGGCGGCCGGTTCGGCCTTGCCGCCGCCGCGCCGCCCGGTCGCCTCGAGGCTGCGTTGCAGGGCCGCGACCAGGTCGACGACCTCGGCGTCCATCTCGGTGGGCGCGGCCTCCGGGGGTCGGGTGACCTTGCTGGAACCGGAGGCGATGGCCTCGTCGAGCATCTTCTTCAGCTCGATCTGGTACTCGTCGGTGTACATGTCCGGATCGAAGTCGTCGGACATGCTGTCGACGAGCGTTTCGGCCATGGTGAGTTCCTGTTTGCGCGGTTCGGCCACGCCGTCGAGCGATTCGAAGTCGGCCGTGCGCACCTCGTCGGGCCACAGCAGCGTCTGTAGCACCAGCACGCCCTCGCGCACCCGCAGCGCGCCGAGCCGGGTCTTCTGCCGCAGCGTGAAGTTCACCAGCGCCACCCGGTCGGTCTGCTCGAGCGTCTTGGCAAGCAGCACATAGGCTTTCGGGGTGTTGGAGTCGGGCTCGAGATAGTAGCTGCGGTCGAACAACATCGGGTCGATCTGCTCGGACGGCACGAATTGCAGCACCGGGATCTCGTGTTTCTCGGCCACCGGCAGTTTCGCGAAGTCCTCGTCGGTGAGGATCACCCGATCCCCCTCGGGCGACTCGTACGCCTTATCGATGTCGGCGTACTGCACCGACTGCCCGCAGATCGTGCACACCCGGTCGTACTTGATGCGCCCCCCGTCCTTGGCGTGCACCTGATGGAACCGGATGTCATGATCCTCGGTGGCGGTATAGACCTTCACCGGGACATTCACCAGCCCGAACGCGATGGAGCCCTTCCAGATCGACCGCATTCCTCGATGCTACTGAGGACCTGCCCGATTTGTGCGTTGAAACCGCGCGACCCGAGGGTCCGGTGTGGTCGCGGCGAAGGTCGAGCACCGCCCGGTCGGCTCGAACCGACCGAGCGTTCACCGTGTGTCGCCGCGGGGTCAGGTGTTCGGGACCAGGGTCAGGGTCCGGCCGTCGGCGATGGTCGTCCCCGGGTACAGCGCGACGGAGTCGTCGCGGACGAGGACGCCGTCCGCACCGATGATGAAGCGCCGCAGGACTTCCTCGCCGCCGCGCATCGGATCGGTGCCCAGCGCCCACAGCACCTTGCCGCTGGGCGACATCACCGTCGATTCGGAGTACACGCCCACGGCCGGATCGAAATCCGTGCCGGGCAAGGGGCGCAGCGTGCCGTCGTCCTGGATGGCGTACGCGTTGATGGCCGCGGTCCCCATGTTCGGCACGTAGAGGTACCGGCCGTCGGGGGTGACGCTCGAGACGTGCGGCAGGATGCCGCTCGGATACGGCGAGCCCGCGACCTCGGTCAGCGTTCCGTCGTCGGCCCGGTTGAAGGCCTGCACGGTGGCGCTGAGTTCGTTGGTGATGAACAGGTGGCGGCCGTCGGGGGTGAGCGTCGGGAACAGGGGGTTGATACCGCCGCTCAACCGCTGTTTCACCGGCGACAGGGTGCCGTCGCCGTGGATGTCGAAGACGAGGAGTTGCCGATCCGGCACGCTCGCGACGTACAGATTCCGCCCGTCCGGTGACACCGAGGCGGTCCCGAGGCCGCCCATGAGGCCGAGGGAGACCGCGGGGCCGTTCGCGATCGGGGTTCCGTCGCCGCCGAAGCGCACCGGCACGATGGCGGCGTTGACGGCCCCGACCAGAACGTAACCGTCGCGCTCGTTCGGCGCGAACGCGATGTCCACCGGAACGTCGGGCAGCGGGAGCGGGGTGCCCGGGGTCAGGGTCCCGTCGGATCCGATGGCGTAGGGAATCAACCGCGGATTCATGGTCGGAGCGCTGTAGAAGAAGCGGCCGTTCGGCGACGCGCCCTGCGGCCAGTCCGGCTGACCGGTCGGGGCGCGCCCGGCGACCCGGACCGGCTGTCCCGTGTCGGTGGCGTTGAAACCGACCACACCGTCACTGAGGTAACCGTGGGCGTAGATGTGATAGCCGGGAGCATCCGCCGCCGCGGGCTGGGCCGCCGCCAGGAATCCCGGCAGCACGGCCGCGGCCGCGATCAGAGCCCAGCCCGCACGGGCGTGCCGATGCTTGCGGCGGTCGAAAGTCCTCATCCCACGAACTTCGAAACCATCCATCGCCGTTGAATCAGATGTCATGACGGGAGCCTAAGACGGGAACAAGAGGGGAAGTGTCCGGGAAATTGGACAGCTGCTGCTCGGCCCGAATTCCCCGGAATCAACTCAATACGAGGCATTGTCACCGGCGAGGAACAAGATCACCCTGGCGACCTCGTTTGCTCTTGTGTGGTGATTTGGGCTCACGCCCCGATGAACAGCCGTTCGTTCGGCAGGCGTGGCAGGGAGTGGCGATCTTCGGGCGTATCCAGCAGCAATTCGATCGTGTACCACGGCCTGCGTCGCCAGTCGCGGATCAGATTGTTCGCGGCTGTGGCCGCCGCCAGATAATCGAAGGCGATACCGTTCAACCAGATTCGCAGGTGCACGTCGTTTTCCGGCGATTGCCGCGGTCTGTCGTGTGTGGTCGTCCCACGTTCGACACTGCCTTGTGTCCACATCGTGAATTTCCCTCGCGGGGCTGGAGTTGCTGTTCGGATATTCGGCGTACGGAAATCGCGCGGTGCGGGATTCAGGAGGGCGGCGGGGTCATCCGCCGCATCGGGACGGGTGCGCGCCAGCCGCACGGCAATCCGCAGGTGGCTATTACCTCCTGCTCGACGGTGCCGTCCGCGCACTCCCGGGTGATCAGCGATGCCGATGCCGGATAACCGCAGTCCGCACAGGTTCCGAAGTAGTCCAGGAGTTCCTGGACATGGGTGCGAATGGGTGACGGCATTGCTCCGCTCCGCGTGGTCGATCGAGGTCTACGAATTCACGGTATGCCTCGATCCGGCCGGGAGCCTGGGAGAATTTCCTCCCAGGAAGCGTCGGCGATCGTGTCCATCGGTTCTCCTCTGCCCGTCACGGCCGCGTTCGCGGCCGCGATGTCAAGGAGTCTGCTGGGTTCCGGCGGCGACGGGTGTCCAGGATTCGGACACCGTCGCGCGCCGGGTACCGGTTCGATGACTCAGTCGGAGAACTGGATTCGCTTGGTGGAATTCCACAGTGCCGCAACGGCTTCCTCGGTCAACCGGCGGACGATATCGCCCGCGCTGGGCAGGTCGTTGATCAGGCCGACGGCCTGGCCCGCGGCGAGGTTCATGTGGCTGGCCACCGAGTTCTTGGCGGCGGCATCGCGGATCGGGATCGTGATCATCCGCTGCACCGGGTAGGGCTGCATCTCGTCCTCGTGCCCGTCCCACACATCGGTGAACCGGTTGCGCAACTGCCGCACGTGCAGGCCGTCGAACCGGGGGGTGCGCAGGGTCGAGTTCGGGCCCGCGTCGACGACGGCCTCCTTGTAGACCTGCTGACAGCCCGCCTCCGCGGTGGCGATGAACCGGGTCCCGATCCAGGCGCCGTCCGCCCCGGCGACCAGCGCACCGGCCACCTGCGCGCCGGTGGCGATGCCGCCGGCGGCCACCACGGGGACGGTGGCGAAGTCGAGCACCTCGGCGAGCAGCACCAGGGTCCCGACCTCCCCGGAGTGTCCGCCGCCCTCGGTGCCCTGGATGATCACCACATCGGTGCCGTTGTCGATCACCTTGCGGGCCGCGCGGGAGGTGCCGACGATACTCATCACCGTCGCGCCCCGGCGGTGGCATTTCTCGACCACCTCGACCGGTGTGCCCAGCCCGCACACGATGACCTCGACACCCTGGTCCAGCGCGAGGTCGAGCTTCTCGAGATTGTCGTCGCGGCTGATGGCCTGGTCGGGGACGTTGTCCTCCACCGGAATCCCCATCTCCTCCAGCTCGGCGCGCAACTGCCGGATGGGCTGGGGCAGCGGATCGGGCAGCACGACATCGGCGCGGGCACTGGGCGCGTTCTGAGGGAAGCCGAGGTCGAGCGCCAACGGGCGGTCGCTCAACTCGCGGAAGCGACGGATATTGCTGTCGACCTCCGCGACCGACATATCGATCCCGCCCAGACAGCCGAGACCCCCGGCGTTGGCGGCCGCCGCGGCGAGATCGGCGTAGGCGATCAGGCCCATACCGGCCTGCAGAATCGGGACCTCGATATCGAGCAGATCACACAGTGGGGTGCGCAGGGTGGGCACGTCATTCTCCTCTGATGGTGGTGAAAGTTGTCGGCGCGGAAGGGCTCTGGGCGGCGATCAGCTGTTGGGCCGCCGAGACGAGCTTGAACTTCTGCACCTTGCCGGTGGGGGTCTGCGGAATCGCGTCGACATCGACGACGAAGACGTGCCGGGGCACCTTGAAGCGGGACAGACCGGCGCGACAGCGGGCGATCAGATCCTCGGCGTCGACAGTCGCCTCCGGTTCGGCCACCACGAAGGCGGCGACGACCTCGCCCCAGCGCTCGTCGGGAATGCCCACGACGTAGCCCTGACTGACCCCGGGCAGGGCGGTGAGGAAATCCTCGACCTCCTTGGGGGTGACGAGCTCGCCACCGGTTTTGATGAGGTCCTTGGACCGACCGGCGATCACGAGCGAGCCGTCGGGAAGGATGCGGACGAGATCCCCGGTGTGAAACCAGCCGTCCCGCAACGCCGCCGCGGTCTCCTCGGGCCGCTGCCAATAGCCCTTCATCGTGGTCGGACCGCGCGCGACGAGTTCGCCGACCTCGCCCGGCGGCACCTCCTCGCCGTACACCGGGTCGAGCACCCGATATTCGGCGATCAGCCCGCCGAGATGAGCCAAACCCGCGGGGCCACTGGGCAATTGGACGCCGACCGTGGCGGTCAGCGCCTCGACCGGATCCTCGGGGCGGGTCATGCTCATCGTGCCGCTCATCTCCGTCATGCCGTACGCGGTGGTGAGCTCGTCGACACCGAGTTCGGTGCGCAGCCGCTCCCACAGCCAGGTCGGAGCGGACGCGGCCGCCGAGAGCATCATGCGCAGCGAGGACAGGTCGTAGCGGTGCCGATCGGGATGTTCGACGAGGGCGACGCTCATCGTCGGAACCGCGAGAACGTCTGTGACACGGTGGGTTTCGATGGCGCGGAAGTATTCGACGGGATCGAATCTCGGCTGCGGCAGCATCGCGCCGCCGACGAAGATCGAACCGATCACCGCCTGCCCGTAGGCGAACAGGTGGTAGCAGGGCAGCGCGAACACCACGCGGTTGCCGCCGCCGAGGGCGCGGCAGTGAATGGATCCGAACGCCGCGCGGTGCAATCCGTCGTGGCTGAGCATGACGCCCTTGGGCGATCCGGTGGTGCCCGAGGTGTACAGGATGTCGGAGATGTCGTCGGGTCCGCGTCGTCCTCCCGGAGCCGCCCCCGGGCATTCGGCGCCGATGCGCTCGAGATCGTCGAGGTCGAGCACGCCCTCGCGCCGTGGTGTGCCGTCAGGAGCGTAGGTGACGACGAATTCGAGTTCACCCAGCGAGGTCTTGCCCGGGCGCTCCCAGCCCGGCGCCAGTTCGTCGAGCATGGTCAGGTAGTCCATGTCCCGGAACGAGGTCATGGTGATCAGCGCGCGACACGAGGATTGCCGTAGGACGTAGCCGAGTTCCCGGGTCCGATACAGATAGTTCAGCGGCACCGCGACGGCTCCGACCCGGGCGATCGCCAGTTTGATCGGCGCGTATTCGGGATGGTTGGCCACGATCAGGCCGACGTGGTCTCCGGGCTCGATCCCCAGTGCGGCCAGCCCGTCGGCCAGGCGTCGCGCGTGCCGCTGGACGTCGGCGTAGGTGTATATCCGATCGCCGCTGATCACATAGGGTCGTTCCGCGAATTTCGTTACGGCGTGGTCGAATTGCTCGTCGAAGGTACGTGGTTGCCACGGTGTGAAGTCGCGGACCAGCGCGGCCCGGCGTCGCGCGGGCGGGAGGACTTCCGGGGCGTTCATCACGCGCCCTTCGGCTCGGTCCGGCCGAGCTTGCGCTTGATCTGCGAGCGTTCGCCGGTGCTGCCCCGGTTCACGCCCACGAGACCGCGCATCGCCGGGTTGTTGTTGACCATATCGCCCAATTGCGGTCCGGCGGCGACCATTCCGCCGTCGACCGTGATGTTCTCCCCGGTGATGAATCGGGCGTCGTCGCTGGCGAGGAAGGACACCACACCGGCGACGAAATCCGGTTCGCCCGCGTACGGGAGCGGCTGCACGGTGCCGAGGATCGGTTCGAGATCCTTCTCGTTCAGCCCGATCAGCGGTGTCTGGATGATGCCGGGCGATACCGCGTTGATGCGGATCCGGTCCGGTGCGAATTCGAGGGAGGCCACGCGGGTCAGATGCAGGACCGCGGCCTTGGCCACCGAATAGGGTTGCACGCCCAGCCCACCCGCGTGGGCGGCGACCGAACCGAAGTTCACGATCGACCCCCCGGTGCCCTGCGCCCGCATCGCCCGGCCGGCGTGTTTGATGCCCAGGAATACGCTGCGCAGCAGGACGTCGAACGTGTAATCCCAGTCCTCGACATCGATTTCGGTCAGCGGGCCGAACGCCCCGCCGACGCCCGCGGCGTTGACCAGGGCGTCGATCCGGCCGTAGGTGTCGACCGTGTGGGCCACGGCCGCCTCGAAGGCGGGTTCGGAACTCACATCGGTGCGCACGAAGCTCACCCGATCCCCGGCCCCCTGCTCGGCGAAGTGCGCGAGTGTCTTCTCCGCGACCCGCTCGTTGAGATCCGCGATGGTGACGCCGAATCCGCGATCGAGGAATCGGGCGACGGTGGCCCGTCCCATTCCGCTCGCGCCGCCGGTCACCAGTGCCGCTTGCTCGGCCATGCCCCTAGCCCTTCTCGAAAAGTGTTGTGTCTCAACCGATCAAGACCTGCTTGACGGCGCTGAACTCCCGGATTCCCTCCGGCCCGCATTCGCGGCCCCAGCCGGACTTCTTGACCCCGCCGAACGGCGCGGCCATGGTGGGGCCGAAGGTGTTGAGCGCCACCGACCCGGCGCGGATCCGGCGGGCCACGGCGAGACCGCGCTCGCGGTCGGTGGCGAAAACGCTTCCGGCCAAACCGAATTCGGTGTCATTGGCCAGCCGTACCGCGTCCTCGTCGTCGCTGTAGGGCAGCACCACCGTGACGGGACCGAAAACCTCCCGGCGAACCACCTCGTCGTCCTCGCCGACGTTCGCCAGCAGGGTCGGCTCGTAGAACCAGCCGGTGTCGAATCCGTCGGGACGCCTGCCGCCGGTGACCGCGTGCGCGCCCGCCGCCACGGCATTGTCGACGAATCGGCGGGTCCGGTCGTAGGCCGCGCGGTTGGTGAGCGGTCCGTGGTCGGTGTCGGGGGAGAGCGGATCGCCGATGCGCAGCCCGCGGTAGGCGGCGGCGAGCGCGTCGACGATCTCGTCGTGGCGCGCGTGCGGTACCAGGATGCGCGACAGCGTCGCGCAGACCTGACCGGAGCCGCTCATCGCGCCCGCCACCAGCGGTCGCAGGATGGTGTCGAGATCGACGTCGTCGAGCAAGACCGCGGGCGATTTGCCGCCCAGTTCGAACACGGTGCGCGGCAGGTTGTCCGCGGTCCGGCGGAGGATGTCCGCCGCCGCCGTCGTCCCGCCCGTGAACGAGATCAGCTCGACCCTCGGGTCGGCGACCAGCCGCCGCGACACCTCGACATCACCGGCGAGGATGCTGAGCACTCCGGCCGGAAAGCCCGCGCGCACAGCGCAATCGGAGACGATCCGCATGGTCAGCGCCGACTCCGGCGCGGCCTTGACCACGACCGTCGAGCCGGCCAGCAGCGCGGGCACCACCTTGGAGCCGATGGTCGCCATCGGGCCGTTGTAGGGCATGATCGCCACGACCGGGCCCACGGGATCGTGCTCGATGCTCACCTCGCCCACGGGGGTGCGTCGCCGTTCGGGGGCCAGCGCTTGTTCGGCGGCCTCGAGCGCGCCTCGCCACGCGGCGGTGGCGGCGAATTTGTGCAGCGTGCGCCCCCACCGCACCGGGATGCCCGCTTCGACCGCCCAGACCCGCGCGATCTCCTCGAGGCGTTCCTCCAGCAGCGCGCAGAACCGTGCCGTGATCTGGACGCGTTGTCGCACAGGCAGATTCGGCCACGTTCCGCCGAACGCGTCGGCCGCGGCGGTGACGGCGGCGTCGGCGTCGGCGATCGAGGGCGCCGTCACCTCCGCGACGATGTCCTCGGTGGTGGGCGAGACGATCGGCACGGTGGCGCCCCCGCGCGAGGCGCGCCATTCGCCGCCGATCAGCAGCGCATCGGGTCGCGGCACCCGCAGCTCACCGGCGACCGCGAGCTCACGGCGATTGTCACTGTCGACTGCACTCACTGGGCGGGACTCCTGTTCGCGGGGCGAGCTACGGGTCGGGTTCGGGCACCGTAGTCGCAGATAATCGAACCAAGGTTTGATTTGTGTATCGAAATCGGAGGACGTGGGAGACGAGGGCGTCTCGTGCCTGGTCATCGGGCAGTCGCTCCGAGCCTCAGCCTAACTCTGGTTAGATTTGTGAGCAAGCCCCGACTGCCATATAAAATATATTGATCTTCCCCGCAGCTGGATCGTGGTTGTCCGCGCCGACTGTCAGTCCCGGCTTCGTCCCACGCCGTCGAAGATCAGGGTGCGCATGACGTCGGACAGGTCCCGGGCCGAGTGCCGGGCCCGTCCGGGCCACTCCGCGACCTGCTCGAGTGAGCTGATGATGAACGAGCGGAGCACCAGCGGATCGATGTCGGCGCGGATCTCGCCGGACGCGACGGCCGCGTCGATCAGCTCCTCCCAGAATCGCGCGAAGGCGCGGCGGATGGGCCGCAGGCTGTCCTGGATCTCCGTCGGGAGCTGATGGAACGTGCGCACGTGGGCCGGGGACATATTGCCCAGTTCGAGCGTGGCCTCGAGGAATCCGCCGACCGCCGCGGCGAGCCGCTCGCCCGCTGTGGCGGAGTCCGGCAACTGCTCGACGATCACCCGGACGTGGGTGTGGGTGAACTGCACGCCGTAGCGCAGCACCTCCTCGACCAGGCTCTCCTTCGAGTCGAAGTAGTAGTACAGGCTTCCGGTCTGCAATCCGGCCGCCGCGGCGATATCGGCGAGTCGCGTCGCGGCGTAGCCCTGCTCGACCAGCATGCGCGCGGCCGCCTCGATGACGCGCCGCCGGGTGGCGGCCGACTTGGCGAGCGCGCGCGTCGGCCGTGCCGATCCGTTCGTATTGGGCTGGGCCATGGACGAATTCTAACAAGGATCAGATTAGCCGCCGGGTGCCGCGCTGCTCGTCGCCATCTTCGGGCGAGAGCCTCTTGCGCGGCTGTGATCCATATTATATTTTCGACCTACAGTTAGATTTTGCTACGGCCGGTACCGGGCTCCGAGCCGACAGCCGTGGACCCTCGGTACGAGGACGTCCTCATTTTCGATGATCAATTAGATCTTGTGCCCAAATCAGCCACTGGCAGAGGAGAAAGACATGACCATCGCGCATCCGCGCCCGACCGAACCGAGACTGTCGGTCCGCCGGGAGCCCGTCGACGGCGCCTGTCCGGAGTGCAGGGCACAGGCGTTGCGGGCGTATCCGATCCTGTCCGAGGGCGGCTGGTTCGACGTCGTCAAATGCGCCGACTGCCTGTACTCGGTCGCGCGCGAACCGGGCCCCAAACTGGGGCCGATCGAGTTGCTGGCCGACCGGGTCTGAGCGGAAGAGGACGAGGAACATGAGCAGCACGGCAGCGGAGCCGAAGGGCATGATCGGCGTGGACGTCGGTGGCACCTTCACCGATATCGTCTCCATCGAGGACGGCCAGATCGTCACCACGAAGGTCGCCACCAACGTCACCGAGACCTACAAGGGTGTGCTGGAAGGCGCGGCCGAAGTCGCCGTCGACCGGGCGGCGGTGTTCAATCACGCCAGTACCCACGGCCTGAACGCGATCATCACCCGCCGGATCCCGAAGATCGCCTTCCTCACCACCGAGGGCCACCGCGACATTCTGGACATGGCCCGCGCCCAGCGCCCGGCCCACGCCAATACCGATCCGCGCTGGCGGCGCAGTTTCGGTGACGTCACCGCGCCGATCGTGCCGCGCTATCTGCGCCGCGGGATTCGCGAGCGCATCGGCGCCGACGGGTCGATCGTGGTGGCGCTGGACGAGGCCCAAGCCCGGGACGAGCTGCGCATTCTGGCCGAATGCGGCATCGAGGGCGTGGCGATCTGTCTGCTCAACTCCTATGTCAACGGCGAGCACGAACACCGCCTGGCCGAGCTGGTGCGCGAGGAACTCGGCGATATCGCCTGCTCGGTGTCGAGCGAGGTGTCCCCGCTCGCCCGCGAATACCCCCGCGCCTCGACGACCGTCGTCGACGTGCTGTGCAAGAAGATCTACGGACCGTACTCCAAGCAGCTCGACAGCGGCCTGCGCGCACTCGGATTCACCGGTGACCTCAACTTCGCCGACTGCGCCGCCACCCTGGCCCCGATAGACGTTGCGCTGCAACGGCCTTCGCGCATCGTCTTCTCCGGTCCCGCCGCGGGGACCGTGGCCTGTGCGCGGCTGGGCGGCATGATCGACGAACCCAATCTGCTGTGCGTGGACATCGGCGGCACCTCCGCCGATATCAGCCTCGTCACCGCCGGAAACCCGTTCGTCAACACGACTTTCGAGCTCGAGCACGATCTGCTGGTCAATACGCTGTCCAACGAGATCGTCAGCGTGGGGGCCGGCGGCGGCAGCATCGTCAGCATCACGCCGACCGGTGAGGTGAAGGTCGGACCCGAGAGCGCGGGCGCCGATCCCGGACCCGCCTGCTACGGCCGCGGAGGTGAGCGGCCGACCACGACCGACACCTTCCTGATGATCGGCATTCTCGATCCGAACCGGTTCGCGGCCGGACGGTCGAAGCTCGACCCGGCGCTGTCGAAGGCCGCGTTCGAGCGGCTGGAGACGAAAGCGACTCTGGCGGAACGGGTTCGGTTCGCCTACCGGATGGCGGTGAACAATGTCGCCGAGGGCATCCTCGACGTCCTGGTGAAGGACGGTGTCGACCCCCGCGACTACGCCATGGTGTCCTTCGGCGCGGCGGGGTCGATGATGCTGCCCGCGCTGCTGGACATGATCCATCTCGAGAGCGTGATCGTGCCGCCCTATCCCGGGCTGTTCTCGGCCCTGGGATTGGTGAGCGCGGACCAGGTCCATGCCGACAGCCGCACCTCGTACAAGGTGCTCACTCCCGATCACGCCGAGGAGATCGACGGCATCTACGCCGAGATGGAAGCCTCGATGCGCCGGGCGCTCGGCGCCGACGCGGACCGGGTCACGTTCGTCCGGACCTTCGACGGGCAGTTGATGGGACAGGTGTGGGAGACGCCGTTCGTCGAAGTCCCCGGCGGCACAATCACTCCCGACGCCATCGAGCAGATGATCACCAACTTCCACGACGGCTACGAGAAGCGTTCCGGTAACCGCTTCGAGGGCATGCCGGTCCAGGGTGTGACCTATCGCCTCACCGCGATCGTCCCGACCGCGAAGGTCGAATACCCGCGGCCGCCGCGCCGTCCGGCCGGGCAGACCCTGCGGCCGAGCGGGACGATCACGCTGCGCTATCTGGAGGAACACGACGTCAGCGCCGATGAATACGAGCGGGAGGATCTGATGCTCGGCGATGTCGTCACCGGGCCCGCCGTCATCCGGGAACCGCTGTCGACCACGTTCGTGCTGCCGAATCAGACGGCGACCGTGGGCAGCGTCGGCGAAATCGTCATCACTCGCTCCGAGGAGAAGTAACCCCATGACCGCTACGATTCCCGCTCCCGTCACCCACACCCTGCTGCGCGACCTCACCGACGAGCAGTTCCGGCAGCGCTACGACACCGACCGCTTCACCGCCAGCGTGCTGGCGAACCGATTGCGCTACGCGGTGCAACATGTGACGACCGGTCTGCTGCATCGTGCCTTCTCGCCGATCATCGCCCTGTGCTACGACTTCGCCGCCTGCATCTGCGCGCCCGCCGAACAGGACTACGCGATGAGCGCGGTGACCAACGGTCTGTCGGTGTTCCTCGGCACCATGTCCGACGCCGTGCGCGTCACCGTCGAGGAGTACGGCCCCGACCGGCTGGTGCCCGGTGACATTCTGATCTGCAACGACGTCTACCGGGTGGGCAACCACTACAACGACGTGCTGTTCGTGCAGCCGGTGTTCCACGCCGACGAGATCGTCGGATTCATGGCGCTGCGCGCCCACCAGCTCGACGTCGGCGGCATCTTCCCCGGCGGCTACTCGGCGAACAAGCACAATATCTACGAGGACGGCATCTCGATCAGCCCGCGCCTGCTCTACCACGCGGGTGAGCCTGTGCACGAGACGTTTTCGCTGATCTTCGACAACGTCCGCATGGGCGAGTTGATGCTGCCCGACTTCAAGACCATGCACGCCTGTTGTGCCATGGGGGAGAAGCTGATCCAGGAGACCATCGACCGCTACGGGCTCGCGGCCTACCTCGGCAGCATGCGCTACGCCTGTGACGCGTCGGCCGAACGCATGCGACTGGCCTTCGCCGCACTGCCCGACGGTGATTACGAGGGCAGCGGGCGGTTGGACGCCGACGGTGTCGACGACAGTGAGGAATACGTCGTCAATTTGGCGCTGCGCAAGCGCGGTTCGCGCGTCGAGGCCGACTTCAGCGGCTCCTCGCGACAGGCCCGCACCTGTATCAACGCGGGCGCGCTGGACGTGAAAACCGCTGTCGGCGTGGGCCTGAAGATGTTGCTGTCGCCGGACAGCGAATTCACCTCGGGCACGTTCCGGGACTTCGACGTGCTGGTGCCCGCGGGCTCCATCACCGGTGCGCTGCCCCCGGACGGCGCGGTGTTCTGTTACTACGAGGTGCAGTCGCTGATCGTGACGATCCTGCTGCGCATCCTCGGCCCTGCCTTGGGCGTCGACGCGCTCGGCGGCGATTTCGGTTCGGCCTACGTGCACAATGCCAACGGACTCAACCCCGACGGCACGCCGTGGTTCTGCTCGGCGATGGCGGGCGGCGAGCACGGGCCGCGCGGCGGCTCCAAAGAGGGTGACGCCGACGGGTGTTCGTGCGCCTACATCTTCAATCTGATGTCGCCGTCCACGGAGAACCTCGAGGCCGACTTCCCGTTGCGCATCATGCGGCGCGAGTTCGTCGCCGATACCGCGGGGCCGGGCATCAGCCGCGGTGGCGCCGCGATCGCGAAGGACATCCTGTACACGCAGGCGGGCCAGCATCAGACGGTTCCGCTGCGCTTCCGGGAGGCGAGCGGTGTCGGCGTGCACGGTGGCCGCGACGGGGCTCTCGGTGGGGTCTGGATCTTCGGGCAGGACGGCGCGCCGATCACCGGGGAGAGCGTCTTCCACGGCACCGATAGTTCGGTGTACGCCGAATCCGTCGCTGTCGCAGGCACATTCGATCCGCGGACCCAGGCGCCCGATCCGGACGGGGAGTACTTCTACTACGGTCGCACCCCCGTCTGGGTCACCCAGCCCGGCGCGACCTGGCGTTACCTGACCAACGGTGGCGGCGGCTGGGGCGACCCGTTCGAGCGCGACCCCGAACTCGTCAAACGCGACGTCCGCGACGAATACCTCACGATCGCCGCCGCCGCGCGTGACTACGGCGTCGTGATCACCGGTGACCCGCATCGGCACCCGGAACGGTTGCGGGTCGACGCGGAGGCGACCGAGCGGTTGCGCGCCGCGGCGAAACAGGCCGACTGACGCACGAGGCCCCGGCCGTTCGAAAACGGCCGGGGCCTCGGCACATTCGCCGGAGGATCAAAGATCGTCGGGCGACTGCACCGGCGGGCGGTAGCGGTCGGCCTCGGCGCCCTCGGTCCGCGGCGCGAAGTTCACACCGGGGAGCAGGAGATGTCCGGCGTCGACCGGAAGCGCCACACCGGTGATGTGCTCGGCGTAGTCCGACAGCAGCCAGCACGCCGCGTTGCTGGTGGCGTTCGGCGGCAGCGCGGCCCGGCCCGCGAGGGGTGCGTAGCCGTAGATCGCGGCCATCGCCACGTCACGGCCGGGCGTCTGATCGGGAGTCACGAACATCTGGTAGCCCATCGGGTTGTCCCAGATCTTGGTGTCGATCGCCCCGGGGCACACCGCATTACAGCGGACGTTGTGCTCGCCGATCTCCAGCGCGGTGTTCCGCATCAGGCCGATCACGCCGTGCTTGGCGGTGATGTAGGAGGTGTAGCCGGGGGTGGCCTCCAGGCCGCCGACCGACGCGATGCACACGATGGCCCCGGTGCGCTTCTCGATCAGGTGCGGTGCGGTGGCCTTGATGGTGCGGAACGTGCCGCCGAGCACCACATCGGTGACCGTCGACCACATCTGTTCGGAGGTCTCCCAGACCTTCGGGCCCAGATCCCACAGACCGGCGTTGGCGATCACCGCGTCGAGGCGGCCGAACGTGTCGAGGCCGAGCCGCACCGCGCGATCGAGCGAATCCTGGTCGCGCACATCGGCAATGGCGCTGACCGCGCGCCGGCCGGTCCGCTCGACCAACGCCTCGGTCTTGGCGAGGTCCTCCTTGTTCGCCAACTCGTAGCGCAGACCGTCTATGGGCGAACAGATATCGGTGATCACGACATCGGCCCCCTCCTTGGCGGCGGTCACCGCGTGCGCGCGGCCCTGCCCGCGGGCGGCTCCGGTGATGAAGACGACCTTGCCGTCCAGCAGTCCCATGTGAATTCCTTCGGATGTGAGTCGGATATAAGGCAGTGGCCCGCGTCAGTGACGGCCCTCGAAATCGATGACGCCGCGGATGTTGAGGCCCGCGTGCATGTCCTCGTACGCCTCGTTGACCTGTTCGAGTTGGTATGTGCGGGTAACCATTTCGGTCAGCCGCAGCGCGCCCCGTCGATACAGATCCAGCAGCATCGGGACCTCGCTCTGCGGCCCCGCCATCCCGTACAGGGCGCCCTGGATGCGCTTCTCGCTCATGGTCAGATCGAGCACCGGCACCGACATCTCGGTCAGGGTGTGCGGCGCCGCACTGGTCACCACCAGGGTCCCCCGCTTACCCAGGGCGTCGTAGGACTGCTTCAGCTGCTCCTGGGTCGGGACGCCGACGCAGACGACGACCGAGTCCGCGCCCTGGCCGTTGGTGGCCGCGCGCGCCAGATCGGTTGCCTCGTCGATCGTTTCGACGGCATCGGTCGCACCGAGCGTGAGCGACAGCTCGCGCTTCATCGGCACCGGGTCGACGGCGATCACCCGCCCCGCGCCCCGGAACGCGGCGCCCTGTACGGCACTCATGCCGATGCCACCGGTTCCGACCACGACCACCACGTCACCGACATCGATATCGGCGGCCCGTGTGGACGATCCCCATCCGGTGGGCACCGCGCAGCCGACGATCGCCGCGGTGGTGAACGGGATGTCGTCGGCGATCCGCACCACACATTCCTGCGGCACGGTCGTCCACTCCGAGAACGTCGACAGGCACGCGTTCTGCGCGACGCCCCGCCCGTCGGCGTGCATACGGAAGGTGCCGTCGGGGCGGGTGCCGACGGTGATGAGATGCCCTGCGTCGCAGAGGTTCTGATGCCCGGTGACACACATGCGGCAGTGGCCGCACGCGGCGATGAACGAGGTCACCACGTGGTCGCCGGGCCGGACGCGGGTGACGCCGGGCCCCACGGCCTCGACCACACCGGCGCCCTCGTGCCCACCGCACGCCGGGTAGGAGTGGAATCGCATGTCGCCCTTGGCGAAATGATCGTCGGAGTGGCACAGGCCGGAGGCCATCACCTTGACGAGAACCTCACCGTCGCGGGGTTCGTCGAGATCGACCTCCCGAACGTCCCAGGTACCCGGCGCTTGCCACAGAATGGCCGCGGTCGTTCTCACTGTGTATTCCTCACTGTCACGCGCGGTGCGATCACATGGTCGGTTCGACAGGCTTTCCGTCGATGACGAGCGGACGGCTGGTGACGAGGACGAAGACGGTTCTGGTCCAGTCGTCGGTGGAATTGCGCCAGGTGTGCAGGGTGCCGCGTTGGACGATGCTGTCGCCCGGACCCAGGTGCACGACCTGTCCGCTGTCGAGCACGGCCTCCAGTTCACCGCTGAGCACGACGCCGTAGTCGATACTTCGGGTTCGGTGTGCCGGGAACTCGCTGTTGGGCGCCCAGTCCACGATGTAGAAGGCGGTGCCGTTGTCGGCGGCCAAGGTCTCGATCAGCTGTGCGCCGTCCCGGTCGTCGGTGTTGTCGGACGGGAAGTCGTCGGTCGCCCAGAGCCGGGTCGCGAACGCCGTGGGAGACGCCTCGAACGCCTCGACCACCGAATCCGATGTCACGACCGAACGGCCCGCGGAGTCGTGGCCGGTGACGACGCGACGTGCTCGGTGTCTCATGGTTCCTCCGGTATCTGCCGGCCGTCGTGCGAGGGCTCACGGCTTCTCATCGCGGGCGCGGCAGCACAACGATTCGATGAAATGCGCGAAAAGGCAATTGGTGATTTTCGAAACGCGACTTCGGATTACGTCAATCGCGGGCGGCTGTGCTTCGAATTCTTCGAATCGATGATTCGTGACAGTTCAATTGGAGTCGGGTGTGACGCAGATTACTCTCGACCTGCTTCTTGACGCTCGATCCCCGTCCTCCTAGTCTATAATCTAAATTCGATTAAATCGGTGGGCCCGGGTCGCCAGGCCCGGTGGTCGGACGATCCCCCAGCACCCCGAAGAGAGTTGGCAGTCAGATGGTCGACACCATTCAGTCCCGCTACCCGCGCGTGCACGGGTTCGAGTTGTCGCTGGCCGAGCGGGATCGGCGATGGTCGGCGGCGCGGGCGCAGATGAGTGCTCGTGGCTTGGCGGCGCTGGTGATCAGTGGGTTTCACTCGGTGTTGTACGAGGGGCAGGCGGGTCTGCGGTGGTTCACCAATCTCGATATCGAGGGTTACCTCGTCTTCCCGCTGGAGGGTGAGCCGGTGCACTTCGGGTTCACCCCCAAGCCGAAGGTCAGCCGGCTGGCGGGCTGCTGGGTTCCCGATGCTCGGAGCGGGTTCCCGAGCTTCGCGCTCGCCATCGCCGACGTTCTGCGGGAGCGCGGTGTGACCAGCGGGAAGGTCGGGGTGCTCTCGATCGGTGGGGTGTTCGGCGAGTACGCGGGTTTCCCCTACGCGACGTTGGCCACGCTGCACAGTGAGATGCCGGAGGTCGGCTTCGAGGACGCGATCGACTGGTTCGCTCAGCTTCGAAAGATCAAGAGCGCCGAGGAGATTCGCTGTTACGAGATCGGCGGCGAGATCGCCGAGGAGGTCTTCGAGGCGGTGTACGAGACCGCGCGCGAAGGTGTGCCGGATGCCGAGATCCGGGCCGCCATCTCGGCGGCGCGGATCCGCCGCGGGTGCGAACCGCATTCGACCACGTTCTACTCGCAGGGCAAGGACACGAGTCCGATTTTGGAGAGCGGTCTGCTGACCGAACCCGGGTATGCCCGGACCCTGGAGCGGGGCGACCTCATCACCGCCGAGATCACCATGCGCGTGAACGGTTACGAGATCGAGTTCAATCAGACGTGGGTGCTCGGCGAGGCCGCTGCCGAAGCGGAGCGCATGTTCGAGGTGTGGAAGGCGTCCTTCGAGGCGGGTATCGCCACCTTGCGCCCGGGCATCGACCAGAAGCAGTTGCAGGCCGCGATGCGAGCGCCGCTCGACGAGGCGGGTTTCACCTGGTTCTATCCGTTCTTTCACGGATCGGGTCTGCTGGACGAGCCGCCCGCGGCGAATGTCCGCGTCAGCAACTTCTCCGACGGTCGCGAGATCGAAAGACCGTACGCCCCAACGGTATTCGAGGAGAACATGGTCCTCATCTTCGAGCCGAGCGTGGTGACGACCCGACGGTGGGGCGACGACGACACCTTGCCGTGGACCCCGCAGCGCGGGTTCTCGATGGGCTGCCCGGTCGTGGTGACCGCCGACGGTTGCCGCCCGCTGGTGGGGGATTGGTGGAGGCCCGGCGTGATCCGCCTGCCGGCGTGATCGGCGAAGGATCGACTGTGACCACAACAGGTTCTCGGGTGCGGGTCCGGGTCGACGCGGGCGTGGCGACACTGACCTTCGACAACCCTCCGGTGAATGCCTGGAACAGGCAGATGACCGACGGCCTGGGCGCCGCTCTGGAGTCGCTGCGCGCCGATGCCTCGGTGCGGGTGGTGGTCGTGACCGGCGCCGGGAAGAAGGCGTTCAGCGCGGGTTCGGACATCGTGGAGATGGCCGGACTGCTGGGTCCCGGTGAGGCCGTCGAGCACAAGCTCGCGCCGCAGCAGCGGATATTCGCGGAGCTGGCCTCGTTTCCGCGCCCGACGATCGCGGCGCTCAACGGGTACACGCTGGGCGGCGGGTTGGAGATCGCGGTGTGCTGCGACCTCATCGTCGCCGAGGAACACATCTCGATCGGGTCGCCCGAGATCACCTTGGGCCTGTTCCCGAGCAGCGGCGGGACATTCCGTGTGGCACGCCGGATCGGGGTGGGGCGGGCCAAGTACATGCAACTTCTCGGCACACCCGTCGACGCGGCCACGGCATTGTCCTGGGGTTTGGTCAACGAGGTTGTGCCGCAGGGTGATTCGCTGCGACGGGCGTACGAGCTCGCGCGACAGCTGTCGGATCTTCCCGGCACCGCGTTGTCGTTGTGCAAATCGGTGATCGACGCGGCCCACGATCTCGATGAGACGGAGCTGATTTCGGCCCCGCTGCGCGCGAGCGAGCGGGCCTTCACCTCCGCCGAAGCGGCCGAGGGTATCGCCGCGTTCCGGGCCGGGCGGAAGCCGGATTTCCGGCGGACCTCCGCCGTTCGTTGACGCCCGAGAGGAGTGGTGGTGCAGCAGAGGAATCAGGGGCCGCTCGGCGGGATCCGGGTGGTCGAAGTCGGGGGGATGGGACCGACCCCGTTCGCCGGGATGATGCTCGCCGATCTGGGGGCCGAGGTCATCCGCATCGAGCGGCCCGCGGGTCTCGGGGTGTTTCCCGGTGATTCGACGGTCGATGTCCTCAATCGGGGCAAGAAGTCGGTCGTTCTGGATCTGAAACAGCCGTCCGCGAGGGAGGCGCTGCTGGCGTTGGTCGCCCGCAGCGACATTCTCATCGAAGGAAACAGACCGGGAGTGGCGGAGCGGCTCGGGTACGGCCCGGCGGCGTGCTTCGAACAGCGCGCGTCGCTCGTCTACGGCCGGATGACCGGATGGGGACAGAGCGGCCCGTTGGCGCACACCGCCGGCCACGACATCAACTACATCGCCCTGACCGGTGCGCTGCACGCCGTGGGCACCAGCGAATCCGGACCGGTCGTCCCGCTCAACCTGGTGGGCGACTTCGGCGGGGGCGGAATGTATTTGGTGGCGGGAGTGCTCGCCGCGCTCGTCGAAAGCCGGATCTCAGGGGTCGGGCAGGTGGTCGACGCGGCCGTCGCCGACGGCGCGAGCCATCTCCTCGCCTCGATTCACGGATTGATGAACGCCGGTGCGTGGCAGGACAAGCGCGCGTCGAATCTCCTGGACGGCGGCGCCCCGTATTACGCGGTGTACCGCACGGCCGACGACGAATACGTCGCCGTCGGCGCGTACGAGGAGAAATTCTTCCGAAAGATGCTGCGGGGCTTGGGAATCGACGAAACCACCGTTCCCGACCGGGACGATACGGCCCGATGGCCGACCCTGCGCGCGATCCTCGCACAGGCATTCGCCGCGCACACCCGGAAGCATTGGGAAGAGGTCTTCGAGGGGACCGACGCCTGTGTGTCGCCGGTGCTGTCGCTTCGCGAGGCCGCCGAGCATCCGCAGATCGCCCACCGCGCGGCGGTTGTCGCGCGGGACGGATACCTCCAGCCCGGCGTCGCGCCCCGCTTCTCCCGCCACCCCGAGTCCTCGCCGCGGCCGCGCCCACGTCCGTTCGGGGCGGACACCTCGGCCGTGCTCGCGGAACTCGGCGTGGCCGAAGCGCGATCGTCTGTCGGCGAAAGGCATTGGGGTGGACATCAATTGGATCGTTGACGCGCCGTTCCGCGGTCTGCCGGTGGGTGATCCGGACACCGTCGCGGTGTCGGAAGAGGGAAAGGACAGCCTGACCTATTCCGGTCTACGGGAGCGGCGGAACAGATGGATCGACGTCCTGCTGCGTGCGGGCGTGCGGCCGGGTGACCGGGTGGGTGTGCTGCTGCTGAACTCCGTCGACTACATCGCGCTCTACTTCGCCATTTCCCGGATCGGCGCCGTCGTCGTGCGCGTCAACTTCCGGCTCACGCCACCGGAATTGCGGCACGTTCTCCTGGATTCCGGCTGCACGGTCGTCGTCGCGCACACGACATTGTCCACGCAGGTCGAGCCCATCCGCGACGAGGTTCCCGTGCGGCGGTGGTTGGCCGTGGACAACGGGCAGCCGAGACCGGAGTGGGCGATCGATCCGGATCTGGAATTCGCCTCGACCGACGACACCACGCTCCCGCGTCCGGCCGGATCGG
The DNA here is from genome assembly GCF_042874315.1 of Nocardia sp. NPDC004068. Taxonomy (NCBI): domain Bacteria; kingdom Bacillati; phylum Actinomycetota; class Actinomycetes; order Mycobacteriales; family Nocardiaceae; genus Nocardia; species Nocardia sp. NPDC004068. The sequence goes on from NZ_JBIAMW010000010.1 coordinate 177,077, forward strand.
ACCTGCTGATGCTGATGTACACGTCCGGAACGACCGGCAGACCCAAAGGGGTCATGTGGTCGCACGACAACGCGCTGTGGCTGGCCATGATCCAGTCGGTGAAATGGCGTTACGAACCCACGGTCTGGATGACGACCGGCCCGCTCTATCACGCCGGGGCCTTCGAGGTGCTCTTGCTGCCCGCGCTGTTCATGCACGGAACGGCGGTTTTCATGTCGAGCGGTGGAATGAGCACCCGGCGGATCGTGGACGCGATCGGCGCCCTCGGCGTCACGCACGTCCTGCTCTATCCGTTCATGCTCTACGATCTGCTGCAATCTCCTTGTCTCCCAACGGATCTGCCGAGTCTGCAAGCGATTCTCTGTGGTGGTGATCCCGTCCAGCAGTGGGCCCTGGAGGCCGCCGCCGAGCGTTTTCCGACCGTGGAGATCCACCAGGGGTACGGGCTGACCGAAGGCGGTACCGGTTCGACCTGCCTCGATCACGAGGACGCGCGCGAGAACGCGGGAAGTGTCGGGCGACCGATGCCCCTCACGGATGTGATGACGGTCGACGCGGACGGCAATCCCGCCGCACCCGGCGTGGTCGGCGAGATCTGGGTGCGCTCGCCCACCGTCGCGATCGGATATTGGAACAATCCGGACGCGACGGCGGAAACCTTCGTCGACGGCTGGTGTCGCACCGGCGATCTGGGCAGCGTCACCGAGAACGGCTTCCTGGTCGTGTCCGGTCGCGCCAAGGACATGTTTCGCAGCGGGGGAGAGAACGTCTATCCGGCCGAGGTCGAGAGTGTGCTGGCCGCACATCCCGGCGTGGCGCGGATCGCCGTCGTGGGGGTGCCGGACGAGAGATATCTCGAGGTGGGCTGCGCGGTCGTGGTCGCCGCCGACGGTGCGGATATCGCGTCGTTGCGGGCGGATCTCGTCGCATTCGCCGGAGACAATCTGGCGGGTTACAAACGCCCGCGGCACTGGGTTTTCGTGGCGGAGTTACCGGTCAATGCGGCGGGCAAGGTTCAGAAGCAGGTCCTGCGCGAGACCTACGCCGGTATCCAACAGCACAATTCTTCGAAGAAGGAGTAGACAATGGTGTCGATCGAAGAACGCCTACAGCAATATGTGGACGTCGTGGCCCCCTATCTGGAGCCGAACTATCCCGCCGAGTGCGGCGAGACATTCGAGCAATGGGCCGCCCGGCGCGCGGCCGGCGACGGTCCCAAGATGAATATGGATCCGGACCGCCTGGTGTGGAGCAATCTCGACGATTCGGCGATTTCGCCCGCCGAACATGGGGCATTCGCCCGGGAAACGTTGAGTCGTTATCCGGACCTGCGCCGGGAAAGGGTGCGGATCTCGCCGTTCATCGGCAGGTTCGCGGTGGCCACCGTACCCGGCGATATCGAGGAGATCGCCGACGGTGGGTGCGTGGTGGAGCAGGTCGTCGTCGCGACCGCCACCGACGGCTCCCGGGTGCGCATTCCCTTGTGCGTGATCTTCTATGTCAAGGACGGCAAGATCGTCCGGCTGCACGAATACCAGGACCGTGCGGTGTATCAGCCGTGGGCCGACGGCCATCTCGCGGCGGATCTGAAGCGCACCTCGGTCGGTAAATAATCTCGAAAAGGAGTGGAACAATGGCAATCACCAACCGTCGCATCGTCACCGGACTGAATTCCGCGGGACGATCCTCCGTCCTGTCCGACGATACGATCGACAAACTTCCCGGCGGCACGTCGGAACACCCGCTGGTATGGGCTACGCCGGGATTCCCCGCGAACAACGAGGGTAGCGATGATCCGATGGCGAAACAGGCCGTCGGCCCGGAAATGTTCTCCGACGGTAGCGGATTCGTATTCATGTCCGAGATGGAACCGGGGTATTCGGGTCCGTTCCACGCGACGAATACTCTGGATTTCGTCTTCGTCACGCATGGGCGAGTGCGGATAACCCTCGAGGACGGCGACGCGATCGCCGGGCCCGGTGACATCATCGTCGACCGCGGCGTCGCGCATCAGTGGAGTGTCGTCGGTGACGAGCCCGTCGTGCTGGCCGCGGTCGTGCTCCCGGCGATCCCCTTGCGGGACGCGGTCACCAAGGCCTCGTTCTGAACTCGGCGGGAGCGACGTGAAGACAAGAGCCGCGATCATCCGGGAAACCGGAAAGCCTTGGGAGATCGCCGATCTCGAACTCGACGAGCCGGGCACGGGCGAGGTGCTCGTTCGTTTCGCCGCGTCGGGCTTGTGCCATTCCGATGAACATCTGCGGACCGTGGGCGGATGCCGGCTTCCCCTGGTCGGCGGGCACGAAGGGGCCGGGGTGGTCGAGGCCGTCGGTTCCGGGGTGACGCGGGCGAGCGTCGGCGACCATGTGGTGTGCTCGTTCATCCCGGTCTGCGGAGTCTGCCGATATTGTTCGACCGGTCGCCAGAACCTCTGCGACGCCGGCGCCGAAATGGTGACGGGAATGATGTCCGACGGGACGTTCCGGTTCCACGACGACGCGGGCACGGGCCTCGGCGGATTCTGTGCCCTGGGCACCTTCGCCGAATGTGCTGTCGTGTCACAGAATTCGGTGGTGCGCATCGGTGACGACATCCCCTTCGATGTCGCGGCGGTGGTCGGTTGTGCCGTCCCGACGGGATGGGGATCGGCCGTCAATGTCGCCGGTGTGCGACCGGAGGACACCGTGGTCGTCTTCGGGGTCGGCGGTGTGGGAATCAACGCGGTGCAGGGAGCGAGTTACGCGGGTGCGCGCCACGTGATCGCCGTCGACCCCGTCGAATTCAAGCGCGAGCAGGCGCTGCGATTCGGCGCCACGCACGTCTTCGCCGACGCGCGCGACGCCCACCGGGCGGTGGTCGAACTGACCCGCGGGCAGCTCGCCGAGCACGCCATCTGCACGGTCGGCATGCTGACCGCCGAGGTGATGGCACAGGCGATCGGGATCATCGGAAAGGACTCCCAGGTCACCGTCACATCCGGTGGCCCGGTGGAACTTCCGCTCGACGCGAACCTGATGGTGTATCAGAAGCGGATCGTCGGCAACGTATTCGGCAAATGCAACCCGCTCCACGACATTCCGCTGTTGCTGGACCTGTACCGGGACGGCCGCCTGAAACTCGACGAGCTGATCAGCAAGCGGTACACCCTCGACGAGATCACTCGCGGATACGCGGACCAGGAGGACGGGAAGATCCTCAGGGGAGCGGTCGTCCATTAGGTGCGGCCAGAGCGCGGGTGACCCAGCCCACTCGGCCGCTGTCTTTAATCTATATTAAAATAGATACCGATGGCGGTCGCGTGGAGCGATCCGAAGGAAGGAAACGACAATGCCGGTACGGCTGGCCGAACCCCGCTCGATCACCATGACGGCAGACGACGGCGAGCTTCGCGCGGCGCTGCGGGAAGCCAACCTTCCGACGCTTCTGCTGGTACTGGCGCAATTCACCGGGGACGAGGGGTGGCTGCGCGCACCTTATCTTCCGACCCGGACGAGGGCTCTGAACGACAACGACGACGGTGGATTCCCGCCCGAAATCCAGGAGGAGATCCGCGCGGCGGCCTTCGAGGTGATTCGGGAGTGGCGCGACGGTGCGCGGCCGACGCCGCCGCCCCCGGCCGACGACGAGCTTCCCGGCCTGTTGTCGATTTCGCTCGGTGAGACGGTGCCCCGGGAATACGCCGCGAGCCTGGCGATCGAGGGGAATCTGCATCCGCGGCCCGAGGTGCGGTGGACGCACGGCCGCCCGTCCGCCGCCGACCGCCTCGGCGTGCTCGTTATCGGTGCCGGGTTCTCGGGCATCGCGGCGGCGGTGACGTTGCGGCAGTTGGGTATTCCGTTCACCGTCATCGAAAAGTCCGATGCCCCAGGCGGAGTCTGGCATCAGAACACGTATCCCGGTGCGGGCGTGGACACTCCGAGTCACCTGTACCATTACGCGTTCGCTCCGACGGGATCGTGGACCCGGTATTACGCCAAGCAGCCCGAGATCCTGAACTACATCAACGGCACGGCCCAGAAATTCGGTGTCGCCGAGCGCATCCGGTTCGGCACCGAGGTCGAACGCGCCGAGTGGGATGCGGCCCGGCAACGGTGGACCGTGACCGTGCGGACGCGCGAGGGGGTCACCGAGCGGCTCGAGGCCGCCGTCGTGATCAGCTGCGTCGGATTTCTCAATCGGCCGTCGATTCCCGATTTCGAGGGCATGGACCGCTTCGCCGGCCCGATGTTCCACTCCGCCGAATGGGATCACTCGGTCGACCTGCGCGGCAAACGCGTCGCCGTGATCGGCACCGGTGCCACCGCGATGCAGATCGTGCCGTCCATCGCGGACGAGGCACAGCGGGTGCTGGTCTTCCAGCGGTCCGCGCAATGGGTGGCGCCGAACCTGAATTATCGTCGCGACGTCCTGCCGGAGGTGCGGCTGCTCATGGAACAGGTGCCGTACTACGCCGCCTTCTATCGGATGCGCTTGATCTGGCAGTTCCAGGACAAATTGCTGGCCACCCTGCGTCGTGATCCGCACTGGGAGCATCCAGAACGCTCGATCAACGCGACGAACGAGAAGCATCGCCGCTTCTTCACCGAATACGTCGATCGTGAGTTGGGGGACCGAATCGACCTGCGCGACAAGGTGTTACCGACCTATCCGCCCTACGGGAAGCGGATCCTGATGGACAACGGCTGGATCGAGACGGTCAAACGCGACGATGTCGAACTGGTCGCGGCCGGGGTCCGGGGATTCGACGAACACCATGTTCGCACCGAGGACGGCCGTCGTCATCGCGCCGATGTGGTCGTCCTGGCGACCGGGTTCGAGAGCAGCCGGATGCTGGCGCCGATGGATATCCGGGGGCGATCCGGTGTGGGATTGCGGGAACAGTGGGGTGACGACAATCCCTACGCCTACCTCGGCATCACCGTTCCCGACTTCCCGAATTTCTTCATCGTCGGCGGCCCCAATACCGCGCTGGGGCACGGGGGCAGCAATCTGTTCCCCTCCGAATGCGCCGTCGCGTACATCGCGCAGATCCTGGTGGCGATGGTCGAGCGAGGAATGGGTGCCGTGGAGGTGAAGGACACCGTGTGCGCCGAATACAACCGACGCCTGCACGCCGAACACGAGCAACTGATCTGGACCCATCCGGGGATGACCACCTGGTACCGCAACCGGCACGGGCGCGTGACCGCGCCGCTGCCGTGGCGCGGCGTCGACTACTTCGAGATGACCCGCGTACCGGACTTCGACGACTTCGTCGTGACCCCTACGGCGTCGACTCCTGTGCCCGCAGCCATTCGCGGGGATCGCCGATGACCGGAAGCGGGCGATCGGCCTCGGCCTTGGGGCCGCCGAGGCCGAACCGGACCAGCGACTGGGCGGACGACACGATGTGGTCGACCGAGCTGCGTTTCGGGTCGAACCATTCCGATGCGTAGTTCAGGGCTCCGAGCACCAGAATGACGGCGATGGTCGGATCGAGCCCGTCGCGGCATTCCCCCGCGGCGATGGCGTCGGTGATCAGTCGCCGCCACAATTCCCCGTATTTGACCTGCTCCTCCTCCGGCTTCGCCTTGAGATGGTCGGGGAGCTGCCCGATATTGCGGGCCGAGGCGGTGGCATAGTCCGAAATGCCCATGGCATTGCGCAGATGTACTTCGACGGCGACGAGAATGCGGTCCATCGCGGAGTGATCGTCGGCGAGCGCGTCCAGGACAGACCCGACGATCTGCCGGGTATCGGCACTTCCGTAGCGAATGGCCTCGACGATGAGAGCCTCGCGCGAGTCGAAATAGTAATAGATCGCCGGGGCTTGCATCTCGGCTTCGTCGGCGATGTCGGACAAGCGCGTTCCGGCGTAACCCTTGCGGCTCAGGATTTTCGCCGTCGCGTCGAGAATTCGGCGTCGCGTGGCCGCCCCCTTCGACGCGGCCTCGGCCGACGTCTCTTTTTTATTCTGCGTTCTCGCCACGTTCGAAGGGTACACGCTGGCCCGGAGACGACGGTGACCGCCTATAATCTCAATTTCATTATGGGCGGACCGCGGTCCCGGGGCCGATCGAGGGCACGCCGCCTCCTGGGAAAGATCTCTCCTCTGCACGGTCGGCGTGCCGCCTGCCAGTCTCGATGACGGCACCGCCGGAAGCCGATACCAGGCGGTGAGTGAGGAGACAGTCATGGCACCGGTGTCCGAGGACGTCGCACGGGCGGCGACGGTGATCGTGGGCGGCTCGCTCGGCGGTCTCAGCACCGCCCTGGCACTGGCCGCCCGCGGGCGGGCCAGCACGGTTCTGGAACGGACCAGCGGCCGGACGCAGCGCGGAGTCGCGATTCTGGTGTCGGGCGCGAGCCTGAGCAGGGCCTTGGGCGAGCGGGCTCGCGAGATCGTCGGGGCGTCGCTCGGATCCGCGTCCATGCGGCAGGGGACGTATCCGCACGCCTGGTGGGACGTGTACTCCGCCTTGCGCGCCGCGGCCGACGCCGAACCGCTCATCACCATCGTCGAGAACGCGCATGTCTCCGAGGTGGGACAGACCGGCGAATACGCCTGGGCTCGTACCGACGACGGACGCGAATGGCGAGCCGAGGCACTGCTGGGGGCCGACGGATATCGCAGCATCGTGCGGCGGTACGTCGACGCCGCCCGCCCCGCCGCGACGTACGCGGGCTACGTCGTCTGGCTCGGTCAGTCGGATCTGCCGGGGTCGTTCGCCGATCGGGTCGGCGGGCCGGACTTCTTCACCGGCGCCAACGACATGCTCGCGGTGTATCCGCTGATCGAACGCGACGGCTCGGTGACCCGATACGGGTGGGGCTGGTTCGATCCGAACCACACCGCCCTGTTCCGCCGGATCGGCGCGGTCGACGGTTCGGAGGTCAAGTACACGCCGCGGGTGGGCGCGATTCCGGACGATATCTACGACGCGATGATCCGCAGGGCCGGTGCGCAATGGGACGAACCGTGGCGCAGCGGTGTGGTACAGGCGTTCCGGGACCGCGATGTCGTCGCCACACCGATCACCGAATATCTGCCGGATCGTGTCGTCAACGACCGGATCGCGGTGCTCGGCGACGCCGCGCACGCGCAGACTCCCATGACCGGGGCGGGATTCGAGGAAGCGGTGGCGGATGCGGCGGCGCTCGCCGAGGCGCTCGGTGGGTCGGAGGACGACGTCCGGGACGCGCTCGAACGATACGAATTCGCCCGGCTGAGCGGGATGCGGGCCCGGGTTTCGGTGGGGCAGTCCTTCAGCCGATCGTTCGCGGGGGTGTGACGGGAGGTTCGGGCGCGCCGACTGTCCGATTGTTGGACATGGCCCGGGTTATCGCCGTTATTACGTTGTGTCTCCAGCACCCCATATCGGTGCGATTCGCTTCTTGCCGGGAAGAATTGGAGACATATCGTGAGGGTCCGCCGCCGCAACGGGCATCAGCAGAGGGTTCCCCGGGGGACGGGACGGCAGCGAGCGGCCGCGGCGAGCCTGGCTGCTGTCGCGGCGGCCCTGCTGATCACGCAGTTCGCGTATCCGGGGTCGGCGATCGCGGACGCACCGCCCATCGATCATCTCTACGTGTCGGCGGCCGGATCCGATCAGTTGTTCGGCTTCGACGTGACGACCGGTGCGGCCCCGCGCGCGATCGCCGGGGCCACCGAGAAAACGGGGTTCGGCGCGCTCTCGGTGAAGGCGTCGGCGGATGGCCGGTTCCTCTACGTTCTCGCCATCGCACCCACTCCCGCGATTTTCGCGTTCTCGATAGCGCCCGACGGGAGCCTCGCGACCATTCCGGGCGCCCCGGTGGTGGCTCCGCAGGCTCCGCTCGGGATGAACGTGTCGCCGGACGGTCGTCATCCTCGTTCTCGTCCAGGGCCCCGACGGCGCTGGAAACGCCACGATGCAGGGCTATTCGGTGTCGCCGGAGGGCCTTCCCACACCGGCGGGAGCGCCGGTGATCGTGGGCGCGCTGGCGGCCAGCGGTCCGGTTCCGATGGCCGCGGTGTCGCCGGACAATCGCCATGTCTATGTCACCAACTACGCGGCCGGTTCGGTGACCCGCTACGAACTGCACGACGACAGCACGCTCTCGCCGCCCCGGGAGACGGTCCCGACGGGCGGGGGCCCGGTCAGCCCGACCGTCTCACCGGACGGCGAATTCCTGTTCACCTCGTGTGAGCACGTCGGCGGCGTGGCGGTCCTGCGCATCGACCCGTCGACCGGCGTGCTGACCCCGGTGCCCGGATCGCCGTTCGCGACCGGGGGCCTGACTCCGCACGGAATCGCGTTGAGTCCCGACGGCCGCCGCCTGTACACGCCGAACGCATTGACCAATACCGTCACGGGATTCGACGTCGCCACCGACGGGTCGCTGCGACCGCTCCCGGGGTCGCCGTATCAGGGCGGTGCGCTCGGGGCCTTGCCGGGGCAGGTCTTCGTCTCCTCGGACGGCCGCGAACTCTACGCTGTGGATTTGGCCGGGACCTCGCCCGAACCGCTGGTCGCGCTGCGCGGCTACAGCATCGGGCCCGACGGCGCGTTGACGCCCGATCCGGCGCCGCCGGTGAGTACGGGACAGATCTTCTCGGCGGCTTCACTGCTCGTACCTGCGCGATAGTCGAAAGCCGTTATGCCACACCGGGATAGCCCCGGCGGTTAGTATCTAGTGTACTAGATGCCCGTCGATTGGAGTCGGTCTTGTCGAGCACCGGAAGCGTGGACGTCGACTCTGTGGCGGTGGGGCGGCGATCGGCGCCGACGATTCCCGGCGCGTTCGGTTTCGTCGTCGCGGTCGTGTCGTTGATGCTGATCTTCGCCACCGCGGGCGCCCCCGCGGCGCTGTATCTCACCTACGAGTCGGCGTACGGGGTTTCGCAGGCCGTCATCGCCCTGTCGTTCGGGGCGTACATCTCCTCGGCCGCAATCACATTGGTTGTATTCGGCCGGATCTCGGACCACTGCGGGCGGCGCAGGGTGGCCGTCGTGACGCTGGGTCTCGCGCTGACGTCGTGTGCCGTGCTGGCCGCCGCGCCCGGGGCGGGCGGGCTGATCGTCGGGCGCGCGGTGCAGGGCGTGGCCGCCGGGCTGGGTATGAGCGCTGTCAGTGCCTATGTCGCCGATCTCGGCGGCGCGGGCGGGGATACCCGTCGCGCGCAGGTGGCCACCAGCATCGGCCCGACGGCCGGGGTCGCCCTGGGCGCTGCCGGGGCCGGACTGCTGGTGAGCGTGGTGCCGATGCCGGAGGTCACCATCTTCGCGGGTCTCGCTGTCGCGCAGGCGCTGTGCGCGGTGGCGCTGATCGCGTGTCCAAAGACGCGGGGCAGGCATCCGGGTGCGCTGCGGTCACTGCGCCCGGCCGTCGGCATCCCGGTGGGCAAGGGTGGGGTGTTCGTCGCGATCTGTTTGGCCACGGTGTCGTGCTGGGCGATGGGCGGGTTCTATCAGGCGATGGGCCCGGTCGTGATGGGAGACGTCTTCCCGGGCGCGCCACGTGCCGCGGGCGGGCTGAGCGTCGCGGCGCTGATCGGGGTGACGCCGCTCGGCACGCTGATCGCGGCACGGCTGCGGCGGAGGTCGGCGATCTGTGTCGGGTTGAGTTGCTATGTCGTGGGGGTGGTGCTGGTTCTCGTATCGGTGGCGACGCACGGTCTGGGGTTGTTCTTCGGCGCGAGTGTGGTGGCCGGAATCGGGTTCGGGATGTCGTTCTCCTCGGCCCTGGGCACGGTGCTCGTGCTGGCCGCTCCCGGCGAATTGGCGGGCGTGCTGTCGGCGTTCTACCTGATCAGTTATCTGGGGGCGGCGGTTCCGGCGGTCGTGGCCGGGCGCTGGCGCGTACGGTCGGCGTTCACGGGGTGACGCTGGGATACGGAGTGCTCGTGCTGGGGGCGGCCGGCACGGCCGGGTTGCTCGTGGCGCGACGGGTCGATTGACGCGAGTGCTGCTCGATGTGTGCTGGCGGTGGTTCAGCTGGCGATAACTAGTATACTAGTTACGGCACGTACATCGGCGATTCCATCCGGGAACAGGAGAGCATCATGGGCAGTCTCGACGACAAGGTCACGATCGTGACGGGCGCGGGCCGGGGGATCGGTCGCGCCATCGCGGAGGCTGCCACCGCCGAGGGGGCGATCGTCGTCGCATCGGATATCGACGCCGAGGCCGCCGAGCGGACCGCCGCGGATCTCGGGGGTGACGCGGTCGCGATCGCCGCGGACGTGTCGTCGGCGGACTCGGTGCGCGCGCTGGTCGACGGTGTGATGGAGCGGTTCGGCCGGATCGATGTCCTGGTGAACAACGCGGGCTGGGACAAGGCGGGCCCATTTGTGGAGTCCGATCCCGCCGACTGGGACCGAATCATTCGCATCAACCTCTACGGCGTTCTGCACACGTGCAGGACTGTCCTGCCCATCATGTCCGAGCGGAAATCCGGCTCGGTCGTGAATATCGCCTCCGACGCGGGGCGCGTCGGCTCGTCCGGCGAGGCGGTCTACTCGGCGACGAAGGGCGGCATCATCGCCTTCACCAAGACGGCCGCGCGCGAGGTGGCCCGCCACAATGTGCGGGTCAACTGCGTCTGCCCCGGCCCGACGGATACCCAGCTGCTGGCCGAGTTCGCCGGGGACAAACTGCGCAACGCGCTGGTTCGCGCCATTCCGCTGGGCCGAGTGGGGCAGCCGGGCGATGTGGCGAACGGGGTGGTCTTCCTGGCCGGGAACAAGGCCGAGTTCGTGACCGGCCAGACGCTCAGCGTGAGTGGGGGACTGACGATGTGCTGATCGTCGCGCCACCGAATCCGGCCCGTACCGAAGGCTTTCCGTGCCTCGGTGCGGGCCGCTCCGTCTCTGCGGCGAGCCGCTCACATCTCGCGCGCTGTGACCCTTGACACAACCACGGCCCGTCTCTACTGTCTAATTTATATTCAATTAAATATTTCCCGCGGGCAGCTCGAAGAAGAGGATCAAGCCATGGCAGTACGAAATCGCCGGGTTGTGACCGGACTCGATGACCAGGGCAGATCCTGCATCCGGTCCGACGAATCGATCGCCGATCTCGCGCCGCCCGATCCCGCTCGACCCCTCGTGTGGGCGACCGCCCTTCCCGCCGACAACCGCTCCGACAGCGAGCCCGCGGCGTCACCGGTCTCGCTGGATCTGTTCTCCAATGGCGGCGGCTTCCTCACGGTGGCGGAGATGCGGCCGGGCGAATCGGGCCCGCTGCACGCGACCGACACCGTCGACTACGTGATCGTCCTCGACGGCAGTGTCCGAATGGCGATGGAACAGGGCGATGTGGTGCTGAATCCCGGCGACATCGTGGTGCAGCGCGGCGTCGCGCACAGCTGGACCGTGGTCGGCGACAAGCCCATGACGATGGCCTGCGTCGTCCTTCCGGCCAAGCCGGTCTCGGGCGCGAACGACGAATACAACATTCGAAACCTGAACCACTGATTCCCACAGCAGGAGTGAAGATGACCAACGCCGATATGGCCGCACGATGGGCCAAGGCACTCGCGGAACGCGATGTCGCCGATTTCCGAGACCAATTCGATCCGCAGGCGCAGGTATGGCAGAGCACCTCGAACGCCTCCCACACCGCCCAATCCGGTCTCGACGGTATCGAGGCGCGCGGCGGGCTGCCGGAGTTCACCGATATCCGGACCACGGTGACGGACTGGGGATTCATCTGCCGAACGTCGACCCATCACGACGGCCGCAATCTTCATCTCGCCCAATTCCTTTGGGTCGAGGGCGACAAGATCGTCAAGGAAGAGGAGTTCATCGGCGTCCAGGTGAACGACGGCTAGCAAGCGCGTGAGTGGATTCGACGAAGGAAGCCCCGCGTGCGGTTCGCTGAGCGAGCTGGTTCGGGCGATGTATCGCGACCATGCCGATCGGGTCGCGGTCGTGGACGAGGACGGGAGCGCGCCGCGGTACGGCGAGCTCGAGGAGCGGGCCAGGCGGGCGGCGAATTGGTTTGCCGTGCAGGGAGTTTCACCGGGTGACCGGGTGGTCCTGGTGATGCGGAACCGCTCGGAGTTCGTGCAACTCGAGCACGCGTTCGCGCTGGGTGGATTCGTGCGGACGGCCCTGGGGCCGAGATTGCGTGACGTCGAGGTGCGCACGATCGTCGAGGACGCTCGGCCGTCCTGTCTCGTGGTCGACGAATTCTGGGCGGAGGCCGCGAGCGACGAGTTCTTCCGCGAGCTGTCGGTGCCGGTCGTATTCGTCGGATTCGGCCCGTCGGATTCGCTGCCCCGGACCGGTGCGGACGTCCATCGGTTCGAGGCGCTGCTGTCCTCGGCACCGGCGACGGATGCGGAGTTGCCGGTGATCCGGCCCGCCGACCTCTGCTATCTCCTCTACACGTCCGGTTCGACCGGAAAACCCAAGGGCGTGATCCACACCCACTCGTCGATTCTCGCCAATATCCGCAATACGAGATGGGCGCTGGGCGATATCGACGACTCCGATCGTGCCGTGCACACCGCTCCGCTCGCTCATATGAGCGGGACGATCGCCATGGCGGTGGCGACGGCCGGGGGAGCGAACAGCCTGCTGGCCAAGTTCGATCCGGATCAGGTCCTGGATATGGTCGAGCACCGCGGTGCGACGATCGTGCCGGTGGTGCCGACGCAGCTCAACGCGCTCGTGGAGCGTCTGTCGGAGCGTCCCCGGGATCTGCGCGGCCTGAAGCGCGTCGCGTACGCGGGTTCGGCGATCACCGCCGACCGGCTCGCCGACGCGAAGAAGTTCTTCGACGGGAAGCTGGTGCAGCTGTACGGGCTCAGCGAAGCGCCGATGCCGGTCACCGCGCTCGCCGCCGAGGACCATATCGACCGCCTCAACCGGGCGGGCCTCGCGCGTTCCGCCGCGGCGGGCCGACCCGCTCCCGGTGTCCGGGTGAGGATCGTCGACGCCGACGGTGGGGCGCTTCCGTGTGGTGAACGCGGTGAGATTCTCGTCGACGGCCCCACCAATTGCGCGGGCTACTGGCGAAACGACCAGGCGACGAACGAGCTGTTCGAGACCGGCGGATGGATCAGAACGGGCGACATCGGAATCATCGACGACGACGGCTATCTGTTCATCGTGGATCGCCGGAAGGACATGATCGTCTCGGGCGGATTCAACGTCTACCCCAGAGAAGTCGAAAACGCGCTGGCCACAATGGAAGGCATCGCTCAGGTGGCGGTTGTCAGCGCACCGGACAGCATGTGGGGCGAGGCGGTGGTGGCGGTGATCGTGCCCCGGCCCGGCGTCGTGCTCACCCTCGAGCAGGTACAGGACCACGCGCGAGAACGATTGGCCGGGTACAAGATTCCGCGACGTCTCGAAATCCGCGAGGAATTGCCCACCGGCAGTACGGGAAAGGTGCTGAAGCGGGTGCTGGCGGACGAGTTCTGGTCGGGCGCCGCCCGCCGCGTCGGTGGTGGGTGAACGCACCCGGTCGTGCATGCGACAAAGCCCGATTCCCGGAAGTATCGAAGGAGTGTCGAAATGACGAATGCGACAGATGTGAGCGGTGCCGTCGACAGCGCAGGGCTGCGGCGCCTTCTCGACAAGGAGGAGATTCGCGAGAACCTCTATCGCTACGCGCGCGGTGTGGACCGCCGCGACTGGGAAATGTTCCGCAGCACATACCATCCCGATGCCCATGACGATCACGGGCCCTACAAGGGGGATGTCGACGGGCTGGTCGAATGGGTCTCTCGCCGGCACGCGCTGATCGAGCAGTCGCAGCACCTCGTCGGCCAGATCGCGATCGACTTCCTCTCCGACGACGTCGCCGTATCGGAGACCTACGAGATCACCACGCAGCGGTATTCGAACGAGGCCGAGGAGACCATCCGCAGCTGGGTGGGGGATACGCGGGTCGCCGACGACGACCGGCTGGAAATCATCATGTACGCGCGGATGGTCGACCGGGCCGAACGGCGCGGCGGCGCTTGGAAAGTGGCCCGCCGCGAAGTCGTCATCGAGCAGGTCTATTGGCGCATCATCGCGGCCGACGAGGTGTCGACCGCGTCGGCGCCCTTGGTGCGCGGCCCGGAGGACGCGGTCTTCCGATTCCTCCGGGCAGGGGCGTAGTTCGCCCGCGACCGTCACCGCCGCCGCACGACGTATTCGCTGAGGTCGGGCTCCTCGGTCATGGCGCGATAGTCGACCAGCCGCCACGGAATCGCGTTCACGACACGGCCTTTCGCGTTGCGGTACCAGTTGTCGGTCCCGGGATGGGTCCAGACGAGCTGTTCGTGTTCGGCGTCGACCCGGGCGTTGTAGCGCTCGGCGACGTCGGCGCGGACGTCGACCGAACTCAGGTTCTCGGTCGCCATTCGCACGAGGGTCCGGACGATGTAGGTCACCGCGCACTCCGATTGCAGCAGAGCGCTGCCGCCGTGCGCGGGTGTCGTCTGCGGCCCGCCGACGATGAAGAAGTTCGGGAAACCGGGCACGGTGATGCCGAGGTAGGCGCTCGCGTCGTCGTCGCCCCACCGGTCGCGCAGCGTATCGCCGTCGCGGCCGCGAACCTCGAAGGTGGACAACATCTTTCGGCTCTGGAATCCGGTCGCGAACACCACCACGTCGGCTCGGTGCCGGGTGCCGTCGGCGGTCAGGACGTGCCCGGCGTCGAATCCGCTGACCCGCTGCGGGATGAGCTCGACGTCCGGGCGGCGAATCGTGGCGATCCACTCGTTGTCCATGAGGATGCGTTTGCTGTAGGGCGGGTAGCCGGGAATGACGGTGTCGTGCAGGAGCGCGGCATCGGCACCGAGTTGTTCGGTCATCGCCTTGGTGAGGAACGCGCGATGTTTGTCGTTGGCCGCGTTGACCGAACGGTCCTGGTGCGGCCACTCCGGATCGCGCCGGAGGGTGGCCAGCAGCTTGTCCTGGAACTGCCAGATCAACCGCATCCGGTAGAAGCTGGCGTAATAGGGCACCTGCTCCATCAACAGCCGGATGCCCGCGTCGACGTCGCGCAGGTAGTTGCCGTTGGGCACGACCCACTGGGGGGTGCGCTGGAAGACCAGGGTGCGCTCGGTGCGGTCGGCGATGGCCGGAACGATCTGCATCGCGGTCGCGCCGGTGCCGATGATCGCCACGCGCTTGCCGGTGAGGTCCACCGAATGATCCCAGCGCGCCGAATGGAACATCGCGCCGCCGAATTCGTCCCTGCCCGGCAGCTCCGGGATCGCCGGTTCGTTGAGCGCGCCGACGCAACTGATCACCGCGTCCGCGGTCAGCGTCTCCGTGCCCGCGGCGCTCTCGATCTCGACCGCCCAGGTCTGGGTGGACTCCTGCCACACCGTGCCGCGCACGGATGTGCCGAAGCGGATGAACCGCCGCAATCCGAATCGCTCCGCCACCGACCGGAAGTAGTCGAGCACCTCGGGCTGCTTGGCGTAGTACCGGGTCCAATTCGGTTTCGGCGCGAAGGAGAACGAATACAGATGGGCCGGGGTGTCGACCCCGGCCCCGGGATAGGTGTTGTCGTTCCAGACGCCGCCGACCGATTCGTTGCGTTCGAGGACGGTGAAGCGGATACCGAGGTGCGCCAGCGCGGCCGCGGCGGCGATGCCGGACGGACCGGCCCCGATCACGACCACATGCATCGTGTCGGCGCGGGCGGGTCGTGCACCGGGCCAATCGATTTCGTCGCGCAGGCGGAAACCGCCCTCCTCGGCCAGCAACGCGCCGTATTCGGCGGGGACCTCCTCGCCGAGGGAGAGACTCAGCATCGGCGCGATCCGCTCGTCGGCGGGCGGCGGCGCGATCGGGCGGCGGCCGTCCCGGATATCGCGCAGGATCTCCAAGGCCGCGGCGCGTACCCGAGCCTGCCGGTCTTCGGAGAGTCCGCCGGTGTCGTTGTCGTTGAGCGCGACCGTCCGGGTGGGCCGGAACGGTCCCTCGAGCCAGGTGGGATCGTCGGTCAGCTGGGCGATGACCAGCAGCAGCGTCGGGATGTTCGCGACCGCGAGGGCCGTCTCCAATTCGGCGTCGCTTGCCGTCAGCGGCGGCGAAAAGGGCCGTCCGGCAATGGGATCGACCGCATCTGCCGTTGCCTCTGTGGTCATCGGTGGGTACCTCCTCGGCTGTTCGGGAAAACGCGAGCGACGAACCGTTCGATCGCGTGCAATCCGCGGGTGTGCGCGGGATGGGTCGGCATCTGCATGAACCCGTGCGGGGCATCGGGAATGGACAGGTAGCTGTTCGCGACGCCCGCATCGGTCAGAGCCGTTGCGAGGGAAGAGGATTCGTGATGCAACGGGTCGTCCTCGCCGACGAGGATCAGGGTCGGCGGGAAGTGGTCGCAGAACCGTTCCGGATGCAGGCGCGGATCGTCGTCGATCCGTCGCATATCGTCGGGCTCCAGATAGAGCTGGCTGTCCGGATCGGGACCGCCGACGAGGTCGGTGAGCACCGGCAGCGCCCGGTGGACGTCGTAGATGCCGTACAGCAGCACCGCGCCCGAGACGAGATCGGCCTTCCCGTTCGCCAGCGCCGCGGCCGCGAGATTCGCCCCGGCGGAATCGCCGCCGACGAGGATCCGGTCCGGGTCGCCCCCGAACTCCGTCGCGTGCGCACGGAGCCATTCGAGGGCGTGCGCGGTGTCGTCGACGGCGGCCGGGAAGCGGTGTTTCGGTGCTCGGCGGTAGTCCAGGACGACGGTCAGCAGACCCAGAGCCGCGAGGTCCGCGGCGAGTCTGCGGTGACTCGCCGGTGCGCCGAGAACCCAAGCGCCGCCGTGCAAATACAGCAGGGTCGGAAACGGCGGCTCGCCGGTCGGCCGGTACACATCGGCGGTGATCCGCCAGCCGCCGACCTCGCGCAGCGGCACCTTCGGCACCACGGTCGCCGCGGGTCCGGGCTGATTCGTGTAGTCGTCGAAGGATGCCAGCAGGTCGAGCGCGCTGCCCGGCAGGCCCTTCGTGGACAGCGTTCGGTTGAATCGGTAGAGGTCGGCGGGGACGCCGTGGGTCTCGGGGCTCCGGGCCGAATTCGCCTGTGTCATCCGCCGATTCGCCTTTCCTGCCCTTCCCAGTGGCGGCTGCGCAGCACGTGCCGCTGAATCTTGCCGGAGCCGGTCTTGGGCAGTTCGTCGACGAATTCGACCGAGCGCGGCCGCTTGTAGCTCGCGATGCGTTCCAGGCACACCGCGTCGATATCGGTCTCGGTGACGTCGAATCCCTCGCGCACGACGACGACGGCCTTGACGGCCTCGCCCCAACGTGGATCCGGTACGCCGATCACCGCGACCTCGGCCACCCCCTCGAGCGCCGAGATCGCGGCCTCGATCTCGGCCGGGAACACATTGAAGCCGCCCGAGACGATCATGTCCTTCTTGCGGTCGACGACGTGCAGGAAACCGTCCTCGAACCGGCCGATGTCGCCCGTCGAGGCCCAGCCGTCCGCGAGCATCACCTCCGCGGTCGCCGCGGGACGGTTCCAATAGCCGAGCATCGTGGTGTCGCCCCGGGCCTGGATCTCGCCCTCCTCGCCGTCCGCGGCGAGGCCGCCGTTCGGGGTGACGAGGCGAACCTCCACGAACGGGATGACGCGTCCGGCCGAGGCCAGCCGGGCGGGCACCGGTGCGTCCGGATCGAAGCGATGGTCGTGCTTCGACAGCGAGGCGAGCGGGAACGGCACCTCGGTCAGTCCGTAGCCCTGCACGAAGACCTCGCCGAGGCAACCCACCAGGCGCCGCAGCCGTTCCGGCGCGATGGCGGAACCGCCGTACAGCACGGTGTGCAGCGTGTCGGTACGCCACGTCCCCGACTCCAGGTGCGGCAGCAGCATATTGAGCATCGTCGGCACCGCCGGCAGGACCGTCACGCCGTGTTCGGCGATGGCGGTGAGCGCGGCGACCGGTTCGAATTTCGCCGCGCACACATGCGCCGCGCCGCCGAGGGTGTAGGGCACCGACAGGTACCCCGACAGATGGGTCAGCGGCGCGACGTGCAGGACGACGTCGTCGGACTCGATCCGGTCCAGCGCCACCATGAGATTGCGGGCGCACGCCAGCACGCTGCGATGACTGAGCATCACGCCTTTCGGCTCCCCGGTGGTGCCGGAGGTGTAGGGCAGCCAGGCCAACTGTTCCGGTTCGACGTCCGGCGGCGCGATATCGGACGACTCGAGCAGCGTCGCGAACGGGATGGACCGCTCGGATCGGGGGGCGTCGACGGCGACGATCGTGATGCCGACTCCCGCGTCGGCCATCGCCGCGGCCACTTCGATCTCTCGGTCGGCGTCGACGAAGGCGACGACCGGGTCGCAGTCGCGGGCGATCTGCGCGATCTCCCGGGCGTGCAACCGGTAACTCAGGGCGACGCGGACGAATCCGCCAGCGGCCAGCGCGTGATCGATGACGAAGCATTCCGGCCGGTTCTGCGACAGCACGATCGCGCGGTCGCCGACGCTCATCCCGAGTTCCGCCAGCCCGCCCGCGAGCCGGCGGGCGCGCCGACCCAACTCGGCGTAGGTGAGGCGTTCGCCGTCCTCTCCGATCACCGCGGGGCGATCGGCGAAACGCCGATAGCACTCGTCGAACGCGGAGGTGAGGGTCGCCGTGACGACACTTGTCCGTTCCGGGGCGCTCGAGGTTGTTTCGATGGTCATCACAGTCCTTTGTCACACTTCGACGCCGTCCGACTCGGCTGTCGGAGAACGCCGGGCTCTGCTCGTGGCGAGATCGGGGCGGCCGGCGGCGCGGGGGAGAGGGTGCGCTGTCGCAACGTCCGCGTCTAATTAGTATAAGAGTTACAATCGGCAGGGGCAAGCTAGTCTCGAGCGGCAACCGCGAATAGGGGGGCCATCCCCAGGTAGGAGATCGGCATGACGAAGCCTGAGCAGCGCGTCCGTCGGGGGTCGTTGCCCGCGCACACCGCTCGGCGGATCATCCGGGATTTCGCGGACCGCGGCGTGCAGCCGGGTGAGGGGCTGGCCGACGAGGCCACGCTGGTCGAGCGGTACGGAGTCTCGCGCGGCACGCTGCGCGAGGCACTGCGATTGCTGCAGTTCCTGGGCGCGGTGACCGTCAAGGCCGGTCCGCAGGGCGGGCCGCGGCTGGCGACGCCGGACCCCGCGGTGGTCGGCAGTGCGCTCGGGATGGTCGTGCAGTTCCACGGCGCGACATTGCGGTCGGTGTTCGAGGCGCGGCTCGCCATCGAGCCCGCGGTCGCCGGGCTCGCGGCGGAGAACAGAACCGACGAGAACCTCGCGCAGCTCGATGATTCCGTGTCGGCGCTGCGGGCCTCGGTGGGGCAGCGCGGTCCCGCCTACGCCCAGCACGCGGCGCGCTACAGCCTGCGGGTGGCGCAGGCGTCGCAGAACGCGTTGCTGGCGGCCCTCGTGCCCGCGCTGGTCGCGATGAATACGACTGTGGCGTGGCGGTATCCGTCCGGTAGCCGCGCGGAGTTGGCCGATCGCGTGGCGGAGATCGTCGAGGCGATCCGGGCCGGCGATGCGCTCACCTCGCGCACGGCCACCCACGAGATGATCAATGGTCTGCTGCTCGAACTGGAGAGCGGCCAGCGCCAGAAGCTGGACTCCGTGATCCTGTGGCCGGACGTCGACGAGGTGCTGGAGCGGCGCTACCACGAGTAGCGCCCCTGGCGAAAGCCGCACCGCGCCAACGTGTTTGCGCCGAGCGGGTGGTTCGGCGTCCGTCATCGCTCCACTCCGCGCGCCCGCGCCGTCCCGCGCCCGAATCGGCTGGTGATCGTTCTTGACCGCGGACCCCACCTCTGCGTATAAATGAGATTGATAATAATGAATAGCCCATTAGCGTCGCGCCGAGTCGCGGACGAGCGCAGGGTTCCGCTGGAAGGAAAGTGAGTTCGGCCTATGGACACACCGCTCGACATCTCCGGCGACGGCGCGATCCGGATCTGGACCATCAACCAGCCCGAGACCGGCAACGCCATCACCGACGCGGCGTTCACGGAGTCCTTCGATCGCGCGGTCGACGAGGCCAACGCCGATCTCGCGGTCCGCGCCGTGATCCTGACCGGCGCGGGCAAACTGTTCTCCTCCGGCGGCAACGTTCGCGAGATGGCAAGCCGCGCAGGCATGTTCGGTGTGGACGAACGGCGGCAGCGGCAGGCGTACGCGACCGGAATCCAACGGATCCCCCAAGCGGCGCTGCGGCTCGAGGTGCCGCTGATCGCGGCGGTCAACGGGGCGGCGGTCGGCGCGGGCTGCGATCTCGCGATAATGGCCGATATCCGCATCGCGTCCGAACGTGCCTGGTTCGCGGAGAGTTTCGTCCAGATCGGTCTCATCCCGGGCGACGGTGGTTCCTGGTTCCTGCCCCGCGCGGTGGGCTGGGAGCGGGCCGCGGAGATGACGTTCACCGGTGACCGCGTCGATGCCCCCACGGCCCTGGAGTGGGGCATGGTCAGCCGGGTCGTGCCGCACGAGGAGCTGATCGCCGAGGCCGAGGCGCTCGCCGCGCGCATCGCCAAGAACCCCTCGCACGCGCTGCGCATGGCCAAGCGCCTGCTGCACGAATCCAAGTCCGCGAGACTCGATTCCGTGCTCGCGATGGCCGCGGCGATGCAGCCGCTGGCGCACCTGGACCCCGAGCACCAGAGCCGCCTCGACAAGTGGCGGTCGCGATGAACACCGTCGAGCGGCTGGTGCCCGCGGCGTTCGTGCCCGACCGGGACACCGACGTACTCCGCGCCGAGGTGCGCGCATTCCTCGCCGAGCAGCTGGCGGGCGGGGCGTTCGTCCCGGCCGTCGACAGCTGGCTGTCGGGCTGGGACGAGGTCTTCACCAAGGCGCTCGCCGCGCGCGGCTGGATCGGCATGACCGTTCCGGTCGAATACGGCGGGCACGGGCGGTCGTTCGTCGAAAGATACGTGGTGACCGAGGAACTGCTCGCGGCCGGTGCGCCGGTGGCCGCGCATTGGATCGCCGACCGGCAGATCGTGCCCTCGCTGCTGAAATACGGGAACGAGACGCAGAAGCGGAAATACCTGCCCGCGATCACGCGCGGGGAGTGCTACTTCGGCATCGGTATGAGCGAACCCGGCTCGGGATCGGACCTGGCGAGCGTGCGCACCAAGGCGATTCGGGTCGAGGGCGGCTGGCGGATCAGCGGCAGCAAGGTGTGGACATCGGGAGCCCATCGCGCGCACGCGTTCATCGTGCTCGCGCGCAGCGCACCGGTCGATCCCGCGCACCGGCACGCCGGATTGAGCCAGTTCCTCGTGGAATTCGCGCAACCCGGGGTCTCGGTGCGGCCGATCGTGTCGATGAACGGCGAACATCACTTCAACGAGGTCTTCCTCGACGACGTCTTCGTCGCCGACGAGATGGTCGTGGGCGAGATCGGCCAGGGCTGGCATCAGGTCACCTCGGAGCTGAGCTTCGAACGCAGTGGGCCCGAACGCATCCTGTCGACCTTCCCGCTGCTGGCGGCGCTGTGCGGTGAGATGAGCGGCGCGCGCCTCGACGCCGATCCGGCACTGGGCCGCTATGTCGCGCGGATCGCGGGTCTGCGGCAGATGTCGACGGCGGTGGCGGGCGCGCTGGAGCGCCACGAATCCGCGGATGTCGCCGCGGCGGTGGTGAAGGTGCTCGGCACGGTCACCGAAGGGGATATCGCCGATCTCGCCGACACGCTGACCGGCGACACCGGTGCGCGGCGACCGGAATTCGCCGCGCTGGTGCAGCGGGCGGTGGATCAGCGGCCGGGCTTCACCCTGCGGGGCGGAACGAACGAGATTCTGCGCGGTGTGATCGCGCGGGGGCTGGGGCTTCGATGACCGACATATTGGAGATAGACCGGGATCTGGCGGATCTGCTCGACTCCGTCTTCGGCGAATACGCCGAGTCGGGCCGGGCCACGCCGGGCGAGTTGGACCGGGAATTCTGGGACCGGCTCGACGGGCTGGGCCTGGTCCGCCTGACCGGCGACGAGGCGCACGGCGGCAGTGGCGCGGGCTGGGCCGAGGCAGTGGCGTTGATCAGCGCCGCGGCAGCCCACGGCGTGCGGTTGCCGCTCGCCGAACACGACCTGCTCGCCGAATGGTTGAGGCGGACAACGGAATTGGACGGACCCACGGCCGTGCGGACGGCCTGTCTGCTCGACGCGACGGGCCGCGCGAACGCGGTGCCGTGGCTCGGTGCCGTCGACCGCGCGGTCGTGATCTGGCCGGTGGGAGACGAATATCGGGCCGCCGATATCGCCGTCTCCGCGCTGACCGTGACCCGTGGCGCCAATGCCATCGGTGAACCACGGGACGGCGTCGTCGTGGATCTCGCGACGCTCGACGGGGTCGAGGTCGCCCCGGAGACCGTGCGGCACTTCGAACGCAAAGCGGCCATGATCCGCGGCGTGCAGGTCTGCGCGGCGCTGGATCGCACGCTCGCCCTCGCCGCCGAGCACGTGCGCTCGCGGGAGCAGTTCGGTCGCCCGATCGCGAAATTCCAAGCGGTGCAATCGGTATCGGCCGATATCGCGGGCGAAGCGGCCCTCGCGCGGGCCGCCACCGAAAGCGCGCTGCTGCGGGCGATCTCGTCGAACTGGTCGGCTCCGGATCTGGATTTCCTTGTCGCCGTTGCCCGTTCCTGCGCCGGACACGCGGCGTCGGTGGTGGTGCGCGGCGCGCATCAGGTGCACGGCGCGATCGGCACCACGCTGGAACACCGGCTGCATACCAGTACCCGCGCCGCGCTGGCCTGGCGCTCGGAGTACGGCTCCCTGCGGTCGTGGGACGAGCGGGTGACCGAGGCCGCGCTGCGCGCGGGCGCCCCCGGGCTCTGGCAGCTGATCGCCGGGTAGGAAGAAGATCGACATGGTTGTCCCCACCCCCGCACAGCGGCGTGCGGCGCTCGAGGCCAGATTTCCCGAGTGGCGGCCCCGGGCGATTCACGAATGGTTCTTCCGGTCGGCCGACGAGTTCGCGGAACGCGATTTCATCGTCACCGAGGATCGAACGGTCACCTATCGCGAGATGGCCGACATGGTCGAGCGCGTCGCCGCGGGCCTGTACGCCCGGGGCATCCGCAAGGGTGATCACCTCGCGCTGCTGATGGCGAACTTTCCGGAATACGTCGCGGTCAAATACGCGGTCTCGCGGCTCGGCGCGGTCCTCGTCCCGCTGAATTTCATGTTCAAACGGGACGAATTGGGTTTCGTCCTGCGCAATTCCGAGGCCACGGGCCTGATCGTGATGACCGGATTCCGCGGCGTCGACTACCTGGACATGCTCGACGAGATCTCGCCCGGATGGGATCGGCGGTTACCCTCCGAGCAGCTGCCGCATCTGCGGTTCGTCGTGCAGTTCGACGCCCTGGCCCCCGCACGCGAGGGCGTCGAAACCCTCGCCGAGCTGATGGCC
The DNA here is from genome assembly GCF_042874315.1 of Nocardia sp. NPDC004068. Taxonomy (NCBI): domain Bacteria; kingdom Bacillati; phylum Actinomycetota; class Actinomycetes; order Mycobacteriales; family Nocardiaceae; genus Nocardia; species Nocardia sp. NPDC004068. Next base: position 200,417 of record NZ_JBIAMW010000010.1, read on the forward strand.
GCAGACAACCCCCTGCCCGAGAACTACGAGGGCCCGGGCCCGGACGACGTCGGCATGATGCTGTACACCTCGGGCTCGACCGGGCAGCCCAAGGGCGTGCTGTGGACCCACGATCAGGATGCCCGCGTCGGCTTCGGCGGCGCCCTGTCGCGCGCGTTCGGGGACGGGTGGCGGGTGCTGACCGCGTTGCCGCTATATCACGCGTTCGCGAACAACGAGGTGCTCAATGCCGCGATGTTCGCCGGGGGTGCGGCGATCCTGCGCCGCGTCTTCGACGCCGCGGAGATCCTGGACGCGATCGACCGCGACCGCGCCGACGAGCTGGTGACCGTGCCGACCATGGTCGTCGCCCTGTGCGAGAGGGCGGCCGGGCGCAAGCCCGTGGGCGGTTCGCTGGTCGGGCTGATGGCGGCGGGCGCTCCGGCGCCGGTGTGGCTCTGGGAGCGTGCGATCGAGCTGCTCGGCGTCAGCGAGTTGACCACCGGCTACGGTCAGACCGAATCCGGTGGGGGACAGGTGATGTCGCGGCCGGAGGACGGCCTCGAGCACGTGTCCTCGACGGTGGGCCGGATCAAGTACGCCGGACCGGCGGGCCTGCCCGAGCTGGGCGGTCTGATCGCCGAGGTGCACGCCGCCGATCTGGTGACCGGGGAGATCCTGCCGGAAGGCGAAGAGGGCGAACTGATTTCGCGCGGACCCATCAACGCGCGCGGCTACTGGAAGCTGCCGGAGGAGACCACCACCTTCCGCGACGGCTGGGTCTACTCCGGTGATATCGGCGCCGTCACGCCCGACGGCGTGGTGACCCTCACCGGACGGAAGAAGGAGCTGATCCGCAGCGGCGGCGAGAACTACGCGCCGAAGGAGGTCGAGGAACTCCTCACCGGCCACCCCGCCGTGAGCCAGGCATTCGTCGTACCCGTCCCCGACGCCAAATGGGGCGAGATCGGTTGTGCCTGGCTGGTACCCGAACCCGGCGCGAGCATCGACGTCGCCGAACTCGACGCGCTGTGCCGCGAGCGGCTCGCGGGATTCAAGCGCCCCAGGCGATTTCGGATCATCACGGCCGACGAACTGCCGACCACGCCCACCGGCAAGGTGCAGAAGTTCCGCTTGGCCGAGTGGGCGACGCGCGGTTTCTGAGGAAAGGGAACGTAATGCAGCTCGAACGCGGTGTGTTCGGTGTGCTCGACCGGTCGGCGCGGGCGCCGTGGCGTGACCGGGAGGCGTTCGGATTCTCCGACGGCGATTCGGTGAGTTTCGTCGAATTGCGTGATCGGGCACGGGCACTCGCGGGTGGTCTGCTCGATCTCGGTCTGGTGAAGGGCGACCGCGTCGCGTTGATGATGAACAACCGGCGGGAATGGGTGGAGACCTATTTCGCCCTGGCCGCAGCGGGTTTCGTCAGCGTTCCGGTGAACATCATGCTGGTCGCCTCCGAGATCGATCACGTCCTCGGCGACAGCGGAGCGCGGGCGCTCGTCTACGACGACTACGTGGCCGAGCGGGTCGCGCACCTGGATGCCCGGGTCGAATGGGCGGTCGGGGCCGGAACCACGCGGGCCCCGCGGCGCGCGGATCGATTCGTGGCCTACGAGTCGCTCATCGCCAACGCGGATCCCGAGCGCGAGATCGCCGGACCCGACCTGCACGATCCGATGACGATCATCTACACCTCGGGAACCACCGGGCGCCCGAAGGGCGCGGTGCACTGGCACAACGGCGTGCTGTGGAACGCGATGGGACAGTGGCACGCGCTGGGACTCGACGGCGGCGTCCGCTCCGGCGTCGTGTCGTCGCTGTCGTGGGCGGCCGGGATGCATGTCCTCGGCATCGCGCTGGTGTGGGCGGGCGGCTCGAGCCATATCCGCGGGCTCGGCGGGGCCACCGCGGAGTCGGTGGTGACCATGCTGGTCGACGAGCGCATCACGCACACGTTCCTGCCGCCGAGTCTGCTGAGCGATATCGCGCGCGAGCCGGAACTGCTTGCGCGCCTGGCGAATTCGAGTCTGCGCTGGTTGCTCACCGGCAGCGCCCCGGTGCCGCGCACCCTGCTCGAGATCTTCGCCGACAAGGCGCCGGGTGTGGCGCTGTGCCAGGGCATGGGACTGTCGGAGTTCCCCCCGGTCGTCGTCGTGCTCGGCGCCGACGAGGCGCTCGCACACGTCGGTTCGGCCGGGCGGCCGATGCCGATTAGCCAGGTCGCGGTGCGCACCGCGGACCAGCGGGTGCGCCCGTCGGGTAGCGGAGAACTGCTGGTGCGGTCGATGGCGACCATGACCGGATACTGGAACCAGCCCGAGGAGACCGCGAAGGCGTTCCGGGACGGCTGGCTGAACACCGGCGACCTCGCCGACATCGACGCGGACGGCTACGTGACCATCACCGGGCGGCTCAAAGAACTGATCATCTCCGGCGGCCTCAACATCTATCCACGCGAGATCGAGGAACTCCTGCACCGCGCCCCCGGCGTGCGGGAGTGCGCGGTGGTCGGCGTGCCCGACCCCAAATTCGGCGAGACCCCGGCGGCCGTGGTGGTGCTGGAACCGGCCACCGCCGATCCCGCGGCCGTCGAAAGCCGACTGCGAGCACTGTGCGAACAGCACCTCGCGCCCTACAAACGGCCCAAACACTATGTCCTGAGCGAGGTTTCGCTGCCCCGCAATTCCAACGGAAAGATTCTCAAGCGGGCGATCGCGCCCGAGGTCGCCGCCGCCCTGGGCCTCTCGACCACCGAGTGACCGCGGTGTGGGGCCTCCCGATTGTCCGGGAGGCCCCCTTTCCGATCAGGTGCCCGACCAGACCGGTGCCCGCTTCTCGGCGAAGGCCGTGGCCCCCTCGCGGGCGTCGTTCGAGCGGCGGACCGAATCGACGTAGGCTTCCTGCCGGTCGAAGCCCTCGGCGTCGGTCCAGTCGCGCGATTCGACGAAGACGCGCTTGGACGCGGCCATCGCCAGCGGTGCGTTCGCGGCCATGGCCTGGGCGAGTTCGAGCGCCGCGGTGAGGGCCTGTCCGGGTTCGGTGAGGCGGTTGACCAGGCCGTATTCGTATGCGCGTGGCGCGTCGAGGATGTCGCCGGTGAGGACGAGTTCCATCGCGATGTGGTACGGCAGGCGCTCGCGCAGGCGCAGCAGGCCACCTCCGGCGGCGGCCAGGCCGCGGCGTACCTCGGGCAGCCCGAAGACCGCACTCGTCGAGGCGACGACCAGGTCGCACGCCAGCACGATCTCGAAGCCGCCCGCCAGTGCGAAGCCGTCGACGGCGGCGATCAGCGGTTTGCGCGGCGGACGGCGGACCAGACCGGCGAAGCCTCGCCCCTCGACCACGGGACGTTCGCCCGCGGCGAAGGCCTTGAGGTCCATACCCGCGCAGAACGCGGGACCGTTGCCGGTGATGATGCCCACCGACAGATCGGTGCGCTCGTCGAGGGTGTCCAGCGCCGCCGCGATCCGGGTGGCCAGCGCGAGATTCACGGCATTGCGGGCCCGCGGGCGGTTGAGCCGCAGCACGAGGACGCGGCCGTGCTCTTCGACGACGAGTTCGTCCCCGCTCATCGGGCCGTCATCCGGATCGCGCCGTCCAGGCGGATGGTCTCGCCGTTGAGCATCGCGTTCTCGACGATGTGCGTGGCCAGTCCGGCGAATTCGGCGGGATCGCCGAGCCGGCTCGGATGCGGGATCTGCTTGGCCAGACCGGCCCGGATCTCGTCGGTGAAGCGGGCGAGAATCGGAGTGTCGAAGACGCCCGGCGCGATGGTGTTCACCCGGACCAGGCGCGAGGCGAGATCGCGGGCGGCCACGATGGTCATGCCGACGACACCGGCTTTCGATGCGGCATAAGGTGTTTGGCTGATCTGGCCTTCGAAGGCGGCGACCGACGCGGTGAGAACGCAGACGCCGCGCTCGCCGTCGACCGGTTCGTTGGTCACCATCTGCGCCGCCGCGTGCCGCAGCACATTGAACGTGCCGGACAGGTTGATGCCGACGACGGTGTCGAACAACTCCTGGTCACCGGGCCTGCCGTCCTTCTCGACCACCCGCACCGAACCGCCCCGGCCCGCGCAGTGCACGAGGATCCGCAGCGGGGCCACCTCGGCGGCGGTGGCGACCGCGGCCGCGACGGCATCGCCGTCGCGCACGTCCGCCGGGGCGAATGTGCCGCCGAGTTCCTTCGCGACGGTCGCGCCGTCACTGGTCGGCAGGTCGACGATCACCACATGGGCGCCCTTGTCGGCCAACCGTTCCGCGCTCGCGCGGCCGAGGCCGGACGCGCCGCCCGTGACCAGGGCGCTCGATCCTGGGATCTTCACTCGTACTCCTTTGTTACGACAGTCGCTCGATGATGGTGGCGTTGGCCATGCCGCCCGCTTCGCAGATCGCCTGCAGGCCGTAGCGGTGACCCTCGTCCTCCAGGGCGCAGAGCATGGTGGCCATGATGCGGGCGCCGGTGGCGCCGAGGGGGTGACCGAGCGCGATGGCTCCTCCGCGCGGGTTGAGCCGGTCGGTATCGACACCGAGTTCCTCGGCCCACGCCAGCGGCACCGGCGCGAACGCTTCGTTCACCTCGAAGTGCCCGATGTCGTCGATCCCGAGTCCGGACAGCCGAAGTGCCTTCTGGGAGGCGGGAATCGGGCCGGTCAGCATGAGCAGCGGGTCGTCGCCGACCGCGGTCATGGTGTGCACGCGGGCGCGGGGCGTGAGCCCGAGGCGCCGGACCGCGCGTTCGCTCATCAGCAGCAGGGCGGCCGAACCGTCGGTGATCTGCGAGGCGTTCCCCGCGGTCACCGACCACTCGATCTGCGGGAAGCGTTCGGACATGGCGTCGCTGCGGAACGGCGTCGGCAGCGCGGCCAGCTTCTCGAGCGTGCCGCCCCGCCGGATCGACTCGTCCGCGGTGACCGTGCCCTCGGGTGTGGTGATCGGGACGATCTCCCGATCGAAGGCCCCGCTGTCGGCGGCCGCCGCGGCGCGCCGATGCGATTCGAGGGCGTAGGCGTCCTGCGCCCGCCGGTCGATGCCCCAGCGGGCCGCCACCAGCTCGGCCGAGACGCCCTGCGGGATCAGACCCGGTGCGTAGCGGGTGTCGACGCCCACGCCGAAGGGGTTCTTCCCGTTGCGGTTGCTACCGATCGGGATCGCGCTCATCGACTCCACACCGGCGGCGATCGCGATGTCGTAGACCCCGGCCATGATGCCCTGGGCGGCGAAGTGCACGGCCTGCTGACTCGAACCGCATTTGCGCTCGATGGTGGTCGAGGGCACATGGACCGGCAGCCCCGCGCCCAGCCACGCCATCCGGCCGGGAGTTCCGGACTGCTCGCCGATCTGGTTCACGCAACCCACCAGGACGTCGTCGACGTCACCGGGGTCGAGGTCGGGGGTGCGGGCGAGCAGCGCCTGAAAGGTCTGCGCGAGCAGATCGACCGGGTGCAGCCCGGCCAGGGCTCCCCCCTCGCGGCCGCGGCCCATGGGAGAGCGGACGGCGTCGACGATGTAGGCGGTAGCGGTCATCTCCGGCCTCACAGTTCCTCGACCGGCACGACGGTGGCCTGCGCGTACAGCTCGGCGACCGCGCCCGTCGGGACCAGTTCCATGGAGAAGTCGCCGCGCGCGGTCCGGCGCACCCAGGCGCGATCGAACGGCAGCGAGGGGGTGCGGGGATTCTTCGGCAGGTCGATGATCGCGTCCCCGAAACCGTCGGCCACCAGCTGCGCGACCGTCGCGGGCACGTCCTCGCACTCCATGCACATCATCTGCTGCCCGTGCTCGAAGACGTCGTCGAGCACGCGCACCGGCCCGCCGTCGGCGGTCTCGATGATCTCGAAGTACACCTTGTCCCCGATGGCCACGAACGCGTTGCGCACGCCGATCTCCGGAATCCCCGACACGCGCACCGAATCCGCTCCGACGAGACGAGCGTAGAAGCGGCACGCCTCCTCCAGCTTCGGGACAGGGACCGCCACATGGCTGAGCCGCGCCTTCATCGATGCGTCCTTCCGTTCCGGAACTATCATATTGGTGATTATGATATCTATCTATCCGGGCCGCCGCCAGCGCGTGTCGAGCGCGCGGCCCAGGCAAGGATGGAGATGTCACGTGGACTCTTACAGCTTCGCGCATACCGTCGCTGACCTGCTGCGACGCAGTTATTCGAACTTCGCCGCTCGTCCGGCGCTGGTGCTCGCCGACGGCTCCGAGCTGACCTATGGCGAACTCGGGCAGACGGCCGCCCGCCTCGCCGGAGGTCTCGCCGAGCTGGGTCTCGCGCCCGGCGCCAGGCTGGTGCTGGCGCAGCGCAACGGCCCCGAGTACGCGATGCTCGACCACGCGATGTTCTGGGGCGGTTATGTGCGTGTGGCCGTCAGCTTCCGGTTGCACGCCAACGAGATCGCCGCCATCGCGGCCGATGCCGACGCCGAGGTCGTCGTGGTCGACAACGACCGACGCGCCGACGTGCAACGCGCGCTGGCCGAGGCCGGAGCACGGGCGATCGTCGTGGGCGCCACCGCCGCCGACGACGGCCACACGATTCCGCGATTGGCCACGGGCTCGCCGGTACCGCCGCATACCTGGCGGCTGGACGACCTCGCGTGGATGCCCTACACCTCCGGGACGACGGGAAATCCCAAGGGCGTCATCCACACTCAGCGTTCGATCATGGCCACCATGCGGAACATGCTGGCCGAATTCCCCTCGTCACCGCCCCGCGACACCGTGCTGCTGGTCGCGCCGTTGAGCCATCTGGCCGGATGGCTGCGACTGTGTTATTCGATTCGCGGGGCCCGGCAGGTGTTCATGCCCGACTTCGACGCGCACGAGGCGCTGGCACTGATCGAGCGGTACCGCGTCACCGTGATTCCCGTCGTGCCGACGATCGTCAACCTCATGACCGAGCAGCTCGAGTCGGCGGAGTACGACACCAGCTCGCTGGACACCATCATCTACGCGGGCTCACCGATGGCCCCCGATCGGCTGGCCCGCGCGATCGCCGCGTTCGGCCCGAAATTCATGCAGTGCTACGGCCTCACGGAACTGCCGATGCCGCTGACCGTGCTGTACAAGAGCGATCACGTCGTCTCCGACGGGGAGGTTCCGGCGCGGCTCGCCTCGGCCGGGCGGGTGGCCCCCTTCATCGAGGTTCGCATCACCGACGCCGACGGGAACGAGGTCCCGGCGGGGGAGATCGGCGAGATCCAGGTGCGCAGCGACAACGTGATGCGCGGCTATTGGAAGTTGCCGGACGAATCGGCGGCCTTCGTGCTCGAGGGCGGGTGGACCGGCACCGGCGACGTGGGCCGGTTCGACGACGGCTACCTGTACATCGTCGACCGCAAACGCGATCTCATCGTCTCCGGCGGATTCAACGTCTTCCCGAGCGAGGTGGAGGCGGCGATCGCCGCCGTGCCGGGAGTGCAGGAGGTCGCGGTCGTCGGCGTTCCCGATCCGAAGTGGGGCGAGACCGTGCTGGCGGTGGTCGTCGCCGAACCCGGGAGCACGGTCACCGACACGGACATCATCGACGGCTGCCGGGCCGCGATCGCGGGCTACAAACTGCCGCGCCGGGTCGAGTTCGTCGAGGAACTGCCGAAGACCTCCAGCGGAAAACTCATGCGGCGCGACCTGCGCCGAGCGTACTGGGCGGGCAGCGACCGCAACGTCGGCTGATGGGAACCGAAACGATGACTGCGAACATTCTCCAGGAGTGGCAGGGCAAGGTCGCCGTGATCACCGGCGCGTGCGGACCGATGGGCCGCAATGTCGTGCAGACCCTCCTCGACCGCGGGACACGGGTCCTCGGCATCGATCTCCCCGAAGTGGTGGAACGATCGGATATCGAGCACGAGAACTACCGCGCCTTCGGCGCCGATATCGCCTCCCGCGACCAGGTCGCCGCGGCCTACGACGTGGTGGACCGCACCTGGGGCAGGGTGGACTATCTGGCGACCATCGCCGGGATCGTCTCGCCCCCGCACTCGGTCACCGAGATCACCGAGGACGAGGTAGCCCGGGTCCTCGCCGTGAACGTCAACGGCACGGTGTGGAACTGCCAGCAGGCGGCCGAGCGGATGATCGCCTCCGGCCGGGGCGGCAGCATCGTCACCATCTCCTCGCTCAACGGTTTCATGGGCCGTGTCCAGTTCCCGACCCACATCTACGCCACCTCCAAAGGCGCGGTCATCGGACTGACGCGCTCGCTGGCCGGTGAACTCGGAAAGCACGGGATCCGGGTGAATTGCATCGCGCCCGGACTGCACGTCACCCCCTTGGCCGCGACCGTGGGCGGGGACCCCGAGGCGACGAAGCGCTTCTTCGACAACGCCGTCCGATCGACCCCGCTGGGCCGGGTGGCCGGGCCGGAGGAGATGACCGGCCCGATCCTGCATTTCTTCAGCGAGGCGTCGGGCAACACGACCGGCCAGGTCATCGCATCCGACGGCGGTCGCTCGACCTGGTACCAGTGATCGACGTCCGGCGAGAGGTGAGGACAACAGTGGAGAACGAGACGACCGAGCGGGGGCCGCTGGCGGGCGTGCGGGTGATCGAGCTGGCCGGAATGGGACCCGGGCCGTTCGCGGCGATGACGCTGGCGGATCTCGGTGCGGAGGTGATCCGCGTCGATCGCGCCGCGGGTTCGCCGCCGGTCGACCGTCGCTTCGAGGTGAACGGCCGATCGCGCCGGTCGATCGCCGTCGATCTGAAATCGGAGTCGGGGCGCGCTATCGTGCTGCGCCTCGTCGCCGGGGCCGACGCGCTCATCGAGGGGATGCGTCCCGGCGTGACGGAACGATTGGGCCTGGGACCCGACGACTGCCTGACGGCGAATCCGGCGCTGGTGTACGGACGGATGACCGGCTGGGGCCAGCACGGGCCGTACGCGCGGCTCGCCGGACACGACATCAACTATCTCGCCATCGCGGGAGCGCTGCATCCGATCGGTGTCGCCGACCGGCCCTCGGTGCCCCCGCTGAACGTCGTCGGCGATTTCGGCGGTGGCGGAATGTATCTCGCGCTCGGCATCGTCGCCGGGGTCCTGCGCGCGCGGGCCACGGGACAGGGCGACGTCGTGGACGCGTCGATCGTCGACGGAGTCGGCGCGCTCTACGGCATGATTCGCGGTTTCGTGGGCGAAGGCACCTGGGCGGACCGGCGGGAGGCGAACCTGCTCGACGGCGGCACCCCGTATTACCGCACGTACCGCTGCGCGGACGGCAAGGAGGTCGCCGTCGGCGCCCTGGAACCGCAGTTCTGGGCCGAGTTGGTGAAGCGCATCGGGCTCGCCGACGATCCGTTGATGTCCCGGCGTGACGATCGCTCGTGCTGGCCACAATTGCAAGCGCGGCTGGCCGAGCATTTCGCCACCCGCACGCGTGACGAATGGGTGGAACTGACCGAGGACAGCGACGCGTGCCTGACCCCGGTGCTCAGTCTCGCCGAATCGCTCGCCGATCCACATCTGCGGGCCCGCAACGCCTTTCGGAACATCGACGGCTCCGCGCATCCCGCGCCCGCGCCGCGCTTCCGACGCGCGGGCGAGCGCGCGCCGACGCCGACCCCGATGGTCGGTGAGCACACCGCGGCCATCCTGGCCGATCTGGGCTACAGCGACGACGAGGTCGACGCCTTACGCGCGGCGGGCGCGATCCGGTGAGGCCGGGGAAGGGCGCGCGGCGTTCAGCGCGCGCCCCAGACGATCGGCCACTCGAGTGCCTCGGGATGGGTGCGGTCGAGGTAGGCCAGGTACTCCTGGATGTGCGATTTCATCGCCGCCTCGGCCGCGTCCGGATCCCCGGCGATGATCGCGTCGTGAATCTCCTGATGGGCCTTGACCACCGCGCGTCGCCGCCGCTCGGGGTAGTCGACACCGATGGCGCTGCCGTCGAGCAGGTTGAGCAGCGCGTCGATGAGGCAACCGAGCATCGGATTCTCGGAGCCCTCGGCGATGACCGAGTGGAACTGCTTGTTCGTCTCGAGGAAGACGCTCTGATCGTCGATCCGCGCGCGCATCTCGTCGACGCTGTGCGTCAGCTCGGCGCGCAACTCGTCGGACATGCGGGTCGCCGCGAGGCGCGTCATCATCGGTTCCAGACCGAGGCGGGACTCGGCGATGGACCGGTAGGGCGCGTGCTCGAACTGCAACAGCAGGGTGAGGGTGGTCTCCAGGCTCGAGCTGTCGGGCCGCTGCACGATCGGCCCGCCGCCGGGACCCGGTTTGAGGGCGATGACACCCTGTAGCTCGAGGAATCGCAGCGCCTCGCGCAGCGTCCCGCGTCCGATCTGGAACTGTTCGAGCATCGTGCGCTCGGGCGGCAGCCGGTCACCGGGCACGTTACCGCGCTTGTTGATGTCGGCGACGATCTGCTGGGCGGCGATGATCGCCATCTTGGGTGGCCGATTGGACCGCCGGCTCATTGTTCCTCCTCGCTGGACGGACTGATCATTATCATCTTCGGCCTCGTCCGGCCGAAACCGAGACCGGTGCGTCGCACCCAGCGATCGGGCCCTTGGACCGATGTGGTACTTCTGTTATAAGTGTAATCATAATAATAAATATCAGCGGGAAGGGCGGGACTGTGGGCAGGTTCATCGTCACCGGCGGCGCCAGCGGTATCGGCAAGGCGACCGTCGAGGCCATGCTCGAGCGGGGCGACTCGGTCGGCGTCATCGACCTCAATCCCGCCTCCCTCGAGGCGTTGAGCGCGGAGCATCGGGCGTCGGTCGCGGAGGGGCGGCTGGCCACGGCCCGCGCGGACGTCTCGTCGGAACCGGAGATGGAAGCCGCGATCACCGGGTTCGCCGAGACGTTCGGCGGATTGGACGGCATCGTCAACAACGCCGCGGTCGGGGGAGCGTTCGGGCCGCTGGTCGATCTGCGCGTGGAGGATTGGGACGCGACCTTCGCCGTCGTCACCCGGGGCGTGTTCATCGGCATCAAACACGTCGCGCGCATCCTCATCGCGCAGGGGACGGGTGGCTCGATCGTTTCGGTGGGCTCGGCGGCCGGAATGGTGGGTGATGCCGCGCCGCAGGCGTATTCGGCGGCGAAGGCCGCGGTGATCCACATGAGCCGCGTGTTCGGGGCCGAACTGGCTCCGCACCGCATCGCGGTGAACACCGTGAATCCCGGCCTGATCGAGACCCCGCTGAATCCGCGCGGCCGTCGGCGCACCGAGGAGAGTTTCGCGGCGGCGCAGCCGTGGCCGGAGATGGGTCGGCCCGAGCACCTGGCACGGGCGATCCTGTTCTTCACCGATCCCCGCACCAGCTTCATCACCGGCGAGGTGCTCTCGGTGGACGGCGGCATGACCGCGATCGGACATCGGCTCGGCACCCTCATGGGCACCAACTCGCTGCAATACGGAGTGACGGGGATGAACCACGGGATGACCGGTCGTCCCGCGGTCGTTCGCGAGGGTCGAGAGGGCTGAGCCTGGCACGAAAGTGCCTGAGCGCCACCATCATTCGGCCCGTCAAGGAGGAGATCGGCGTATGCCGCACACGCAGCAATGGTCCGAAGAGGGCGTCTATCCGGTGACCGAGGGCGTGTACCGGGTGCCGCTGCCGCTCCCGATGGACGCGCTGACCGCGGTCAACGTCTACGTCGTGGAAACCGAGGCGGGACTCACCGTGGTCGACGGCGGCTGGAACATACCGGCGTCGCGCGCGATGTTCGACCGCGCGCTGGCGACGATCGGGCGGACCACGCGCGACATCACGCAATTCCTGGTCACCCACGCCCATCGCGACCACTACACGCAGGCGGCCGCGCTCGCCGCCGAACTCGGCTGCGCGCTGCGGCTCGGCGCGGGCGAATCGCAATCGCTGGCCATCCTGCGCGCCGACCCGACCGGCGGCGACGTCCACATCCGGGCGCTGGAATCCGCGGGCGCGCAGCGGCTCATCCCCGGCTGGCGACAGTGGTTGAAGGAGCAGCCCACCGACTCGGAGATCTGGCCCGATCCCACGACGTGGCTCACCGACGACGAGTTCCTCACGACGGGTGATCGGGAGCTGCGCGCGATCGCGACTCCCGGCCACACGCTGGGCCATTTCGTGTTCGCCGACGAGCACGCCGGACTGCTGTATGCCGGTGACCACATCCTCCCCAGAATCACCCCCTCGGTCGCCTTCGAATCGGCGTGCAGCGACCTCCCGCTGCGCAACTACCTCGACTCCCTGGCCAAGGTGCGCCGCATGCCCGACATGGTGCTGCTCGGCGCGCACGGCCCGATCGCACCCAGCACCCACGTCCGCATCGACGAACTACTGCGCCACCACGATCACCGCTTCGAACTGTGTGTCCAGGCGGTCGGAGCGGGCGCGGCCACCGCCTACGAGGTCGCCGACCACCTCCCGTGGACGCGCAGGAACCGCCGCCTCGACGACCTCGAGCCCTACAACGCCGCCCTCGCGGTCGTCGAGACCCAGCAACATCTGGACCTGCTCGCCGCGACGGGCCGCCTGCGCCGCGAGGACCGTGCGGGCATCGCCCACTGGTCGCTCACCTCATCGCCCGCGGCGTGATTCCCGGTGCAACGCCTCGCCGAGTCGCGCCGGTCCGGCCGAATCGCTCCAGATGACCTCGGCCAACCGGTCGGCGACGCCCGGCAATCCGTATCGGGCCAGCCCGTCGGCCTTGGCGCGGATGTCGTCGACGGTCATCGGGTTCTCCGCCGTCCCGACGCTGTCGACGACCTGCGCTTCCCGGACCGTTCCGTCCGCGTAGGTCAGGCGCACGGCCGTCGCGAAATGCTCGGGGTAGTAGGTCTTTTCCATCTCCGGGTCGACCTCGAATCGGACGAGATCGGCGATCTTCCTGATCCTCGGATCGTCGAGATGTTCCTCGGTGTAGGCGTCGTAGCCGCTGGGCCCGTACGCGAGCGTGGCTCCGACGACGTACGGACAGCTGTACTGCGCCGTCATCGATGATTCCGCCGGTGTCATGTGCTGCTCGGCGATCAGCGTCGGGCCGGTGACGAGGATATCGGTCAGGTCGCCGGGGTCGGCGGTGAAGCCGTCGGTCGCGAGCGCGAGCGCGTCGATGGTGGAGTGGAACAGGCGGCAACACGCGTACGGCTTGAGGCTCAGCGCGTCTATTTGGCGAGTTCGCAGCCGTGTGTCGTCCAATACCTCGCGGGGCGGCGCACCGAAACTCGCGGCCAGCCCGTAGGCGCCCTCGAGCGCGCGGCGCGGCGCGGTCACGGCCGCCAGGGCGGCGAAGTCGGCCGCCCGAATCCCGTTGTGCGCGCCGAGCCCCGCGTGCACGCGTTTGATCTCACCGCCCGTCGGTTCGACCGAGAACTGCATCGACCCACTCGGTTGGGACAGCGCCAGCCCCCACGCCTTCGTGACGAGGTCGGCATCGAGCGCATTGCCGTCCCGTGCGGCGCGGAGGGCCAGCGCCGTGACCGCTCCGCCGAAACCGCCGAACAAGGACGTGGGGTGAAATCCCCGATGCACCGCGGCCATTCCGCCTGCGGCCTCACCGACGAGCGCCATCGCCTCGTACCCGGCGATGATCGCCGCGAAGAACCGGTCGCGGGTCAGCGACGGGCCGGGCTCGCCCGCGACGGCGAGGGCGACCGGAATGACGACCGCCCCCGGATGCGACGCGGTGGAATTGTGGGTGTCGTCCAATTCGAAACTGTGCGAAGCGGTTCCGTGCACCAGAGCCGCGATCGACGGATCCGTCGTCCACGGGCGGCCGAGCACCGCGCTCGTCCCGCTCTCGGCGAACCGCCGCGCCCAGTCGGCGACTTCCCCGGCCGCGGGCCTGGTCATACCCCACAGCGACACGATGAAATTGTCCAGCAACAGGCGACGGACGATCTCCGTATCCCGTTGCGTCGGTGGGGCTTCCGCGACGGTCGCGACGTGACCGGCGAGCCGGTCGGTCAAGCCGTCGATGGCGCGTCGGTCGGTCACGGTCGTCCCTTCGTTGAATTGTGTTGCGGGGGAGCGTCTTCCGAGCCCCCCTGCTCAGCCGAGGCCGTCGGCGAGGACGGCGGGCAGGCCGAAGGACGTGAGCTCGACGAACGCGTCGAACCCCTCGAGGCCCGCCTCACGCCCGACGCCGCTGAGCTTGAACCCGCCGAGCGCGGCGTGGAAACCCGTTCCCGCCCCGTTGATTTCGACGCTGCCGGTCCGCAATCGGGTCGCCACCGCGTAGGCGTGATCGGGATCGGCGCTGTACACGGCTCCCGACAGCCCGTAGTCGGAGTCGTTGGCCACCGCGACCGCCTCCGCTTCGCTGTCCACGGCGATGACCCCGACGACCGGCCCGAAGATCTCCTCCCGAGCGATGCGCATATCGTTGGTGACGCGGGCGAACAAGGTCGGTTCCACGAACATGCCGCGGTCGAACGCCGCCGGGCGGCCACCGCCGACCACCACCTGCGCGCCCTCGGCCCACCCCGCGGCCACGTACTCCTCCACCCGATCCCGCTGACGCTGACTAACGAGCGGCCCGATCTCGGTGGCCTTGTCCGCGGGATCGCCGAGGGCGAAGCCGGAGATCATCTCCGCCAGCGCGTCGACCACCTCGTCGTGCCGCGCGCGCGACACCACGATCCTGGTCTTGTTGGTGCACGCCTGGCCGTTGTACCGGAACGACAACGAGCGCAGCGAGGCGACCACCGCGTCGAGATCCGCGTCGTCGAGAACGATCGCCGCGGACTTCCCGCCCAGCTCCAGCGTGAAGCGCCGAATGTCGTAGCCGCACAAGGTGGCGATGCGCCGCCCGGCGGCGGTCGACCCGGTGAACGAGACCTTGTCGACACCGGGATGGGTGACCAGATACTCACTCTCGGCACGGTCGGCGACGACGATGTTCAGCACGCCGGGCGGAATTCCGGCGGCATCGGCCGCGGCGGCCAGATGGTGGGCGCTCAACGGCGCCTCCGGTGACGGCTTGAGCACGATACTGCAACCGGCCAGCAGAGCCGGAGCAAGTTTCAGCATCGCGACCGAGACCGGTGCGTTCCAGGGCACGACCGCCGCGACCACGCCGATCGGCCGGCGCACGACCAGGGCGTTGCCCAACCCCGACCGCCGCAACGACTCCCACGGATATTGTTCGGCCAGTTCCAGATTGGTATCCAGCAGGGCGACGGCGGCCCCGTTCTGCGAGGTGAGCGTCTGGCTGATCGGGCAGCCCATCTCGGCGGTGACGAGTTCGGCCAGTTCGGTCGCGTGGGCCGCCAGGTGATCCCGGAAGGTACGGACGATCGCCGCGCGCTCGGCCAGCGACATACGTTGCCACGGGCCGTGATCGAACGCTCGGCGAGCGGCGGCGACGGCACGGTCGACGTCCGCTCGGGAACCGGCGGCCACCCGCGCGATGGACTCCTCGGTGAACGGAGACCGCACCTCGAGGGTCGCGTCGGTCGCCGCGTCGATCCACCGTCCATCGATATAGAACCGCGAAGCATTGTCGTGCCACACCGCACAGCATCCTTGTCGTCGCACCGAAAATGTGTATACCGTTGCGCCACAACAGGATCGACCCCTTGTGTGCCGCGCGCCGCATTCTCAATCTCCCCCGCTGCGCGGTCGAAGTCAATTGAATGATCCGCCACTCGCGATTCGCCTGCGGCGAATCAGTACTCGGTCCGTAGCTCGGTGATCAGCCCGAAGATCGGATCCTTGCCGTCGCCCCGGCTCGCCTGCGCCCAGTCCGCTTTGATCGGCGGCTGGGGGTCGGTGAACAGGCGGGTCGCCTCGAACACACAGGTCCTGCGCGCGATGCGCCACTGCCCGTCGCGCTTCTCCACACGGTCGACGTACCGCCCGAACATCGAGATCTGCACCGGATCGGTTCCCGGACTCGCCCCGAACGCCCCCCGCAGCGAGGCGTCGAGCGTATGAGCGGTCATGAAGTACGTCTCGCAGGCGGCGGCCTCGGGGGAGGCGAAGTCGATCAGCGTCTGTCCCAGG
Organism: Nocardia sp. NPDC004068; assembly: GCF_042874315.1. NCBI lineage: Bacteria > Bacillati > Actinomycetota > Actinomycetes > Mycobacteriales > Nocardiaceae > Nocardia > Nocardia sp. NPDC004068. The sequence goes on from NZ_JBIAMW010000010.1 coordinate 216,349, forward strand.
AAGTGCATGACCTGCAACGCGCTGCCCGTCCGCCGTTCGACATAGGCCAGCAGGCCGTCGACCCCGCCCTTGTAGTCGCCGTGGTCGTCGTAGGCGTCCGGGTGGTAGACCTCGCGGAGAAGTCCCAGGTCCAGGCGGTCGACCGCGCGTGCGTACCGCGCCTGGAGCGCCTGGATCTCGAGCGTATCCGCCAACCGTCGCAGGGTTCGTTCATCTGTCATGTGCCGTGCTCCCGTAGTGCTGCCGCTCACATTCCCTGAGCTAACTAGCATCATAGTTAACACCGAAACGTCTCGTAGCAGGATCGATTGCCGAGATTTTCCGCCGAACTCTTGTTCCGCGTCGATAACTAGTGTACTAGTTTCAGGTGTGGCTCCAGTCACATGCGACTGGCAGTGATTCCGAAAAACCCCCTCGAAAGGATCCGCGTGTCCACCCCTACAGACGGCAACCGCGATCCGGTCACCGCGTCGCGAGACTGGGTCCTCGGCATCGACGTCGGTGGCACCTTCACCGACGTCATCGGCGTGAATCTCGCGACCCGCGAAGTCCGGGACAGCAAGGTTCTCTCGACACCGCAGCAGGAAGACGGTGTGCTGGCGAGTATCGCCGCCATCGATGTGGCGCCGGACGAGGTCCTCGAGATCGTGCACGGGCACACCGTCGGCATCAACGCCCTGCTCAGCCGCACCGGCGGACCCACCGGCCTGCTGGCCACGCGCGGCCACCGCGACCTGCTCGACATCGGCCGCCAGCACCGCGAATTCGGCGATCGCTTCTACGATCCGACCTGGCTGCGCCCGCATCAGGAGCGCCCGGTCGTGGCTCGCAAGAACCGCATCGGCGTCGCCGAGCGCACGAAGTACGACGGCTCGGAGTTCCTCACGCTCGACGAGGACGCCGTCCGCCGGGCCGCCCGCGGCTTCGCGGCGCGCGGGATCACCTCGGTCGCGATCTGCTTCATGAACTCCTACGTGAACGGCGACCACGAACAGCGCGCGGCCGAGATCGTCGCCGAGGAACTCCCCGACGCCTATGTACAGACCTCCGCGCTCTACCCCGTGACGAAGGAACACGAGCGAACCGTCACGGTCGCGCTCGACGCGTACGTGGGTCCGCTGGTGGTCGGCTACCTCGAGCGGCTCGAAAACCGCCTGCTCGCACAGGGTTTCACCGGCACGCTGTGGATCATGATGATGAACGGCGGCGTCGCCACGCTCCGCACCGCCGGGCGGGCGCCGGTGTTCCAGCTGGTATCGGGTCCGGTCGGCGGCGTCAGCGGCAGTGTCAAACTCGCCGAGGAGGCGTCGGTTCCCAACCTGCTCACCATCGACGTCGGCGGGACCAGCACCGACGTGGCCGCGATCGTCGGCGGCAACACGCCGCTCACCGATCTGTGGACGCTGGAGACCGGACTGACCCTCACCATGCCGCTGGTCGAGGTCGAGAGCATCGGCTCGGGCGCGGGCAGTCTCATCCAGCCGAACGCGTTGGGCGCCATCGGAGTCGGTCCCGCCTCCGCCGGTTCCAACCCGGGTCCGGCCTGCTACCGGCGGGGCGGCGACCGGGCGACGCTGACCGACGCGTGCGCCGCGATGGGCATCCTCCAGCCGGATCTCTTCGCGGGCGGCGCACTCCGGCTCGACGTCGACGCGGCGATCGCGGCGCTGACCCGAGCGGGGGAGCAGTGGGGCATGTCGGCCCACGCGGTGGCCGACGCCGCCTACGAGATCGCCTGCCAGGACATCGCCGCCAAGGTGCGGTCGATCTCGGTGTACCGCGGTCTCGACGTTCGCGAATTCGCCTTGCAGCCTTCGGGTTCGGCCGGACCCATGCTGGCCGACCGGGTCGGGCGGATTCTCGGTCTGGACCGCGTGATCGTCCCGAAGAACGTGGGCCAGTTCTCGGCGCTCGGACTGTTGCGCAGCGATCTGATGACGACGCGCGCGCAGTCGGTCATGATGCCGCTCGACGCCGCCAACGCCGAGCGCTTCGAATCCGAGTTCCGGACCATGCAGGACCGCTGCCGCAAGGAATTGGCGGATCAGGGCATCGACGTGAGCCGCCTGCGGTTCGATCGCGCGATCTTCGCGATGTACGGCGGCCAGACCTGGGACAGCCGAATCGCGGTGGCGGACAGCGTCTTCGACGCGGAGGCGGCGGCGAACTTCGGCAAGCGGTTCCACGCGTTCAACGAGGAATCGTTCGGCTTCTCCGCTCCCGAACTGCCGGTGATCGTCAGCACTCTCGAGGTCACCGCCGTCATCCCGCGCGACCACGGCGTGGCCACGAGCAAGCACGAGGACGGCGACGCCCTGCTGCGCCGCATCCAGCTCCGCGTGCCCGGTACCGACGGCCCGGTCGAGGCCGCGGTCTACTCCCGCGAACGTCTGGCGCCGGGACAGTCCGTCGACGGGCCCTGCCTGGTGGTCGAGGACTTCGCCACGACCCTCGTGCTGCCCGGCCGCACCGCACACCTCGACCCCATGTCCAACCTCATCATCGAGAGCAAGAGCTGAGGCACGCACCGATGACCGCCACCAACGCCCAAAGTTCCACTGTAGACATCGAATTGGACATCCTGCGATACGGACTGATCGAAGTCACTCGCGAGATGCTCGACGCGCTGATGCGCAGCGCCTTCTCCCCGGTCGCCCGCGACATGCTCGACTGCACCGCGGCGATCCACATGCGCACCGACGCCGGATGGGAGACCGTCGCCCTGTGGGAGGGGTGTATGCAACACGCCTACATCGCGACCCACATCGTCAACTTCGTCATGGACGACTGGGACGTCGACAGGATGCAGCCCGGCGACATCGTCTTCGTCAACGACCCCTGGCGCGGCGCCGTGCACCAGTCCGATGTGAATCTGTTCCGTCCGGTGTTCGTCGACGGCCGTGTCGAATTCCTGGTGCAGTCCACCACGCACCTGGTCGACGTCGGCGGTCCCGTGAGCGGCGGGCTGGCGAACGGTATGCAGACCCACTTCGAGGAACCCCTCAAGTTCCCGCCGACCTTGTTGTACGCCAACGACATTCCGGTGCGGCCCACGTTCAACTTCATGCTCGAGAACAACCGGGTTCCCCAGTTGATGCTCGGCGACCTTCGCGCCCTCTACGGCTGCCTGGTCATCGGCGAGCGGCAGTTGCTCGACCTCATCGAGCGCGGTGGCTTCGAGAATGTCCGCGCCGCGGGCATGTACGCCATCGAGCAGACCGAGGCCAGCATGCGCGCGGGCATCGCGAAGCTCCCCGACGGCGATTACACCGCGGAGGACTTCCTCGACGAGGACGGTGTCGTCGACGAGAAGATCCCGGTGCACGTGACCGTGAAGGTGCGCGGCGATTCCATGGAGATCGACTTCTCCGGATCGGGCCGCCAGCCGCTCGGCAACGTCGGCACTGCCTGGTGTGAGGCCACTCGCTGCGTGCAGGCGGTGAAGATGCTCATCGACCCCTCGACGCCCGTCAACTCGGGGACGATGCGGCCGATCGAAACACTGCTGCCGGCGGGCAGCGTGGTGCAGTCGCTGCCGCCGACCAGCGTGTCCAATCACCCCGACATCGGTTCGCGCAACATCAATGTGGTGTCCCAGGCGCTCGCCAACGCGCTCGAGCAGAGTTACGCCTCCGACACCGGATCCTTCGTCGTGATCATGCTCGGCGGCATCGACGGCCGGGCCGGACGCGAGGGAAACCCGTGGGGCACCTACGTCATTCCCGGCGGCGGCTGGGGCGGCACCTACAAGGAGGACGGTGTCTCGTTCTGTGTTCCCCCGGTCGGCAACTGCCGGACGTCGGTGCAGGAACACATCGAGATCGAGAGCCCGCTCGTCATCACCCAGCAGGAGATGATGATCGACACGGCGGGCGCGGGCAAGCATCGCGGCGGCCTCGGCGCCACCTTCACGATCTACGCGGAATCCGATGTGGTGCTGTCGATCACGACCGATCGCGTCGTCCTGGGCGCGCCCGGCATCGAGGGCGGCGGCTCCGGTATGCCGACCTACGGCTGGTACATCCCGAACTACGATCCGGCCGCCCCGTACGCCGACGATCCGCTCGATCTGACCGGTGCCGAACCGCTGTTCGGCCGATTCGACGAGAACGGGCGCCCGGACCCGAACAACGGAACCTTCGGCGCCGGAACCCGGTATCAGACCGGCAAGATCGCGGGCCTGCACCTTAAGGCGGGCGACGCGCTGCGCATGGTGTGCGGCGGTGGCGGCGGCTGGGGCAGCCCGCTCGAACGCGACCCGCACCGCGTGGCCACCGATGTCGAGAACGGCCTGACGAGTACCCGGGCCGCCCGCGACCTCTACGGCGTGGTGGTCGACGAGAGCGGCGTGGTCGATGCCGCCGCGACCGAGACCCTGCGTGCGGAACTCGGCGAGGCGCTGAAGGCGGGCACCTGGTCAGTGCCCGTCGCCGGGCCATCGAACTGGAAAATCTGACGAGAGTTGAGAATTCGACATGTCCGTTGATCGTTTGCTGTTTCCCCGCCCGGAGGCCGAGCGTCTCTACGTGGAGCGCACACCCGTCGACGCGGTCTGCCCGGCGTGCGGCGGTACCGACGTCGCGCGCTACCCGGTGGCCAACTACATCGGCCCGCGCATGGTGGTCAAGTGCCAGGACTGCTTCCACCATCTGTCGATCACCGTGCCACTGCCCGAGGACAACTGGCCGGCCTGGCGCTCGCCCACCCGCGATTGGCTGCCCTCGCGGGCCGGATGATCACCGTTCGACGACCGGAGGAACGAATGCTGTTGCGGGACAAGAGCGCCATCGTGACCGGTGGCGCGGCCGGTATCGGCAGGGCCATCTGCCTGCGCATGGCCGAAGAGGGCGCGCGGGTGATCATCGCCGATCGCGACGAGGTGAACGGCGGCCGGGTCGAGTCCGAGATCCGTGCCGCCGGCGGGACGGCGACCTTCGTCGCCACCGATGTGGCCGATATCGCGGCGATCGACGCGATGGTCGCGAAGACGGTGGAAATCAACGGGCGCATAGACATTCTGGTGAACAACGCCGGTGTCACGAAACGCATCCCGATCCTCGACATCGGCGAGGCGGACTGGGATCGAATTCAGGACATCAATACGCGGGGAACGTTCTTCTGCCTCCAGCGGGTCGCCCGTCATATGAAGGAGCGGAATTACGGCCGAGTCGTGAACATTTCGTCGGTGTCGGGTAAAGGAGTGAAGGGATCGTCCAACGCCTCCTACGCCGTATCGAAGGCCGCCGGGATCGTGCTCGCACGCATCGCGGCGAACGAACTCGGCCGATTCGGAATCAATGTGAACACGGTCGTGCCCGGTACGGTGAACACCGACCTGATCCACGCCCTCGACCAGCAGGACCCGGGCCTGATCGAGGACTTCAAAAAGCGTTCGGCCCGTGGGGAACTCGCCGAACCCGTCGACATCGCGAACGCGGTGATCTTCCTGAGCAGTCCGCTCGCCGACAGCATCACCGGACAGTCGATCAATGTCGACAACGGTGTGCTGTGGGACTGATGTATCCGAAAGTCTCAGGCAGAAGGGAGAATTCGAATGGGTAAGGGCACGGCCCTCGTCACCGGCGGCGCGGGCACGCTCGGCGAAGCCATCGCGGTCGGCCTGCGGGACTACGGCTGGGATGTGCGTGTCGTCGACCGGGACCAGGCGGTCTCCGAATGGACCGCGCCACAAGGAGTCCGGGCCGACGCGCTCGATGTCACCGATTTCGCGGCGTGCCGCGCGTATTTCGCGGCCTTGGACGAACTCTCGGTGCTCGTCAATTGCGCGGGAATGGCCCGGCTGGGGCTGGTGCGCGAGATCGGCGAGCAGGACTGGCGCGACGTCCTCGACCTGAATCTGACCGCGGCGCTGCGTCTTACGCAATTGTCCACCGACCTGCTGATCGCGAGCGGGTACGGATCGATCGTGAACATCACCTCGATCGCCGGGCACCGGGCGAGTTTCGGTCGGGTCGCCTATGGGGTGTCGAAGGCCGGACTGCTGCAACTGACCAGGCAAACCGCGCTCGAGTACGCTCCACTCGGTATTCGCTGCAATTCCGTCTCACCCGGCCCGGTCGACAGCGCGCTCGTGCGCAGATCGCTCTCGGCCGAGGACTACACCGAGTACCTGGAGGACATCCCCGACAATCGCATGGCCCAGCCGCACGAGGTGGCCCATGCGGTCGTCTTCCTCGCATCCCGGGAAGCGACCTACATCACCGGTCAGGACATCGCCGTGGACGGGGGCTATCTGGCCGGTGGCGCCGGGATCAAAAAGGCGCAGCGGTTGAGCCCGTGATCCTGGGAAAGATCTCTCCCCCTCACGGACGCGGTATCCCGCGTGACACTGGATATGTCGAGAGTGCGCGAGCCGAATTCCAGCCGTCGCCACCGGCTGCGGTGGCTCGTCGCGACATCAGAGGAGTCGCAATCCAGAGGAGCGAAATCATGGCCAACGGCAAGATCGAGCACGTCACCTTCCGCAATCGCGACATGTATTGGGACATCGCGGCCGACCTGCACTTCCCGCCGGACTTCGACGAGTCCAAGACCTATCCGGCGATCGTCGCCGCCCATCCGATCGGCAGCTGCAAGGAGCAGACCTCCGGCCACATCTACGCGCCGCCGCTGGCCGAGGCGGGCTATGTGGTGATCGCGTTCGACGCGAGCTTCCAGGGCGAGAGCGGCGGGCACCCGCGGTTCCTCGAGGATCCGACCCAGCGCGTCGAGGACTTCCGCCGGGTGGTGGATTACCTGGTCACGTTGCCGTACGTGGACGCGGACCGGATCGGCGTGCTCGGGATCTGCGGTGGTGGCGGCTACACCCTGGCCGCGGCCAAGACGGAGAAGCGGTTCAAGGCGGTCGTGTCGATCACCGGCGTGAACTTCGGCCGGATGCAGCGGGAGATGGCCGCGCAGAACGACGGGCCGCTCGCGGCACTGCGTGATATCGCCGCGCAGCGCACCGCCGAGGCGCGCGGGGCGGACAGCGTCGCGAACAACATCCTGCCCGAGTCGGCCGAGAAGGCTCAGCAGGTCGGTGACATCGACATCATCGAGGCGTACGACTACTACCGCACCGATCGCGGCGGGGCGAAGAACGGATGCACGACCTTCGAGGTCGCGCACGGTTCCACCGCGCTGGGATGGGACGCGTTCCACCTGGCAGACGAACTCCTCGACCAGCCGCTGCTCATCGTCATCGGCGACAAGCAGGGCGCCTTCGGCGCCTACCGCGACGGTCACGAGATCTACGAGAAGGCCGCCTCGAAGGACAAGCAGCTCCTCGAGCTCCCGGACGTCTCCCACTACGACCTCTACGACCAGCCGAAGGGCGCGGGTGAAGCGCTGAAGAAGGTCGTCCCGTTCTTCACCGAGAAGCTCTGACGGCCTGAGCTACCTCCTGACGCGGCCCTGCGAGTGCGCGTATCGCAGGGCCGCTGTCAGCCGCCCGCCCGCGGCAACCGATGCAACTCCACCGCCCCGAACACCCCACCGTCCGCCTCCGCGGTCATATACGTGCAATACGGCTGCCGCCGCCGATCGGTCGGCGATCCCGGATTCACCAACCGCAGCCGCCCACCCGCCACGCTGTCCCACGGAATATGGCTGTGCCCGAACACCAGCACATCCACCTCCGGGAATCGCGCCAGGCACCGCTCCTCGCGCCCCTTGGCCGCCCCCGTCTCGTGCACCACCGCGATCCGCACCCCGCCCACCTCCACCCGAGCCACCTCGGGCAATCGCTCCCGCAACTCCGCCCCGTCGTTGTTCCCGTACACCCCGACGACCCGCCGCGCCCGCCCCTCGAGCAACTCCAGCGTCGCCACATCCACCCAATCCCCGGCGTGCACAACCACATCCGCCCGCTCCACCTCGGCGAGCAGCTCCGCGGGCAGCCGCTTGGCCCGCACGGGCAGATGCGTATCCGACATCAACAGCAGTCGCACGCCTGGAACGGTACTCCCGGTCCGACGCACCCCGTAACACCGGAAGTCGTGCCGCCGACATTTCTTCCGATCGCGGGTGGAATTCCCGACCGGGGCCCCGATTCGATCTTCACGGGCCGCGGCATCGAGCGTCTCCGGTTGAACGGAGGAGACAGGTGAAGAATCCAGCGCCGAATTGGTATCAGGACCCCTTCGATGCGAGGTGGTTGCGCTACTGGGATGGTCGTCGTTGGACCGAGCACGTGAGTCGAAATCCGGCATTCGTCGAACCTCCGGACGTTGGAACTCTTCCGCAGCCGGTTCCCATTCCCGACAAACAGCAGGTTCCGGCGCAGCCGTCGAACGAGCGATCGGATGTCCCCTTGTTCGGCGTTCGCAATTTCGCCCAGCAGAAGTCCGAGGAGGTCGGGCAGCTGCGAAAGGAATTGGCAGACTTGCGGGCCGAGATGGACCGGCTCGGAGCATTGGATGTCGTCGAACTAGCCCGTCAAAGGGAAGAATTGCGGAAGAAGGTCGACACCGGCCGACTGGTCCTGGCCGATCTCGAGCGGAAGGTCGTGAAAACGCAGGAGGAGGAGATCCTGCAAGAGGTCGGCATCTACACCTACCGTCATCCGCTCAGCGACTCGACCACCTACAAGGAGGAGCTGAGACGCCTTCAGGATCGGATCAAGGTCATGGCCCGGCAGGACGGCGGCGCGGTGCGCAGTGCGAACTCCTGGAATGTGAACGGGTCGGCGGCCGAGGGACGCAAGCTCGTTCGGGATTTCTCGAAGCTCATGCTGCGGGCCTACAATGCCGAAGCGGACAATCTCGTCCGGTCGATGAAGCCCTACAAGCTCGACTCGACGATCGACCGGCTGACGAAGGTCGCCACTACCATTGCGCGACTGGGCAATACGATGTCCATCCGGATCGCTCCCGAGTATCAGGAATTGCGGATCAAGGAACTCGAACTTACTGCGGACTACCTGGAAATTCTCGCCCGGGAGAAAGAGAAGGAACGCGAGACGCGCGAGCGGCTCCGGGAGGAACGTAAGGTACAGCAGGAAATCGAGCGTGAGCGCGAGCGGTTGGAGAAGGAGCGTCAGCATTACGCGAACGTGCTGGCTCGCCTGGAGTCCAATGGCGACCTGGCCGCCGTCGAGCAGGCCCGCGCGAAGCTGGAGGATATCGGGAAGGCCATCGAGGACGTCGACTACCGTGCCGCGAACGTCCGCGCGGGCTATGTCTATGTCATCTCGAATATCGGGGCGTTCGGCGAGCGAATGATCAAGATCGGTATGACCCGCCGGCTCGAGCCCATGGACCGGATCCGGGAGCTGGGAGATGCGTCGGTGCCCTTCAGATTCGATGTCCACGCGCTGTTCTTCGCCGAGGACGCCGTTGGGATCGAGGCCGAGATGCACCGGCGTATGGACGACCGCCGAGTCAATCGGGTGAACCCGCGGCGCGAGTTCTTCTACGCCACGCCCCTCGAAGCCCGCGAGCACCTGAAGGAACTCGCGGGAGACCTGCTGGAGTTCAACGAGTTTCCCGAAGCCGTCGAATTTCACCAGAGCCGGGAGGCGACCGCCGCCGCCGACCTCGCGGGAGAGCGAGTCACCGCCCCGGCGTAGCCGGAGCCCCCGGCGTGGCCGCCAGCGGCGCGCCCACCCCGCCCACATCCGTGATCGTCCAATGCGCCGCCCGGTCCAATGTGATCGTGTACGTCGCTGTCGCCGTCACCCCGTCGGGCGTCTGACGGCTGCGGGAGGTCATGTCCACGAAGACCTGGACCACGTACGTGTCACCGTTGTGTTGGGAGACCTTGGCGGCCAAGGGTTTTGCCGTGGAGGTGTATTGGAGTTGGGTGAGCAGGGGGCCCACCACGCCGACGGCGGCGTCGAGTTTGGTTTTCAGTTGTTCGGTGACGCCGGTGTTCAAGGCCGTGTGCCAGGTTTCGACGGCGTTGTAGTCGACCTTGGAGACATTGAGGGCGTAGGTGGTGGCCGCCTGCTCGGCCTGGGCTTCGGTGTCCAGCCGCGTGCGCAGGGCGTCGAGTTCGGCACCGGAGTCGTCGGTGAGCCACAGGACCGCGAAGGTCAGGGCGGCGGCGAGGGCGGCCGCAAGCACGGCCGCGGCCGGGCGGCGCACCAGGCGGGACGCGGTGGCGCTCCGCGTCTCGGAGGGCGCGTCCGCCGCGACCGTGGGGTCTTCGATATCGGTGTCCGACATGGCGATTCCTCGAGGGTGGTCAGCGGGGCGGGGCGGTGAGCGCGATGCGGAGGCGGTCGCCGGGGAGGGCGGCCAGGGCCTGTTCGAGCAGGGTCCCGAGGTCGATGGAACCGAGCAGCGGGCCGGTGGCTCGGGTCACGGGGCGCAGCGCGACGCCGATCGCGCCGAGTTCGGGTGCGAGGCGTTGCAGATAGTCGACGAGCTGGTTCTCCTGCTCGTGCCACGAACCCAGCACTTCGTTGCCGCGCAACTGGCGCGAACCCTCGAACAGATACCGATACGACACGCCCAGCGTCGCCCCGAAACCGTCCAATTGCGGTGGAGCCGAGGTCATCGCGGGCTTGGCCCAGTCGACATCGTGCATGGCCGTCATGAGATTCCGCAGCACCGTGTCGAGCGAATTCTGGTGCGCCAGTAGCGTGGCCAACAGCAGATCCGCGCTCCGCCCCAGTGTCGGCAGCGCCGTGTCCAATCCGGTCACCGCCTGGGCGAAGGTGTCCACCAGCCGCGCGGCCTGCCGCGGATCGATCTGCCCGAGCAGGGTGGAACTCGACGCGAGCAGTTCCGGCACCGAGGTGGGGATCCGCACGGGCCCGGTCAGGTGCGCGTCCTCGGCCAGAAACGGCCCGTCCGTCCCACTGGGCAGCAGCGCGAACACGGGTTCGCCCAGCGCCGAAAGGGTTTCGACCCGCATGGCCGAATCGACCGGAATCCGGTAGTCGGCGTCGTAGGACATCCTCATCCGCACCCCGCCCGGCACCCCGTGGATCTCGTCGACATGTCCGATGGTGACCCCGCGATACACCACCTCGGAGCCGCCGCGCAGCCCACCGCTCTCGCCGAGATCCACTGTCGCGTGGCGCATTTGCCGCGCGGGTTCCACACCGAGCACGCCCAGCACCAGATAACTGCCGCCCAGCACCAGCACCACCACCAGCGCCACCCCGGACAGCCAGTGCGGAATCCGGGTCATCGCAGCGCTCCGATCATCTGCAACAGCACCACCGCGTCCTTGGTGACGTCCCCGGGCCCGGCCACGCTCACCTGCCGGATGTTCACATTCGGGCCGAGCAGGAACGGAATGACCTTGTCCTGCGTCAGCGTCATCGCCGCCGCCCCGTTGCCGCGCGATTCGGTCGCGCTGGGGGAGGGTTCGCGCAGCAGCGGCGCGATCTTGTCGAGGAATTCGTTCAGATGTGGGAGCCGGGGGATCAACCAGTCCAAACCCGTTGTGAGGGTGTTGATATCGATGACGACGTTCAGCACCGCCGTCATGAATTCCGGCACCCGCTCGAGCCGCCGCCGCGCGGTGTCGGAGAACATGAACCCGAGCCGGTCCCGCATCCCCGCGAGCCGTTGTGCCAGCTGATCGGTCGCCGCCAGCATGCGGTCGATATCGGCGGTGTCGGCGGCGGCGTCGCGCAGATTCGCGGTGATGCCCGCCGCGAGATCACGCGTCTCGGCCGGATCCCGCGGCAGCACGCTGTCGAGCCGATCGAACGCGTCCTGCAAGCGGGTGATGCTGCCGCCGTTGACGAACAGCGCGATCCGCTGCAGGATGTCCTCCACCTGCGGCCCGGGATCGGTGTCGCGCAAGGGAATCGTGTCGCCGTCGCCCAGCGGCGGGTCCGTGCCGCCCCGCGGCGGGAGCAGCGCCAGGTAGATGTCGCCGAGCACCGTGGTCTGCCGCAGTTCGGCGCGGGTGCCGCGCGGGAACCGTACCGCCGTGGTGAGGTCGAGATGGGCGACCGCGCACGCCGGGGTGAGCGAGATCGAGTGCAGCGAACCGACTTTCGTGCCGTTGCTGCGCACATCGGCGCCCGCGGGCAGGCTGAGCAGCGAGCTGAACTCGACATCGAGCCGATAGGTGGGCCCGCCCACCCCGGTTCCGGGCATGACGTAGTTGCTCGGGTTAAAACCGCATGCGGCCGTGGCCAAGACGGTCAAGACGACCAGTACGGCGGTGACGGGACGGATCATCGCGCGCCTCCGGCGAGGGTCACCAGCAATTGCGGTAGCGGCACGGTCCCGGCGGGATCGGCGGTGCTCACCTCGGGCGCCCGATAGTCCAGTGCCACCGCCCCGGGCTGCGCCTGAATCATGGTGCGCAGCATGGCGATCACCCCCGGGATGCGGTCGAGCAGATCCTTGGACTCCTCGGTGCGGGTGCGGACCAGCGTCATCACGGGGATGGTGGAGTTCAGCGCCTCCATCAGATACGGGAAATGCTGATCGAACAGCCGGTCCAGCGGTCCGACGGCGAGGGCGAGCTTCTCCACCACCACCTTCACCACGCCGAGCATGTGCTCGATGAGTTCCAGGCCGGGGCCGAAGGTGACCAGCGTCGTATTCAGGTCGTCCCACTGCGCGGTGACGAATTCGCTCAACTCCGCGCCGTTGTCCAGCAGCCGTCCGAAGTGGCCGAGCAGCGCATCCGGTTGCGCCAGCGCGTCGGCGAGTTGCCGCAGTTCCTGATTGATGGTCGGGCCCAGCCCCGACATCTCCCGATCGGTCCCGGTGAGCAGCCGTTGCAGCGGCGGCGTGCCGGAGGCGTCGGGTGCGGTGACCTGATGGACGAGTTTCGCGAACGAGTCCAGCGCGTCCGACGCGCTCACCGGCACCCGGGTCCGGTCCCGCGCGATGCACGCGTCGGCGGGCAGCAGCGGGCCGCCGTGATAGGACGCGTCGACCAGTTCCACCCGCCGATCGGTGAGGATCGACGAACCGACCACGGCCGCACCGACATTCGCGGGCAGCGGGCGATCGTCGAGGGTCATGCGGACCCGCACGTGACCGCCCTGCGGTTCCAAAGCGCGCACCTTGCCGACGGTGATGCCGCGGATGGTGACCGCCGCGTCGTCGTAGAGCCCGTAGGTGGTGTCGAAATCCGCGCAGAGCGAACGCGTCTCGGCGCGCCCGACCTGCCAGCGCACGGTGGCGGCGGTGGCGAGGACGACGGCCACCGCGACCACCACCAGCGACATCCGGGACGGCGGTTTCATCTCAGCACCCCTTCCCCGGCAGCGGCAGGCACAGATTCGGCGCGGCCACGGTCAACCCGCTCTGGTCGATCAGCGCCGCGCCCTCGGGCCCCGCCAGCGCGCCGAGCTCGGTGACGGTCTCGGTGAGCGCGCGCATCGTCCGGTCGGTCTCGGCGAGCAATTGGCCGCCCAGATCGCGGGTCTGCTCGAGTGGCGGCAGCAGCGGTTCCACCTTGGTGGCGTAGGGGCCGGACAGGAAGTCGAACAGCGTCCCGACGATGGCGGCCGTGGCGTCGGCGAAGGTCTTGACCTTGGCGCGGGTGGCGACGATCTGCGGACCCAGCAACGCGTAGGCGCGCAGCACCTCCGCGGCCATGGCCTGATTGTCGCGCACGGCCTGGACGTATTCGTCGGACAGCGCGACCAGTTCCCGGATGCGGTCGCGCTGGGTGGCGAACAGCTCCACCACCTTCTGTAGATCGGTCACCGAACCGCGGAGGGCGTCGGGCGCGCCGGACACCGCGGCCGCCGCCCCGGACAGGCTCGATCGCAGCGCGTCGATGTCCACCTTGTCGGTCTCGGACTTCGCGGCGGCGACGAGATCGTTGACCACGAACGGCAACCGGGCCCGCGTCGCCGGGATCGCGCCGCGCAACGGTCCCGCGCCCGCGGGCAGCACCGCCAGGTACAGCCCGCCGACCGGGGTGAGCATCCGGACGTCGACCGAGGTCGAATCGCCCAGGCGCACACCCGATTTCATCGAGAACTCGATCTCCACGTCGTCGCCGCGCAACCGCAGGCCCAGCACCCGCCCCACCGGAACCCCCGCCACCCGCACGCCCTCCCCGCCGTGCAGCCCACCGGCCTCCGGCAGCGCCAGGTGATAGGTGGTGTACCCGGGCGGATGCACGTACAGCACGCCCGCCGCGGCCAGCAGCACCGTCACCACGACGAGGCTGAGCACCGCCCAGATCGTCTGGGCTCGCGGGGTCGCCTCCTCGGAGCCGAGCGAGATCCGCGGCAGTGCCGGACGGTGCGGTAGCGCGGGCACCCGGGTGAACGTGGCGATCATCATCGGCCTCCGTTGCAGACGGTCAGCTGCCGCCCCGCCAGCAGCACGGCGGCGGTCACCGGCAGCGGGAAAGCGCCGTTGCCGCACCGTGATTCGGGCGCGGCGGCGGGAATCATCGTGTTGAGCCCCTCGAGCAGCCCCGGCAGCAGCGACAGCGAGCGGACCGCCTCGCGGGTGTCGGGGATGGTCTCGTCGATGCGGCGGGTCAGATCGTCGGCGTGGTCGCGCGCGCCCAGCCCCAGCAGCGACACCGAATCCACCAGGCGCACCACCTCGCTCAGCTCCACCGAACCCTTGTCCATCAGCGACAGGAATTCGTCCATCCGGCTGGCGATGGGCATGAAGATCGAATGGAACACTTGCAGGATCGCCTCCAGATTCTGCGAGCGGCCGCCGAGTTTGTCCGAGACGATTTGCAGGTTGTCCACGATGGCGGTCATCAGCGCGGTGCGGTCCTCGGCGTAGGACGACAGCGTCGCCACATCGCGCAGCACCGGGGCCATATCGTTGCCGCTGCCCTCGATCAGCGCGGTGAGATTGCGCGCGAGCCGGTTGTACACCGCGGGATCGGCCTCGGTCAGCAGCGGGCGCAACCCGTTGAACACGGTGGTGATGTCGAAGGAGTCGACGGTGTGGGTGACGAGTTCGCCCGGCGCGAGGGTGCGTCCGTCCGCGCCCTGGGTGAGTGCGAGATACCGTTGGCCGCTGAGGTTCTGGAACTTCACCGCGAGTTCGTCGGTGTCGCGCAGCCGGTACTCGGTGCGCAGGGTGAACGTCACCCGCGCGGTGGCGTCCGGGCCGAGTTCGATTCCGGTGACCTTGCCGACCTGCACCCCGCGCAGTCGCACGTCCGCGTTGTTCCGCAAACCGAACACATCGGCGAAACGCGCGTGGTACGTGCGGGTTTCGCCACCCACGGGCCGCTGGACGGCCTGCACGATCAGCGTCACGATCAGACCCACGAGCACGGCGAGCACGGCCAGGCGCAGGGCGGATCGGCGGGCGTTCTTCATCGCGGCGCCTCCCCGGCGGTCCGCAGCGGCATCGCGAAGGCGGGGAACCCCTGCAGGATGATCTCGGTGTCGAGGGCGACGCGGTCGCCGTCACGGTGCAGCGCGCCGTCGGCCCCGGCGAGCAGGCGGCGCACCTGATCGGGGGTCACATCGCGCAGGCCCTGATTCGTCGGCACCAGCAGATCCAGCAACACGTCGAACGATTCGCTGAACGGGCCGAGCGCGCCGACGAACTTCCCGGCGAAGGAGAACACCAGATTCGACACCTCCACGATGGTGTCGTGCGCCAGCCCCACCTGGCCGTTGTCGTCGAGTTCGGGCACCGACGCCAGCGCGTCCAGAATGCCCAGCGCCGAGGGGGTGAACGCGGCCACGCCCTCGGTGAGGTCGGCGACCTTGGGCAGCAGGTCACGCATCGGCATGTTCTGATTGCGTTGCAGCGTGCGCAGAGTCAGCAGACCCGCGGCCAGCATCGGCGCGGTGCGGCTGGTCAGCGCCGCGGCCCCGTCGACGGAGACGGTCAGCTGCGTGGTCACCACGTCGAGGATCGCGCGGCCGGAGTCGCGCAGGATCTGGGTGACGGTGTAGTTGCCGACCGCGTCGGCCATATCCAGCACGCTGCCCGGCGCGATCGGCGAACCCCCTTGCGCCGGAATGAGTTCCAGCGCCGTGGTGCCGAAGACGTTGGCGGAGACGAACCGGGCCCGCATCGCCGTCGACAGTTCGCGCAGCGGCGCGTCGCCGACGCTGACGGTCAGCAGCTGCCGGTCCGGCCCCTGCGGCCGCACGTCGACGACGGAGCCGATGGTGAGCCCGCGCAGGCGGACCCCCGTACCGGGACCGACCCCGTCGCCGAGCGCGGTGACGGTCAGCCCGAAATCGGTATGCCCGTTCCGATTCGGTTGCGCCGACCGCCACGCCACCCCCGTCACCACCGCCAGGGCGACGAGTACCGCGATCCCCCGGATCCGCAACCCCCACTCGTCCGGTCCGCGTCCGGAGTCGATTCTGCTGATCATGCTCACCCCGAGAAGCTGAGTGTGGTTTCCAGCCCCCACATGACGACCGTGAGGACCATGTCGGTCACGGTGATCAGCACCAGGCTGGCCCGGATCGCGCGCCCGGACGCGATACCCACGCCCTCGGGGCCGCCGCGCGCGTAGAAGCCCTGATAGGCGTGCACGAGGGTGACCACCATGACGAACACCACGACCTTCACCAGCGAGTAGCCGAGATCGGTTGCGTCGACGAACATTCGGAAGTAGTGGTCGTAGGCGCCCGAGGCCTGCCCGTGCACGACGGTGACGGTGACGCCGGTGGTCCAGAACCCCAGCGCCAGCGCGATGAGATAGGAGGGGATCACCGTGAGCACGCCCGCCAGCAGCCGCGCGGACACCACGTACGGCACCGGATCGATGGCCTGCGCCTCGAGCGCGTCGATCTCCTCGGAGATCCGCATCGCCCCCACCTCCGCGGTGATCCGGCACCCCGCCTGCGCGGCGAAGCCGACCGCGGCGACCAGCGGGGCCAGCTCGCGCGGATTGGCGATCGCCGACATCACCCCGGCGAGCGGGCCGATGCCGAGCATGTCCAGGGCGGTGTAGCCGACGAGCCCGACCATGCCGCCCGCGACCACGCCCATGATCGCCAGCACCGGGGCCACCCCGCCGCCCACCACCACCGAACGCCCGTTGCCCCAGGCCAGATCGGTGAAGATGCTGATCGTGTGCCTGCGATGGTAGCGCAGCGTGTGCCCGATCCCGCGGAAGGTTGCCCAGCCGAACTGGAGTTGCAGGCCGAGTTCCTCGATCGGCAGCCACGCGCGTGCGGCACCGCGTGTCCAGCGGAATCCCTTGGGGCGGTAGGACGTCGGGGTCGCCACCCACGGCCGGGCCATCACAGGAACCTCATCGGCGCGAACATCAGGGTGATCTGCGTGATCACCAGATCGATCACCATGCAGGCCAGAATCCCCAGCACCACGGCGGCGTTCACCGCGTCGGCCACGCCCTTGGGCCCGCCCTTGGCCTCGAGCCCGCGATGGCTGGCGATGACGGCGACCACGTACCCGAAGATCGCGGCCTTGCCGAGGCAGATGATCAGATCGGTGACCGAGGCGAAGCTGCCGAACGACAGCCAGTACGACCCGGGCGCCACGCCCTGCCCGACCGCCGCCACCACGAAACTGGCGAGCACGCTCATCAGGATGATCAGCACCGACAGCATCGGCGCGACCACGGCCATGGCCAGCAGCCGTGGCGCGACGAGCCGCTGCTGGGGATCCACACCCATCGTGCGCATGGCGTCGATCTCCTCGCGGATCGTGCGCGAGGCCAGATCCGACGCGATCGCCGACCCGCCCGCGCCGCCGACCAGCAGGGCCGCGGCCAGCGGCGCGATCTGCTGCATGACGCCCATCCCGCCGACCGCTCCGGCCATCGAGGTCGCGCCGACGTTCGCGGTCACGCTGCCGACCTGCACCGCGATCACCACACCCATCGGCAGGGCGATGAGGATCGCGGGCCACATCGACACCGAGACGAAGAACCAGCCCTGAATCAGCGCCTCCCGCACCGGGAATCGTCCCCCGGCGGCGTCGCTCACCAGAATTCCCGTGGCGCGCGCGCCCAGCCGCACTACCCGGCCGAGCGTACGCACGTTGGCCGTGAGCCGGTGCGGCGCAACCGATTCCACCCGCTCCGTCGCGGGTTCGGCGAGTGCTCCCATGCCTGCCCATCCTCCGAACGATGAGGCTCTGAGCCGTCAACTCTGAATGAATGAGCCTTCACATACGCGCCGACGGAAGCGGGGTCGGCGACGCGTGAAAGCCTGATAGACGGTCGGCCCCTCGATCTATCAACGAATGGTGGCACACCCGAGGTGCGGGCCGGAGGCGATTCGGGAGATTGTCCCAAAGTGACATATACCCAGGCGATTTGCCGTGCTTCGAGAGAGATGGGGGCGAGATCTATCAATCGCCGGAGAGCTGTGTCACACTGTGTTGATAGTTTAGAGTCGCTGTTTCTATCACCTCGGATGGTCGCTCGCCGAGGGGGAGGAGCCGGAGAATGTCCACGGCAGAACAAGAATCCCCATTGACTTCTGAGCTTCGGCCGATCGGTCCGGGCTCCGCCACCTGGCGGTGGGGTTTCGACTGGCGCGGCGTGCTCGGCGCCCGCGCGGTGATCCTGCTCGAGGTGGCGCATCCGATCGTCGGCGCGGGCGTCATCGACCACTCCGAATTCCTCAGCGACCGTTGGTCGCGCATCACCCGCACCTTCGCCTCCGCGCAGCGGGTCGCGGGCTTCCACGGCGCGGACGCGGCGGTGGCCGAGGGACAGCGGCTGCGCGAGATGCATCGCGGCATCGCGGGCGTGGACGCGCGGGGCAGGCGCTATCACGCGCTCAACGCCGACGCCTATCTGTGGGTGCACGCCACCGGCTACGCCGGGCCCGCCGAGGTGCGCCGCGTCTTCGACGGGCGCGTCGACGAAGCCAAGGAGGAGGCCGTGTTCCGCGAGTGGCGGGACCTGGCCGCGGTGCTGCGCATCCCCGACCGCGTGGTGCCCGCGACCCGCGCCGAGTTCTGGGACTACTACCACCGCACCGCGAACGAGGTCCTCGAACGCAACGCCGCCACCGACCTGATCATCGAACTCGACCGCAAGCCGATGCCGGTGCCGCCGAATCTGCGTGTGCCGCAAGCGCTCTGGAACGGTTTCGCGCTGCCGCTGGCGGCCCTGTGGCGGCTGTCGACCGCCGGGCTGGTGCCGCCCGCGGTCCGCGACCGCCTCGGGCTGGACTGGTCCCCGGCGCGGGCCCGGCGGTTCGATCGGCTGGTCCGATCGGTGCGGACGCTGGACCGGGCGCTGCCCGACCGGATTCGCCACCCCGCCGCCGCGCGCACCACCACCCGACCCTGACCCCTGTCTCGTCGACGCTGCCGAGGACGATCCACCATGACGCTCGATGCCCTGCCCGCCGATCCGCCGCCGACCCGGCGGGCCGCCCGCGACGCCGCCGACGCCGCCGACACCCGATTCCTGCTCGACGAACTCTCACCCGGCCTCGGACCCGCCTACGGTTCGGCCAATGTCATCATGCAGCTGGCCAATTCGAAGGTCGCCTACGGCGTGATGGAGAGCCGCGTCGACAGCGGCAACCTGCACAAGCACCCGGTCAAACGGGCCCGCACCACGATGACCTACATCGCGGTCGCGCTCGCGGGCAACGCCCAGGACCGGCGCATCTACCGGGAGGCGGTGAACGCCTCGCACGTGCGGGTGCGCTCGACCGAGCGAAGTCCGGTGCGCTACAACGCCTTCGACCCCACCCTGCAACTGTGGGTGGCGACATGTCTGGCGCTGGTCTTCGACGACAGCCGGAAGTTGCGGCGCGGCAAGACCTTTCACGATCCGGAGGTCGTCCACCAGGCGGCGTCGGTGTTCGCGACCACCTTGCAGGTGCCCCGGCAGCTGTGGCCCGCCGACCGGGAGGCCCTCGAGCACTACCGCGAACAGCAGCTCGACCATCTCGATTTCGACGAGCCGACCCGCCGCTTCCTCGTCGGCATCGCCCGGCTGGACTTCCTGCCCGCCCCGGTTCCGGCGTTGCTGGGGGAGTGGAACCTGTTCATGACGCTGGGCTATCTGCCGCCGCGGTTGCGCGCGAAGCTCGGCTTCGGCTGGACCGCCGCCGACGAACGCCGCTTCCAGCGCTGGCTCGCCCTCGGCCGCCTGATCGATCGGCTCACCCCGCGCGTGGTCGTGCGGACGATGACCCTGTTGCAGGTCTGGGACATGCGATTGCGGTACGTCCTCGGCCTGACCGTGGTGTGAGGCCGTGACCGGAGTACCGCATCGAATCGAAGGACATGCATCGTGACCACCGCACCGGAACAGCAGCTGCTCGTCGACGGCGAACCGCTCGAGCTGATCCCGCCCGACTCGCTCACCGCCGAGATGGTCGGGCACTGGACCTATCTGCTGCTCGAGGCGGCGGCGTTCCTCATGCAGGGCATGCACCCGGTCATCGCCGAGGTGGTGGACCGCTACTCGATCTCGCGCACCGATCCCGGCGGCCGGGCCATCCGCTCGGTGGACTCGGTGCTGCGCTGGACCTACGGCGGCCTCGAGGCGGTCGAGGAGGGGCGGCGGCTGCGCTCGCTGCACCAGCCGCTGACGATGCGATCGAGCACCACCGGCAAGCACATCAGCGCGCTGGATCCCGGTGCCTACCAATGGGTCATCGCCACCGCGTACATCACCACCATCAACGCCGGGCCGCTGCTGATCGGGCGCGAGTTCACCACCGCCGAGCGGGAGGAACTGCTCACCGACAACCGGCGGCTGGCGCGGTTGTTGCAGGTGCCGATGAGGGGGTACCCGGCCACCCACGAGGAGTTCGAGACCTACTTCGACCGCATGATCGACACCACCCTCCAGGCCAACGCGCAAACCCTCGACGCGGTACGTGATCTGCGCGCCGGGCGGCCCGGACCCGAGCAACTCGCGAAAATGCCCGCGCCGCTGCGGCCGTTGGTGACGGCGGCGATGCGCCCGATGCTGCGGATGACGTATCTGGCCATGGTCTCGGCGATGGACGAGTGCGTCCGGGCGATGCTCGACGTGGAACTGACCGCCAAGGAAAAGGCGAGCGCGGCACGGATTTTCGCGGTGATCAGACTGGCCTACCGGGTGCTGCCGGACCGTCTCACCTACTTCCCGCTGGCCTACCACGCCCGCAAGCACCACCAGTGCGTTCAGGCCATGCGGCGGCGCGAACTCGAGTCGGCGGCGTACCAGGTGCGCCCGAAGCAGCCGATCGACAAGCCGGTGCTCACCCTCGGCGACACGCGCTGACCCCGAGCGCGGTGATAGAAAGGGAACCGACCCGGAAGACGCCGACCCCACGGAGCTCAGGTGGCCGAACGCGCGATACCCCTCGGCCGACTGCCCGCCGAGCGGGCCGAGCTCGATCCGACCGCGCGCCGCATCGTCACCGCTGCCCGGACCTGTTTCGTCGAGTACGGCTTCGCCGACACCACCATGCAGCGCATCGCCGACGCCGCCGGGGTGGGGGTGGCCACGGTGTATCGCCGCTTCGGGCACAAGCGGAATCTGGTGCGGCTCACCATCATCGACGAGGCACTGCGGGTGAGCGCGCTCATCGACGAGGTCGCCGAGCGAGCCGAATCGGCCGTGGACGGGGTGGTGGAGGTGTTCGCGGCGTTTGTGCACGCGGCCTCCGCGCCGAAGTTGCTCACCCGCAGCATCCGGGCGTCGCCCGCGGCGGGGGAGTTGTCGGCGTTCCTCACCGACGAGAACGTCATCGCCGTCTCCCGTGAACGGGTGGCGGCGCGGCTGCGGCTGTGGCAGGCCCAGGGCCAGATACCGGCCGACCTCGATGTGGAGATCGTCGGCGAGATGCTGTCCCGGCTGATGATCTCGCTGGTCGAGACTCCCGAATCGGTGATCCCCATCAAGAACATCGACCGCGCCCGGGATTTCGCGCGCCGGTATCTGGTGCCCCTGGTCGGTGGCTGAGGCTCACGCCGACAACCCCGCCGCCCGGTGCGCCGCCGCGTCGGAACCCGTTGCGCCGCTCCCGGATCCGTTCGGCAGCGGCGGCAGCGGACTCCAGGCGGCCCGGAAGCGCTCGGCCCGGTCGAGCACATCGCCGCGGATGTCGCGGACCGCGGTCCCGGCCAAGCGCCGCAGATCGGTGTCACGGTGGGTGACCGCCCCCACCAGCAGCCGCACCGAATTGGCCGCGCCCAACACCTCCCCGGGCGCGATCGTGCGGGCGTAGACGTCGGACATGCGCCGCGCCAACTCCTCCGACCGCGATCCGGCGCGATAGAGCTCGACCTCGAGCGGCGTCGGGCTCTCGCCCCGAGCCAGCTGATTGGTCCACTGATAGGTCTCGAGGCATTCGCGTTCACGGCGGCGCTCCCAGCGCACCAGGGCGCGATCCAGCGCGGCCGCGTCCGACAGCACCGGCGCGGCCGCCTCGCCGAGCAGGCGGCCGAACCGCAAGGCGTCCCGAATCCCTTGCGCCGTAACGGGATCCTTGAAATGCCCCGCGTCCCCCGGCAGCGCCCAGCCCGGTCCGGTGGCGCGGCGGAAATAGGATTCGATATCGGTGGCGGAGCGGATGCGGCCGATTAGTTCGCACCCGTCGAGCCGTTCGGCGAGCGGTGCGATCGCGGCGACCGTGCGCAGATACTCCTCGGTGAGATTGCCGCTGAACTCCCTCGCGCGCTCGACCGGCGGCTGCAACAACACCAGCACCAGACCGTCGTCGCAGGGGAAGGCGGTCCCCAGTTCCGGCCCGACCCGCCACATGGCCGCGATATGGCGGCGACTCGGATCGCGATCGCGCCAGTACCCGAAGAAGCACGCCCGACCGCTCGGACTGCGCCGATAGGGCCGATCCGCGCCGACGTGCCGCGCGACGAGGCTGCGCCGCCCGTCCGCGCCGACGACCAGCGGGGCGCGCACCTCCCGCACCCGATCGTGCCGATCGCGGTAGCGCACCCCGCGCACCCGGCCGTCGGCGTCGCGGCACAGCTCGAGCACGGTGGCCTGTTCGCGGATCTCGGCCCCCGCCTCGCGCGCGGTGGCGACCAGCGCCGCGTCCAAACCCGTTCGGCGCACGCACATTCCGTAGTCGATGCCGTCGGCGGGGGAGTAGGTGCCGCGCACCTCGTGCCCGCCGAGCGCCGCCAGGGTGGCGGTGAGCCGCGGCGCGCCCAGCGCCGCCACGCGATCGAGCGCGCCGAGCGCCCGCAACTCGGCGACCGCGCCGGGAAACAGCAGATGCGTGGACAGGGTCTCGGAGGGGAACCGGGCGCGGTCCAGCGCCACCACCCGGCGCCCCGCGCGGGCGAGAGCGGTGGCGGTGGCCGACCCGGCGCAGCGCGCCCCGACGACGACGGCGTCGACGTGTTCGGGTCCGGTCGGTGCGGTGTCGGCTGTCATGGCGTCCCGATCGCGTTGTCGACGGCGGCGGAAACCGTTGCGGCGAAATCGATTCCGGCCAGGGCGGTGGTGGGGTCCTCGAAGATGTTGGGCAGGCCGTGCCGAAAGCGGTCGGCGTCCATCCGGATCAGCGGCGCCAGCGCGGGCGGGGTGAGGTCGTCCCAGATCCGCACCGGCGCACCGCCGACCCCCGCCGCCTCGACGATCATTCCCGCGACCACCCGTCCCGCGATATTGCCCGCCTCCATGCAGGCGACATTGCCCGGATTCTGGATCCAGTCGCCGCACACGAACAGGTTGCTCAGCGCGGTCGACCCGTCGGGGCGTTTGTCCCAGGTGCCGACGGTCTGCACGGTCAGCGGTTCGTCATTGCTCAGCCCGCCGGTCTCCGGATCGACGCCGATGGCCGGATCGAGGTACCACGAGTGCAGATTCGCGTCGCGGAAGGCGGGTTCCTCCGCGCCGAACCGGGCCTTGAAGGTGGCCCAAACCTCTTGGAACACCTCATCTCTCGTACATCGGTTCGCGGGTTTGCCGACCAGCGTCGTGCCCACCCCGTTGTCCCACGTGGAGATGTCGACGGAGACGCATTCGCCGACCGTGCCGTCGCCGAAGCGCCGCGGGAAGTCCTCGCGCCACAGCAGCGACTGGGTGACCGCGCTCAGCGTCCACGGATGATCGAGGGTCCCCAGCACCCCGCGCACGTGCGAGGTCGGCTCGCGCAGGTAGATCTGGAGGCCGTTCATCCAGTCCACGGTCAGCTCGTTCACGCCCTCCAGCGCCGGATCCGCCCGCAGCACAGCGGGTTCGGTGAGGATCGGCCGCGCCTTGTCCACCGGCAGCGCCGACACGAACCAGTCCGCCTCGACCCGCGCGCGCCGCCCGGCGCCGTCCACCACCGTGGCCCCGGTGATGCGATCGCCCGCCACGTCGAAACGCTCGAGCGCCTGCCCGGGATGGAAGCTCACCCCGAGGCCCTCGAGGTGACGCGTCCACGGATCGAGCCACACCTCGCTGGTCGGCCCGTCCAGGAAGCGCAGCAGGTACGCGTCGTGCGGCCCGTAGCGGTAGCCGAGGATGTTCCAGGTGAACGCCTCGATGATGTTGCCCGCCAAATCCACCGCGCAGATCCGGGGTTTCACCGCCACGAGGTCCTCGGTGGTGCCCTTGACGATCGCGTTCTGGAAGTAGGTCGACTTGCCGTCCGCGCCCAGATAGTTCCACCAGGTGATGTGGTCGAACGGGCCGTGCCGCCGCTGCGGGCTCGAGGTCATGTACGCCAAGGACTTGGCGGTGAATTCCAGCATCTCCACCGGCAGCCGCAGCGCGGGCGTGCCCACCAGAATCGCCAGCGCCCCCGCCACATTCGCGACCAGGTACGCCGGATCGGCGAGCCGGGCCAGATCCGCCGGTTGCCGATAGGGCAGATACCCCCCGACGCTCTGGCCGGGTCCGAGCGTGATCCCGCCGCCGAAACCCGGGAACTCGTCGAGCCCGCGCAGCGAATCCAGTGTGGTATCACCGCGTTCGGGCCGGGGTATCCGCGACATCGAATCCGGTACGTGCTGATAGAACCCCGGGAAGAACCGGAACCCGTGTTCGGCGGGCAACTCCGACCGGCCGTTCGTCGCCGTGCCCGGAACGCCGAAACTGCGTGCCTTACCGCCCAATTGAGCCTTGCGCTCGAATACGTGCACCGCGAATCCGCGTTCGGCCAGTTCGTGCGCGGCGGCCAGCCCGGCCATCCCCGCGCCGAACACCGCCACCGACCGCCGCTCGGGCACCAACCGCGCGGCCGCGCGCGACCGCGGCAGGGCCACCGCGACCCCGGCGGCCAGCGCGCCGCCCAGCATCGTTCGCCGCGACACCGGGCCCGTCATCGTTGTCCCCCTTCGGGATTCGCGACCGTGCCCTGCCCCTCGCGCCCGGCCTGCTCGACCCGCGACACCAGCGACCGCACATGTTCGAAGATGCCGAACGACCCCGGCACCGTGCGATAGGGTGCCTCCGCCGACGCCGCCAGCACGCCCCCGTCGGCGACCAGCGATTCGGTCAGATGGAAGGTCGCGGCGAATTCGGCGTCCGCGCCGTAGAGCTCACCGCCGGAGGAGATCGCGCCCGGCAGTCCGGGCGGCGGCGCGCAGGCCGCAGTGATCGTGGCGGGCAGCGCGAAGGTGGCCCCGCTCAGCGGCGTCGGACCCGAATACCAGTCCGACAGTTGGAGAGTCGTCGGCACGCACGCGCGGGTGCCCGAGGGCCGCACGTCGACCAGCGTGCCCTTCCATTGCCCACCGCGCCGGACCAGACCGCCCAGCAGCGTTGCGCCGCCGTCGGGTTCGAACGACACGCCCCACTCCCAGCCGTCGGCGCGCTGATCGACCATCGTGAAATGTCCCCAGTTGTGGTCGTGGTAGCCGCGCCACCCGTCCACGTTCTCGCGCGCCCCGCCGGGACTCCGCACCCAGCCGTGCACGGTGCTCGACGCGACCGGCGCGCTCCAGCCCATCCACTCGCCGTCGTCGATGGTCATCCGCCCCGTCGCCCCCGGCAGCGGCGCGCCGTCGAACCACACATCGGCCTGCACAGGCGCCTGCAGCACAAGGTGATACGCGCCGCGCACCGGATCGAAGTCCAAACCGCCCGCGATCGTGCGCACGCCGGGCAGGCCGTCGTTCGCGGGCGGCAGCACCGGCAGGCCCCCGCCCGGCAGGATGCCCCCGGCCGGAGCCGACAGCAGGTCGGTTCCATTGCCGTACATGAAGACCGCGCTCACCGCGGGAGCGGGGGCGGAGGTGATCACCGCGATGAAGGTCCGCTTGGACGCCGGATCGCGCAGCATCGTGTACCACCACTCCACCCACGAATCCGGATGCATGACATCGTCCGCGGGGACGGCCACATGGCCGGACTGCTGGGTTTCGGGGGTCAGATCACTGGTGAGGACCGGCGTCCCCGCCGGAAACGGGTCCGCCCCCGCGGGTGCGGTTCCCATCGCGGTGAACGCCGCCGCCAGGACGGCCGAAACCCCTACGGACAGCAACGTCTTCGTTGCGTTGAACATGACGACCTACCGATCGGAAACTCCTCGCCCGCCGGGACTTCCGCCCGGTTGAACGGACAAGACTGTGCTGTCGAACAGTGTGATGACACACTGTCCGAAAGTCAACGCGGTGTCGACACACTGTCCGACGGTGGCGCGCGGCCGATACGCTGGTGCGGTGCCCACCACCACCCGCTCACGTTCCCGAGTCAGAGATCGCCGCGAGGACGTCGCCCAGCGTGTGCTAAGGGTGACCGAGGAGTTGATGTCGGACGGAACGCCGTATACCGAACTGCCCATGCAGCGCATCGCCGAACGCGCCGAGATCGCCCGATCGACGCTGTATCTCTACTTCCCGGACAAGAGTCAGCTCCTCATCGCGCTGGCCGAACAGGCCACCGTCGGCGCGTTCGGCGCCGCGCTGACGTGGTGGCAGTCCGACCACACCGACGGCCCGGCCGGGGTGGAACAGGCCATGCGCCAGATGCTCTCCGAATGCCGCACCCACATCTACCTGATGCTCGCGCTGAGCGAACTGTCCGCCTACGACCCCGATGTCGCGGCGTACTGGCTCGGCCGGGTGGGCACGTTCATCGACGCGGTGCGCGATCGTCTGGCCCGCGAACAGCGTACGGGCGCAATCCAATCCGACCTCGATCCCGAGACGACCGCGCACACCCTCACCTGGATGGTGGAACGGACCATGACCGTGCACTGCCGCACCCGGCCGGAGTCGGCCGACGAGCAATTGGCGCGCAGCCTGGCCCGGGCCATCTGGCTGACCGTCTACGGCGACACGGGCCGGGTTCCGGGCCCGGCCACGTAATGGGGGTGGACACCGGCGGCCGCCGGGCGCGTTGGGAACCGCACAACAACGAGCGGCGCACGCGCATCGTCGAGGCCGCGATCGAGCTGATCGAACAGGGCCCGCCGGGCGCGCCGATCTCCTCGCAGCGGATCGCCGAGCGCGCCGGACTCGCGAAATCGGTGCTGTACCGGCAATTCTCGGGCCGCGAGGAGCTCGACCGCCGGGTGCGCGCGGTCATCGCCGAGCGGTTCGTCGACGAGTTGGACGCCGCGCTCGACGTCGGCGCGGGGTCGATCGCGCGCATCCTGGCACGCGCGGTCGGCGTGGTCGTCGACTGGATCGGCGATCACCCGCGCTGGCACGAATTCCTGCGCGGCGGACCGGCCGCCGACGATCCGATCGAGCGCGACGCGCTGACCGGACTGCTGGCTGCCATCGCCGCGCGGGCCGAACAGCTGGTGACCGGGCTGGCCGGGGCGGTCGGGGTCGTCGACCCGCCGGTGATCGACACCATGACCTTCGCGATCGTGTCGATGACCGAGGCCACCGTCACCCGGTGGTCGCGCGATCCGGATCCGGCGCTGGGCCGCAAGGATCTCATCGCGGAGATCTCCGGCTACGCCTGGAGCATTCTCGACGGGGTGGCCCGGTCGCACGGCCTGGCCCTCGATCCGGACCGGCCGTTGCTGGAACTGCTCGACGACCTCGCCGCGAATCAGGCCGCGCGCCGGGCGGGTTCGCTGCGGTAGCGCGAGGTCGGGCCGTCGATGCCCAGCGCGCGCCACAGCAGCCGCGCCGCCGGGGTCCGCAGGCCCAGATCGTCGGCGAGCTTGCGCACGTCGTCGAAGTAGCCCGCGAGCACGCGCTTGGAATGCGGTGCGCGCCAGAAGGCTTCGCGGATCACCTCGCGCGGGATGTCGAACTGCCGGGCGAACGAGCGCGGGGGAGCCATGATCTCCCCGGCGAGCCAGCGCATGGCCAGCGGAAAGGCGATGGCGCACACCGCCTTCCGGCCCGGGCCGAGCCGCCGGATGTGCACGGTCAGGTACTCGTGCGCGAACGAGATGTGCCGGGCCTCCTCGGCGATGTGGATCTCCATGGTGCGGTGCACCGCGTCGGGGATGCGCCCGCCCGCGCGGATGAGCGCCTTCTGGTAGTGATCGATGGGCTCCTCGCCGCCGAGGATGCCGATGAACAGGATGACGTGCGCGTAGCCGCCCGCCACGCCGATGAACGGCGACAGCGCCCGGAAGATCGGGCGCATGCCCGGCACATCCACGCCGATGCGGTTCACCAGCTCCTGGAACATCTGGATGTGGTTGCACTCCTCGGTCATCTCGTGCAGGCAGTACCGGAACTCCGCCGACCCGTTGGGCAGCTTCATGATGTACTGCATCATCCCGCGGATCAGCACACTCTCGAACGCCGCGCCGACCTTGATCGCGTTGGCGATGCGCCATTTGCCGATCTCGATGCGGCGTTCCAAGGGCAGTTCGCGATACCAGCGCGTCGCGCCCAGCGGGTCGATCTCCGGGTCCAGCACCCAGCGCGGATCGTCCGGGTCGATCGCGTATTCCGGTGCGTCCCAATCGATGTCGAGATAGGGATCGAAGTTGCGTCGCACCGAACCCTCGGACAGGGCTTGCAGCGTCTCCCGATAGTCGGGCCCGAAGGGGTCGGTGCGTCGGGTCTCGGACAGCGTCATCGGTGCCTCCTCCAGCGTCTACCCTGAGTTTATATGGGACTCGCGGTCCCACACAACGCCCGGCCACCAGATTCTCGGCCCCACGGCGGCGAACAGCGCGGGAATGACGATGGTTCGCACCAGAAAGGTGTCCAGCAGAATGCCCAGGCCGACCACGATGCCGATCTGGGTGAGGGTGATCAGCGGCAGCACACCCAGCACCGCGAACACCGCGGCGAGCACCACGCCCGCGCTGGTGATCACCACCCCCGTGGCCGCGACCGCGCGCACGATGCCACCCGTCGTCCCGTGCTCGGGGGTCTCCTCGCGGGCGCGGGTGACGAGGAAGATCGTGTAATCGATGCCGAGCGCGACCAGGAACAGGAAGGTGAACAGCGGCACGTTGTCGTCGAGCCCCGGATAACCGAATGCGTGCTCGCTCAACCAGCTTCCCGCGCCGAGCGCCGCGAGCGCGCTGGCCGCGGTCACCCCGACCAGCAGCAGCGCGGCGGGGATCGCGCGCAGCAGGGCCAGCAGGATGACCACCACCACCGCGAGGATCACCGGCACGGCCGTGCGCAGATCGTGGCGGGCCGCGTCGCGGGCATCGAGCGCCTCGGCGTCGCCGCCGCCGACCAGGGCGTCGGCCCCGGGCACCGCCGCCAGCGCGGACCGGATCGAGCGGATCGTCGAAAACGCCTCGGCGGACGCGGGTTTCGCGGCCAGCACGACCGACCAGCGTTGCAGCCCGTGCGCGGGCGGACCCGCGGGTCGGGCGCTCACCACGCCGTCGGCGTCGAGCGCGTGCCGCACCCCGTCGCTCGCGTCCGCGCGCGCGACGACCACGGTCGGATTCGCGGCCCCGGACGGGAAATGCGCCGCGAGGGTGTCGAATCCGTCCACCGATTCGGCGCGCACCCGGAACTTCTCGGTCTGCGACAGCCCGATCGAGGTGCTCGCCAGTCCGGCCGCGCAGACCGCGAGCAGGGCGAGCGCGGCCGCGACGACCGGCCACGGCCGCCGGGTCACCCGCTCGGCGATCGCGTGCCACGCGCCGGCGCCCGCGGTGTCGCGCCGATCGACCCTCGGGGTCAACGGCCAGAAGATCTTCCGCCCGCACAGCGCGAGCGCGGCGGGCAGGCCGAGCAGGACGAACACCGCGGCGACCACGAGTCCGGCCGCCGCGAGCGCGCCCAGGCTGCGGGTGCTCGGGGTGTCGGCGAGCAGCAGGGTCAGCAGCGCGATCACGACGGTGAGGTTGCTGGCGAGCACGGCCGGGCCGGCCCGGCGCACGGCGTGCCACAGTGCGCGGCGATGGTCGGCGTGCCGATGTAATTCGTCGCGATAGCGCGAGACCAGCAGCAGCGCGTAATTGGTGCCCGCCCCGAAGACCAGCACGCTGGTGATGCCGGAGGTGGACCCGTCGAAGGTCAGTCCGGTCGCGCGGGCCAGCCCGGTGCCCACGGTCGTGGCGACCCGATCGGCGACGCCGATCACCAGCAGCGGCGCCAGCCACAGCACGGGGGAGCGATAGGTGAGGATCAGCAGGATCGCCACCACCACCGCGGTCACCGCGAGCAGGGTGACGTTCGCGCCGGAGAAGGAGTTCGCGATATCCGCGCCGAACGCGGGACCGCCGGTGATCCGCATCGAAAGACCCTCGGGCAGACCCTTTTTCGCGTCCGCGCGGATCGCGTCGATCCGGTCGTTGAGATCCAGACCGGTCAGCGACGCGTCGACCGGGATCCGGCCGATCGCGGCCTCGCCGTCCGCCGACCGGGTCGGCTCGCCGATCGCGGGCCGCACGGCAGCGAGGTCGGCCTCGGTCAGGGCATTGCCGTCCGCGCGGGTGACCACCGCGATGGCCACCGAATCGTCGGCGCCCGGGAAGGTCGCGAGTGCGTCACACGCGCGGGCGGATTCGGCGGCCGGGGGTAGCGAACCGGGCGCGCTGTTCCCGGAATCGTTGCCGCCCACGCCGCCCATCAGCGCGCCCGCCACGACGGCGAGCAGCACCAGCAGCAGCCACGATCGACGGGAGGTCACCCATGAGGCATATCGGTCCCAGACGCGCACGGTGACCAACTATTTCAGATACTTAAGTAGCTGACAACCACGCGTAATGCTCGCGCATGGCGTCGATGATCGCCGCGAGGACGCGATGGGCCGTGGCCAGATCCTCGTCGGGGAACTCGGCGAGCGCGGCGGTGTTGCGCCGCCCCAGCGGTCCGAAGAAGTCGCGGGCGACGGCCATGCCGTGCTCGTCGTAGTGCAGCAGCACCCGGCGGCGGTCGGC
Organism: Nocardia sp. NPDC004068; assembly: GCF_042874315.1. Taxonomy (NCBI): domain Bacteria; kingdom Bacillati; phylum Actinomycetota; class Actinomycetes; order Mycobacteriales; family Nocardiaceae; genus Nocardia; species Nocardia sp. NPDC004068. Next base: position 247,394 of record NZ_JBIAMW010000010.1, read on the forward strand.
CGGATCGGTCTCGCGGCGCAGGTGACCGGATTCGATCATGCGCTCGACCAGATAGGTCACCGCGGCCTGTGACATGCCCATCAGGACGCTCAGCTGCCCGGCGGTCAGCGGCCGGTCCTCGGTCTCGGCGTGCGCGACGTGGCGCAGGGCGCGAAAGTCGTTGGCGCGCAGGTCGTTCGCCCGCGCGAACACCTGGCCGATCTGTTCGGAGACCTCGCTGAGCGCGCGCAGATCGCCCGCGATCAGCGTCTCGAGGTCGGCGCGATCGCCGCCGCGCGCGGCGTGTTCGGATTGGCTCACCCCGCGATCTTCCCGCACGGCCGCCGGATCGAGGCGAGGGTTACGGGCACGTCCCGGTGGCCGCGTCGTGGGCGCCGTCGATCGCGGCCTGCCGCTGTTCGCCGGTGAGCACGGCCCAGTCGGGTTTGTTCGGGTAGTCGGCGATGGTGTCCGCCACCGCCTTGTCGACACCGGGCTGACCCGACTGCGCCCGGACGCCGTCCAACTTGCCGAGCAGGTCCTCGCACGACACGTGCCGGATCTGCTTGGGCGAACTGGCCGAGGGCGCGCGCACCGGGGTGGTGGCGACCGAGGCGGAGGTGGTGGTGACGAACGCCGGATGATCGTCGGCATTGGTGGCCGAATCATGGCCCCCCACATAGTCACACGAGGCGGCGAACAGTGCCGCGCCCACGACGAGCGCGGCGAACACGGTGCGGTGCATACTGTTCGGATAGCCCGCCGCGGCCGTTCCAACCCCCGGAGTCGGCACACCCGTGCCGGGCAACGGCGGGGTGCGCGCGCCGGAGTTGGCACACCCTGTGCCGGGGAACGGCGGGGTGCACGCACCGGAGTTAGCACACCCTGTGCCGGGGAACGACGGGGTTCACGCACCGGCAACGGATCCGGTGCCCGCTGGGCGTGTTCGGTTCATGCTCGGTTATCTGACGTCGCTAACGTTCCAGGTAGGCGGAGGAGGCCTGGCATGGAGTTCCGACATCTCGTATCGTTCATCGCCATAGCCGAAGAGTTGCACTTCGGCCGCGCAGCGCAGCGCCTTCATCTGACTCAGCCAAGTCTGAGCGCCCAGCTGCAGAAGCTGGAGAAATCACTGGGAGTGCAACTGGTCGCGCGCAATTCGCACGAGGTGCGGTTGACCGCGGCCGGACGGGAGTTCGAGAGTCAGGCACGTCAGATCGTGGCGCAGATGGAACGGGCGGCCGAGTCCGCCCGGGCCACGGCCGAGGGACGTGCGGGCACCTTGAACATCGGCTACAACCTGCCCGCGTCACGGCACGTACTGCCCGAGACGCTGGCCCGGATGACCGAGCGGCACCCCGATATCGTGGTGTCGCTGTGGGAGAAGCGCACCGGCCCGCAGCTGGCCGGATTGTCCGACGGCACACTGGATCTCGCGCTGGTGTACGGCCATCCCAGCACCGCGGAGTTCCGCTACCGGCGGCTGCTGCACCGGGTGCCGCTGGTGGCCGTCGTCGGGCGCAGGCACCGCTGGGCGGATCGGCCGGGGGTGCGGTTCGCGGAACTGGCCGGACAGCAGTGCGTGCTGTTCGCCCGCGAGCAGTGCCCGGCGATGTACGACTCGATCCTCTCCGCGGCGGCCGACAACCGCATCTCGCTGACGGTCGCGCATCTGGCCGACGATCCGGGGGCGACCGCGCACATGGTCTCGGTGCGGCCGCTGGTCGGGTTCGCCTCGCTGCCGCGGGCGATTTCGCTCGGCATGGGTGTGCCCGGCAGCAGTTCGGTGGCGGTGAAACTTTTCGATCCGGTTCCCACTCTGGATTTGTACGCGGTGTGGCGGGCGGAGGAATCCAATCCGGCGGTCGAGCTGTTTCTGGACTGTATGGAATCGGCGGAGGCGACGGACCTCGATTCTCCCCGCGCGATTTCGGTCTGACCACCCCGATAGGCCATGACATTCGCGCGGTAGGAACCGCGATATCCGTGGCGACGAGTCGAGTTGGCGCCCCGCAGAATTCGGTTCGTGAACACAGTGTCTGTCACGCAGAAGTCTGTCACGGAGAACGGAGCGGCCCTCGCCGACGCGGCGGGTCTGTACTCGATTCCGGCCACGGCCGCGCGCGAGCATCCGGCGCGGCCGTCGCTGTGCGCCGACGGCGTCGCGCTCACCGCCGCCGAGGTCGACGCCCGCGTGCGCGCGCTGGCGTGGGCACTGACCGAACGCGGGGTGCGGCACGGGGACCGGGTCGCGGTGCTCGGCCGGACCTCGCTGGCGTGGGCGCTGCTCGACTGCGCCGCGCTCGCCCTGGGCGCGGTGGTGGTGCCGGTGTACCCGACCTCCTCGCACAGCCAGATCGAGCACATCCTCTCCGACAGCGGCAGCACGTATTTCGCCGCGGAGACCGACGCGGACGCGCGGCGGCTGGCGGACGCGGGCGGCGCGGGGGCGTGGCTGTTCGACGAGGTCGCCGTGTGGGCCAAGGGCGAGGCGCCCGCGGATCTCGACCCGCTCGTCGCCGCGGTCGCCGCCGACGACCTGGCCATGATCGTCTACACCAGCGGCACCACGGGACTGTCCAAGGGCTGCATGATCACGCACCGCAACATGTACGCCTCCGCGGCCAACACGGTCCGCCAGACCGGCACGGTGTTCGACGGCACCACCGTGCTCGCGCTGCCGTTGTCGCACGTCTTCGGCCAGACCATGCTGTTCGCCTGCCTGTGCGGCGGCACGGAAACCCATCTGCTGCCGGGCATTCCGGATCTGGTGCCCGCCCTGTCGCGGGTGCGCCCGACCTTCCTGCCGATGATCCCCTACGGCCTGGAGAAGATCCGCAAGCACTGCCGTTCCCTGCTGACCGAGGCCGACGAGCGCGCGGGCGTCGAGCGCGGGCTCGCGCGGCTGGCCACGCCCGAATCCGCCGAGTTCACCGAGCCGGTGGCGAGCGCGCTGGGCGGGCGGCTGCGCCACGTCATCTGCGGCGGTGCCTCCCTTGATGATTCGACGGCCGGGTTCTACGCGGGCTTCGGCACGATCATCCTCAACTGCTACGGGCTGACCGAGGCCGCGACCGCGGTGACCGTCAGCGCCCCGGCGTCCAATCGGCTCGGCACCGTGGGCAGGCCGATTCCCGGCACCGCGGTCGGCATCGGTCCCGACGGCGAGGTGCTGGTCCGCGGACCGCATGTGACGCCGGGCTATTGGGGCGCGGCGAGCGCGCAGCGCCCGGTCGACGACGAGGGCTGGCTGCACACCGGCGATCTGGGCGAACTCGACGACGGCTACCTGCGGATCACCGGTCGCAAGAAGGAGATCCTGGTGACCTCCGGCGGCAAGAACGTCGCGCCCACCCCGCTCGAGGATCGGGTGCGGCTGCATCCGCTGGTGAGCAACTGCATGGTCGTCGGCGACGCGCGGCCGTTCGTCACCGCGCTGGTCACCCTGGACCCCGAGCGCGCCGAGCGCTGGCGCGCGGAGCATCCCGGCGCGGATCCGGCGACCGCGATCCAGGACGCGGTGGACGAGGCCAATTCGCTGGTGTCCCGGGCCGAATCGATTCGCGAATTTCGCATCGTGGAGGGCGATTTCACCGTCGCCAACGGCCTGCTGACCTCCTCGCTGAAACTGCGCCGGGCCGCGATCGCCGAGACCTACGCCGCCGACATCGATCAGCTTTATGTTGCGCGCAAGTGAATTCGTAGAAAAGCGGCGCGCAATTTCTCCATCGCGATAGCCGTCACCGATCGTCCGATGAATTGCGTTGGCCGGACGTGGTTTACGCGAGGAATCGAAGACAGACTCGAAATCGGAATTCGACTACCGAAAGTGATGCCTCATGTACGACGTCATCGTGGTCGGAACCCGCGTCGCGGGTTCTCCTGTCGCCATGCTGCTGGCCCGCAAGGGCTACCGGGTGCTCGCCGTGGATCGCGCGACCTTCCCCAGCGACACCCCCTCCACGCACTACATCCACCAGGCCGGGCTGAGCCTGTTGAAGACATGGGGTCTGCTCGACGAGGTCGTGGCGACCGGCTGCCCGCCGGTGCGGCATCTGAACTTCACCTACACCGACATCGACATCCGCGGCATGGCCGACCCCTCGGCCGACGGCATCGACACCGTCTACTGCCCGCGCCGCACGGTGCTGGACAAGATCCTCGTCGACGCCGCCCGGGACGCGGGCGTGGAGGTCATCGAGGGATTCACCGTCACCGCACTGGATTTCGACGGTGACCGGGTGACCGGGCTGCGCGGCCGGGTCGGCGAGGGCGCCGAGCAGAAGTTCGAGGCCACCATCGTGATCGGCGCGGACGGCTCCGGGTCGACGGTGGCCAAGCAGGTCGGCGCGGAGGTCTACGAGGGTTCGGCCGCGGCCTGCTTCGTCTACTACTCCTACTACGAGGGCGTCGACTGGGGTATGCACCACCGCACCGGCTTCGGCGAGCAGCAGTTCGCGTCCTGGCCCACCAACGACGGGCTGGCGCTGGTGGCGGTCATGCGCAAGCGCGACCGGTTCCGCGCGTTCCGCACCGACCCCGACGCGGGCGTGCGGGAGATCATCGAGCAGGTCGATCCGGAGATCGGCGCGCGCTTCCGCGACACCGCCAAGCGGGTCGAGCCGTTCCGGCCGATGCTCTACCCCGACAACTACCGCCGCCGCTCCTACGGTCCGGGCTGGGCGCTGGTCGGCGACGCGGGCTACCACAAGGATCCGTTCACCGGGTGGGGCATCACCGACGCGTTCAAGTACGCGCAGCTGCTGGCCGATCTGGTCGACGAGGGCCTGTCGGGCGCGCGGCCGATGGCCGAGGCGCTGGCCGAGTACCAGCGCGAGCGGGATGCCCAGAGCGCCAGCACCTTCGAGCTGACCCAGAGCATCTCCGAGTTGACGCTGACCCCGTACTACGACTCGGTGTTCCGCGCCACCAGCTACGACGCCGACTACTCGAAGAAGTTCTTCGGGCTCATCTCGGGCCTGTACTCGCCGGACAAGTACTTCGGCGAGGCCGAGCTGGCCGAACTGTACGAGAAGGTGAACTTCCCGGCCGACCGCCGCTTCGTCACCAAGGACGCGGGGGTGCCCGCATGAGCGGCGTGGCGCTGGTGGCGCTCGGGGACAGCTTCACCGAGGGACGCGGGGACGTGCAGCCCGGCGGCGCGCTGCGCGGCTGGGTGCCCCGGCTGGGCAGCCAGCTCGGCTTGCGGCCCACCATGATTCGCAATCTGGGCGAGCACGGCGCGACCACCACGATCGTGCTGGAGCGGCAGCTGGGGGTCGCGGTCGCGGCCCGCGCGGCGGCCTACGGCGTGATCGTCGGCGTCAACGATCTGGTCAGTGACTACGACCGGAATCGGTTCGAGGACAACCTCGCCCACCTGTTCGACACCCTGCGCTGCTCCGGCGCGACGGTGTTCACCGCCACCTATCCGGACATCCCGGCGCGGCTGCCGGTGCCCGAGCGGTTCCGCGACCTGTTGCGGGAACGCTTCGCGCACGCCAATGCCGCACTCGCCCGGACCGTTTCGGAGACGGGGACGCTGCTGCTGGACATCGCGGCGCAGCCGCAGTGGGCGCGCCCGGAGATGTGGACCGAGGACGGCCTGCATCCCAGCTCGCTCGGCCACCGCGTCTTCGCCGCCGCCGCGGCCGAATTGATCGCCTCGACCACCGCCACCACCGTCGCCGCCTGATCGGGCAGCCCGGTTCGAGAGGAAACCTCGTGACTGACGACAGACGCCTGGCGCGCGATCCGATCGCCATCGTCGGGATGTCGGGACTACTTCCCAAGGCCCACAACCACCTCGAGTTCTGGCAGAACGTCGTCGACGGCGTGGACTGCACCGAGGAGGTGCCGGGGTCGCGCTGGAGTCTCGACGACTACTACGACCCCGACCCGCAGGCGCCGGACAAGACGTACTCGCGCCGGGGCGCGTTCCTGCCCGACGTCGAATTCGATCCGCTCGAATTCGGGCTGCCGCCCAATCAGCTCGAGGTCACCAGCACCATGCAGACCCTGAGCCTGGGTGTGGCGCGGGATCTGCTGGCCGACGCCGGCGCGCTCGACTCGTCCTGGTACGACGCGAGCCGCACCGGCGTGGTGCTGGGCACCACCGGCCCGGTGCCGCTCATGCATCCGCTGGCGGCCCGGCTGTCCACGCCGGTGCTCAAGGAGGCCGCGCGCTCGGTCGGCCTGTCCGACACCGACGCCGACGCCATCGCCGACCGGTTCGTGGCCGCGTTCGCGCCGTGGGAGGAGAACTCCTTCCCGGGCCTGCTCGCCAATGTGGTCGCGGGCCGGGTCGCCAACCGGCTCGGCCTCGGCGGGATGAACTGCACGGTCGACGCGGCCTGCGCGGCGTCGCTCGCGGCGATCCGCACGGCCATCGCCGAATTGCAGGACGGGCGCGCCGACATGATGATCACCGGCGGCGTCGACACCGAGAACACCATCTTCATCTACATGTGCTTCAGCAAGGTGGGCGCGCTGTCGCCGACCGATCGGATCAGCCCGTTCTCCGACGGCGCGAACGGCACCCTGCTGGGCGAGGGCATCACCATGCTCGCGCTGCGCCGCCTGGAAGACGCCCGCCGCGACGGCAATCGGATCTACGCGGTGATCCGCGGCCTGGGTTCCTCCAGCGACGGCCGCTCCAAGAGCATCTACGCCCCGCGCGCCGAGGGACAGCGGGTGGCGCTCGAACGCGCCTACGCCGACGCCGACTGCTCGCCCGCCGATGTGGCGCTGATCGAGGCGCACGCCACCGGCACCGCGGTCGGCGACAAGACCGAGCTGACCGCGTTGAAAGGCGTTCTCGCCGAGGCGGACCCGGAGACCCGCTTCGCCGCCCTGGGCAGCGTCAAATCCCAGATCGGGCACACCAAGGGCGCGGCCGGGACGGCGAGCGTCATGAAGTTGGCGCTGGCGCTGCACCAGAAGGTGCTGCCCGGCACCATCAATGTCGAGGCGCCCAATCCCGAATTCGATTGGGACAGCGCGCCGTTCTACGTCAACACCCGCACCCGGCCGTGGATCCGCGATCCGCGGCGGCCGGTGCGGCGCGCCGCGGCCTCGGCAATGGGCTTCGGCGGCACCAACTTCCACATCGTGCTCGAGGAGGCCGACTCCGGGCGCGAGGGGCTGCGGGTGCTGCACCGCACGCCGCGGGCGCACGTGTGGCACGCGCCGGACGTGGCGGGGCTGGTGGACGTCGTGCGCAGCACCGCGCCCGGCGACGGCGGCGACATTCCCGAGGACCACGCCCGGGTCGGATTCGTTTCGATCGACGACGAGCACGCCGCGCATCTGCGCTCGCTGGCCGTGGACGAACTCGTCCGCAATTCCGAGGCCGCGGCCTGGGACCATCCCGAGGGCGTCTACTTCCGGGCCGCGGCGCTGCCGAACCGCCGGGCGGCCGCGCTGTTCGCCGGGCAGGGCAGCCAGTACGTGGATATGGGTTCGTCCGCCGCGCTGAACAATCCGCCCGTGGCGACGGCCTTCGACGAGGCCAACGCGGCGTTCGCGGGGGCCGAGCGGCGGGTGGCGAGCGTGGTGTTCCCGCCGCCCGCCTTCACCGAGGACGAGCGGAGCGAGCAGGAGAACCTGTTGCGCCGCACCGAGTTCGCCCAGCCCGCCATCGGCGCGCTGTCCGTGGGCCAGTTCCGGGTGCTGCGCGAATTCGGTTTCCGCGCAACGGGTTACCTCGGCCACAGCTTCGGTGAGCTGACCGCGCTGTGGGCGGCCGACGCGCTGACCGACGCCGACTACTTCACCCTGGCGCGCGCCCGCGGCGCGGCCATGGCGGTCGAGGACGGCGTGGACGCGGGCACCATGCTCGCGGTCGGCGCGGACCGCGAGACGGTCACCGAACTGCTCGCCGGGGTCGAGGACGTGTGGATCTGCAACCACAACGCCCCCGATCAGGTCGTGGTCGGCGGCGGCGCGGCGGGTGTCGCGGCGGTGCGCGACCGGGCGGCCGAAAAGGGTGTTCCCACCAAGGAATTGCCGGTCTCGGGCGCGTTCCACACCCCGTACGTGGCGCACGCGGTGGACCGCTTCGCCGCGGCCGTGGGCGAGGTCGCCATCGGCGCGCCGCGCATCCCCGTGTACGCCAACTCCCTCGGCGCGAGCTACGGCGACGACGCCGCCGACAATCGCGCCACCCTGGTCGCCCAGCTCGGCAAGCCCGTCGAATTCGCGGCCGCGCTGGACGCCCTGCGCGCCGACGGCTGCACGGTCTTCGTCGAATTCGGCCCCAAGCAGGTGCTGACCTCGCTGGTGCGTCGCACCCTCGGCGACGACGTGATCGCCATCGCCACCGACTCCGGCCCGATCGGGGACGGGGATCTGGCGCTGAAGCGGGCCGCGGTGCGGCTCGCGGTGCTGGGCTTCGACGTGCGCGGCATCAACCGCTACACCGCCGAACCGCCGCGCGCCGAACCGAAATCCGGCCGCATGACGGTCACCCTGTCCGCACCCGAGTACGTGCCCGAGACCCGCCGCGCCGCCTACGCCGCCGCGCTGGCCGACGGCCACCGGATCGCCGCCACCGTTGTCGCCGAAACGCCCCCTGCCCCCGCACTTCCCGCCGAACCGACGGAGAACCCCGTGTCCGTGCCGCAGTACCGCGTCGCCTCGGCCGACGCCCTCGACAGCGCGCTCGTGCAGCATCTGCACACCCACCGCCACTACCTCGACGGCCAGCTCGATCTGGCCCGCAGCCTGGCCGACGCCCTGCACAACGGCGGGCTCGACGACCGCGCGGTGCGCGCCATCGAGGCCGTCACCGGGCACGGCGTCGCGATCAGCGACAGCCACACCCGCGCCAGCGAGGTGCTCGCCCAGCTCGCCGAGTTGGAGAGCGGCGTCGTCTCGACCCCGATGCACCGGGCCGAGCCGATCGCCGTCGAGCGGCCCGTCCGGCGGGCGCTGAGCCCGGCCGCGCCGGTCGAACCCGTTGCGCCCCAGCCGGTCTCGGTCGCCGCCCCGGCTCCGGCTCCCGTGTTCGTCCCGGAACCGGCCCCCGCGCCCGCCACGAACGGCAGCGCGCCGTCCACGAACGGCTCCGGAGCCGTCACCCGCGAGACGCTGCGCCGGGCGCTTCAGGAGGTCGTCGCCGACAAGACCGGCTACCCGGTCGAAATGGTCGATTCTTCAATGGATTTGGAGGCCGACCTCGGTGTCGACTCGATCAAGCGGGTCCAAGTGATCGGCGCGCTCCAGGAGCGCTTCCCGCACCTGCCCAGCCTGGGCCCCGAGCAGTTGGGCACGCTGCGCACCCTGGATCAGGTCGCCGATACCCTCGCCGGAGCCGAAACCGCCTCGGCCCCCGAGGTTTCCGCCGAACCCGCCGCCGACGGTGAGGCCACCGTGCCCGTCCTGCGCCGCGCGCTCCAGGAGATCGTCGCCGACAAGACCGGTTATCCGGTCGAGATGGTCGATCCTTCCATGGATCTGGAGGCCGACCTCGGTGTCGACTCGATCAAGCGGGTGCAGGTGATCGGCGCGCTCCAGGAACGGTTTCCGCACCTACCGAGCCTGGGCCCGGAGCAGCTGGGCACGCTGCGCACGCTGGATCAGGTGGCCGAGCAACTGGCCGCGACCGACGGGGGTGATGTCCACCCAAAAGGTGAGGCCGCGGCGGGAGCGCCGCGGCACACCGTCGACCTGATCGCCGTGGCGCCCGTGGACGTGGCGGTCAACCCGTATCGCGACGACGCGGTCGCGGTCGTGCTCGGACTCGGCGACGATGCCGGAACCGATTGCGACGCCATCGAAGACGGGTTGACCGCTCGCGGCTGGACGGTGCTGCGCGACGCCGACCGGCCCGCGGACGCCATCGTGGTCGTGGTCGGCGGTGTGCGGGATTGGGACCGCGCCCAGCGGGTGCTGACCGAGGCCGTGCTCACCGCGGGCCGGTCGGTGCCCCTGCTGCGCGACGCCGAGGGCCGCGCGGCCTTCCTCACGGTCACCCGCCTGGACGGGCATCTGGGCCTGCGCGGCGACGCCGATCCGGTCGCGGCGCTCGTCGGCGGCGTCGGGGGAGTGGTGAAAACCCTTGCCGCCGAACAGCCGACGCTGTTCTGCCGCGCCCTCGACATCGACCCCGCCCTCACCGGGTACGGGCTGGCCGCGGTGGTGGCGACCGAACTGGTCGACGCCGCCCGCGACACCCTCGAGATCGGCGTGGACGCCGACCGGCAGCGCCGCACTCCCGTCCCCAGCCGACATGCCGACGCCTCGGCGGTCACCTGGGTCGATCCGACCGCCGAGCCGGACCCGGCGCTGCTGACCGAGCGGGATGTCCTGCTGGTCACCGGCGGCGCGCGCGGGGTCACCGCCACCTGTGTGCGGGACCTGGCCCGGCGCAGTGCCTGCCGGTTCGTACTGCTGGGCCGCACCGAACTCACCCCGGAGCCGGAATGGGCTGTCGGACAGGCGGATTCGGATCTCAAGGCCGCCGCCGTGCGCGCCTTGGCGGGGTCGGGCGCGAAACCGCGCGATATCGACCGCGCCTGCGAACGCGTGCGGGCCGGGCGGGAGATCCGCGAGATCCTCGCCGAACTCGGGGAGCGCGCCCACTACGTCTCCGCCGACGTCACCGACGCCGAGGCGGTCCGGGCCGCGCTGGCGCCGTGGCGCGACACCCTCACCGGCATCGTGCACGGCGCGGGGGTGCTGGCCGACTCCATGCTCTCCGACAAGACCGCCGATTCGGTGGCGTGGGTGCTGCGCCCGAAGCTGGCCGGGCTCGCGGCGGCGCTCGAGGTGGTCCCCGACCCCCGGCATCTGGTGCTGTTCACCTCGGTGGCCGGACTGTTCGGCAATGCCGGGCAGGCCGACTACGCCGCCGCCAACGAGGCGCTGTGCCGCTTCGCCGCGAACTGGCGGCACCGGCATCCGGAATGCCATGTGACGGCGGTGGATTGGGGCGCCTGGGACGGCGGCATGGTGACGCCGGAACTGCGCGGGTACTTCCGGTCGCGGGGCATCGCCCTGCTCGCACCGGAGACCGGTGCGGTCGCCTTCACCGAACAGTTCACCCCCGAGAGGGCCGCCGACACCGTGGTGTTGGTGGGTGAGGCGGTCGCGCTGTCGAGCGCCGAGACCGCCCCCGCCCCGGTGCGCGCCCGTCGCGTCATCACCGGACTGGTCGACGATCCGATCATCGCCGCGCACCGCGTCGGCGAGCACATCGTCCTGCCCGCGACGTTCGGGCTGGGCGCGATGATCAACCTCGTCGAACGGAATCTGCCCGGCGCGGCGGTGATCGAGGCGCGCGATTTCGAGGTGCTCAAGGGCGTGGTGTTCGATCACCCGATCGAGGAGTTCGAGTTAGCCCTCGAACTGGTCGACGCCACCACCGTCTCGGTGACCCTGAAAGCCTCGGGCGCCATCCGATTCCGCGCCACCCTGCGCCGCGGCGCCCCGGCCGCGGACCAGCCGCGGATCACCGTGCCCGCGGGCCCCGGCGAATCGGCCGCCGGCCTCTACCGCGACGCCGTCCAGTTCCACGCGCCCGCCCTCCAGGGCATGCGAATGGTCCGGTCGGCCACGGACGAGGCGCTGGTCATCGAGTGCGCGCTGCCCCCCGCCCGGGTCGGCGAGGGCGCGTACGCGGGTCGCCTGCACGATCCGGTGCTCGCCGACCTGATCCTGCAATGCCCGCCCGTGCTCGGCCACCGCCTGCTCGGCGCGGCCTGCCTGCCCCTCGGGGTCGGCCGGATCGACTACCACCGGCCACTCCCGCCCGAACCGTTCCTGGTCACCGTCGACAACCCACGCACGACCCGCTTCGACGCCCGCATCGACGCGACCGCGACCGACCTGAACGGCAATGTCCTACAACGTTTCTCGGACGTCACCGTGGTGACGACCCCGGACCTGACGGAGAAGTTCCGAACCTCGGTGAGGCGGTGGACCGCATGACGGTACTCGAATTCGACGGGGTCGCCTTCGACCCCCTGGGCGGCCCACCCCCGGCCCCGCCCACCCCGACGCCCGACCCGGTGACCGCCCCCGCGGCGCCCGCCCCGACCGGCCACAACCCCGTGGCCCGCATCCGGGCGAGCGTCCTGGCGGCCCACCGCGCCGCCCTGGACGCCCAAGTCGCGGTCCAGCGCGCGCTCTGGTTGAGCGCCACCGCCCCGGAGAACGCCGACGAGTCGGCCCCGGCCGTTGGAAATCCCTCCCCGGTCGGGTCCGACCGGTCGGGAGCCACGTCGTCGGCCGCGAATGATTTGGCGACAGGGCTTCTCGCGCGGGGCTCGCTCTCCCCGGCCAGGCCGGTGGTGGCTGCGGCGGAGGCGGCGTTCAAGCCTCCGGTGCGGAGTTCGCGGGACCGGCTCGACCAAGCTGCTCTGCGGCTGCTTGCCGAGGGTGCCGTGGCCGAGGTGTTCGGTCCCGCGTACTCGCGGGCCGGTGCGGATGCCGTTGCGCGCCTGGCCGATTCGGCGGCGCTGGTTCTCACCGGAGTGGACGCGATCGAGTTGCGGGGCGGGAACGGCAAGGGGCGCGTGGTCGCCTCCTACGTCGGAGACGTCCGCGCGGCCGTGGTGCAGGCTGCGGAGGTGTTCGCCCTCTTCGCGGGGCTGCATCTGTTGCTGCCCGGGTCCACGCTGACCTCGGTGATTGAAGGATCAGGCGAAAACAGCTCGGGCACAGTCGATCTCGTTGTGGACGACATCGACCTGATCCCGCGGCCGCATCTGACCGCGTCGGCGGGGGCGATCCGGGTGACCGTGACCGCGACCGAACCCGCGGGTGCGGCGGTCGGTCCCGGGCACGCCGCGGGCGGTCTGCTGCTCAGCGAGTTCCACATGAACCACCTCGCCCGCGGCGATCAGGCCATCGCGATGGGACCGGAGTTCGCGCCCTACACCGGGGTGCGCGCCACGCGACTGCCCAAGGGCGGGCTCTTGCTGGTGGACCGAGTGCTCACCTTCGACGGGGAACGTGGTCGGCTCGACGGGGCCTCGTACACAACGGAATACGACTCCCCGGCCGACTCCTGGTACTACGCCGACACCGCCAACGAATCCATGCCGCACTTCGTGTACATGGAGACCTCCCTCCAGGCGGCGCTGCTCATGGGCTACTACGCCGGGCCGACCCTCACCCAGCCCGGCACCACCCTGAGCCTGCGCAACCTCGGCGGCACCGCGACCGTGCTACGGCGAATCGACCTGCGGGACAAGACGATCCACCAGTCCTCGCGGCTGCTGTCGACCACCATCCTGCCCGGCTCGTCATTGCAGACCTTCGACTACACCCTCAGCGTGGACGGCGAACCGTTCTACACCGGCGAGACCATGTTCGGCTACTTCAGCGACGAGGCGCTCGCCAACCAGACGGGTCTGGACGCCGGTCGGCACGTCCCGTCCTGGCTGTCGGAGAATCCCGGCACCCCGGTCCGCACCATCGACGTGGCCGCCCGCCGCGCCGATCCCGCCGCCCCGCTGGCCGCCCGGCACACCCTCGCGCTGATCGACCGGGTGAGCGTGGTCGACGGCGGCGGGAAATACGGTGCAGGATACCTGCATTCGCTGCGCGAGATCGATGCCACCGACTGGTACTTCGACCGGCACTTCCACCTCGATCCGGTCATCCCGGGTTCGCTGGGCGTGGAATCGGTGCTGCACGCCGTGCAGGAGTGGCTGCTCGATCAGGGCTTCGCGGCGGCGATGGCCGATCCGGTGTTCCGGATCCCCACCGATATCGCCTTCTCCTGGCGGTATCGCGGTCAGTTCCTGCCCAGCGACGGCACCGTCGAACTCGAGGCCCATATCAAGGAGGTCCGCCGCGAGGACGGCCGCGTCGTCGCGATCGTGGACGGCTCGCTGTGGAAGCCGGGCCTGCGCATCTACGAACTGATCGACCTCGCCGTGGAACTCGCCGACCGGAAGGTGCTGCCGTGACCGCCGATATCGCCGAGGTGCTGCTGGACGTGCGGCGGCCCTGCTGGATCGTCCGGCGGGACGGCCGGGTGCTGGCCACCTCCGATCGCGCCGAGGCCGCCCGCGCGGAGGTCCTCACCGCTGTCGCGCCGCTACCGCCGGAACAGTTGGGCGACAGCCGTTTCCGCGCCGACCACGGGGTGCGCGCGGCCTACGCCGCGGGCGCCATGGCCAACGGGATCGCCTCGCCCGCACTGGTTTCCGCCATGGCGAGCGCCGGATACCTCGCCTCCTACGGCGCGGCCGGGGTGACCCCGCGGGTGATCGACGCGGCCTTGGCCGAACTGAGCGGCACCCTGGGCGATAAACCCTTCGCCTGCAACCTGATTCACAGCCCGTCCGAACCCGCCCTGGAGCGCGCCATCATCGACGCCTGCCTGCGGCACGGCGTGCGCTGCGTGGAGGCGTCGGCGTTCATGAACCTCACCGCCGAGGTCGTGCGCTACCGCGCGCTGGGCCTGGTCGCGGACCGGCAGGGCCGCGTCGAACGCCGTCACCGGCTGATCGCCAAGGTGTCGCGCACGGAGGTGGCCGAGCGCTTCCTCCGACCCGCCCCCGAGAAGCTGTTGCGCGAGTTGGTGACCGACGGCCGCCTCACCGCCGAACAGGCCGCCCTCGCGGCTCGGGTGCCGATGGCCGACGACATCACCGCCGAGGCCGACTCCGGCGGCCACACCGACCGTCGCCCGCTCGTGGTGCTGCTGCCGCAGATCGTCGCCGCCCGCGACCGCATCGCGCGCGAACTCCCCGCCGCGGCCGACGTCCGGATCGGCGCCGCGGGCGGCATCGGCACCCCCGACGCCGCCGCCGCGGCCTTCGCCCTCGGCGCGGCCTACGTGGTGACCGGTTCGGTGAACCAGTCCACCCGCGAGGCCGCCCAATGCGACCACACCAAAAAGCTCTTGGCCACAGCCGATTTCGCCGACTGCACCATGGCCCCCTCCTCGGACATGTTCGAACTCGGCGTCCAGGTGCAGGTCCTCCGCCGAGGCACCATGTTCGCCACCCGAGCCCAACGCCTCTACGACCTCTACCGCGCCTACGACGGCCTCGACGCCATCCCCCCCGACCAACGCGCCGACCTCGAACGAACAATCTTCGCCCGCCCCCTCGACCAGGTCTGGGACGACTGCGTAGCGTTCTTCACCGAACGCGACCCCGCCCAGGTAACCGGCGCCGAACAAAGCCCGAAACACAAAATGGCCCTGGTCTTCCGCTGGTACCTCGGCCTGTCCTCGGGTTGGAGCATTCGCGGCGAGGCCACCCGCACCGCCGACTACCAGATCTGGTGCGGCCCGGCCATGGGCGGCTTCAACGACTGGGTAGCGGGCACCTACCTCGCCGTTCCGGAGAACCGCACGGTCGCCGATATCGCCGACCAGATCATGTACGGGGCGGCATATCTCACCCGGGTGGCCCAGCTCCGCACGGCCGGGTTGCGCCTGCCCGCCGCGACCGCCCGCTACGTGCCGCGACCGCTCGTCGGCTGATCGAATCCTAGGCGGTCAGATCCCGCCTGACGAACGCCAACAGGCGGCGGTGGGCGGGATCGTCTGCCGGACAGGGCCGTTCGTGGCCGAACATGCCCGGACGACGGAACGCGTCGAAATCCGTCGCGCGCATATCGGTCAGCAGGGCGGCGCACTGCGCGTCGTCCACCCGACCGTCCTGCCCGGTCACTAGCGCGAGATCCGTTGCGTGCACGAGGATTTCGGTGAGGTGGACCAGCGCCGCCGCCGCGACGGGCAGCGTGCCGAAGCCCAGCCGGACCGACGCCGTAGCCGGTTGATGCCACGCCGCTCGATCCAGCTCGGCGGTCGCGGCGAAGGCGACCCGGTGATCCGCGCCGAGCCAGTCGTCGTGCATGTCCCCAGAACTGAGAGCGTAACCGCCCTCGACGTTCCGCCCGACGCTCGTGAGCATCGCCGCCGGGTAGCGAATCACTTCGGCTACGCTCGGGCCCCATGGCTGTCTACCTGGTGACCGGCGCCGCAGGATTCATCGGTGCGAATTACCTGCACCTGCTCGCGGATTGGGAGCCCGACGCGCAGATCGTCGCGGTCGACTACATCGGTTTCGCGGGCAACGAAGCCAATCTGGATCCCGTGCGCGACCGCATCGCCTTCGAAAAGGCCGATATCGCCGATTTCGACGCGATGGCCGCGATCTACCGCCGTTACGGGCCGGACTACGTGGTGAACTTCGCGGCGGAGTCGCACAACGATCGGGCGATTGTGAGCCCCGGCGCGTTCATGCGATCCAACGCGATGGGTGCGCAGGTGATGGCCGAATGCAGTCGGTTGATGCCGGTCACGGCGCATGTGCACGTGTCGACGATCGAGGTGTACGGGGAGCTGGCGCAGGGTGCGCAGTGGTTCCACGAGGGTTCGCCATTGAACGCGAAGACACCGTATTCGGCCGCCAAGGCGGCGGGCGATCAGATGGTGCGTGCGTACATGCAGACCTATCCGGAGCTGTCGATCCGAATGACGCACTGCGCCAACAACTATGGGCCATATCAGATGCCGGAGAAGCTGATTCCGATGGCGGTGACCAACCTACTGCGCGGCCGGAAGGTGCCGATCTACGGCGACGGCTCGCAGTCCCGGGATTGGCTGCATGTGGCCGACCATTGCGCCGCGATCCACCGGGTCCTCCACACGCACCTCGATCCGATTCCGGCTGCGGCGGCCACTGATCCGGCCTTGCTGCCGATCTTCGATGTCTCCGGGCGGTGCGAGGTCACCAATATGGAGGTGGCGCGGCGGGTTATCGCCGAGCTGGAGCTGGATCCGGGCGAGTGGATCGAACACATTCCCGACCGCCCGAACCATGATCGCCGGTATCTGATCGACCCGCGCAAGATCGAATCGACGCTGGGCTGGCGACCCGAGCACGATTTCGAGTCGAGTATCGGTGAGGTCGTGCGCTGGTACCGCGACAACCGAGGTTGGTGGGAGAAGGTCTTGGCGGAGAAGGGCGAACTCGGCTTCGACTGGACAGACGCCGGCGTCGTCGAGCGATAGGAGCCCGAGCGGGGGTCACCCCAGGGCGGCAGTTTGGACGACCTCGATCACGCGGTCGACCGAGGGCTACACGGAATCGACGAGGCCGCCGACCTTGCCCACCTACCCACCGTCCATCTCGCCTACCACCATGCAGCTCTCACCCTTCTGGGGAATACGACTGTGGCACAAAGACTTTCAGGAACAACAACTGCTCCGGCGGGAACGAGACTACGAAATCGACCACGGAGATCCGGGCTCGAGCCCCATCGGAGAGGCTTGATGAAAACGGATCATCGGCGCGGTGGCGGCAGTAGGTCAGCAGGTGCCGAATTGCTGCGGCCGAGCTGACCGTCCTGACTCGAAGCTCGCGGCCACCGTCCGTCAGTGACCCGCTCGAATCATCGAAGTAGGTGTCCTCGTACGTTGCCTTCTCGACCGCCGCTCGACTCTGTAGGTCGGCACGGACGGGCCGCTGGCTCCGAAAGTCGAGCTTTGTATTCGGCTTCGATCATCGTGGTTTCCTCGCTCCGCAACGCGGCCAGCCGCTTGCTTGGGCATGAACGCGGCACTATCTGCCTACAGTGCGGGGCTGCCCGTGCTCGAGGTACATGACAGCGTTCGAAGCGTACGCGCGGTAGCCGTAGGTCAGGCGTCGCGCGAGGCGCTGGATCACATACTCTGACAGATTGTTTATGTTGACCCATTCGGTCTGGTCTATTTCGATTCCATCGACCTGAATCCTGTCCTCGTCATCGCCCAGCGGCCCGCAATCGAAGAGATACAGTATTTTGTCCCCTTCGGTATCGCTCGGCGCCCAGTCGTGAACCAGCAGCCGCTTGACGGACCTTTTCAGACCCAATTCTTCGCGCAGTTCACGTTCGCAAGCTGATGCCGGGGACTCTCCTCGGTCGACGTAGCCGCCGGGGATATCCCATCGATCGCCATAGGTTTTACGTACCAGCAATATGTCCTCGCCCTTGACAAACAGTGCCCCGGATGCCAGTCGAGGAGTTGCGAAATTTGCCGCCGGATCGGTCATCGGGTCGACTCGACTACGTTCAAGCGATGCGCCTTTCTGTACGGCACCTATTCGGCTACTCCGAGATACCGCTCGACCGATGCGACTTTGCTCGTCATCGCATCGGTGACACCGGGCCGAATATCTCCTTTGAGCACAATGCTGCACCGGGGCGCGACAGCCATGACCGCATCGATCGCTTCCTTGATCACGGCCATGACCTCATCCCACTCGCCTTCGATGGTCGTGAACAGAGCGTTCGTTTCGTTCGGCAACCCGCTCGCGCGGATGACCCTGACGGCTTCGGCCACACCTTCACCGACACTTTCCCCTGTTCCCATCGGCGTAACCGAGAAGGCGATGATCATGAGCAGCTCCTGACTGATCGGTTGCGGACTTACGATCCCGCGTCGAAGGTCCTGTGCGGCAGTGACTTCCGCCAACGGATCGTCGTTGCGGTGTCGGGCACAAGCTTCGGCAGCCAACGATCCAAGTCTACTTGCGAGCGACGCTCCGTAGCCGTCTTCGACCGATCAGGAACGCATGGGTTGCCCGGGTGGCCGTTCGAACCGATCGCGGGGAGAAATCACACACAAGTCAAGGAGAACTGGTCGGCGCGAATCCCGGCGATAAACGCCGTCCATTCCTCTTCGGTATAGACGAGCGTCGTTCCGGCTGAATCCGTGAGAGTTGTCGTTCCGTTGGTGGCGTCATAGTTGACGCCAGGAATCCCGCGCGGCCTATCTTGTTTTCCGCCATCAGTGATGGTCGACATGAATTCGGACCACAGCGTGACAGGAACAAAAATTATCGGTTGGGAAGTGGGATCTCCAGTGAATTTGCTGTCCCGGATCAGCACCGAGTCATTCTGGACCAGTACTTCGACACAAGCGTTTCCGTGGTCGGAAAATGTGGACTTGGTCCAAGTAGAGTCATTGAGTTTTCGATTGTTACTCACGAACTTTTTCCTTGATCAGTGACAGCGAATCGGCGGCGCTCAGAGTCTGAGTCATGGCCTGCGCATAGGCGTAGGCCAGGCTGCTCACCTCGGTGGGGTCTTCCACAACGCCAGCCCGCGTGGGCGTTTCGGACCAGCCCAGCGTGGGGAGCTTCGTGCTGCTGAAGTCGAGTAGATGAAAGGTCGAGCCGCCGAGCGCGGTGCCCTCGGCGGCTGTGAACGGGATGATGCGGTACTCGATTGTTTCCGGGTGCTGCTCGGCGAGTCGGATCAGATGCAGCAGTTGCTCGCGGAGTACATCCGGCCCGCCGGTCTGCTGTATCAGCGCGGCCTCCGAAACCATTGCCGTCAGGTGCAGTGGATCGTCGTCGGTCAGTCGGCTCTGGCGTTGCATCCGTACTGCGAGATGCTGTTCGACCTCGAACGGCCTGATCATCGTGTTCGCGGCGATGATGGTGCGGGCGTAGCCCTCGCACTGGAGCAGTCCGGGGATCAACAAACTGTTGTAGCAGCGAATGCTCCGAGCGCCGTGCTCCAGGCCGTAAAGCTGTTGCATCTCGGGCCGGATCAGCGCCGGATGCTTCATCCACCAGCCGCGTTCCTTGGTGGCGATTTCGCGAAGCTGGACCAACTCGTCCTGCTCATCAGCATCACACCCGTAAGCCGCCGCCAATGCTCGAAGCTTGTCGACCGTCAGCATGCGGGTTCCGCTGAACACCTGTGACCAGTACGGCCGCGAGATGCCCACGGCGTCCATCACTTCGGCGTCACCCAACTGCGAGTCTTTCCGCAACTGAGCGATCCGGAGCCTGAGTTCCCACCTCGCGACGGCGGGTGACGGGGTCGCCATAGCTGAATCCTCCCTCATGCATCGCGCGCCGCTCTCAGCAGTCCAGCACAGGCGGCCGAGAACGATGCTTCGTACGTTGCTGCAATCGATGCAGCACTTGACGCTGCAAATGTTGCAGCATTAGTCTACCTGTGGCGGTCATCACGATAGCCCGGCGCACACGGCGAGCAGTCCCACCGTTCCCGTGCAGCGCTGCTCAGGCGAGCCATCACGGCCCAGCGAGGGGTGTTTGCCATGCAACTCGATTCGAAAGTGACTCGGCGCCATGTCCGCAGCGTCGGCCAGGACAGATGGGTGGTGAGCTTCCTCCCAGGCCGGACGCTGTCGCTGGAGCAGGCTAGAGCCGCCTTGCGGGTCGCCGACGACCTCGACGAACTGCGCGAGGCTGCCGCCGTATTGGGCTTGACCCTGCTCGAACTCGTCGGCCTGGCGACGATGGAGAGCTCCGGCGAGCGCCTGTGGTCGCTGAAGGAAGCGGCACATGACGTCGCAAGTGCGGCAGCGCAACACGGTCGCTCCGGGAGCAGGTGAACGATGGGTCTCATATCGCACGGTTCGCAGCCGCAGGTGCTGCCGTCAGCGGATGAGCTGTGTGCGGCGATCCGCGGGCACCATATCGACGCGCATCCGGTGCTCGAACTCGCAGCGGAGTTCGGAACCCTGTATCAAACGGCGCGGTCCTCCGCACTTCAATGCTGTTGCCCGAGAGTGGAATTGGTACTCGCTGTTGATACGTGGGCGGCGGGCAACCTGCCGGTGCCGTGCGGCGGTGCGCGGATGCACACCGAATCGCTCGGCGCGGTGATCGACCGGTTGGCGCGTCTGCAAGTCCACGCCTACCACCTGTTGATGACGGTGGCGGACCTCAGCACGGACCCGCAGGTGCACGCGGCCTGGTACCGGTTGGCGGAATTGGTGGAGGGCTACACGGATCTCAACACCGAACTCAGCCGCCGTTCGCTGCGGCTACCGGCGCTCGGAGACGGTGGCTGACATCGGATTCGGAGAAGTCGAACTCCGGACTTGCTGAGCACCAACGCGATTGGGCTGGCACTGAATTGAATAAGCAACCATGTGACGAAGCCAAGGAGACGAAATGCCCGCTGAAGGTTCGACATTCGCGCGACGCGCCCTCGGCCAGAAACTGCGCGCCCTGCGCGACAGAGCGGAAATAAGCCAAGCAGCCGCCGCCCGCGTCCTCGGGATCTCCCCTCAAACGATGGGCCGCTTGGAGGAAGGGTTGTCGGTCCGCTCGGTGAGCGACCTCTACATGAACACCCTGTGCAACCTCTACCGCGTGTCCGACGAGGAGCGTCGCCTGATCCTGGCCTTGGCGTGCGAAACACGCCGCACCGCCGAGCGGGGTGGCGGCTGGTGGCAGCCACTTCTCGATCGGGAAATCCCCGACTTCGACCCCTGCATCGCGCTGGAGGAGCAAGCCGTCCGCCTCACGGCGTGGGCGGTCATCCGCCTGCCTGTCCTCGTCCGCACCCCCGCCTACAGCCGCGCCGTGGCCTGGACCGACAGCCCCAATGCCCCCACCGACCAGATCGAGGGACGCGTTTACCGCGAGCTGAAACGCCAAGCCCGCCTTGACGATCCGGCCTTCACCGCCGAAATCCTCCTGTCCGAGGCCGCGCTGCGCGAGGAATGGGGCGGCCCCGCCGTGATGGCCGAACAACTCCAGCACCTGACCGAGCTCGATCACCGCCTCAACGTGTCGATCCGGGTCGTCCCCTTCACCACCCGCAACCACATCGGCGCCCTGCTCGGATCGTTCTCGCTGCTGGAGTTCCCGATGATGCCGAAATCCCGCATGACCCAACCTCCCATCGTCTACATCGAGGAACACGTCGGCGACCTCTACCTCGAACGGCCCGCCGAGATCGCCCGCTACAGATCCGGCATCACCGAACTCCGAAATTCGGCGTCGACGTAACACCCTCCGCTTGGGGTGACTATGACCGCCGCGCTGAGATACGGACGGTCTAAAACAAATTCCGCATTGCGATCGCTCCCGTTGCGGTACTCGAACCGCTGAGCACGGACACTCGAAGCCTGTCGCGCCGTTCGCGGCGCGAGCGGGGGGATAGAGGGGAGAGGCGACTCTAGCAGCTCAGCTACGCATTTGTTTCCGAGGCTCGGCCAAAGTTGTGCCGATTCTCGGTCTGGTGCCGATAGTTCAAATTCGGCTGAAGATGGAGTCCGGCACCGAGCATGCCGAATAGGTAATTCGTTGCCTCCGTACTGCCCAGGCGATGCTGAGCAAACAGGCTGCCCATTCCAATGGGCTTTTGATGGAACCGGTGCCGCCTACAATCTGGGCGAGGCCCTTGACCGGATTGTCGATTCGGTCAAGGGCGGGTTGTCTCTCCTCTTGACCTCCTTGGCAAGGTACGAAGCTCAGATCGCAGTGTCAGACCCAGACCGCGAGGCAGCGCGCAAGAAGTTCGACTCAATAATGCGTACCGTGGCCGAAGGTAGGTCTCGTGCCATTGCAAAGTTTGACTTTGGCGATGAAATACCCAATGATCGAGATTCACAGAATTTCAGCAAGTGCTTGAAGGACTGCAGGACGCTCTGCCCCCGATACATCTTTTAGAGCTTCACGGAGCAGCCTGATCTTGTTCTTGGTAACAACAATTTTCGCGGTGGCGCACGCCACAGGCGCTGCTACACCGGTCGTGCCGACGCCGAACGCTACAGCGAGGGCGTAAGGATCCATCGGGGAACAGTCTCCATTTCATGTTTCCGTTATTGATTGTTTCTTCGATCGAGGCCCTAACACACCGACGCCCCGGCTCGTCTGTAGCAGATACTATAAGGAGAAGCTACTAGGGGTGACTGCCCGCGGGCTGGTAGCCGGGATGTCGTTCGGAACGTTACCTACTTGCTATCAGTTGGGTGGTTTGCCAGCAGGCGTCGAGCAGGTCGGGGGTTAGATCCGTGGCGCTATCGTTTGTGGGCCGAATGGCGACGCCGGGCTTTATCCAGGATTTCCAGAGCTACGCCCATAATCTCCGGATCCTTCAACGCTGCCTCAAGGTCTTCGGGGCTGCTGCACGGATAGGTGACAACCGAGTTGGCTTGCCGGGTGGCGAGCCTGAGAGGATGTCGCAGTGCCGAAGCCGTATCCGAAAGAGTTC